>CAZVWE010000003.1:0-146950 GCA_964631345.1 uncultured Eggerthellaceae bacterium | reverse complement strand
ATAAGGAATTAGATAAGGAATTAGATAAGGAATCAAATAAAGAGTCAGATAAGGAATTAGACGAAAAACGCAATAAATCGAAATAGAAGCGACGAAGATAAACAACGAGGTTCAAGACATTCTCAAAGATATTGCAAAATCAGCGGTTTTCAAGAGTTATTTTTAGTTGTCTTTCTTGTCTGATAGCAATAATTCCGAATGCTTTTTATTTTTAGTTTTACTTAAAACATGAACCATACTGGGTCGCTTTTCTTTCTCTGCTTGATGGTGTGCTTTAAGAATTGTTATAGTCTTTTTTGGAGAGTGGCCAATAGCTTTTATCGCTTCTCCCATTTCCGCATCAATGGTATGCAGTGTAAGCGATGCTAAAAGAGGCATGAGTAAGACACTAATCCCACCGGCGCTTATTAGAACAGAGGCCATTTGCTGAGACATGGCACCACTAGAAACTGCAACGCTTGTTACGGCAACAATTAAAGGAAGCGCGGTTGTGCAATATAGAGAAACAGTTGCTTTGTTGCGCGAAGACATATTATGGCTTTCTTTACTTAGGCTAAGTCCGATATATATTGGCACCGCTCTCATAAGTATGAGCAAAGCGATGAAAGCAAGCAATAATAATGGGCTGGTTGCTACAGCGCTAGGATCAATTTTTGTTCCGCTTATTATAAAGAATAGAGGTACAAAAAAGCCATATCCGATGCCTTGGAGTTTAATCTCAAGGCCTTCGTTTCCATGGGGAAGTATTGCTCTTAATGCAAATCCGGCAGCAAATGCCCCAAGCACGATATCGAGTCCAAAAAGAGCCGAGATACAAACTAATCCCATAAGAAGAATCATGACTCCACGGACGGTCATTTGAGAATTTGTGTCTGAATTATCTTGTACAAATTGCACCATGTGCGTTCCTTTTTCTGCGAGTTTTTTAGGTATAACCGCAGAAGTGATTGCAAGGATTGCAAAAGCAAGAAGCACGATTCCTGTAACCCATGCAGATCTTGAAGAAAGCAATAAAGCAATGGCTATTATTGGACAAAGTTCTCCCCATGTACCGTAAGCTATGACGGCATCTCCAATTTTTGTGCCTACAATATTTCTTTCATGAAGGATAGGAACAATAGTTCCATATGCTGTAGTTGTAAGAGCGATCCCTAACGCTAAGTGCATTATTGGATTTTCCGAAAACCCAGGAAATAGAAAAACGATGAGCATCGTTACAGCAAATGAAGCTATCCATGTGAAAAAGCCATGCTTGCCTTGTGAGCTGCGGAGCGTCTTTGGATCGATTTCATAGCCTGCTAGCAAGAATAAAAAAGATAGTCCTAGATCGGATAAGAGTGATATTGCATCCCCTGTATCTATAATTCCTGCGACATTAGGACCTAAAAGCATTCCAAAGAGAAGAAGAAATACTGTCTCTGGGATCAGCTTGTTTGGAAGAAATGAGGATATAAGAGGGCAAATGAAAGCGACTACTACAATACAAAGAAGTGATATCAGTTCAAATTCCAAATGAAATCCCATCTCCAATATTGGCAAATTATGGACTATGTAAAGCTTAGCGTTTAAGTTTGGATCATATCTTGCGATTCGGAAACATGTTGGTTATTGCTTAAAGATTACCGAGATATAAGTATCATTATGTTTTATATAAGCATGGAAAGTACTTTAAACACTTCATGGAGGTAGTAAAAATGAGCGAAGTTATATCATCAAAGGATTTTCAGGCAAAAGTTTTAGAGGCAGATAAGCCAACTTTAGTTGATTTTTTTGCTACATGGTGTGGACCATGCAAAAGACAAGCTCCTGTGTTGGATGAGATTGCAGCTGAAATGGGTGACAAGGTAAATATCTACAAAGTAGATATTGATCAAAGCCCTGATATTGCCGCTCAATATAAGGTGACCGGGGTTCCAACACTTGTAGTATTTGATAATGGATCAATTAAAAACAAAACAGTTGGACTTCAACCAAAGCAAAGCCTTATAAATATGCTTTCCTAGTTCGCTTTATACTGATATGGATGCGACCCCTTTAAAGGGGTCGCATCCATATCTATAGGATCTATAGGATTTTTGATTCTGTGAGATACTGAGGGCAAATTATGGGAAATGATAAAAACAATAATATCGACGCTTTAGACGTTGCTATAGTTGGAGCAGGTCCTGCGGGACTTACCGCCGGTATGTATTGTGCTCGTGCTGGCCTTGACTGTGCAATGATTGAATCTATTAGCCCTGGTGGACAATTGGCGCAAACAGAACACCTTGAAAACTATCCAGGTTATATAGAAAACACCAGTGGATATGATTTGTCCCAAATAATGCATTCACAAGCTGAAAGCTTTGGTGCAAAGACAGTCTATGATGAGGTTATAGGGGTTGATTTAGACGGTTTCCCAAAAAGGTTGACACTTGTATCGGGTGCTGAAATTCTGGCTAAAAGCGTGATTGTTGCAAGTGGGTCACGACCAGCAAAATTAGGGCTTTCTAACGAAGATAAACTGACAGGTTCAGGCATTTCTTATTGCGCGACATGCGATGGAAATTTCTTTAGAGGTCGTACAGTTTGTGTGGTTGGTGGTGGGGACACAGCCGCTGCTGATGCAATATATCTGTCCCAGATTTGTGAGCATGTATACATGATTGTACGTCGTGATGTCTTACGTGCGACTGCGATTTACAATAAACGCCTTCAGGGTTTAGACAACTTGGAAATTATCTGGAATACAACAGTAGAGGAATTCCTTGAAGAAGATGGTGCTGTTAAAGGTGTTGTTATTAAGAACAAGAACACCCAAGAAATGAGCACTCTATCGTGTGCAGCTGTTTTTGTTGCAATAGGGATCGTTCCTAATGTGGAATTTTTGGATGGAAAAATAGCTTTAGATCAAACGGGTCGTATAGATGCAAACGAGATGGGTAAAACTTCAATTGATGGGGTATTTGCCGCAGGAGATGTTAGAACCAAGGTTCTGCGTCAGGTAACTACAGCTGTTGCGGATGGGGCAAATGCAGCAGAAAGTGCATCTGAGTACTTAAATAGAATCAGCTAGCTTTATATTCAATAATCCTCGGAAAGCATTTGATAAACTTAAGCGTTGTAAAACTTAGCTTATAGATCATGACTATGGATGTCATGTAAGTCCGCTGACTAATTCAATATGGAGTGTTGAATGCAAGACGTGAACATGAAAGATAAACTTACTGATTTTTTGTCGGCATATTCTGAATTACAGAAGAAAATGGGTGATCCAGATGTGCTTGCAGATCAGAAGGAATATAACAGGCTGGCTAAAGAATATGCAAACCAAGGTGCACTTGCGAAAAAAGCACAGGAGTACGTTGATGCGATTAATGATTTAGATGCAGCTAAGGAAATGCTATCTGATCCTGAACTTAAAGAATTTGCACAATCTGAGATTTCAGAGATTGAAGACAAGCTTCCGGCTCTTGAAGAAGAAATCAAGTTTATGTTGATTCCCGCTGATCCGGCTGATGAGAAAGATATTATCGTTGAGATCAGAGCTGCCGCAGGTGGTGATGAGGCTGCAATATTTGCAGGGGATCTATACAAAATGTATGAGCGATTTGCATCATCTGCCGGCTGGAAGACAGAAACTTTGGATGTGTCTCCATCTGAAT
This sequence comes from uncultured Eggerthellaceae bacterium, assembly GCA_964631345.1. Lineage (GTDB taxonomy): Bacteria > Actinomycetota > Coriobacteriia > Coriobacteriales > Eggerthellaceae > MGBC163016. Next base: position 143,306 of record CAZVWE010000003.1, on the reverse strand, counting down.
CTGGTGGATATAAAGAGATCCAGTTTAAGGTCAAAGGTGATCACGTTTATTCATTGATGAAGTTTGAAAGCGGCGTACATAGAGTACAAAGAGTGCCTAAAACTGAATCGCAGGGAAGAATTCATACCTCAACGGCAACGGTTGCTGTACTTCCTGAAGCAGATGAAGTTGAAGTGGAAATCAACGAAAACGATCTGCGCATTGATGTTTTTAGAGCTGGAGGCCCAGGTGGTCAATGTGTGAATACTACAGATTCTGCAGTGCGTATTACGCATCTTCCAACTGGATTGGTTGTCCAATCACAAGATCAGAAGTCTCAGCTACAAAATAAGATTGCTGCGATGAGTGTTCTTAGAGCAAGGCTATATGAAAAGATGTTAGCTGAACAACTTGAAGCTGAGGGTGCAGAAAGGCTTGCTCAGATTGGAACGGGCGATCGCGCAGAAAAAATTCGTACGTATAACGGTCCTCAGGATCGCGTGACGGATCATCGCATTGGATTTAACTCAAGTTATTCTGATGTTTTATTAGGGGATAAGCTGATAGATGTTATCAATGCACTTCAGGCTGCTGATAGAGCACGTAAATTAGAGGCAGCTGTTTAGTGTGTGGGTTAAACCGCAGTCAAGTATAAGGTGGTTGGATGTCTAAAGATATTTGGACAGTCCGCGATGCACTTGATTGGATTCGGGGATATTTAGAGCGCCACGAGGATGCAAATCCGCGCCTTTCTGCTGAATGGCTTTTAAGTTATTCAACAGGCCTTTCCAGAACAGCCTTATATATGGATATGGATCGTCCGCTTTCTAATGCTGAGCGAGATGTTTTGCGTGACGGAGTTAAAAGGCGAAGCGCAGGAGAGCCGCTGCAATACATTACTCAAAGTGCATCTTTTAGATATCTTACGCTTAAAGTTAAAAAAGGCGTATTGATACCGCGACCAGAAACTGAGGTTTTAGTGAGTGTGGCGCTTGCAAATATTCCAAAGGATGTAGAGGACATTCTTGTTGCGGATATATGCACGGGCTCTGGTTGTATAGCGTGTTCAATTGCAACTGAGCGCAAGGGATGCAAAGTGATTGCGACTGATATATCTCCTTGTGCATGTGAGCTTGCAAGGGAAAATGTTGGATTGTTAAAACTCGATGATTTTGTAGATGTGATTGAATGCGATCTAGGAGATGGAATAGATACATCCTTTATGGGGACTTTTGATGTTGTTATTTCAAATCCTCCGTATATACCAACTTATATCGCCAATACAATGCCAAAAGAAGTTGAAGATTATGAACCATCGCTTGCTCTTTTTGGGGGAGATGATGGACTTGATATATTTAGACGACTGATTGAATTTTCAAAGAAAGCTTTGAAGCCTGGCGGCATGCTAGCTGTAGAGCTTTTCGAAGATTCGCTAGATTTGGCAGCGGGAATTGCAGAGGCTAATGGGTTTTCAGAAATTAAAATAGAGAAAGATCTAGCCGATAAACCAAGAGTTTTAAGTGCTATTTGGCGTGCGTAATTCTGTATTAATGATCAGGGGTTAAATATGGATATTAAGGGCGAAAACGGTGAGAGCCTAACTCAGATGATAAATGAGGCAACTTCTGCATTGCGAAAAGCTATAGAAGGGAAAGCACCTGAAATAGGGATCATTCTTGGGTCAGGGCTAGGTTCTTTAGCCGACAAAATAGACAATGCGAAAGTCATTGATTTTGCTCAAATTCCACATATGAAAACATCAACTGCAATATCACATGCGGGGCGTTTTGTTGTAGGTACCATGTCAGGTAAAGAAGTAATATGCATGCAGGGTCGCCTTCACGGCTATGAGGGATATGCATCTCAAGAAATAGTGCTTCCTGTTTGGGTTATGGGAAAACTTGGTGTGAAATCTTTGATTGTTACAAATGCGGTAGGTGCTATAAATCGCAATTTTTCAGTAGGAGATTTTTGCGTAATAGCAGACCATATTAATTTCACCGGAAGAAATCCTTTAGCAGGTATTGAACCTGATCATATGGCTTCTAGATTCCAAGGAATGCTAGATGCTTATGATCCATGTCTTAGGCGTCTTGCAAAAGATGTTGCACTCGAACTTAAAATGCCTATGCAACAAGGAGTTTATTTAGGGCTTACAGGTCCTAGTTTAGAGACTCCTGCTGAAATACGAGCTTTTGGTATGTGGGGTGCAGACACTGTCGCAATGTCTGTGGTTGAAGAGGTGATTGCGGCTAGACATGCAGGAATGAACGTTCTTGGAATTTCGCTTATAACCAATATGGCCTGTGGTGTTGAAGGGGGAAATCCAGGGGGTATGGAAGTACTTGAGGTCGCAAAATCCAGAGAAGGGGATTTTTGCAGGCTTATAGAAACGATTGTTGAAAGAATGTGACTACATTCTTTTGGATAAGCGTTATACTCAGCAAATAAGTTAATAATCGAAATGCGTCGACGAGGATAGTAGGGGCGAATCCTTCTTACAGAGAGCTGGCGGTTGCTGAAAGCCAGAGTTGGACGACCCGAATGCCACCTCCGAGCAGTTCGACCAGAAACTTTGACATATGTAAAGGCTTACCGTCTTGCATATGACATGAAGTAAGGCCGAACCGGTGACACCGTGATATGTCAATACATACCGCTTATCTTTTGCGATATGCCTTCATGCGATGTCCTGGGCAGGTCTTATGCCGGGGCTTTTTTATTTGAAGGAGAAAGGCAAATGAGAAGCGATCAGATTACTAAAGGTGTTGCACGTGCACCTCACCGAAGCCTTCTTAAGGCCGATGGGATCACCGACGAGGAGATGGATAAACCATTTATCGCGGTGCTCAATTCAAAAAATGACATTATTCCTGGACATACAAATCTAGATAAAATAGCCGAAGCAGTAAAAGCTGGCATTCGAATGGCCGGTGGTGTTCCATTTGAAATCTCAACAATAGGCGTATGTGATGGCATTGCTATGAATCACGATGGTATGCACTATTCGTTAGTGTCTCGTGAGGTAATAGCTGATTCAGTAGAGTGTGCCGTTCAGGGACACGCATTTGATGGCCTCGTGTGCATTCCAAATTGCGACAAAATTGTTCCCGGCATGCTTATTGGCGCTCTTAGGGTAAACATTCCAACAGTGTTTGTGTCCGGAGGCTCTATGCTTGCTGGAAAACAGCGCGGAGGATGTGGCCCTACAACGGACTTGAATACTCTTTTTGATGGTTCAGCCGCAGTGCTTTCTGGCAATATGACAGAAGATGACCTGAGCTATTACGAAGACACTGCATGTCCCACTTGTGGAAGTTGCTCTGGATTGTTTACAGCAAATTCCATGAACTGTCTTTGTGAAGCATTGGGAATTGCACTTCCTGGAAATGGAACTATCCCTGCTGTTTATTCTGAGCGTATTCGCCTTGCGAAACACGCTGGCATGAAAATTATGGAATTGGTTTCAAAGGATATCTGTATTAAAGATGTCATAAATAAAGCTTCTGTCCATAACGCCATGGAATGCGATATGGCATTTGGTGGATCCACAAATACGGTATTGCACCTAACCGCAATTGCGCGTGCAGCGGGATGTCCAATCACTATGGATGATTGGGATGTGGTAAGTGCAAAAACACCACATTTGGTGAAGTTGCAGCCATCAGGGCCTAGGCCTTTAAGCGATTTATATGAAGTGGGCGGAGTTCCGGTTGTTATGCATGAGCTATATGAGTTAGGTCTTTTGGATAGAGACGCGCTAACCATTATGGGCTCTTTGGATGACTATATTAAAAACTGTACTCACCCATCAGATGGTGAAGTTTGCAGGAGCCATAAAAACCCATTTTCTGAAGCTGGGGCACTTAAGGTACTGCATGGAAATATTGCACCCAATGGATCGATTGTTAAAAAGAGTGCAGTGAATCCGAAGATGTTAAAGCATACAGGACCTGCCAAGGTGTATGAAAGCGAAGAAGAAGCATGTAATGCTATTAATTCGGGATGTATCCAACCGGGAGATGTTGTGGTTATCCGATACGAAGGGCCAAAGGGAGGTCCTGGTATGCGTGAAATGTTAACTCCTACGTCATCTATTGTTGGTATGGGGCTCTCTGACAGTGTCGCTTTAATTACTGATGGAAGATTTTCTGGTGCTACAAAAGGTCCTGCGGTTGGACATGTAAGCCCTGAGGCTGCAGCGGGAGGACCAATTGCTGTTATTCGTGATGGCGATTCAATCACTGTTGATATCGAAGGTGGAAGCCTTCAATTAAATATTGATGATGACGAGCTAGCAAAAAGACTTGCGAACTGGAAGGAACCAAAACCTAAGTATGAGTCTGGTGTTCTTGCAAAGTATGCACGGATGGTCTCATCTGCAGATGAAGGAGCGTATGTGTAATGGCTGAAATGAGAGAGATCAGAAGATCCGCTAAAGATGTTGGTGCTCCTCGGGGAAAGGGAGCAAAAACAGAAAAACAGGGCAAGGAAATGCTTGGGGCTGAGGCTGTAATTGCATCCCTTGAGGCAGAGGGGGTAGACACAATATTTGGATACCCTGGGGGACAAGCGATCAAGCTTTATGATGCGTTGTATGACTCTACGCAGATTCATCATGTACTAGCGCGTCATGAACAAGGTGCCGTGCATATGGCCGATGGATATGCAAGGTCAACCGGACGTCCAGGTGTTGTGATTGTAACAAGCGGACCTGGAGCTACAAATACCGTAACCGGGATTGCAACGGCTTATATGGACTCGGTTCCGCTTGTTGTTATTACGGGGCAGGTTCCACGTGCGGTAATTGGAACTGATTCTTTTCAAGAATCAGATATCGTTGGTATCACGATGCCGGTTGTTAAGCACTCATTTTTACTGCAGTCGGTTGATGAGCTTACAAAAACTTTTCGTGAAGCATTTCATATTGCAATGACTGGAAGACCTGGTCCTGTCTTGATCGATATACCAAGCGATCTAGCAGGTACAAAAATGATTTTCGAGTATCCAGACGATGTAAATATTCCATCTTATAAACCCACTTATAAAGGGAATGCCAAACAGATTCGCGCAGCATGCAAGCTTATCAAGCAGGCCAAAAAGCCCTTGCTTTATGTGGGTGGTGGCGTAATTATTTCTGAGGCTGAACCTGAGCTTATGCGTCTTTCTGAAATGATGCAGATACCCGTTGTAACAACGCTTATGGGCAAGGGAGCGTTTCCTGCGTCTCACCCAATGTGTCTAGGCCCTGTTGGAATGCATGGGGCGAAATATTCAAATCTTGCTATGACTGAGTGTGATTTGATTATTGCAGCAGGTGCTCGATTTTCAGATCGCGTTACGGGAAAGCTATCGGAATTTGCCCCACACGCTCAGGTTATACACATAGATATTGATCCTGCAGAGATTGGAAAAATTCTTGAGCCTCAAATTCCAATTGTGGGGGATGTGAAAGGCGTTTTATCAGGGCTTGTTAATCAACTTGAAAATGATGGCGCAAAACCTATTGATGATGAATGGATAAAACAAATCAAAGACTGGATAGAGCGCTATCCGATTTATCATTCAAACGTTGGTGATGATGATTTAGAAATAGTACCTGAGCTTGTAATGCAAGAACTTTCAAACCAATTAGATCCAGCAAAATCAATTGTTGTAACCGAGGTTGGTCAACATCAGATGTGGGCTCACCAGTTTATTAAACGTGAATATCCAAGGACATTTCTTTCAAGTGGTGGTCTTGGAACTATGGGATTTGGCTTTCCGGCAGCAATTGGCGCATCAATTGGAAAGCCGGATATGCAAGTCGTTTGTGTTGCGGGGGACGGATCCTTTCAGATGAATTCCCAAGAAATGGCTACAGCAAGCATAAACAATGTGCCTGTAAAAGTCCTAATCATGGACAACAATGCCTTAGGTATGGTTCATCAATGGCAAAAACTATTTTATGGTGGCAGATATTCTCAAACAATTCTTGAGCCTGTGCCTGATTTTGTAAAACTAGCTGATGCCTATGGATGGGATGCAAAAAGAATCGAGAATCCTTCAGATGTTAAGGGCGCAATTGAAGAGATGCTTCTAAGTAAGCGCCCCTATCTTTTAGATGTAGCAATTTCTAAAGAACAAAGCGTCTATCCAATGGTTGCTCCAGGTGCAGCCCTAGATGATGTTATGGGTGCAATTGATGTGGCTGTAGGTGCTGTTCGTGTAGACACTCCAAAGACTACTGAAATAAACGGTCAAACAAACAGAGAGGAGGGTGCAAAATGAAACACGTTCTCTCTGCTTTAGTTGAAAATCAGCCAGGTGTTCTTTCGCGTGTGACAGGTCTTATCTCTAGACGTGGTTTTAATATTGAGTCTTTGTCTGTAGGCCCTACTGAGGATCCAACAATGTCTAGAGTAACCGCCATCGTGAATGCAGACGATATTGCTTATGAACAAATTACAAAGCAGCTGCATAAGCTTATTAGCGTGCATAAAATCACCGATTTAACAGATGAGGGTGCGATAGAGCGTGAACTAGTGCTTTACAAGGTAAATGCTGTTGCAGAAAGACGAAACGAGATTATTGAGATAGCCAATATTTTTAGAGCAAAAATTGTAGATGTTGGACGCAATACTTTAACAATTGAAGCTACTGGAGATGGTGAAAAGCTTAAAGGTTTAGAGGATTTGTTTAGAGCATATGGCATTAAAGAGGTTGTGCGTACGGGAAAGATCGCTCTTAGCAGAAGTTCAAAAGAATAATTAAGCAGTAACAGCGTATTTAAGGAAGGGATAAAAATGGCTGTAACTATCTATTATGAGCAGGATTGCAATCCAGAAGTTATCAAAAACAAAAAGATCGCGATTATAGGATATGGAAGCCAAGGACACGCCCACGCATTAAACCTTAAAGATTCGGGGTGTGATGTAAGAGTTGGTCTTCGTGAAGGATCAAAGTCTATTGAGGCGGCAGAGGAAGCTGGGCTTAAGGTAGTTGATATGGCGACAGCTGTTAAAGAGGCAAACCTTATCATGGTGCTAGTGCCAGATGAGTTGCAGCCTCAAGTTTACGAGGAGTTTATTGCACCGTATTTAGAACCAGGTGATACGCTTGCTTTTGCTCATGGTTTTAACATTCACTATGGGTATATCAAGCCACCTGAGGATGTAAACGTAATTATGTGTGCACCAAAAGGACCAGGTCATATTGTTCGCCGTCAATACACAGAAGGATCAGGAGTTCCAGATTTGATCTGTGTACAACAAGATGCAACAGGAGATGCGTGGGATATCGCTTTATCTTATGCTTGGGGTGTAGGTGGTGCTCGTGCTGGTGTTATCAAGGCGACGTTTAAAGAGGAGACTGAAGAAGACCTCTTTGGTGAGCAGGCTGTTCTTTGTGGTGGACTTGTTGAACTTGTAAAAGCCGGTTTTGAGACATTGGTAGAAGCGGGATACCCACCGGAGCTTGCATATTTTGAGTGCTATCACGAGATGAAGATGATAGTTGATCTTATGTATGAATCAGGCATTCACTTTATGAATTATTCGATCTCAAATACGGCAGAATATGGTGAATATTATGCAGGTTCTAAGGTGATCAACGAACAAAGCCGTGCTGCAATGAAGGAGATTTTGGAACGCATTCAAGATGGAAGTTTTGCTCAAGAGTTTGTTGATGATTGCAATGCGGGTCATAAGTGGCTTCTTGAGCAGCGTGAGGCTATCAATGGACACGAAATTGAGAAAACAGGTGAAAAAATCCGCGATATGTTTTCTTGGATAAGCAAATAATAATTGAGCTAGTGTTTATGTGTTTTACCTTGAAAGATATTGTCTCTCAACGTTTTTTGTTTTGTAAAACCACCTCGAAGCGTTGAGGTTAATAAGGACTATCTTCTCCAAAAAGAAGCTCATGCTCAGGGCCTGATAATCGGGCCCTGGCTTGTTCTCTAAGGTTATTCATACCTGATAAGAATTGTCTATACATGACAAGTATCAAATAGCGGCCACGTTCTGTGAGTGTAAACTCATTGGCATTATCGGTGGCAAATGCACCATTTGCTCTCATAAAGGCAATTTCTATAGGAAGACCCATTTCAACGCTTATGCCAAACTCGCGTTTGAATTCCTGCTTATCAAGCCTTAGTCTGTATAAGTGAAGCAAAAACCAATAGCGCATCAAATCGCGCTTAGACATACGACTTTTACCTGTAATAGACATTCGTCCAGATTCAATCATCGCGTTATATTTAGGTATGCTGAATTCATTTACATAAAGGCATCCATTAAGATGCGTGATAGAGCCCGATCCAATTGCGGGATATTCGTTGTAAGAAGTTTGATACTCGTTTATACGAACAGCTTCATCATCTATGCCTTTTTCATTAAGTCTATTAAAGGTCCAGATGGTTTCGCGTCTAAACATTGGGTTTTCACCTTGGGCTAGAACTCCGTCAAGAATTCTGTAGAACCGCCATTCGCGACCGTAGTCCATTGCGCCTAAGGTGTCTTTCATTTTCTTGAAGGTTGCATTTGATACATATAGCGGTGAAAACGTAGTCTGACGTGCTCCGCAAGTTGCGATACGTTCAAGGTCAGATAATAGAATGTCTTCCGTTTGTGATGGGAAGTTAAAGATCATGTCAACGTTAAGCGAGTCGAAATAAGGAACAGCCTCTCCTATGCGTTCAAAAATTATGTCTCCGCTTCCGTATTTTTCATATCTATCCATTTGGCGCAAAAGTCCATCATCAAAACTTTGGACTCCAACGGAAAGTCTTTGGATGCGACCTTTCATTTTTTCCATGTATTCAGGTATTAAATGGTTTGGATTGGTCTCTGCGCCGACTTCTTGAATTGAAAAATTGTCTTTTGCAAGGTCTATTGTTTCGCAAAGTTCATCAATCATGACAGTGGGAGTTCCGCCGCCAAAATAAAGACTCTCAAAGTCATAACCTAAGTCTTTAAGCATCATCATCTCTTTACGCATGTTTTCAAAGTAAGGCTTTGCGAGACTTTCCTTGAATGGATAGCGGTTAAAGCTGCAGTATGGGCAAAGTCTTTCACAAAACGGGACATGCAGGTAGAGCATGTATTTTTCACCAGGAACAGGAGCTGGCATCATGGTTTCATCTATATCGTTTAGACGAAGACTGTGTTTAATCATTGGTTTTAATAGATTTGTGAGAAATCTTTCTGCAAGCATATTTACTCCGAAGTTCTAGCTTAATTCCAGCTTATTTATATGATAAATCCTGGGTTTTCTTGTTTGTTTGAACATATGTCTTTATGGATTATTGCATAAGGCATATACGATCACCTTAAATGCTATCAACCATATCGGGTTTTGGGATTACAATGGTTCGACCACTGGTTAAAAAACAGAGATCGGAGCTTAAACGATGGGTCGCGTCTACAATTTCTCAGCAGGTCCTGCAATTCTTCCCGAGGATGTTCTTTTAGAAGCTCAAGCTGGAATGCTTGACTATAAAGGAACCGGTATGTCTGTGATGGAGATGTCGCATCGCTCAAAGGCGTTTGCTGAAATCATTGAAACAGCAGAACAAGACATACGTGATTTGCTGTCAGTTCCTGATAACTATCATGTGCTGTTCTTGCAAGGTGGGGCAACGCAACAGTTTGCAGCAATTCCTATGAACTTGATGAAGAACGGTAAAGCTGACTATATCGTTTCGGGTTCTTGGTCAAAGAAGGCATTCAAAGAGGCTAAACTTTATGGTGAAGCTAATTTATTAGCAAGTTCAGAAGATGAGAATTTCTCCTATGTGCCAGATGTGGCGTCGCTAAAGCCGAGCGAGGGTTCTGATTATCTTTATATTTGTCAAAATGAAACTATTTATGGAACCACATATAAAGAGTTTCCAAACACAGGAGATACACCATTAGTCTCAGATGTTTCATCGATGTTTTTATCAGGGCCTATGGATGTATCAAAGTATGGGCTTATTTATGGTGGAGTTCAGAAAAACGTGGGTCCTGCAGGTGTTGTGATTGTTATTGTTCGTGAGGATCTTGTACGCGAAGACGTTCTTCCACAAACCCCAACGATCATGCGCTATATCACCCAAGTAGATGCAAAGAGCATGTCAAACACCCCTCCATGCTGGGGAATTTATGTTTGTGGTTTAGTGTTTAAGTGGTTAAAGAAACTAGGTGGTCTTGACGTAATTCATCGTATGAATGTTGAGAAGGCAAATCTTTTGTATGACTGTCTTGATCAGTCTAAGCTTTTCAAGGGCACAGCTAGAAAAGAAGATCGTTCAATTATGAATGTTCCTTTCATTACTGGTTCAGATGAACTGGATGCAAAGTTTATTGCAGAGTGCAAAAACCACAACATTGTTGAAATTAAAGGACACAGAAGTGTTGGTGGTATGAGAGCTAGTATTTATAACGCAATGCCAATTGAAGGTGTAAAAGCGCTTTGTGACTTTATGGAGACTTTTGAAAAAGAGAATTCATAAGCTGTTATTAACGATAGCCATTTTGAAGCGTCATTTTGAACACCGATAAAGTCTAGAAAGTATGGGACGGATTTAAGCATGCCTAAAAAAGTGCTTGTTGTTGAACAAATTGCACAAGAAGGAATTGACAGTCTAAAAGGACGTGGGTATCAAGTAGATGTACGCCTAGATCTTGAACCTGAGGAACTAAAAGCCACAATTGGCGATTATGATGCGTTGATTGTTAGGTCTGCAACAAAAGTAACACCTGAGCTTTTAGATGCTGCGAAAAACTTAAAGATCATAGGCCGTGCAGGAGTTACGGTTGATAACATTGATATTGAGGCTGCAAATGCACGCGGTATAACAGTATGTAATGCGCCAACATCAAATATCATTTCTGCTGCAGAGCATACTATGGCTTTGCTTCTAGCTGCTGCCAGAAACATCCCGCAAGCAAATTCCACACTACATGATGGCACATGGAAAAGGCATTGCTTTATGGGTCGTGAGCTATATGGGCATACGCTCGCTATTTTTGGACTCGGGCGTGTTGGCGGGCTTGTGGCTGAAAGAGCCAATGCATTCGGAATGCGAGTTATAGGCTATGATCCGTATTGCTCGCCAGAACGTGCTGCTCAGCTTGATGTTGTGTTGTTTGACTCAATTAAAGAAATGCTTCCTATAGCTGATTTTATATCGGTACACCTTCCTCTTACAGAAGAAACCTATGGGATGTTTGGTCCTGAGGAATTCTCGAAAATGAAGGATGGTGTGATACTTGTCAACTCTGCAAGGGGTGGCATTTACAATGTAGACTCACTTGCTGATTTTCTTGCAGCGGGCAAAATTGCAGCATGTGCGATTGATGTTTTTGAAGAAGAACCATGCATAGACAGTCCGTTGCATGAGCTTGAAGATGCGATTTTGACGCCTCATATAAGTGCGGTAACCAAAGAGGCTCAAGTTAGAGCAGGACGACAAATTGCTGAATATGTTTGGGCAGGCCTTGAGGGATCGATTGTTCCAACAGCTATAAATGCTGACACACCTGTGCTTGATTCATTGGACAGCGTAAAGCCATTTATTCGCGCATGTAAAATAATGGGTCGCATGGTTGCGGATTTGACAGGTGGTATGCCTAAACGAGTTAGAGTCCGTCTTGAAGGTGAGATTTCTGATTCTGATCCGGTGCTATTTATCACAGGGGTTGTGCAGGGAATTCTTTCTTACAAGAAATCGGGAACCGTTATCTCTGACGACGTCTTTTCTACAGCCGAACGTCATGGGATGAGCGTCAAGAGCGAAGTTCGAGAAGATGCGGGGGAGTATTCTTCAGCGATTTCTGTTATAGCCGATGAATTTGAAATGGCCATGACTCTTTATGGTGTGGACAGCTTGGCTCGAATCATTTCTTTTATGGGATATAAAATTGATGTAATACCAGCAAAAGATTCTTTGATTTTTGAGTACGTTGATGCACCTGGTCGAATTGGAATTATCGGGACAATTTTGGGCGAGGCAGGCATTAATATCACCACAATGCAGATCGGTACAAAACCGGAAGAGAACTGTGCACTTGTTTTCATAAATGTCGAAGGTGATGTGACCGATGATGTTATGAATAAATTAAAGTCTGCTTTTGATTACAAAAACATCTGGAAGTTAAGCATCTAGATTCAAAATTTTGATTCAAGGAAAATCGAAATGACGCGAAAAATAGACATATTTGATACAACACTTCGCGATGGTGAGCAATCACCTGGAGCCTCAATGAATACAGAGGAAAAGCTTGTAATTGCAAGGCAGCTCCTTCGTTTAAATGTTGATGTAATTGAGGCGGGCTTTCCGATATCTAGCCCCGGAGATTTTGAAAGTGTACGAAAGATATCCGAACTTGCCGGATATGATGCAGTTGTTTGTGCGCTAACACGTGCAATTGAGAAAGACATTGTTGTTGCAGCGGATGCTCTACAGTTTGCAAAGCGCCCTCGTATTCACACCGGAATCGGCGTTTCTAAAAGCCATATGCGAGATAAGCTAAAGATTACAGAAGATGAGTGTGTTGAGCGCGCCATAAATTGTGTTAAGTGTGCAAAGAAGTATGTTGACGATGTTCAGTTTTACGCAGAAGATGCCGGACGTTCCGATTATGACTTTTTGGTTCGTGTAATACAGGCTGTTGTGGATGCGGGCGCTACGGTTGTAAATATTCCTGATACAACGGGTTATTCTCTTCCCGAGGAATTCGGACGCAGAATTAAATATCTTTGCGATAACGTACGTGGGATTGAAAATGTAACCATTGCTGTGCATTGTCACAATGACTTGGGTATGGCGACTGCATTGTCTTTGGCAGGCGTTCAAAACGGGGCGCGTCAAATTGAATGTACGATCAATGGTCTTGGGGAACGTGCAGGAAACACGGCCATGGAAGAAGTTGTTATGGCCATGAAGATGCACGGTCAAGAACTTGATGCTCATACCGATGTGAATACTAAAGAGTTTGTGAAAGCAAGCAGATTGGTTTCATCGATTACAGGTATGAATGTGCAGGCGAATAAAGCAATTGTTGGCGCAAACGCATTTGCGCATTCATCAGGTATTCATCAAGACGGTGTGTTAAAGAAGCGCGATACATATGAAATCATTGATCCTGAAGATGTGGGCGCTGGCAAGAGTCAGATTGTACTTACTGCAAGAAGTGGTCATGCTGCCTTAAAGCATCGATTGGAAGAGCTTGGATATGAATTTAGCGAAGAAAAGCTAGATCAAATTTATGAGGCGTTCTTAAATCTTGCTGATAAGAAAAAAGAAGTCTATGACGAAGACCTTGAATCTTTGGTAAATGAACATGACCGCGAAGAGAATGCGCTTTATACACTAAAAGGTGTCCAGATCAGTTGTGGATTCCCATTAAAGCCAACAGCTACACTTACTGTGGAAGACCCTGAAGGTGAAGAGATAGTTGTTTGTGAGTATGGGGTAGGGCCTATTGATGCGGTGTATAAAGCTGTAAATGAAGCACTAGGTATTACCAGCGATTTAACTGAATATTCCGTACAGTCTGTCACACGTGGAATTGATGCTTTAGGCGAGGTAACAGTGCGTGTTAAGTCTGAATCGGGGGAGATATTTACAGGTAGAGGAGCTGATGGAGATATTGTTGTTTCATCTACGAAGGCATACCTCAACGCAATGAATCGTCTGCTTTCAAAATAATTGTTCCAAGTCGATTTTCTCGTTAGCTATTCGATACTGTCAAAAATTTCCTCGATATCGTTAGTCTTAGATCCGGCATCGAGGAATATTTTTCTTGTGACAAAGTTATAGATCATAACCAAAGCTGTAGCTATCAATTTGGTAATAAGGTAGCTTATTCCGAAAAAGTCTGTTCCTACCCACATGAATAGATCGTTCAGTAAAAGCCCAATAACAGACAGCACTACAAAAATGATAAATTCGCGCTTGCGAGACATTCCTTCTTTGTGTGTGAACACATAGCGCATAGATGCGAAGTAATTAAAGATGACCGAGATTATGAAAGAGATGGTTGCGCTTATTAGGTAATCGACTCCAAAAAGCTCGGTTAATGCAACCATGATGCCGTAATCGATGATAAAAGCGGTTATACCAACACCGGCAAATTTAATTATTTGCTCAAAGAGCGATTTCATGAACCAATGCCTCCTAATTAAATTGCGCGATGATTATATCAACATGCTATTGAAAACATATCTTTAGAATGCTCTTTGGAGTAGTTCTAAAGTGCTAAAAAGTATTTCTAGGCGCATCGAATTGAAAGCATCAAAGAAGTGTAGCATTATGGGCAAAAGTGCTTATTTGATTTGGTGATGTTGTCTTTTAGATCAATACTTCATGCGGAGGGATATGCAGATATTGAATAATACCGCGTTATTGATAATAGATATGCAGAATGGATTTATAGACCCTAAGTCATCTCTTTGCATAGCGGAGGCTGCAGATACTATAGATACTTGTGCGAGAGTGCTAGGTTTTGCACGAAAAGCGCATCTGCCAATATTTCATATACGACGTGAATATTCATATGACGGATGTGATGTTGAGCCTGTCCGCTTGGAAACGTGGCTTAAAGGGGGTCGTCCGCTGTGTCGTAAAGGCGATGACCCAAAAAGTATAGAAGTCCCTGAATCGCTTAAAGAACTGCCAAGTGAACAGATAATTTGGAAACCAAGATTTTCTGCATTCTTTCAGACAAACTTACACGAAATTTTGCAAAATCAAGATATCAATACAGTTATGTTGATCGGAACAACCACACCTAATTGCATTCGTACAACTTGTTATGATGCACTATCTCTAAATTACGACGTTATTGTTGTGGAAGATGCAACATCATCTCGAACACCTGAAGTGCAACGATCAAATATTGCAGATATGGAATTCATTGGAGCAAAAGTTATTCGATCTTCTGACCTGTGATTGCAATGCTTTAAATAACACCAAATCATGTGGTGGTAGATATTATTAGATGCATGCCAAATATATGAAGCGCTTTGTATGTCTTTGAAGTTCATAAAATCTATGCTAATATTTGGATAGGCAATTGGTTTCAAGCCACCCGTTTGAGGAAGTGGGAATAATCCCGCTTTTTTTATTGTCGAAAACGGGTGAGTTAGCGAGGAAAATGCTCACAGCTAAGGAACAGACACTGCTAAATGCAATAGAGGATGCGGCTTCTGATAAAGCCGTAGAAATAGTCACCCTTGAAATTACGGGTGCTAAAAAATCTCCATGCATTCGCGTCTATATTGATGCTGAAGGTGGTGTGTCTTTCAATGAGCTATCGGATGCAGGTATTTGGATCGGAGAGATTGTAGACGAGATCGATCCATTTCCTGGAGCCTATAATCTTGAGATTTCTTCTCCTGGAATTGATAGACCTTTGCGTACTAAGGAGCACTTTGCACGTTTTGTAGGCGAGGATGCGCGCATAAAGGTTGCAAGTCCAATTGATGGAAGATCAAGTTTTAAAGGGCGCATTCTTCAAGTGGGTACTGATAAGGATGCTAACAACATTGCTATAGAAACAGAAAATGGAACTTTTGAAATTCCGCTTGATGCGATTAGCCGTGCAAATTTGGTTGGCAAGATAGAGTTCAAGTAGATCTTTAAAGGAGAGTTTGAAATGGCAGATGAAGGGTATTCATTGATTGAGGCGTTGCAGGCTCTTGCTCATGAACGCAAGATTGACGAGTTTTATATAATCGAGCGCCTTGAAGACTCTTTAGCTAAAAGCTATGAGAGGATTTTGGATCTTGAATACGATGCTCGCGTGACGATTGATCGTCAGACAGGCAAGATTTATGTTTATGAGCTTGTGCCAACAGGTGAGCCTGATGAGGTCGTAAATGAAGAGACTGGAGAGGTTGAGCTTGTCTATTCTGAATTTGAAGAAAGAGATGTAACTCCAGCCGATATCTCTCGTATAGCTGCACAAAATGCAAAAAGTGTTATTGCATCTATTGTTCGTGACGCTACACGAAAGACAATCTATGAAGAGTTCTCTGATCGTGTGGGAGATTTGATTACAGGAACCGTACTTCAAGGAACCCCAGATTTCACAATTATCAAGATTCGAGATGGGGTAGAAGCAGAGCTTCCACACTATGATGTAAAAAGAAACCCTGGCGAGCGTAATGAGCGCCCGAACAATGAGCACTATAGACACAATCAGCGTCTTAAGGTGTTGATTATCGATGTTCGCGATCCATCATCTGATGTGACACGTGCAAGAGGGGAACAGGCTCGTCCTCCGATTATCGTATCTCGTACACATCCTGATCTTATTCGTAGGCTTTTTGAGATAGAGGTTCCAGAAATTTATGATGGAATAGTTGAGATTAAATCAATTGCACGTGAACCAGGTGCCCGCTCTAAAGTGGCAGTATCTTCTCGTGAACCAAGCCTAGATCCTGTTGGCGCATGTGTAGGTCCTAAGGGATCACGCGTCAGAATGGTGGTCGAAGAACTCAGAAACGAGAGAGTGGATGTAATCCAATGGAGCGAAGATCCTGCAACGTATGTTGCAAATGCTCTATCGCCTGCACGAGTATCGCGCGTGACAATTGATCCAGAAAATCACTACGCATCTGTTCTTGTTCCAGATGATCAGCTTTCTTTAGCAATTGGCAAAGAGGGTCAAAATGCGAGACTTGCAGCAAGGCTTACAGGCTGGCATATAGATATTAAGTCTCAAAGTTTTGCGGGAGAGCCACTTGTAATAGATAGTGAACTTATTGATGATGATGAGACTTTAGACGATGAACTTTGTGCATACATCAGTGAAGACGGTACACGTTGCAGAAATCACGCACGTGAAGGCTCTAAGTATTGCGGAGTTCATGCGGAGGCGGAGGCTTAAATTTGAAGGGTGAACGCACTTGCATTGGATGTAGAGACAAGGAGACTAAGTCTAAGCTCTACAGAATAGTAAGAACGCCAGATGGGGACGTGGCGTTCGATCCTACTGGTCGTGCTGCTGGACGTGGTGCATATGTGTGTTCACTTGAATGTTTTGATAAAGTTGAAAGCAGCGGAAGGCTCACCAGCGCATTGCGCGTGAAGGCCTCAAAAGACAGCATTGGCGCAGTCAGGGCGCAATTTGAAAACGCCATGTCTGTCAAAGGGAAGAAGGAGTAAACATGGCCGGAGTGCGCGTTCATGAGTTGGCTAAAGAATTTGATCTATCAAGCAAGGATATGCTGGATAGATTACATGAGGTTGGAATTGCGGCTAAATCGCACGCAAGTATTCTTACTGAAGAAGATGTTGAAAGCATCCGTAAAGCATTAGAACCGGAAATCCTTGAGAGATCAAATGATCTTAAAGAGGAGGAGCGTAAAGCCTTAGAAAAAGAAAAGGCTGAAACGGAGCGAAAAAAAGCAGCGGAAGAAGCTGAGCGTAAGGCTGCGGTTGAAAAAGAACTTGCCGAAAGAGAAGCCGCAAAAGCTGCGCGCGTAGGAACATCTTCTAATGAAGAGAACGAAAAGGCTAAGAAAAAGCCAAAAAGAATCGAAACTGCCGCATCTTCTGGAATCGAGTCTCTTGCAAGTCAGATTGAGATGGAGAAAAAGAGAGTTGAGCGTGAGAAGGCTGAAGCTAAAGCACGCGAAAAGGCTGAGCGAACTGCTCGCGAAGTAGCGAAGAAGCAAGCTGTTGAAGAGTCCTTAAAGAACAAGGGAAAGAAACAGGCAAAGACTGCATCAGCAAATGTGTCTGCGGAGTCAAAAGTAGAAAACTCAGGCAAGAATGCAGATTTCTCATCGTTGCTTTCACAAATTGAATCAGAACAGCAAAGGATGAAAACTCAAGAAACAACGAAGACTCAGGATAAAAAAGGAAATCAACAACAAAAAGGTCGCAAGCCTAAGAAACAAAAGAATCCTCATCAGTTTGTTCCTGAACTTGAAGAGATGCAAGAAAACGAGCAAGAAGATCGTTATGCACAGATGGCAGTGCAGGCAGAACAGCTTCAACGTGACAAAGTGCTTGCTGAGGCAAGAGCAGCTGTTGAGGCTGCCAGTTCTTCTGAAGGCGAAGGAAGACGTAAAAAACGTAAGCAAAAAAGAGAGGCCGAAGCAAGAGAGCGTGCAGAAGCAGCAGCTATTGAACATGGTATTGATCCTGAGCTAGTTTTGGATGATTCTGTAGTTGAAATTCCTGAGGGTGCTACTGTTGGAAAAGTTGCTGAGCTTTTAGGTGTGCAACCTAATGACATCATTAAGCGTTTATTTTTGCTAGGTCAGGTTTTGACCGTCACGCAATCTATGAGCGATGACCTAATTGATATTGTCGCTGATGATATGGGCAGAAAAGTTCGCGTTGTGTCTCCTGAAGAAGAATATGTTGTCGTTTATAACGATACAGAAGATGACTTAAAGCCACGTCCGCCTGTTGTTACCGTTATGGGTCACGTTGATCATGGTAAGACCTCTCTGCTCGATGCAATTAGAGATACCGGAGTCGTTGCTAGTGAGGCTGGTGGCATTACTCAGCATATTGGTGCTTCGGTTGTAAACATCAACGATCGCCAAATCACATTCATTGACACTCCTGGTCATGAAGCATTTACCGCTATGCGTGCAAGAGGCGCGCAAGTAACCGATGTTATCGTTTTAGTAGTTGCAGCTGATGATGGTGTTATGCCTCAGACTGTTGAGGCTATAAATCATGCAAAAGCAGCCAATGTGCCTATTGTTGTTGCTGTGAATAAAATTGATAAAGATGGTGCAAATCCTGATAGAGTTCGCCAAGAATTAACCGAGTATGAAGTTATTCCTGAAGAATGGGGCGGACAGAATATGTTTGTGAATGTTTCTGCAAAGAAGAAACTTCACATTGACGATCTACTTGAAACGATTATTTTGCAGGCTGATGTGCTTGAGCTTAAAGCAAACCCCGATGCTTTAGCGAGCGGTTTTGTAATTGAGGCAAACCTCGATAAGGGAAGAGGCCCTATTGCAACTGTTCTGGTTCAAAGGGGTACCCTGCATCCAGGAGACGCTGTGGTTGCAGGCACATCTTATGGTCGTGTTCGTGCCTTGGTTGACCCGCGCGGAGAGCATTCTGAAGCAGCGCTTCCAGCTGATCCTGGTGAGATTTTAGGTCTTAATTCAGTACCTGTTGCAGGAGATGAATTTAGGGTATTTGAAGATGAGCGCGATGCAAGAAAGCTTGCAGAAGAGCGTGCACTTCGCGAAAGACTTGCAGAACAGCAGCATAGATCACATGTTTCTTTGGATGATCTCTTTAGCAGGATTGAGGAAGGTAAGCTAACGGATCTCAATTTGATCGTTAAAGCTGACGTTCAAGGATCTATCGAGGCTTTACGTGATGCTGTTGAGAAGATGGATCAATCTGAGGTTAGGATCAATATCGTACACTCTGCTGTTGGTGGTATTACGGAGACAGACGTGACACTTGCAGCAGCATCTGATGCAATCATAATCGGCTTTAATGTTCGTCCGACTGGTAAATCGCGTGCACAAGCCGAAAAGGAAAAAGTTGATATCAGGATGTATCGCGTAATTTATCAGGCGATTGAGGATATCAATGCGGCTCGTGTTGGCTTGCTTTCACCTGATATCGTAGAAGTTGATACAGGTATTGCTGAAGTTCGCGAGACATTTAAGGTGCCCAAGGTTGGAACAGTTGCTGGTTGTTACATTATTGAAGGCGAAATCAACAGAGATGACAAGGTTCGCGTTGTTCGCGATGGAACTGTTGTATTTGAAGGCGAAATCGAGAGTCTTCGTAGGTTTAAAGACGACGTAAAGAGTGTCGCACATGGTTATGAATGTGGCATTGGGATAACAGGTTATCAAGACATCAAGGTAGGGGACACCATCGAGGGATACACTGTGAAAGAAGTTGAGCGTTCTGAGTAATGTTGAATAGATGCTTTAGAACGCTTTAAGCACAGGTAATCTTTGAGGTGATTGATATGAAAGAAGGAAACAGAAAAGTTAGCGAGCAGGCTCGTGAGGTTATCGCAAACATAATGCTGTTTGATGTGTCTGACCCAAGACTTCAAATGGTGACGATAACTGGATGCAAGGTAAGCTTCGATAGAGCATATTGTGATGTTTATTATTCGGTAGAGCCTGAACGTTATTCTGAAGTAGAGGCTGCCTTTGAGTCTTCAAAGGGTCATATTAGATCTTTGATGGCTAAAAAGCTTGATTGGCGTCAAGCCCCAGAGCTTAGATTTCACCTAGATGAAACGGTGGATGCTGCGGAAAAAGTTAGCCGATATATTAATAACGAAAAGTCTAGACAAGCTATATCGGATGACACTATCGATAATGAGGAAGAGTACTAATAAGTGCCAGTTTATAACTCTATTTTCAATAATTCACTAGTTGATATTGCGAATGCATTGTCAGCTGGTGAATCATTTTGTATTTGTGGACACGTAAGCCCTGATGGAGATTGCATAGGCTCAGAACTTGCTCTTTACTGGGCACTTAGCAGCTTAGGGCTTAAGGTAACTTGCCTTCTTGCGAAGCCGGATCCTTTGGAAAGATCGCTAACAACACTTCCTGGGGTTGATATGCTTAAACCCGCAGAAGAGACAGATACATTTCCAGTATTTATATCTGTTGATGTACCAAATCCAGACAGACTCGGAAGCGTTGCTAAATCTGTTCGCGAAAAAGCAAGTCTTACTATTTCTATAGATCACCATGAAACTGATACAAAAACATCTGATCTTCAATTTACCGATCCAACAGCAGCATCGACAACATGTTTAATTTGGGAGTTGATAAAGGTACTTGGAATTGAGGTGCCTATAGATTCAGCAATTTGTTGTTATGCGGGACTTATGACTGACACAGGTCGTTTTCAGTATCAAAACGCAGATTCACGAGCCTTCATAAGTGCCTCCGAAATGGTGGAAGCAGGAGTTGATGTCGAAAAGATTTCAGCGAACTTTTTTCAGAATTCTTCACTTGCAGAGATCAAGATAAATGCTATAACGGCTAGAAATCTACGTTTATTAAAAGATAGAAGAATTGCACTAAGTTATATTTCTCTTGATGATATTAAAGATGCGCAAGCTCAAAAAAGCGACACAGAAGGTGCAATAAACGTTGTGCGCTCACTTGGCGGAGTGGATGTTGCGTGTGTTCTAAAAGAAAACGAAGACTGTATTCGTGGAAGTCTTAGATCAAAAGATGGTACCGATGTTGCGGAGATTGCTTCTGAATTTGGCGGAGGCGGTCATAAAGCTGCCGCAGGCTTTACGATGTATTGCACTTTACAAGATGCTCTTTGCACGATAGAAAAAAGATTATGTGAAGCTGTAGATGCTGATTAGCCCCATTCATTCTAAGCCGCATGAATTAGTTCGGTAGTGAAGTAGTTTGGTAAATTGAAATATCCGTAGTGTTAGGAATGATCATCTAATAATGTCCTCTAGGCGCAAAACATCTGGACTTAGTTTTATGACCGGGGTATGGAAACCGGTTGGAATGACGTCTCATGATGTTGTAAATCGCGTAAGAAGAGCTTTATCTGAAAAACGTGTCGGACATGCAGGGACGCTTGATCCTTTAGCTGAAGGTGTACTTTGCGTGTTAGTGGGTCCTGCGGCTAGGTTAGATTCATATCTTACAGATCATGACAAAACATACGTTGCAAGTGTGTCGTTTGGACGCTCCACCACAACAGATGACGCGGAAGGTGAAACACTGCGTACGGCATATATTCCGCAAAGACTTTACGATGAAGCATTTGCAGAGGAGACTATAGATTCGCTTATAGGCCTTCATATGCAGGTACCACCTGCATATTCTGCAATTAAAGTAAACGGCGTTAAATCGTATGAGGCTGCACGGCGTGGCCGGATCATAAATATTTCACCAAGAGAAATTGAGATCAAACAAGCAAAATTGATTGGAATTACAGGGGATGCAATTGATGAGGATTGTATCTGGAATATAGAGCTAAACGTATCGAAGGGAACATACATAAGATCGATTGCGCGTGACCTTGGGGTGTCTTTAGGGGTTCCTGCACATCTTTCAGCACTTAAACGTATTAGATCGGGTGCAATTACATCCGATGTTTGCGCAAGTATTGAGGCTATTGAGCGAGATGGTGCATCGTGTGCTCTTGATCCTGTAAAAACGTTGGGACTTCGAAGTGTATTTGTGCCCGAAGATTTATATAAAGCACTAGAAAATGGAGCTCCTATATCGGCAACTGATTTAGAGATTTATTCCTGTAAGCAGGGCTATGATGACGCATGCGCTTGTTCAGGAAGTTTTAGCGAATGTAAAGATGGCTTTAGGGCAAATGAAAAGATTTGTATGCTGTTGCCCGGGGAATTAAAGGCGATTTACGTATTTGATGCCGAAACAAATAGACTGCTTCCTGAATGTGTATTTCAGATTGGGGTAAAGCGTGGGTCAATTAATTAAAGCCTCAACAATTGATGAGATTTGCGATCTTGGTATTTTAGAAGATGCGGCGATTACGATTGGTGTATTCGATGGGTTTCACATTGGGCATCAAGAAATCATAAACCAGGTAAAAATTCTTGCTAATAACAATAATTGTACATCTGCTGCGGTGACTTTCATCATTGATCCAGATGAACTTTTTGCATCCAACTTAAAAAAGATTATGACTAACGAGTTGAGGTTGGATACGCTTGTCGAAAGCGGAGTTGATTGTGTCATCGCATTGCCTTTTGATAAAGAAGTAGCCTCTATTGGCAAGTCGGAGTTTACAGATAGATTATTTGGATCTAGTTCGCCATCTTCTATCACGGTTGGGGATGGTTTTAGGTATGGATATAAAGCTGAAGGAAGTGTTTCTGATTTAGCCGAGTTTTGTGAACTACACAATGCGTTTTTCAATGCGCTTTCACTTGTGTGTGAAGACGGAAGTCCGGTTAGTTCTACACGTATACGACACCTTTTAGCAAATTGTAATTTTGAAGAAGCTGCTCTTTTATTGGGTCATCCATACATTCTTTGGGGAGATGTCCAAGGTGGCTCTAAGCAGGGACGCGAGATGGGGTTCAAGACAGCGAACTTGCATGTAAGCGACAATTTGGTTTGTATGCCTGATGGAGTTTATGCAGGCTATGGCTATGTTGATGGCAAAAAATATAAAGCGGCGATATCTGTTGGGATTCCACCGACATTTAAGGGTGAGCGCAGTTCAAATATCGAGGTTCATCTACTGGACTTTAATGAAGAAATCTACGGTAGTTTTATTGGAATTGAACCGCGTGAATTCCTGCGGGAAATGAAGAAATTTGATTCAACAGACGAGTTAATTAAAACAGTGCAAGCAGATATTTCTTATACAAAAGAAAACATGTAAAGAAAGCTGCAAAGCCGCCACGATAAAGCACTGCAATCTTTTCGAATTAATTGGGTAAATAAAACCCGAGTCTCAAACCATTACTGGCGCTTGTCGGCCGGCTACGGTAAAGAGCCGCTATTGCTCAGCTTATTCGAATAGAATCATTTAGGATGCCTGCCTTCGCGTTTGGATGCTATGCGAAGATAGGCATCAAATTGGTCTTTTTATTTAGGAGGATGAAGTGACAACGTCTATCGCTTGGATGGCTCCTGTATGCGCACTCATCGGCATATGCGTAGCCGCTTATCTGGGCAACTGGGTTATTAGACAAGATCCAGGTTCAGATAAGATGAACAACATATCCCTGAAAATTCAGCAGGGGGCTAAAGCATTTTTAACTAGCGAATACAAGCTATTGGCAATCTTTATGATTGTCGTAGCAATCGTTATGGCAATCGCTCTTAGCTGGATTACTGCTCTTGCATTCATAACAGGTGGCGTACTTTCAGCTGCTGCTGGTTATGTTGGAATGCATGTTGCAACCCGTGCAAACACGCGTACTGCTTATGCCGCAGAGACCTCAGTTGCCAAGGCTTTAACGGTAAGCTTTAGATCAGGTCTCACGATGGGACTTTGCGTTGCTTGTTTTGCGTTGCTTGGGCTTTCTCTATGGTTGATTTTGCTTGTATTTAGCGGAATCACCGGTCTTGACCTCAATGGTGAGGTAATGCATCTAGCACATGAGCACATTGGAATGGTTGAAGGTTTTGCAACAGGTGCATCCGCTGTTGCGCTATTTGCTCGTGTTGGTGGCGGCATATACACAAAGGCAGCTGATGTTGGAGCTGACCTTGTTGGTAAAGTTGAAGCTGGAATCCCTGAGGATGACCCAAGAAATCCTGCAACTATTGCTGACAATGTAGGTGACAATGTAGGTGATGTTGCCGGAATGGGCGCTGACTTATTTGAGTCATATACTGGAGCTATTCTTGCTCCAACCATTCTTGCAGTTACATTTGGAGCTCTCGGTGGATACTTTGTAGGTGCTGACTTAATCTGGGCCATCATCGTGCCAGTTTTTATTGCAGCTTGTGGAATTATCACTTCTATCATTGGCCTTTTTGCGGTTCGTACGAAGGAAGGCGCAAATCTACATGCAGCCCTAAACCGTGGAACCTACGTGGCTGCTGCTCTTGAGATTATCGTTATTCTCATTATTTTCTTGATTTGGAATCAAAATGCAGTGGAAGCACAGCCGGTATGGTTGTTTGGCTCAGTACTTTGCGGACTTATTGCTGGTCTTGCAATTGGAAAGATCACCGAATACTTCTGCTCTGATGATCACAAGCCTGTTCATAAAATTGCTGAATCAGCTGAAACAGGAGCTGCAACCGTAATTATTGAGGGTCTTGGCACTGGTATGCTTTCAACAATTGCACCTATTTGTTTGGTTGCACTTGCAATTGTCGGCTCGTTCTTCTTCGGAAATCTAGCTTTCCCTGAGGTTAGTTCAGAAAACGCTATTGCAGTTGGTCTGTTTGGTGTTGGCCTTGCTGCAACTGGTATGCTTTCAAATACCGCAATCACAGTTGGTGTGGATGCATATGGCCCTGTAGCTGATAATGCGGGCGGCATTGCTGAAATGGCTGGACTTCCAGAGGATGTTCGCGATCGCACAGATGCACTTGATTCAGTCGGAAATACTACAGCTGCTATTGCAAAAGGTTTTGCAATTTCCAGTGCTGGTCTTGCAGCAATTTCTTTGTTTGTTTCTTTCCAAGCAACTATGCATAATGCAATTCCTTCGTTTGAGCTTTCACTGACTGATCCTTTGATCGTTGCTGGTATTTTCATTGGCGCTATGATGCCATTTATGTTTGCGGCTCTTACAATGGGTGCTGTATCTCGTGCAGCACATGCGATGGTCGAAGAGGTACGCAGGCAATTCCGTGAAATTCCTGGAATCATGGAATACCAGGCGGAGCCTGAGTATGACAAGTGCGTTGGAATTTCAACAACATCTGCTCTTAAAGAGATGATGACGCCTGGAATTATTGCAATTATTGTTCCAATTGTTATCGGCTGTATTGATCCTGCAATGCTTGGTGGTTTCCTTGCAGGAGCTGTTGCTACAGGTATGCTTATGGCAATCTTTATGTCAAATGCAGGTGGTGCGTGGGATAACGCAAAGAAATACATTGAGGCTGGACACTTCGGCGGGAAAGGCTCAGAGGCTCATAAGGCTGCCGTTGTTGGTGATACTGTAGGAGATCCATTTAAGGATACTTCAGGTCCTTCAATGAATATCTTAATCAACCTCATGACGATCGTTTCTCTTACGTTCTCACCTTTGTTTATTGCAATTCAATCGATGATCTAATGGAATCTTGCGCGAAGTAGAAATATATTCAGATGGAGCGGCGCGTGGTAACCCAGGAGTTGGGGGTTACGGCGCGTTGCTCCGTTTTATTGATGCAGACGGCAAAACACATACGCTAGAAATTTCTCGCGGTTTTCGCCTTACTACAAATAACCGCATGGAACTTATGGGCGTGATAATTGCGCTTAAAACCTTAAAGGTTCCATGTAATGTTCGGGTTATGACAGACTCGCAATACGTTGTAAAAGCATTCAATGATAATTGGATTGCGGGCTGGATCAAAAGGGGTTGGAAGAACTCAAAAAACGAGTCTGTTGCTAACACAGATCTCTGGAAGCAACTATTAGAACTTACGAGTATTCATAACGTAGAATTTGTTTGGGTAAAAGGACATGCAGGACACCCCGAAAATGAGCGCTGTGATGAACTGGCCACGGCGGCTGCAGATGCAGCGCCTGAAACCTTAGCAATTGATAAAAACTATGAAATACTAAGCACAAAAAGCAGATTGTTTTAAGTTAAATTTGCGCCGCATAACCTCTAGTAACAATACCTGGTTCGCTATCTGGGAATAGTCGCCTGTAAATACTTATAAAGTAGTTATCGGTCATTGAGGCTAAATAATCAGCAACTATGCGATTTGCATCTTGTTTTAGGTAATCTTTGCGACTTATTGATGAAGATGTATTTTCAAGGCTCTGTATATGGTGTCTAAATATTGGAGTGGACTCATCTCCAGACAACAAATCCTCTAAGCATCTCTCATACAGCTCTTCGAAAAGTTCTCCAACGATGTTTTGGGTATTATTAACAAGTCCTTCTTTTTCATATATTAGAGAGTAGTTTTGGCGTTTAGCTAGCTTGAGATCTTCGAAAGCTTCTTCGCTTAACTCTATCGAATCTTTTCCGTAGCTATGATTTACGATATCAACTGTTAGGTTGTTAATGATTCTTGCGTTATCTTTTCCGATGATGCTGCTATCGAATTGCTCAAGTGAGTCTATTACTCCCATGCCGATCGCATCAGTTCTATCTTTTCCAACATACGCAATCATGTCAGATATTCGCACCACACATCCCTCAAGTGTAGATGGACGCAATGTTGCGATGGTTTGTTCGTCGACGTTACAACGGTTTACTAGGTCATCTAAATCTTCGAATGTATTAGTGTTGCCACGAATGAGTTTTTGTTGGCAGAATTCGCCATTGTGGCAAAGCACTCCATCAAGAGTTTGAAGAGATAGGTTTCTTGGATAAAGCTCATCGAGCACGCGTACCGAATGCACATTGTGGTTGAAATATAGGCCAGTATGTTTGTGATAACAACTGGATAAAAACTTTTCGCCCGCATGTCCAAAAGGAGTATGCCCAACGTCGTGTCCAAGTGCTATTGCTTCAATTAAATCTAGGTTTAGGCCTAAAAGTCGTCCGATTCCTTTTGCTATGCGACCAACAAGCTGAACATGCAAACCTCGCCTTGTTATGTCGTCGTTATAAACAAATGAAAATACTTGAGTTTTACCAGAATATCTATTGTATGCAGGTACATTAACAATCTTTTCGACATCTCTAGAGAATGCAGGACGTGTAAGCGTTGCACGATCGTTTGGAAGATCATGTCTTCTAATAATGTCTTCATCATTGAACCTATAGGGATTTAATCGTCCCTGCTTACGGTCATTTAGTATCTCTTGTTCAATTTGCGGATCAAGGGCAAGGTAGGGAATATCGTCATTTTTCTTATTTGTCATTATGTGCCTTACTTTTGATAATCAGTGAAACAGCGTTTATGATAACAAAGTCAAAGGATGTAAATAGGATGAAGAAAAGGCATTGAATTGGCCCGGATTAGTGATGATGATTTAGAGAGAATACGCTCTGCAACCGATTTGGCAGAACTCGTAGCCGAACGCACCAAAGTGCAAAGGCGCGGGCGAGAAATATGGTGTTGCTGTCCGCTTCATCATGAAAAAACACCTTCGTTTAAGATTGATACCACAACGCAACTCTGGCATTGTTTTGGTTGTGGAGAAGGTGGGGATGCTTTCGGTTTTATCATGAAAGCTGATGATCTGACTTTTCCGGAAGCCGTACGAAAACTCGCTGACAGGGCTCATATTGAGATTTCTGAAAGCAATTCATCTGGATACGATAGATCTGTAAAGCAACGTCTGAAAGACGTTTGTAAAGAGACTGCAAGTTTTTACCACATGCAGTTGATGAGATCTGCAAGCGAGCAAGCAAGCGCTGCTCGTGAGTATCTTTCAAGTCGTTCAATGGGTGCAGATATTCCCAAGATTTGGAATTTAGGATTTTCTCCCGGTTCAAACAAGTTGACTACTCATTTGCGCTCACTGGGATATAAAGATGAGGAGTTGATAAAGGCAAATGTTTCCATTATTGGTCGCGATGGAAAAATTCACGACAGATTTTTCAACCGCGTAATGTTTCCAATTGCAGATATAACAGGTGAGATTATCGCTTTTGGTGGGCGTGTAATAGGTACAGGAGAGCCTAAGTATCTAAACAGTCAGGAAACTCCAATATTTCATAAATCTCGTGTTTTATATGGTCTAGATAAAGCAAAAAGCAAAATGGCATCTAGTGGAGTGGCTGTTGTAGCAGAAGGGTATACCGATGTTATTGCTATGCATAAAGCAGGGATTACAAATGCAGTAGCAACCTTAGGTACGGCGCTTACAAAAGACCATATTCGCCAGCTATCAAGACAAGCTGGTAAAAAAATAATCTATCTATTTGATGGGGATACCGCAGGACAGCGTGCAACCGAAAGAGCACTTCAATTCATCGATGCATCTTTAACGCCTGAGGCAGGCAAAAATCGCACGGAATTATGCGCTCTGTGTTTACCTGACGGTCTTGATCCTAAGGAATTTTTGGATAGCCATTCTGCAGACGAATTGCAAAAAATGATTGATGAGGCGCCTGCGCTTCTTGAATTTGGACTTAATCGAAAGATATCTGTTCATGATTTAGAAACTGTTGAAGGAAGAGCCTCTGCACTATCTGAGGCGATTTCTATGCTAGCGCCAATCAAAGACTCAATACTTGCTAAAGAATACGCCGTTAAAGTGGCGTCTAGATTGCATATGTCGGAATCCGATGTTTTGCATGAACTTGCAAAAGCAATAGTTCCTGTATTTTCCGCAAGCAATGATCAAGAAAATGTTTCAAAGAACAAAAATCGAAATAGCTCAAGAAATAGCTCACTTACAGTCGCAGACAAAAACAGAGTTTTACTTGAAAGAGAGCTTTTGGGAAGGCTTATATTAAACCCGATTATATTTATCCAAAATATCGATGGTGTGTCCCTTATTAATTGGAGAACGAAATCAAGTCGTGCAGTGGCCGAATCTGTCCTTGCACATTTAATGGAGAATCTAGATTCGACATCGGGGGAGCTCCTTCAAGCGGCTCGTTTGGCCGATGAAGATTCGATTGCATATATAACTTCTGTCCATGTAGATGATGAAGATACAGAAAAAATCGCATTTCTTATTCGCGAGATCCGAATCGATGATATTGAAAGACGTATTGCTAAACTTAAAACAGAACTTGATAAAAACCAAGAGGGCGACAACGATGCCAAATTTGAGGAATTAGTGGCACTTCAAAAACAAGTCAGCGGTCTTAGATCAGAACAAGAAGTGCGTACAAGATGATGTGTTTGTGATCAAGGTCAACATAAGCATAAAAGATGATATATAGCTGCATGTATAATGCTTAAAAACACTTTTTATTTCAGCATGTGAAATAGGAGAATTGATAATGTTGAAGATACTGTTGTCCCCTGATCCGATTCTTTCAAATGTTTGTAAGCCTTGTGAGGTGGGGGATAAAAGCCTTATAAAGGTTGCAAAACAAATGGCGAAACTAATGTATTCGAATAATGGTTGCGGGCTTGCAGCCCCACAGGTTGGCCTTGATAAGCGCTTTGTTGTGATAGATGTTGATTGGGATGGTGAAGATCTCGAATCTAGAAATCCAATCTTTTTAGTTAATCCAGAAATTGTTGAAACATGGGGAGATGATATCGTCGACAAAGAGGCATGTCTTTCATGTCCAGGTATCAGTGTTCCTGTAAAACGTAAAGAGTGGGCAAAGGTTAAGTACTTCGATCTTGATGGCGAAGAGTGGGAAATAGAAGGCGATGGACTTTTAGGGCGATGCCTTCAACATGAATTGGATCATCTTGATGGAAGAACTTTGTTTGAGGCATGTGAACCTGCTGTGCGTATACGTGCGCTACAAGCTTATGAAGTTGCTAAAGCGCAAGGCGCAAAACCCGGTGAATCATCTATAGAAGTGGATTAGTGTCAAATATGCGAATAGCTTTTATGGGAACACCTAAATTTGCTGCTGATATTCTCAATGACATTTCCCAAAGTGTAGACATTGCTTGTGTATTTACTGCTCCAGACAAAGTGCGAGGGCGTGGATCGAAGGTTTCACCAAGTCCTGTGAAGCTTGTAGCCGAAGAGTTGGGTTTAGAGGTGTATTGCCCAACCAGTTTAAAAGACGATGAGGTTATTGATCGTTTAGAAGGCATGAATCTTGATGCAATCTGCGTTGCTGCATATGGCAAAATTCTTCCAAAGGCTGTGCTTGACATACCAAAATACGGATGTTTAAACGTACATGCATCTCTTCTTCCAAGATGGCGAGGTGCAGCCCCTATTGAGCGTGCGATTCTTGCAGCAGATGAGCAAGTAGGGGTTTGCATTATGCGCATGGAAGAGGGTCTTGATACAGGGGATTTTTGTGTGCGTAGATCAATTCCTGTTGGGGATATGTCTGCACCTGAGCTTACAGATGAACTTGCCTCTTTGGGCGCTCAAGCTTTAATAGTGGCGCTTGACCATCTTGAGCGCGAATGCGTTAAATGGACATCTCAGGATGAGGTGTCTGTAACGTATGCGGAAAAAATTGGAAAAGGTGAACTCTTTTTAGAGCCTAAGTTATCCGTATATGAGAATGCGCGCAGAGTTCAAGCGTCAAGCGATGCTCATCCAGCAAAATGCCATGTTGGAAATCGTGAGATTACAGTCTTGAAATCAAAAATAGCAAAGGCAGATGATAATTCTGCAAGCAAACCTAATTCTTTGGAAGATTTAAAAGTAGGCTATGCACGTAGTCACGAAGGAAAGCTTTGTCTTGGATGTATTGATGGAGTGCTCGAGGTTAGCCTTTTGAAACCTCAAGGCAAACGCGAGATGTTAGCGAAAGACTTTATGCAAGGTTTTCCTGATATAAGAAAAGCAGACATAGTCTGGAGACAAATAAATGCCTGAGAATAGAAAGTTTAGTGACAGAAAAGACACCAAAGTTTTCAAAGGTGGTCGTAGCGAAAAAAACGACAAGAGCTCTAATAGTGGTCGTAGCATAAAAAATGATAGAGACCTGAAAAGCGATGGACTGACACGACGTCAGAGACATAAAGGATCAAAAGCTTCTCCCGCAAGGTCTTGTGCACTTGAAGCTCTAATTCAGATGCGTCAACGTAATGCTTTTGCGCATGACATTATTGAAAAAGTGGTCGATACAACGCATTTAGATGCAGAGGACAAAGCGTTCGCTACAAGGCTGGTGCTAGGTGTTGTTCAAATGGAAGGATCACTTGATTACGTAATAGATCATGTGCTTGAGTCTCCGAAAGATATTAAGCCTGACGTAAGATGTGCGCTGCGTATTAGTACTTATGAAATTCTGTATCTTGGAAAATCTGATTATGCAGCAGTTAGCCAAGGTGTTGAGCTTGTAAAGTGGGTAGCACCAAAAGCTGCAGGAGTTGCTAATTTCGCTTTAAGAAAGATCGCTAAAGAAGCTGCTTTCTACCCCTTTGGTAATCCAAAGACGGATCTTTGCGCATATGCTCGTCTTAAAGGTTTTCCGGAATGGTTGTGCGAACTTTTGATAAGACGTTTGGGGATTTCTGAGGCTGATGCATTTATGGATGCATCCAATGTTCCAGCTCCAGTCTATGTGGCTATTAATTCACTTAAAGGAAATGAAGACGATACCCTTGGTCTTTTGAAAAGCGTTGGGGATGGAATAGAACCAGGGCATGCAAATGGAAAAGAAATACCTGGTTGTTATAAGTTGCTAAACCCTAAAACGATAACTGACGGACGCGTTCGTAGAGCTTGCGCTTTAGGAGATATGCTTGTAGCTGATGCTGCATCTCAATTTGTTGCATATACATGCGCGATGGTGTCTAATGGCGACTCTCTTCTAGAGATAGGTGCAGGTAGAGCTACAAAAACCATTCTTTTACAGAGCGATAGTTTAAGAATACGGAAATCCCAAATTAAACGCTTTGTATCCGTTGATAACATTGATTTCAAAACAAATCTTGCTAAGAAACGTGTTGAAGACTTTGATGCACAAGTTAGCTCATTTATCTGTGCGGATGCCACAGATTTAAATGATGTTTTAGGAAAAGACCGTTTCCAGTGTGTCTTTATTGATGCACCGTGTACAGGGCTTGGGACGCTTAGGCGCCATCCTGAAATTAGATGGAAAATTAAACCCAAAGATATTGAAGCAGCCGCTTTGCGCGATATTGAGATTTTGAAATCTGCGTCTATGTATGTCGAAGACTCTGGAGTACTTGTTTATTCCACATGTACGATCACGCATGAAGAAAACGAAGGTGCAATTGCTAAGTTTTTAGAGTCAAGTGAAGGCAGTGGATTTGAACTTGTTAGCAAAGCTCAAGTATCTTTAGAGATAGCCGGGTGTGATTCTCACTTTGTATGCATTTTAAAGCGTACGGCTTAAAGTGCTATACGCTTTAACTTACTTATATCCCTTTCACAAAAAACACCATGTGAACGTATGGTTTATAAATTCTTGGATGCTAACATTGCAAAGCGTATTTTGATGCTTTTCATCTTGAATCATTATTGGCTTCAATTTTTGGGGAAGGAAAAAGCATGAATCCAGATATTTTAGAAGTTGCACATCGCATACAGGCTCTTAGAGAAGATCTGGGAATTTCTATGCAAGAGATGGCCGATGCAACAGGTAGAAGTGTCTCTGAATATGAAGCCCAAGAATCCGGTCAAGAAGATCTTTCATTTACCTTCCTTTATAAATGTGCAGATAGACTAGGTGTGGATGTTATAGAGCTTTTAACAGGGGAAACACCACATCTTACAGGTTATTCATTGACACGAAAAAATGAAGGACTATCTATTAAGAGACGTGCTGGTTTTGAATATCTTCATAAGGCACCGCACTTTAGACATAAACTTGCTGAGCCATTTTTAGTCACAGCTCCATATATTGAAGACGAACAAGATCGCCCTATTCATCTGTCAATGCACGAAGGGCAAGAGATCGATTATGTAATTTCGGGACGACTTCGCTTTGCTTATGAGGATCACATTGAAGAAGTTGAAGCTGGAGACATGCTCATGTATGACTCAGGACGAGGACACGGAATGATTGCAATTGGTGGTGAGCCTTGTACGTTTATTGCGATTGTGATTAAACCTCATAATCATGAGGTTTATTAGACAGAGGCTTATTAGACGTTTGTAAATTACAGTTTGGAAATTCCGGTTTAAAACTACAGCTTGAAAGGCAAATCAAGATGAGGGATATAAATCTTCGATATGTTGATGAAGAATATGATGCAGATGGGGTATTAACGTCGTTTAAGCTTCATTGTGATGATACGTACAATTTTGCCTACGATGTTATCGATGACATTGCTGTTAATGATCCCACAAGACGTGCTCTTATCTGGCTGAACCCTGAAGGCGAAGAGCATGTATTTACATTTGCGGATATCAAAAAATGGTCAGATAAAACTGCGAATTTTTTGTCTGAGCATGGAATTGGCCGCGGAGATAAAGTCTTAGTTGTTCTTCGCAGGCATTATCAATTTTGGTTTGTAGCTACAGCTCTTGCAAAGCTTGGAGCTGTGATGGTGCCAGCAACTTTTATGCTTAAAGAACACGATATGGAATATAGGTTAAATCAAGCAGGCATTGATGCGGTGATTGCAACAAGTGCTGGAGAGATTGCTGATGTTGTAGACAATGTAATCAAAGATTGCCCTACTGTAAAAACGCTAATTTTGGTTAATCCTTGCGGTGCTGGTCTTACTGAAAAAGACGATGAAGGTAACTTGATTGTGCCTGAAGGTGAAATTATTGGCGAGGCTTTATCAGGGGAAGCTGGCATATGCGCTTCTTCTATCAATCGCGAAGGATGGATTGACTTCAATACTGAGGTGTTGCAAGCAACGGACGTTTTTGAGCGCAGAGAAACAAATGCATATGAGCCAATGCTTATGTATTTTTCATCTGGTACGTCTGGAAATCCCAAGATGGTATTGCACAACAGCCTGTACTCGCTTGGTCATTTAATTACGGCTAAGCATTGGCATAATGTGCGACCTAATGGGGTTCATTTCACGATTGCGGATACCGGTTGGGGTAAAGCTGTTTGGGGTAAGTACTATGGACAATGGTTAATGGAGGCTTGTGTTCTTGCCTATGACTTCGATAGATTTCATGCAAATGAAATTCTTGACCTCATCGGTAGATATAACGTAACTACTTTCTGTGCACCGCCTACGATGTATAGATTGATGATGCAGGAAAATCTTCGTGAATATAATCTATCGTCGCTTGAATATTCAACAACTGCAGGCGAGGCGTTAAATCCTGATCTTTTTGATTTTTGGAAGAGAGAAACTGGACTTACGATTTTTGAAGGCTTTGGTCAAACCGAGACTCCTTTAACTATCGGAAATCTGACAAACACAACGCCACGTCCAGGGTCTATGGGAAAGCCTGTTCCTCTCTATGATGTTGCAATTCTTCGTGAAGACGGATCATTGTGCAATGTTGGAGAGACAGGTGAGATTTGCATTAATATCGATCCTCATCCTGCTGGCATTATGATGGAATACTATCGTGATGCAGAAAAGACAAAAGACGCTATGCATGATGGCTGGTATCACACAGGAGACACTGCGTGGGCAGATGAGGATGGCTATTTTTGGTATGTCGGCAGAAATGATGATGTCATTAAATCGAGTGGATACAGAATAGGTCCTTTTGAGATTGAAAGCGTATTACTTGAGCATGAGGCTGTTCGGGAATGTGCAGTAACGGGTGTTCCTGATGAACTTAGAGGACATGCTGTAAAGGCAACGATCGTTCTACAGGATGGATTTGTAGGAAGCGAAGGCCTTACAAAAGAGCTGCAAACATGGGTTAAAAATCAAACTGCTCCATATAAATACCCTCGCATCATTGATTATGTAGACGAGCTTCCTAGAACTGTTAATGGAAAGATACGACGCGTTGCCATTCGCGAAGCCGATCATGCCGGAGACGTTACTGAAGGCTTGGTATAATCGAGAAATCCCATGTCATATGATTAATGCATGCTATGTCATGTATTAATCCTTTTGACAATTTTGGGTAAGAAAAGAATTAGAACTGACTTTGGATAAGACATTTAGAGACCTTTGAATCAAAAGACAGAACTAGGATTTCTGAGCTAGAGCACTAAACGAGAGGCAAGGTTATGGGTAGGGTAGAGATCGATGAGTTTTTCTGCAAAGGATGCGGAATGTGTACTGCATTCTGCCCGCAGAAAATATTGAAACTTGATGAGGATGTCATAACTCCTAAAGGTTATCATCCGGCAATTTGTATCGATGAATCGAAGTGCACTGGATGTGCAACATGTGCGCTCGTTTGTCCTGATGTTGCAATCAAGGTGTATAGAGAGGTACGCGCATGACCGAGAAAGCATTGATGAAAGGAAACGAAGCAATTGCTGAGGCAGCTATGCGTGCAGGTTGCCGTTTCTTTTTTGGATATCCAATAACACCACAAACTGAACTTGCGGCCTATATGGCAAAGAATATGCCCAAAATAGGTGGAACCTACCTCCAGGCAGAAAGCGAAATTGCTGCAGTAAATATGTTATATGGCGCAGCAAGCGCGGGCGCTCGTGCCATGACATCATCATCGTCTCCCGGAATTTCACTTAAAACTGAAGGTATTTCATATATGGCAGGAGCTGATCTACCCGCTGTAATAGTTAATGTACAGCGTGGAGGTCCAGGTCTTGGTTCAATTCAACCATCGCAGTCCGATTATTGGCAAGCTACAAAAGCTATGGGACACGGGGATTTCTTCCTTCCAGTATTTGCGCCATCAACTGTCCAAGAGATGGCAGATCTTACTTATGTTGCGTTTGATATTGCCGATAAATATAGAACACCTGTTGTTATCTTGGCAGATGGAATGCTTGGGCAAATGATGGAGCCGGTACTTATGCCTGAGCCCATTGACCCATCTACTCTTCCTGAAAAACCTTGGGCAACGTGCGGACATAATAACAAGCGTGAGCACAATATTGTTAATTCTCTATATCTTGATGCTGATGATTTATATAAGGAAAACGTTGAGCGTTTTAAGAGGTATGAATTAATAAAGCGCGATGAGCAAAGATCGGAAACCTATCTTACAGAAGATGCGGATATTTGCATTGTTGCTTTTGGGGCTGCTGCACGTATTGCAAGAAGCGCAGTTAACACCGCTCGCGAAAAGGGAATCAAGGTGGGCTTGATTCGTCCGATCACTCTTTGGCCATATCCTGTATCTGCGATAGAGGAGTGTTCTGCATCTGTATTTTTGACCGTCGAGCTAAACATGGGGCAGATGGTTGAAGATGTAAAACTTGCTGTAGGAGGACGTGCTCCTGTGGAGTTTTTGGGTCGTGCAGGAGGCGTGATTCCAGAACCAGGTGATGTGCTAGTTGAAATCGAACGCATAGCGGCTGGATTAGGTGATTAAGATGGCAGAAAAAATAGAGCAAATATCAACAGATGCGGAAAAAGCTGAAGGTACAAATATGGAAGTAGTTTTCGAACGCCCTCATTCGCTTCTCCCAGTTGTTACAAATTATTGTCCGGGATGTCCGCATGGTGTTGTTGAGCGTCTTGTAGCAGAGACTATTGATGAACTTGGAGTTGAGGGTAGGACTGTAGGTGTTGCACCTGTTGGATGTTCTGTTATGTGTTATGACTTTTTTGGGTGCGACATGATTGAAGCAGCACATGGTCGAGCTCCTGCAGTAGCCACTGGTGTCAAACGAGTATTCCCTGATAATGTAGTGTTTGCATATCAAGGGGATGGTGATTTGGCTTCCATTGGTATGGCTGAGACAATTCATGCTGCTACACGTGGTGAAAATATTACGGTCATTTTTATTAATAATGCGATTTATGGAATGACCGGGGGACAGATGGCACCGACTTCGCTTCCGAATCAAGTTACTCAAACATCGCCTTATGGTCGTGATACACATACTGCGGGATATCCAATTAGAGTGTGTGAACTTTTATCTAGCCTAGATGGAGTTGCTTATCTTGAGCGTGTGACTGTCGATACGCCTAAGAATATTCGTCGTGCAAAAGCAGCCATTAAACGTGCGTTTGAAAATCAAGTGAACAAGGTTGGTTATTCACTTGTTGAAGTGGTAGGAACATGTCCTACAAACTGGGGTATGACACCTATGGATGCATATTCATGGCTTCAAGAAAATATGCTTTGTTACTATCCGTTGGGCGTCTATAAAGACGTTTTGCAAGAAGGTTATTCGAATGCTCATGAGGCAGCGTTTGATCGAGCTCGCGATTGTGCGATAATTCGCGACAATAAAGAAGGGGATGCCAAATGAGCAATGAATTCAAAGTAATCCTTGCAGGTTTTGGTGGGCAAGGCGTTTTGTTTGCCGGAAAAGTTATCGCAAATGCAGGGCTCATTGATGGAAAGGAAGTCTCATGGTTTCCTTCATATGGGCCTGAGATGCGTGGAGGAACTGCAAGCTGTTCTGTAACTTTGTCCGATGAGCCTATAGGAAGCCCCTTAGTTGTAACTCCCGATGCGGTTGTTGCTATGAACCAGCCATCGTATGACAAGTTCATACCAAAACTAGCAGAAGGTGGAATAGCTATTTTTGATACCGATCTTGTGAGCCCCGATATATATCCCAAGGCAGGAAAAGCTGTTGGTATTCCGGCTACAAGCGAGGCATCAGATAATGAGCTTACAGGTCTTTCCAACATAGTTTTACTTGGAAAACTATGGCAGGAAACTCAGTTTTGCAATAAAGATGCTTTACTCAAAGCAATTGATGCATGCGTTCCTCCGAAGAAGGCGCATCTTATTGAAAAGAACAAACAAGCATTGGAGCTTGGGATAGATGACTGATGAATTAAAGGAAGTTGGACTTCGAATTAAAGGCCTTAGGGAAGCTTGCGATGTTTCTATAGAAGATATGGCAAGTGACCTTGGAGTTGATAAGGAAGCCTATCTTCTTTGGGAAAATGAAGGTGCTGATGTACCGATTTCAGCGATTTATCATATCGCCCATAAATTTGGAGTTGACCTTACAGAGCTTTTGACTGGTACATCTGCAAAACTTGATACATATCACGTGGTTCGCAAAGGTGAGGGAAAAGTTGTAGATAGACACCCCGGATACCACTTTGAGGACATGGCTTGGCGTTATCGCGACAAGATTATGCAGCCATTGCTAGTTGTTCTTGACCCAAGCGATAAGCCTGTGGAATTAATAACTCATACAGGTCAAGAATTCAATTTTGTAATAGAGGGATCAGTTGTTGTCACGGTTGGCGATAAAGATTTGATATTAAATGAATGGGATAGCATTTATTTCAACCCAGAGATCCCACATGGCCAAAGGTGTAATGGGGATGCCCCGGCTAAGTTTGTTACGATAATCACGGAGCAGTGATAATGGATCACGTTCTTAAAAAGTACTGTCCAAGAATCGAATTTGATTCTTATGAGGATTTCTTTGAAAACTTCAAAATAGAAGTACCTCCAGCGTTTAACTTTGGATTTGATGTAGTTGATGAGTGGGCAAAAGTAGAGCCGGACAAGCGCGCCTTAGTGTGGATGGACGATTCAGGAGATAAAAAGACATTCACATTTACAGATATTTCTCGCTTGTCTAATCAAGCGGCAAATGCCTTGTCTGAACTTGGAATTGCTAAAGGTGACGTTGTCATGTGTATTCTTAGACGACGTTGGGAATACTGGGTGTGCGCAACAGCTCTTGCAAAACTTGGAGCTACAATCATTCCAGCATCGCTTCAACTAACGAAAAAGGATGTTGCTTACAGGGCAAACTCAGCAGATGTTAAAGCGATGATTTGCGTGGATGACGACTATGTTATTTCTCAAGTTGAACAGGCATTACCTGAGTCTCCTACAATTAAGGATTTGATAGTAGTTGGAGGGACTCGTTCAGGATGGATGTCTTTTGATGAGTTGATCAAAGATAAGTCGGATATATTTGAGCGTCCAACAGGTGATGCTGGAGTTACTAGTAAAGATATCATGCTTATCTATTTCACATCTGGGACTACAGGAAATGCTAAGGCTGTAGAACATACTTTTGCACATCCACTTGGACATATAATCACAGCGAAATACTGGCAGCAGGTTCGTGAAAACGAACTTCATATGTCTGTGACAGATTCTGGGTGGGCCAAGTTTGGATGGGGGAAAATTTACGGACAATGGATTTCTGGTGCTGTAGTTTTTGCCTATGACATGGAGAAATTTGTACCTGCAAAGCTTTTGCAGGTAATTCAGGATAATAAGCTTACGACTTTTTGTGCGCCACCTACGATGTACAGATTTATGCTTCAAGAAGATGTCGCCGCATATGATCTTTCGAGTGTCCAAAATTTTGCTACCGCAGGAGAACCTCTAAATGCTGAAGTAACCATACAGTGGGAAAAGCTTACAGGGAAGAAAATTCGTGAGGGTTTTGGTCAAACTGAAGGACCTGTTCTTTTGGCAACTTTTCCGTGGCTAGAGCCACGTCCAGGATCAATGGGTAAGCCTTCGCCTCTTTTAAATATTAAACTTCTAGACGATGATGGTATAGAGGTTGATATTGGTGAGGAGGGGGCAATATGTGTAACCGGCCTTAAAGAGGCATACCCTCCAGGTTTATTTGTTGGTTATTACGGAAATCCCGAGGCCACTAAAGAGGCTGTTGGTGGGGATTATTACGATCTGCATGATATGGCTTGGATGGATTCCGATGGTTATTGCTTCTTTGTCGGGCGCGATGATGATGTCATTAAATGTTCGGGCTATAGGATTGGACCTTTTGAGGTTGAAAGTGCACTTGTAGAGCATCCGGCTGTGGTTGAGTGTGCTGTAACTGCTGCGCCTGACCCGATTCGTGGGAAAGTGGTCAAAGCCACAGTTGTTTTAGCTCAAGGTTATGAACCATCTGATGAGTTGATTCACGAACTTCAAGATCATGTCAAACGGACAACTGCGCCGTATAAATACCCGCGTATCGTTGAATTTACAGATGAGCTTCCAAAAACCATTGGGGGCAAGATTAAGCGTAAGCTAATCAGGCATACCGACGGTGTAATAGATTAAAGTTTATTAAGGAATCTTTGATGCTTCGTTATTTCAAAGGATATATAGCAGCAGCTTGCCTTGTATCTTTGCTTTTACCAGCGATTTTTATTGCTGTGTATCTTTGGGGTATAGATGTGAATTTAACATCGTCTATTACTGGTTGGATAGCGATACTATTTGTTTTTCTAGTCAGCTTATTATTTTCGTTTCGTATATTTGAAAATATTGCACAGAGAAAAGCTAATAGTTTGGTGGATATTTATAATGAGGATTGCGATCCTAAGTTATTCATCAAGCGCTCTAAAGGGATAGCTCATTCAATTAAGTTTCCTTGCAAACCTCAAGGTGTTTGGTTTATGTCCTGTTTTGGACAGGCTTGTTTAGATGCAGGTGAAGTTGATGGTGCAAAAGCGGTATTGGATGGTTTATTGAATATGCATAATAAACTCAAACAACCGCTAGCAACTGCGATGATCGCCGCATTTTCACTTCCTCTTATCGCAAAGATGAAATCGCTAGATTTTACAAAGAATGTCGCGCAACACGCATATGACCTAATTAAAGAAGATGTGTCTCCGATTGCTACTGTTGTAAGGACTAATTTTGAAACGCTTATGCATCTGTATTCGCTTATAGATTCTGATGACCCTGTAAAAGCCGCTTCAGAATTCAGAAGAATTATGCAAGATGATGAATATCAAATGCGCATTCGTGTTGAATGGGGATGGCGCGCGGCTGAGCAATATAGCCGTGCCAATAATCACAAGTGCGAATTCACATGCCTTAAATTTGTGAAAGATAACGGTGGTGGGCTTATGCTTACAGACCGTGCACGTGAGATAATCAGTATTGCTAAATAGGCTCATAAGGAGGAGCACATGGCAGAGAACCAGACTGTCAAGGAAATGAAGGCTGGAGTTGTACTACCAAGCGCAAATGATTCATATGGGGAGCCAAGTAGTGTGCAATATGAGAAGTTTTCAGATATAGCAATCGAGGACTACGATGCCTTAGTTGTAGGCAGTGGTTTTGCTGGAAGCGTATGTGCGCGCCAATTTGCAGACGCTGGTATGAAGGTTTTAATAATCGAAAAAAGGGCTCATATAGCCGGAAATATGTATGACGAATATGATGATGCGGGCATTTTGGTTCATAGGTATGGCCCGCATATCTTCCACACAAATGATCAAAAGGCATTTAACTATTTAAGAATGTTTTCTGGATGGATTAACTATCAACATCGTGTATTGGCTGATTGGTATGGAACATATATGCCTGTTCCTTTTAATAAATCATCTATGGAAATTGCATTTGGTGAGGAAAAGGCACAGTGCCTTATCGAAAAACTTATAGACACATTTGGTGATGAAAGAAAAGTCACCATAAATGAGCTTCGTGCCCAGGATGACCCTGAATTATCAGAGATTGCTGATTTTGTTTATAAGAATGTTTTTCTTTATTACACACAAAAGCAGTGGGGACAAACTCCAGAAGAAGTTGATCCTTCTGTGACCGCACGCGTGCCAGTAAATATTTCTTATGATGATCGTTATTTTCAGGATACATACCAAGGTATGCCCATTGAGGGATATACCGCGTTATTTGAAAATATGCTGATGCATGAAAATATCACCGTTTGTTTGAATACCGACGCAACTAGCGTTTTTGATTTGGAGTTCATGGGTGAAAATGAAGATGCTGGTCTTAAAGGCATAAAGATTAAAGATGTTAATTTTACAGGCCCTATTGTTTATACAGGACCTATTGACGAGCTTTTCTTGGGACGATTTGGGCGCCTTCCGTATAGAAGTTTAGATTTTGTATATGAAACCTATGACGATACATACAAGCTTCCGTGTGGCACGGTTAATTTCACCGTAACTGAAGACTACACTCGTATAACCGAGTTCAAGCATCTTACAAAACAGGTATCAGACAAGACAACGATAATGAAGGAATACTCACGCGCATACGAAAACCCAGATACTCAAATTCCGTATTATGCGATTATTAATGATGAAAATAATGCGCATTATGAGAAATATCGTTCGCTTACAGAGAGTATGCCAAATTTGCATCTATTAGGTAGGCTTGCAGAATACCGTTATTACAATATGGATAAAATAGTGTCGCTTGCATTAGATCTTTCTTCAAAGATTATCTCGGATAAGGACAAATAATCCAGTATGAAAACTATTACGTTCACAGTTCCTTGTTACAACTCGGCTGAGTATATGGATAAATGTATTGAGTCTATTCTTACATGCGGGGATGATATAGAAATCCTCATAGTTGACGATGGATCGACTAAGGATAATACCGCTGAGATTGCAGACGGATGGCAGGAGAAATATCCCGAGATAATACGTGCTATCCATAAAGAAAATGGCGGTCATGGTTCTGCTGTAAATACAGGTCTTGCGGTTGCTACTGGATTTTATTTCAAGGTCGTGGATTCAGATGATTGGCTAGATCCTGAATCCGCCAAAGTCGTTATGAATTATCTTCGTACACAAGTTGGGCAGTCTGATGCAACCGATCTTGTTATTGCAAATTATGTGTATGAAAAAGTTCATGAAAACAAGCAAACTCCCATGAGATATGAAGGAATTATTCCCATAGATTGTAAAATCTCTTGGGAAGATATTGGCTCTTTTGGCCAGTCAAAATACCTTCTTATGCATTCCGTTATCTATAGAACACAGATGCTTAAAGATATGGGTCTGCATCTTCCTGAGCATTGTTTTTACGTTGATAATATCTATGTTTACGAGCCGCTTCCTTATGTTAAATCGCTCTATTATCTAGACGTAGATATGTATAGGTACTTTATAGGCAGAGAAGACCAGTCTGTTAATGAAGCCACAATGATGGGCAGAATGGATCAACAACTTCTTGTTACGAAGACCATGATTGATGCCGTAGATGTTATGGAAGTTCAACCTAGACGCTTGAGAAAGTATATGGAAAGTTATCTTTCGATGATGATGACGATCTGTTCGGTTTTTTTGCGTATGAGAAACACCGATGAAGATGATGAAAAACTTCAAAGTATTTGGGATTATCTGAAGGAAAAAAATCCACCTTTATATAGGCGGATAAGAACCAATGTACTAAATATTGGGACAAATCTTCCAACGGAGCTTGGAAGAAAAGCAGGACTATATGGATACCATATGGCTCAAAGGATCTTTGGATTTAATTAGGTTAACTAGACTAATTAGGTTAACTAAATTAACGCTGGCTCGCTAAGAAGAAAAGAGCAAGTGTTCCAGGTCCTGAATGTGCGCCAATAACAGGATCAACATAGTTGATAACAATATTTTGTACACCAAACTTGTCGCGAATGATATTTGCTAGATATTCTGCGTCTTCGATGCAGTCGCCATGTGATATGAAAACAGTTTGGTCGCTTACAGGTTTATTTGCGGTTTGTTCCATATGATCCACAAGGCCAAGAATGGATTTTTTACGACCTCTGACTTTGTCTAACGGGATTAAGTGACCTTCATCGTCCATATGTAAAACGGGCTTAATATTTAGAAGGGTACCCGCCCAAGCTGCCGTTTTTGTAACGCGTCCACCTCT
The DNA here is from genome assembly GCA_964631345.1 of uncultured Eggerthellaceae bacterium. Lineage (GTDB taxonomy): Bacteria > Actinomycetota > Coriobacteriia > Coriobacteriales > Eggerthellaceae > MGBC163016. The sequence continues at coordinate 99,568 of CAZVWE010000003.1, read as the reverse complement.
GTATAAAAACATAAGATCATCAACTGTAAACCAATGCGCTAGATGAAGCTTGTTTTCTTCAACCCAAGCATGAACTTCTTCTATGCTTGCACCTTCTTGTTTTAGATTGCATGCATACCAAACAAGAAGACCTTCACCTAAAGATGCGGCTAGCGTATCTACTGAGAGCAATTTTCTATTTGGGTACTCATCAGCTAATTCACGCATGAGAAGATCAATCGCTTCGTAGGTGCCTGATAGTCCGCTTGAAAAACCTATATATAAAATGTCTTCGCCTTTATCTAAAGAATTTCTAAGCATAACTTCTGCATCGTTTAAATTTGGAAGGGAAGTAGTGATTACTTTTCCGCCTCGCATCATGTCATAAAACTTTGAAAGGTCGGTAATTTGTCCTTTTATATAGCTTTGGTGTTGTGCTTCATCGATCATAAAAGTAAGAGGAAAAATTTCTATATCAAAATCATTGATCATATCTTCGGTAAGATTACAGCTTGAGTCAGAAAAGATTCGATATGTCATGGTAGGTTCCTCACTACGAGTTTGTTGATCGAATGTGCCGATCGTTTGAAGAATATTATGACACTTGAAGGCCATAGGTGAGTTCTTGCTTGTATGTTGTTACTCTATACTGTCATTGATCTTAATGATATATGTAAGCTTAGGTCGCGTAAGGAACAAAAGTGGCGAACTACAAAGAAACAATGAACTTACCAAAAACAGATTTTCCAATGAGGGGTAACCTCCCTCAAAATGAGCCTGAAAGACTTAAAAAATGGGAAACTGAAAAAATTTATTGGAAAGTTTTAGAGAAAAACGCAAATGGAACACCGTTTGTTTTACATGATGGACCTCCGTATGCAAACGGCCCTATTCATATCGGTCACGCGTTTAACAAAATTTTGAAGGATTTTGTAAATAAAAGCCATGCACAGCGCGGCTTTTATACTCCATATATTCCTGGGTGGGATTGCCATGGTCAACCTATTGAACATATGGTTGAAAAAGAGCTCGGCCCTGAGAAGATGGCACAAACAAGCGTACCTAAGTTGCGTGAGCTTTGCAGGGATTGGGCAACAAAATACGTTGATATCCAACGGGATGGTTTTAAACGTCTTGGCGTTAATGCAGATTGGGAACATCCTTATCTAACCTATACGCCAGATTATGAAGCCGGAAATGTTGAGCTTTTCCGCGATATGTATTTGAAGGGTTCAATATATCGTGGTCGTAAGCCAATTCATTGGTGTACCACCTGTCACACCGCTTTGGCTGAAGCAGAAATTGAATACTCAGATGAAGTGTCGCCTTCAATATATGTAGCTTTTAAACTTGATGTAATGCCGGGTATTTTTGAGGCTGCTGGTGCTAAGGGCGATGCTTATATTTTGATTTGGACGACAACTCCTTGGACTCTTCCTGCAAATACTGGAGTATCGCTTGCTCCAGATGCTGAATATGTAATGGTTAACCAAGATGGAAAGAACTTGATCTTTGCCAAAGATTTAGTTGAAGAAGTTGCAGAAATTGCTGGATGGGAAGACGTTAATTTCATAGAAGATGAAAAGGGTTGTCCTGTAACAATCCCCGGAAAGCAGATGGCTTCTCTTTCATATACTGCACCTATTCGCCAAGATCTAAAAGGCAAAGTTATTTATGGTGATCATGTAACTCTTGATTCAGGTACAGGTGCGGTACACACAGCTCCTGGACATGGCCAAGAAGACTATGCAGTAGGTCTTGAGTTTGACCTTCCAATTCTTATGCCAGTTGATGATAGTGGATATTTAACTGAAGAGGCGGGTCCTTTTGCCGGGCTTGAAGTTAATGAGTCAAACGCAGCTATTATCGAGTGGCTAAAAGAGCGTGGAACACTTATCGCTGAACGAAAAATTGAACACTCATATCCTCATTGTTGGAGATGCCATAAGCCTGTAATTTTCAGAGCAACTGATCAGTGGTTTGTCTCTATGGATAAAAATTCGCTTCGTGAAGACGCGCTTATCGCGATAAATGATGAGGTTAAATGGATTCCTGAAATTGCGGTAAATAGAATTTCTGCAATGGTGGCAGATAGGCCAGATTGGTGTATTTCAAGGCAGCGCTCATGGGGTGTTCCAATTCCGGTATTTAAGTGCGGAAAATGCGGAGAAACAATTGCGGATGAGAGCACTTTCGACGCTGTAATTGAGCTTTTCAAAAACGATGGCTCCGATGCTTGGTTCACACATGATCCCAAGGATTATTTGCCGTCTAATGTAAAGTGCCCGAAATGCGGATCTAGAGATATCGTGCCTGAAAAAGATATCTTGGATGTTTGGTGGGAAAGCGGAGTTTCACATACATCGGTGCTTAAACATCGTGCAGGTGAAGGTTTGAGATTTCCAGCTGATATGTATCTTGAAGGCTCAGATCAACATAGAGGATGGTTCCAGTCTTCTCTTCTAACCTCTGTTGGTGATTATGGAATTGCACCATATAAATCAGTTATGCATTGCGGATTTACGGTTGATGCTGAAGGCCGGAAAATGTCTAAATCTTTAGGTAACGGTATTGACCCAGAAGATGTTTGCAATAAATATGGTGCCGATGTTTTAAGGCTTTGGGTTGCAAGCGTTGATTACTCACAAGACGTTGGAATTTATGACGAAATCTTAAAATCCACATCTGATGCTTATAGAAGGATTAGAAACACATTCAGGTTCCTGCTTGGATCTTTAGATGATTTTTCTACAGAAGACTCAATTATGGACTGGAATGCGTTAGAGCCGCTTGATCAGTGGATGTATGGTCGCACGGTGCGTCTTTTAAACGATGTACTTGAATCTTATGAAGCATATCGTTTCCATGGTGTATATCGAGCAATTTATGAATATATTGCAAATGATCTTTCAGCAATTTATATGGATGCTACAAAAGATCGTTTGTATTCCGAAGCATTTGATTCTCCAAGACGAAGAGCTGTACAAACAGTGCTTATGGATGTGCTCGAAGTTTTAGTCCGCGTGCTTGCACCTATTTTGTCGTTTACGACAGAAGAAGTTTGGGAGATGTATCCTCCGAAAGAAAGAGAAAAAGCTGGAAGGCCTACAAGTGTGCAATTGGCAGGTTGGCCTGTGTTGAGTGACTTTATGCCAGCATGTTCTGAGGGTGCGCTTGAGTCTGTCATGTCTGATTTCGATGTAATCTTGCAAATTCGCGAGGCGGTAACAAAGGCTATTGAAGAGGCAAGGGTAGAGGGCGTAATTAAGAAAAGTCAAGAAGCATTCGTAAGTGTTTCTGTGCCTAAAGAGATGCTTGACGTAGCGCTTAAGTATGACGCCGGTATTTATCAAGAAATGTTTATCATTTCTGGAATCGAATTTACAGAAGGCGACGAGCTTGTTGCAAATGCAGTTCATACAACACTTCCCATGTGCGATAGATGTTGGAATTATCGTGAATTAGTTGATAACGATAATGGGGAAAACCTTTGTGCAAGGTGTTCTGAGGTGTTGAATGCCCTTGAATAATGATGAGATGGCTCCCAGCGTGTCTATAAAAAAGGGAGCCATTTCTAGGCGAGATAAAATAATCATATTCTGTTGTATCGCTGTGCTTTGGATTTTATTTGATCAGTTTACAAAGTTGTATTTTGACTCCATTGGAAATGAAAGCATTGAATTCATTTCAGGTATTTTGAATTTTTCACTTGTTTATAACAAGGGCGGCGCCTGGGGGATGTTTTCAGATATGACTGTAGTTTTGGCGATCTTTTCTTTGATCGTTTGTGCTGCTGTTTTGGTTTATGTATTTGCGTTTGCAAAGGATTTGCCACTTGTCGGCTACATTGGTTTGGCTTTAGTGTTTGCTGGTGGAATTGGAAATTCAATTGATCGATTTATTCATGGGTATGTTATTGATTTTCTAGCGACTCAATTTATAGACTTCCCAGTTTTTAATATCGCAGATATTGGCGTGACATGTGGGATAGTTCTATTTGTCTTTACATTGTTATTTAGTCCGGTTGCTTTTGGTGATGCGGGCATAAAACATAAGGGATTAAATGACTAGGTCAGTTTGTCATGTAGCAACAACTGCTGATGATGGACGACGCATCGATGTCGTGCTTTCAGATGCACAAATTTATAAAAGTAGATCAGCTGCAGCAAAAGCAATTGATTTAGGTCATGTCTATGTGTTTGGCAATGTTGTTTCAAAATCTGAAAAGGTAAGTGCAGGGGATGTAATAGTTTGTGAACTTGAAGACGAAAGCATTTTCGAACTTGCCCCAGAACCAATTGATCTTGATATTAGATATGACGATGATGATGTGATTGTTTTATCCAAACAAGCCGGTCTTATAACTCACCCCAATGATGATTTTCAATCGGGAACATTAGTGAATGCGCTGCTTTGGCATTTTGGAGCAGAAAACTTATGCAACGTTCAAGGTGAAGATGATAGACCCGGCATAGTACACAGGCTCGATGGAGACACATCGGGTTTGATGCTCGCTGCAAAAACTGATGATGCTGGGCAGTTTTTGATGTCTGAGATTGCGCTTAAAAATGTTAATCGTAGATACATTGCTTTAGTACATGGGATTATTTCTCCTGATACAGGAATGATAGATGCACCTATTGAGCGTTGTAAAAAAGATCGTACAAAGATGGCTGTAGGTGATGGAGCCTCATCACGTGATGCGATAACAACATTTTCTGTTTTGGAACGTTTTGAAGAAGCTAAAGGGGATGTTGGGTATACCTTGGTTGAATGTAAGCTATATACAGGAAGAACGCATCAAATCAGAGTGCATATGCAATACATTAAGCATCCGATAGTTGGAGACCAAACATACACATCTGGTGCGCCAAAAAGCCTAAATGCAAGTCTTGGACTTACGCGTCAATTTCTTCACTCACATGAGATATCTTTTACTCATCCAAAAAATGGCGAGGTGCTCCACTTTATAGATATGCTACCCGCTGATTTACAGGATGCTCTTGATCAAATTAAAGATAGAAGTCTGGGTAGGACGGAATACGGAAAGAGTGTTTTTGCCGCAAAGGAAGAAATGCTATGAGTGATAAAAATGGAGAACAGAAGAAAGTACTTTTAGGAATAACAGGTTGTATCGCTGCGTATAAAGCGGCAGAGATTGTTCGCTGTCTTCAAAAGGCGGGCATTGATGTTGTCGTTGTGATGACAGAAAACGCAACAAAATTTATAACCCCTCTTACATTTGAAGCAATATGTGGGCATCCTGTGATGACAGATACGTTCAATAATCCCGATTGTCCTATTCCGCATATTCGGTTAGCCGAAGAATGCGATGCTTTTTTAATCGCACCATGCACTGCGAATGTTTGTGCAAAGATAGCGTTTGGTATTGCAGATGATCTGCTTACTTCAACCGCTCTTGCATGCACTGCTCCTTTAATTGTTGCGCCTGCAATGAATGTACACATGTATGAAAACCAAGCTACACAGCATAACTTGGAGACTTTGAAGGCCAGGGGAATACATGTGATAGATGCAGACAGCGGATATCTTGCCTGTGGAGATGTGGGATCCGGAAGGTTACCTGAACCAGATGTTATTGGAGATTTCACATTGTCAATTCTTCACAACCAAAAAGAGGGAAGTAAAGAAGATGTTCGAGAGTATATAGAAGACTCAAAAGACCCTTACAACTCAAAAGCAAAAGCCTCAAAATCGCTTTCTGGAAAAAATGTATTAATAATCACAGGTCCTACCATAGAGCCAATAGATGCGGTTAGGTTTATCTCAAATAGATCAAGCGGAAAGATGGGGTATGCATTAATAGAGGCAGCTTTGCAATTCGGTGCATCTGTCAAAGTAATAAGTGGTCCTATAAGTCTTCAATATCCTGAAACCTTCGATGTAGAGCATGTTGAAACTGCCGATCAGATGCTTATTTCTTCTGAAGCAAACCTGAACTGGGCAGACATTGTGATATGTGTCGCTGCTGTGTCCGATTACAAACCTGATAAAGCGCCGATGCGTAAATTAAAAAAGGGTATAGACGATAAAGCTTTGTCCGAAATTCATATGGTAAAAAATCCAGATATTTTAGCGACGCTTTCTTCGATGCGAAGAGAGAATCAAATATTTGTAGGGTTTGCTGCAGAAACCGATGATGTTATTTCATGTGGTAAATCAAAACTCGTATCAAAAGGTGTAGATATGATCGTTGCAAACAAAGTTGGCACAAAGGATGGTTTTGGACAAGATATTGAAACTGCAACAATAATTACTAGCGATTTGGAATTAGCACTGGAAAATGAAAGCAAGCGTAGTATTGCTACTGAAATAATCCGAGAAATAGCGAAAATTTTGTAATATTTGTGAATTCATATAAAAAATCAATTATCGATGCCATTTCAAAATTGCCTGAAAGATTACAGCTAAATTACAATTTAGTACGACTGTAATTAACTGTAGGATAGGGCAACGCTATGAAAAACACTGCTCGTCGAGTAATTTCAACTCTACTATCGACAGCCCTTGCGTGTTCGATGTTTGGCATACCTGCATATGCTGCAGAACCAGGAGATATTGAACCGCAGTCAGAGGCGACAGAAACCAACAATTCGGATTGGGATGAGTTTTGGAATTCCGAAGAGAAACCGCTAGATAACGCATCTACCGCAACAACTAACTCTGCGTTATCGGACGAAACGGATGAAAACGCAAATCAGTCGGAGTTGAAAGACAATCAATCGGGCGCAACCCAAATATCTGATTCTCTAAATACCGATGAATCAGGTATACAAACACTGGAAAGCGATCCGGTTCCTAACAACAATACAGTTAATGTTGAGATCATAGACGGGAAGCCTTTTGCGAAGGGCACACATGCATTTACTGTGAGTCTAAATGGCGAGCAATCTCAAACGGTAACAACTACAAAACTTGATGATGGCAGCTACAAAATGACCGTCACGTTTTTCGATGTGGATCCTGGTACATATACAGTCTCTGTTGTTTCAGATAAATACAAAACATATGAGCAACCTCTATATGTGGATTCTGAGGGAATCTATTCATATAGAGTTCGCTTATATACATGGGATTACAGTGCAATTAATGACACCACCCATCCAGGAATCATCTTTTACGGGGATGTTACTGGTGAAGGGGATTTGAATTATGACGATGTGACTCAATTAGTGGATGTATTGCACGAAGACAATACAGACATATTGAGCTGTGATTTATCTGAGACAGGCGATGTTTCGCTTGTTGATCTCCAGATTATGTCCGAGGGTATTTACAGAGACGATGTCATGTCTCATGAGCAAAGAAAGCCCATCCTACAGTCAACTGATGAAAACTTACCCAATGTAACAAAGAGTGAATATGTTGATGTTGTAACAGAAGGTGGCACTGCCGAAAGTGCAATTGAACACATTGAGAGTGTTATTGGAAATCCTGACATAGAAAAATCGCTTAAATTGCAGTCTAGCGAAAGCATTAGTCAGGCTTATCCAATAGTTTTAGAGCTCAATAATCTAGATGATCCTGATAGAGGATTATCCGACAATCAAGTTTCTGCATTTGAAATAAAGGTTCCAGAGGCCAGAAACTCAAATGGCGAACTTACAGGTGAGCCTGCACCAACCGCCCCGTCTAGTGGTTCTGCTGTTGTGGTTTATGATGAGGATGGACAAGATAAGTCCATGGAAGTCACATTCGGTGAACAGCCTACGATAGGTGCTGTTGAGGCGGTAGCAAGACTACTCGGTGTGGCTCCGGAAAAAGCATATGCAGCTCCTGCAAGCGCAACAATCGATTCAGAAGGAAATATAGTTATCAATTTTGGTCGCAAAATTGCGATCAAAAAGGTGACAATCAAGATTACTCAAACTTATACGACTGACACAGAGTTAAACCTCGCAGAAATTTCTTCAGTTGAGTTTTTAAATGATACCGAAGACAACATTGGGGCTCCTCAGATGTCGATCCCAACAATCACATCGTCGTCTGCCCCAAGTAAGCAGCTCGTTCTTTCGTGGACACAAGAGGAAAACGTTACAGGCTATGAGGTATCTGTTGAAGCCAATGGCAAACAGCAGATCAATCGTACTACCTCAACATCTATCGTGATCACTGAATTTGTAGGTGGTACAAAAGGAAAAATTCAAAATGGTGTTACTTACACTGTTCGTGTTCAATCTACAAATAATAAATGGCAGAGCGGATGGTCTGAGAGCATTCAATTAAAGCCGATGGCTACAAAGGTTCCAGATCGTCCAGAAAATGTCAAAGCTACAGGTTCTTATAAGTCAATCAAAGTCTCTTGGAAGCAGATGGAAGATACCGAGTGGTATAACGTCTACTATCGTCTAAAGACAGATGACAACAACGGTATTTGGGAGAAAATTCCTAACGTTACATCAGGTAGCGTGACTATTCCAAATCTTCAGGATAACGTTGCTTATCAGATACATGTAAAGGGAGAAAATGCAATTGGTGAATCCCGTCCATCAGACACTGTATCTGCATCTACAACAACAATTGAGCCAGCAAATCTTCCTTCGTACAAGCTTATAAATACACCGGATTCTAATGGCGGCTACACCACGCACATTAAATCTGCTCGTGCTATTTCTGGCTCAATGATTGATAGCCCAAATGATTCAAATGGTTCTGCAATGGGTCTATTTGATGGCGATTTCAAGAGCTACTACAAAAAAGATGACTGGGATCTTGGATGCTCTTACAATAGAGGAATCCACGGCATCGAAATTACATTTGATTCGCCTCAAAATATTGGATTTATCTCATATGCTGCATCTGTTGAAAATCTTCAATATAATTCAATTGCAGTAACTGCCAACATTGATGGCAAGATGACCCCTATTAGTGGAGTCGATTTCGTTAACAGATCAGATGGACAGGGTAGGTATTACACATTTGTCCGAATTTCTGGTGGAATCACTACGGATAAGATTTTAATCGGAATGTCTCGTTATATAAGGCTGATCGATATTGCTGAGATTCGCATCCATGGATATGACAGTGTTGAAGAAGATATAGATGGCCTTTTTACTGATGAATTCCAGATTCAATTAGCAGACCACGCAACAAAGACTTATATGGATGAGCTTTCATCAAGGCTAAATGTGGTTGATCCTTATAGTGGTGAGGAATATCCATATAAAACCACTGCTCAGGCAACTCTCGATTTTGCCTACAAGCTATTAGAAGATGAAAATGCAGGTCTTGGTGAAATAATTGACATCGATACTTCACTATTTGATGCAGCTGATAATGGTAAAAACCTCGGCATCAGTGGATTAAACACTTGGCAGCCGCTTGGCAAGGTAACAGGTGCAGCCGACGAGGTTACTATTTACTTAGCTACTCCAAATGGTGCAACTTCTGGCTTTACAACTGCCCAGCTTATCTATGGTCAGCAAAATGCTGAAGCTGCAAATGCGCCATCTATGGGATACACAATGCGTCATGGCAAGTTTGTCTATCCAACCATTTCAAAATCAAGCTCTGATACCGCTGAGCGAGGTGGATCACTTTACCTGAAGTACACAGGCAATAATGCACAGCAACAAATGAAAGTTCGTGTACTTGGTGCAAGTGATATACCAATGATCAATGTACGTAATGTCGATTCCGCAAACCGTCTATCAGCAGCTGTTGATTATGTACGCGATTTGAAGAAACATGTTGATGGCGATGGCACAGCGGAAAATCCTGGTCTTCAAGCAAAGCATGCAAGCCTGCATCAAGGAACCGATGCTAACGAAAATCTCAATCGTCCATATGTAGCAACAAGCTGCATACTAAACTCAACTGAGGTTATGACAGATACGATGCTTTATTCTGTTCCGGCTGATCGCGTTTTGGCGGGGCTTAAATCGGGCACCGATGGGTCAGATAGTCAAATGGCTGCAAAGCTTGTGAAGGCACTAAATGGTACTGACCAAATGATGCGCCTGTTCTATCAGCATAAAGGCATGATGGATCCAGGAACAAGCGGAACCACAAAGACCAACGAAATGCCAAATGCGCATCTAAACATTCGTATGGCTACCATGTTTGCAGGAGCATTTATGTATGCAGCCGGAAACCATATTGGTGTTGGATATCCTGAGTCTGCAAACTTTACCTTCTTAAATCCAATTCAAAACAATGCACCAGGTGAGACCCGTTCATCGGATGATGGCTATTACTTTGGTTGGGGTTCTGCCCACGAAATTGGACACAATATAAATGATGGACGCTATGCTTATGCAGAGGTTACAAATAACTACTTCGCACAGCTTTGCAGATACATCAATTCGGGTACTACTAGATTTACATATGACCAGATTTATAAGAGAGTCTCTTCTGGAACTACGGGTCGTACAGGTGGAGTATTTACACAGCTTGCAATGTATTGGCAGTTGATGCTTGCGCATGATAGCAACGAGATTTATACAATGTATCAAGACCAAGAGTCGCTTTTGAATAATCGATTCTTTGCGCGTGTTGATTCATACGCAAGGAACCCATCCGCAGCTCCTGCCCCTGATGGTATTGCGCTTACTACAGGAGATGGTGAGTCTCAAAACATAATCAAGCTTGCATCTGCTGCGGCAGAAAAAGACTTATCGCTTTTCTTTGAGCGTTGGGGATTGATTCCAAACGCAACAACACGCGCATACATTCAACAATTCGATAAGGAAGATCGTGCACTTCAATATACAAGTGAAGAAACAAGGAATTGGTCGCGTGCAAATCCGAATGCTGCAAAGGTGACTAATAAAGATGTTGTTTCTATTGACCCTCTAACGCAGCGTAATTCAATAGTTACGATGAATATAGAGTGCGGTGATTCTTCGGTATCTGGCTCAATCCTTGGATATGAGATTCATCGTGTAACTTATGAATCAGGAAAGCCAACAAGTGAAATAATTGGTTTTGTAAAGGCTGATGAATCAGGAAATGCAATTTACACAGACAATGCAACATTCTTGGGCAATCGCGTTGTCAGCTATGAGGTTCTTGCAGTTGATAAATTTACCAATTACTCAAAGATGACTTCCTCTACCCAAATCAAACTCGATGGTTCAGGACTTCATTCAGCTGATGATTGGAGCGTTACCACGAATATGTCATCAGCAGCTGATGCAGATGATACGGTACAGCTTCCAACGCAGGTAACCGATGATGATTATGTATGCAAAGATGAAATTGACGCAATTAAGATTCCGGCTATTCAGCAAGTAATCAATGGCGCGTCTAACGATGCATACGTTGGTAAATCCGATGGAGAAGATCCGCAGATAACAATCGACATGAAGGCAAATAAAGCAGTTACATCTGTGAGATACATGGCTGGCACTTCTGAAGGAACAGATCCAATAAGTTCTTACAGAATCGAGGCAAGCACAGATGGAAATAGCTTTACAGAGATTGGTTCTGGAAACTTTGAGCTTAATAGCAATGGCGAAGCATCAATCTATTTCTATGGCAGAGATGAAAATGGAAATGCAAATCCATGGATTGTGACCGAAACTGCTAGATATCTAAGAATCACAGCTGTTGGACTTGCTGGCAAGAACGTTCGAATCAAGGCTCTTGATATCTTTGGACCTACAGGCGACAATGTTGAATTCCTTCCAGTAGAAGGTCAGGAAAACATTCCTGCGGTTGGAGTTTTGAAGGAAGACTATGTTTATGACACAACAAAGCCTGACCCTGAGAATTACACAATCAAGGCTGGAAGTATCGTATTCACTGGCAAGTTCAAGGGTAATCCTGCTTTCAATGAAGTAATTCTCTTTAATGACAATGTAGATGCCGAGTACTATAAAGATTTAGTTGTCGGCGGAATCAATGATGATGGGGAACTTATAGCGCATCAGATCATTCTTGCAGAGGACCCAGAAAATGCGCTGATAGGGGACACCAGTGATGGCCGCTGGATCTACTGGTTAGAACCAGGCTCTGCTGTGCCATCTAAGGTTAGGGCTGAGCTCTATCGTGTTGATAATGCAATTACAAGCGAAGGCCAAAGACTGGTATCGGATACTGTCTTCTATGAGATAGATCCGAATAATTTACCGGATGTAATTTTCAACCAAGGCTAATGACTCAAGGAGAAACGTAATATGAAACGAAACGGCATAAAAAAATCCCTTGGAGGCATTGCATTATCGATTGCCCTTTGCTTCGGAATGGCCATGCCTGCTTTTGCAGCAAGTGCTCAAACTGAGGTATACCTTGGATGGATGGAAGATGGTGTACAAATAAATCTGGCTGGTACATCAAGTCAGACAGATGTAAGTACATTGGAAGTTGATTTGACTGCTACATGTAAGGTTGGATCAATAGATGATGTGTCTTTTACTTATGAACCAAGTGAATTTGTTCTTAGAAATACAAATATTCACGAGATGAGAAGCAAGGTTGTTGATGATAAGGCTTTCTTTGAGATTTATCTTGCAGGTGGGCATAATCTTCTAGGCGCAACACTTGATGTCGGTATATTGAAGATAACCCCAGTTGAAGGAATTAAAGACGCATCATTTTCTATTGACCTAACTGATGACGATATTAATATGCGGACAGTAACCAGCGGATATGATGAGTCGGACTTCTCTGCATATTCTCAGGCTCCAGTGCTCTTTACCTGGAGAGATGGCATAGTTCAAAAACCTGAAAATCCAAATCCTGAGATACCAACAAGACCTAATACTCCGCAAACCCTAGGTGGCGGTCTTGCGCAGACAGGCGATGAGACATCATTTGCATTAGCTGTGATCGGTGCACTTGTATTGGTTGCAGTTTCAGGTGTGGTAATAACAAAAAGGGCTCTCAATAAGAAATGAGTGATGTAAGAGGAATTAAGGTTATAATTCCTCTTGCTTTGTTTATCGGGACGTGGCGCAGTTTGGTAGCGCACTTGACTGGGGGTCAAGGGGTCGCAGGTTCAAATCCTGTCGTCCCGACCATGTAAATACAGGCTCTGACTTCAGTATCTATCTGGGTCAGAGCTTTTAGCTATTTAGCCTAAGTGCCGCTCAAGGCTTTAAAATGGCCGCTTAATTAGGGAAAATTGAGCATCTGTGCCCCTCGTCGGGCAATGTATCCCGGCTTTGAATATGCCTTATTTTGATTTTGACAATTCCTGTAAAGTTCAATACATACACATGTGAAGCGATCTAAATCTATCTTTTACATGGCGTATTTCTGATTGATTGCAATGTCAATTTAAAGGGGAGGAGAAGCGGCATGGAGCTGCTTATGTTTCTTATAGCATTTCCAGCTATAGTTGCTTTGCTTTTGGTTTTAATACGCCAGAATGCTGCACGAAATGTGATAGTTGTAGCTGGTGCTTCTGTAACTATTGTGGCTACAGTGGTTTTGGGAGTCATGTTTATAGGGTGCGAATTTACACCTTATGAGTTCAATAGCTATGCTATAGATATCATCTGTACCGTCATTAGTTGTATATGCGGTGTCACAATCATTGCTTTTGCACTGCGATATAAAAATTTACTTGCAGGTGTACTTGCAGCTATTCAGATTGCTTTTGTACTGTATGTCGAATTTGGACATACGACAGATATGTCCGTTGCATATGGTCTATACATCGATTCACTTTCGCTGATACTTGCGCTAACAATCGGTGTAATTGGCTCTGGAATTTGCATATATGCGATAGGGTACATGACCGATTTTCAAGCACATGAGCCTCAAGGTGCAAAGGACAGAAGACCTACATTCTTTGCACTTATGTTCGTGTTTTTATCCGCTATGTTTATTATCGTTTTTTCCAATAACCTTTGTTGGATGTTTGCTGGATGGGAAGTGACAACTCTTTGCTCATTCCTTCTTATTGGATACACCAAAACCGAAGAGGCAATTCACAACGCATTTCGTCAAATCAACATGAACCTGTTAGGCGGAATTGCATTTGCAATAGTTCTTATGATTTGTGTTTCAGAAATCGGAACTTTGTCTTTAAATCAATTCTTGCAGTTTGCTGTTTCAAATCCTGAAGTTGCGGCGCTGCCAGTAATATTACTTGCTTTTGCTGGAATGACTAAAGCAGCTCAAATGCCGTTTCAAAGTTGGCTTTTGGGTGCAATGGTAGCTCCTACTCCAACGAGTGCGCTACTGCATTCATCTACTATGGTTAAAGCCGGCGTATTCATGCTTGTAAAACTTGCTCCGTGCTTTTTAGTGATTCCTGTTGCGGCTGTAATGGTTATGCTTGTTGGAGCTGTAACTTTTTTGCTTTGCTCATTTATGGCTATCTCTCAATCAAATGCAAAGCGCGTGCTGGCATATTCAACAATTGCAAACTTAGGATTAATAACAACTTGTGCAGGTGTTGGAACACCTGAGGCTGTTTGGGCAGCAATCTTTTTGATTCTTTTCCACGCGATCGCAAAGTCATTACTGTTTCTTTGTGTTGGCACCGCAGAACACCATATCGGAAGTCGCGATATCGAATCGATGGATCTTCTATTTGACCGCATGCCAAGGCTTGCTCGCTTTATGATGCTTGGAATAATGTGTATGTTTATTGCACCTTTCGGAATGCTTGTTGCTAAATGGGCGACATTGGTCTCATTTGCTGAAATGCATCAAGTTGCACTTATTTTGGTTTTGGCGTTTGGGTCTGCTGCTACTTTCATGTTTTGGGCAAAATGGCTCGGAAAACTCGCAGGAATTGCTGGCACTCCAGAAAATGTTGAGATGAAAGTTCATTCATCTGAATGGTTTTCGATAATGCTTATGGCAATTCTTTTGGTTTGCACATGTGTTTTGTTCCCAATAATATCTGCTGTATTTGTAGAGCCTTACATTGTTGGCATATATGGATTAGCGGGTCAGGATATTGCAACTGATAATTTATGGATTGCATCAATTTGTACATTTGCGGTTGTAATAGTGCTTTTCTTAGGCATCGGGCATTCGAAGAAACGTCGTGTAGATGTCTATCTGGCTGGCATCAATAAAGATAACGATAGTCGTGCTTTCCAAAATTCAATGTCTGGAGAGACTCTAGCTCAAACGAGAAACTGGTATATGGAAGACATTTTTGGGGAAGCGAAGATTGCCCCTGTAGGAGTTATTTTCAACACTATTTGTATGATGTCAGCAGTTGTTATATCAGCTGTAGGACTAGTTATTCTTTAGGAGGGAGGGGAAATGGACTGGCAGGGAATTGTTTACCCACTAATAGGATGTGTGCTCTTTGCAGTATTAGCTCCAGTGATTGGATGCTTTCTTGCAGGACTCGATCGTAAAATTTCAGCGCGAATGCAAGGTCGTGTTGGCCCTCCGATATTGCAGCCATATTATGATGTTCGCAAGCTTCTCGCAAAAGAAAAAGTTACTGTAAATGGTGTACAAGATGCCTATGTAATTTGTGCATTAGTTTTCGCAATTATTTCGGGCGGTTTGTTCTTCTCCGGTGGGAATTTATTGCTTGTGATCTTCATAATAACTTTGTCTAGTTTGTTCTTTATTATGGCTGCCTATTCAACTCGATCACCTTATGCAGAAATCGGTGCTGCTCGTGAGACAGTACAGGTTATGTCTTATGAGCCAATGGTTTTGATTTTTGCTGTTGGATTCTTTTTGGCAACCGCCTGGATTGTATCCCCTGATATGTATGGCTCTTTTGATGTAAGTGCTGTAACCGAATTGGCGTATCCAATAATTGCATGTCTTTGGCCTGTATTTATAGGCCTTATGTACATACTTACAATAAAGCTCCGTAAATCTCCATTTGATCTTTCAATGTCTCATCACGCACATCAAGAAATTGTACGTGGAGTAACAACTGAAATGTCTGGAAGCACGCTTGCTATGGTTGAAGTTATGCATTGGTGCGAAACAGTCCTCTTTTTAGGATGGATCGGAATTTTCTTTGTTTGGTCTAATCCGCTATCTATTCTTTTGGCTGTTGCTGTTGCTTTGATAGCGTATTTCTTAGAGATTCTTATCGACAACAATTTTGCACGTGTCAAATGGCAACTAATGTTTAAGTCTGCATGGGCTATTGCGCTTGTTTTGGGCGGAATAAATCTTGCGGTGCTTGCATTTTTCTAAGGGGAGATAAGATGGGTTATTCATCTAAATCGCCATGGGTGATTCACTACGATGGATCAAGCTGTAATGGTTGTGATATAGAAGTGCTCGCAACCCTATGCCCAGGTTTTGATGGCGAGAGATTTGGAATTATCAACACAGGAAACCCAAAGCATGCCGATATTTTTCTTGTAACTGGATCTGTGAATGAGCAAAACATTGATGTAGTTCGCGAGATTTACGATCAGATGGTTGAGCCAAAAGTGGTTGTTGCATGTGGGATATGTGCATGTTCTGGTGGAATATTTCATGACTGCTACAACGTGATCGGTGGAGTTGATCAGGCAATTCCGGTGGATGTTTATGCACCAGGATGTGCAGTACGTCCGGAGACGCTTATTGATGCAGTTGTTGAAGGTATTGCTGTTTTAGACAAAAAAGCCGAAGAGTTGAAGATAAAAAATAAGGAAAGGGCGTGATTTAATGCAGTTTGATACAAACTTTTTGCCCTTAGAAATTACGCAAGTTCATACACTTGCTGAAAGATTAAAAAGAGATGGCTGGCGTTATGTCCAAATGCTAGCTGTTAACAATGACCAAAGTGTCGATATTGTTTACTCATATATGCTTGATGGCAAACTTGATAACTATGTAATTAAAGATGTACCTTATGAGACAACCTTAGATTCCATCTCTGATCTGTATTTAGAGTCCTTTGTTTGTGAAAACGAAATCCATGATCTGTTTGGTATTACCTTTGATGGTCTTGCTATTGATTTTCTTGGGAATTTTTACAAACTGGCCAATGAAAAGCCTATGACAATCATCTCTCCAGAACAGGCTGCGGCTAGAAAAAAAGCAGCAGCGAGCAAGGAAAAGAAGGCATCAAAACCAAATTCTGAAACTGATATAAATAAAGCTAGTGCTAACAACAAAGACGACGATATGGAAGCAAAACTTGCAGCCATGGATCCTGAAAAAGCAGCAAAAGTACGTGCTGCTATGGAAGCAAAGGCAAAAAAGGCAAATAAAAAAGCTACAGACAGCGGAAAGGAGGCCTAAATGGGCAAAGCAACTGTCATTCCATTCGGGCCCCAGCATCCAGTTCTTCCCGAACCGCTTCATCTTGATTTAGTTGTTGAAGATGAAAAGGTTATAGATTGTATCCCTCAAATTGGATTTGTACATAGAGGTCTAGAGAAGCTAGTTGAATCAAGAGACTACAATCAATTTATTTATGTTGCTGAGCGTATATGTGGAATATGCGCAATGGGACATTCGCTAGGATACGCAGAAACCGTAGAGTCATTAATGGGTGTGGAGGTTCCAAAACGTGCGGAGTATCTTCGTGTAATTTGGCATGAACTGTCGCGTATTCACTCCCATCTTCTTTGGCTAGGTCTTGCAGCTGATGCATTTGGATTTGAATCTATGTTTATGCATTGCTGGCGTCTTCGTGAACGTGTTTTGGATATTTTTGAAAAGACTACAGGTGGACGCGTAATTCTTTCTGTTGTATGTGTTGGTGGCGTAAAAAGAGATATTGACTCAACAGTACTTAGAGAAATCATCAATGTGCTTGATGGCATTGCATCTGATTATAAAAAGATCGTAGATACACTATTGACCGATACTTCTATCAAGAATAGAACCGTTGGCGTTGGATATGTGTCTTATGATCAAGCAATCGATCTGTCTATGGTTGGGCCTTTTGCCCGTGCATCAAATGTTGCTTATGATGTTCGCACCTTTGGCAAAGGTGCATATGGTGACCTTGCAGATTTTGCTCCAATACTAGACGATCAAGGTGACTGTTATGCGAGAGTAAAAGTTCGCTGCCTTGAAGTCCTTCAATCCATAGACATTATCAAAGAATTGATTTCCAAAATCCCTGATGGGGACATTGCTGTAAAGGTAAAGGGTAATCCCGAGCCAGGGGCTCGTGCTGCAAATGTTTTAGAGCAACCTAGAGGGGAATGCTACTACTATGCGCAAGGAAACGGTACAAAATTTCTTGAGCGCATGAGAATGCGTACGCCTACTTCTCAAAACCTAGCTGGCATGACAGTAGCCCTTAAGGGGTGCGATTTGGCTGATGTAAATATGATTATTCTTACAATCGACCCGTGCATTAGTTGCACTGAAAGGTAATGCTATGGGTAGCTTCAAATTAGGTGGAATGACATTTGGCTCACTTTTTAAAAAGCCGGAAACTCTTCTGTATCCATTTGAAAAGAAAGAGCCATATCCAGGGCAAAAGGGACATGTTGTAAATAATGTAGAGGAATGTATCCTTTGCGGATTATGTATGAGAACGTGTCCATGCCATTGCATTAGTGTTGATAAAAAAGAAATGCGTTGGTCAATAGAACCTTTCATGTGTATTCAGTGTGGAAGTTGCGTTACTGCTTGTCCTACAAAGTGCCTAAGCATGGATCCTGCTCCAACACCGATTTCAGGTGAAAAGTTTGTCAGGGAATTTGTTGTGCCAAAAAAAGACAAAAAAGAATCAAAGACTGCCAAAGATTCAGAATAGCTAAAGACTTAAATATACGTTATAGATGTGAAGGACTTTAAATATTGCTCAAATGTGTTAGATATAGGCAATATGCTGGTAAAATCTCATCAGAAATACAGTATCTATGAGACATAGGCGTTGCTTTAGGTGATGACATTTGAGCAGTATTGAAAACCAATCTGAAGTAAACAATGAGGCGCAAGAAGTAACCGATAAAATTCTTACGGTTCCAAACGTCATATCTATAATTCGACTTTGTTTAGTTCCTGTTTATTTAATTCTTTTAATCAATGGACAAAATATTTGGGCTGTGACAGTTTTTGCGATAGCTGCTATAACAGATTTTCTTGATGGCCAGGTTGCACGAAGAACTCACAGTGTGTCAAAGCTTGGCAAGATACTTGATCCAGCAATTGACACTATTTTGATGGTTACAGGTTTTATTGGCACTCTAATTATTGATACAGTACCGCTTTGGATTGTTGTTTTGGTGTTTGCAAGAGAGGCATTTCTTCTTATAGGTGGCGCAATTTTAATCAATAAATACGACATTCGAATAGCGGTTATCTATCCTGGCAAATTTGCCACCACGTTTTTATTCTTTGGTATAGCTGCCATGTTGTTAAATATGCCTCTTATTCCAGGCCTTGGACTGTGCGATATTTCATGGCTTCCGGGCTTTAATTATTCTTATGTTTGTTGGGGAATATGGTTTGTATATCTTGGTTTATTGATGCAAATTGGTGTCACTATTTATTACTGCGTAAAAGCGCAAATAGCTTTAAAAGCTGCAAAACGCTTAGATTCACTCAAGCATCGTGATAATGCCGTAAGCGATCAGAAGGTTGGGATCTGATGGCTTACCCAGAAAGACGTGATGGGCGAGGTGGACGTTTAGGAAGTGAATCCAATTACCCACGATCTGCTACATCAAGAAATAGGCAGAGAAGATCTGATCAAGGAAGAACTTCATATTACGGAAAAAAGACAGATCAAGATAAACGCTATGCCTCAGACAGAGTAAGCAGAAATCAACATTCAAGAACCAGCACAAGGACTAGTTCATCTTCCAATACAAGCGTTAGCCCAAGAATTAATTCTAGGTCTGACTTAAGAGCTGACAGATACCAAGTGAATAGTTCAAGACGGAGCTCGGCATCTTACAGAGATTCGAATAATAATCGTACTCAACAATCAGCAAGGTCTACATATACAAAAGATGCAAGATATTCTGGAAATAAAAAACCCTCAAATAACGCCAAATATAAAGAAAACAAAGATTATTTAAAGTATACAAACAAACAGTCAGGATCCATAAAATCGGATCCTGCTCAAAACAAAGCTGTAAGTGTTTTGCAGGCCATCTTTCGTGCAATATGTTCAATCTTTATATTTATTGGTAAAGGGATAGCGCACACAATGCGATGGGTTTGGTCTAAAAGCAAGGGACTTGCAGTTGCTATTGTTGCTTTAGTGCTATGTGCAGTGTTGGTGCTTTTTGATGGGGTAATCAACGCGGGGCGTATTTATGACGGTATTACAATAGGGGACATTAACGTATCTAAGATGACAGTCGAAGAGGCAACGCAGGCTATAAATGATACGTACTCTGAAAGACTTGCCTCAACCGAAGTTTTGATTTTTGCAAGTGAAGAAGACTTGGATAATTTGGATGTAGAGCTTCAACGAAAAGAGCAAGATTCTACAGCCGAACAGTATTCAGTTCGCGATGCCCTAAATTCCCAGAAACTTTGGATCACCGATGCCTCTGTTTTGGATGCTAGTATTCCTGCAGAAAAGTTAGCTGAAGAGGCGTACCTCATAGGGCGTGGTGGAAATTTCTTTGATCGTATTTCTGCGTCAACTTCAGGTCGTGACATTCCTATAGTTATAAATTATGGCGAAGATCAATTAGGAGCGCTTATAGATCAACTAGATATTGCGCTTGGAGATCCTGTTGTTGAATGTGGAATAGAGATAGAAGATGGCGAGGTATCTGTAACTGAGGGTCACGACGGTTACATGGTCAATAAAGATGAGTTTACAGGAAAGCTGGATAACGCATTTTTAAATACAGATGGCCTTCAAGCAAAGTTTGTCGCCAATGTCGAATTTACTGAGATGGTGATAACTAAAGATATTGCGGAGCGTACAAAAGAGGCTGTGACACAAGCGATTGCTGATGGCGCTTCCTTCTCGTTTGAGGATCAATCTGAGTCTATTTCATCAGAAGAACTCGGAACGTGGATAAAAACAGAACCTGAAAAAGCAGGGGATAAGTGGTTTTTGAATCCGTATTTGGACTCTCAAGCTGCCTTGTCCTCACTCGTGAAAGTTGTAAATTTCAATTCGGACGGGATATCAGGTATCTCAGTTAAATTTGAGCAAACAAACTCTGGACTTTCCGTAGTACCTGACTCTGAGGTTACAGTGCCAGACGTTGATTTTGCTATGAATTCTTTAGACGAAACACTATTTAAATCATTCAGAGAAACTGGAACTCAAGAATTAACTGGCAGTCCTTTTGATATTCCAATCGAAATTCAGACTACAGATGGGCCGTTTAGCGTAGATGCGGCACTTGCCTATGGCGTTATTGAGGCATTTTCAGAATTCACAACTGAATACTATGGCACACATGCTACTGAAAATAGAACGCATAATATTCACCTGGCTGCTGATCTTATAAACGACTCAGTTGTCGCAGCTGATGGAGGTGAATGGTCATTTAATGATATTGCTGGAAATACAGATTCAGCTGCTGGCTTTATGGATGCAAATGTAATGATGGGCGATGAGCTTGTAGAAGAAGCTGGCGGTGGTGTTTGCCAAGTTGCAACTACTGTTTTTAATGCTGTATATGAAGCAGGCCTTCCAGTTCTTGAAAGACATAATCATTCGCTTTATTCCTCTACTTATCCAATGGGTCTTGACGCTGCGATTGCATATCCAACACTTGATCTTGCTTGGGAAAATGACACTACTTCAGACATTTTGCTTACGACGTCATATACAGAAAACACAGTCACGGTGTCTCTTTTAGGCGTAAATCCAAGAAGACATGTTGAGACCGTGAAGAGTGAAATGATTGAAGGGGAGAAGTATTCAATCAAAATTGAAGTTGATGAGTATATGGCAAAAGATGCCTACTACAAGAAAACCAACGGATGGGATGGTTCTAGTATTTCAGTTACACGTACAGTAACCGACGAAAATGGCGACGTACTGAGTGAGCGTACATTTAGCTCAACCTACAATCCAGCTAATGAGGTTATAGTTTGTGGTCCAGATTCGGATTTTGATGCTATTAGACAGAAATTCCAAGAAGAACGGGATTCAGAAGAAGGAACTACTAGTAACTAGTGCGGAAAGGATAGGCATGTATTATCAACCCGAAATTGAAACGATGCCAAGAGATGAGCTTGAAAAACTCCAGCTCGATAGACTTAAATGGAGTCTAAAACATGCATATGACAACGTTGAATTCTTTAAAGATTCATTTGATGAAGCTGGAGTTTCTCCTGACGATCTAACTTCTCTTGAGGATCTTTCTAAGTTTCCTTTTGTTGTAAAGCAAGACATGCGTGATGCTTACCCATTTGGCATGTTTGCAGTTCCCATGGAAGATGTTGCAAGAATACATGCTTCATCTGGAACGATGGGTCAAGCAACTATTGCAGGACACACTGAAAACGACCTTAAGAATTGGGGGGATTGCTTTGCGCGTGGTATTGCCATGGTAGGCGGCAGCAAGGACTCTGTCATCCAAGTTGCTTATGGATATGGACTCTTTACAGGTGGCCTTGGAGCACACGCAGGTGGTGAGGCCATGGGATGTACCGTTATTCCTGCATCTTCTGGCAATACGAAGCGTCAAGTACAGTTTTTGGCAGATTGCGGAACTGATATTTTGGCTTGTACACCATCATATGCGTTATATATTGCAGATACCGCAATAGAGATGGGTTACAACCCCGCAGAGGATTTTAAGGTATCTGGTGGAATATTTGGAGCTGAGCCATGCTCTGAAAATATGCGTCAAGAGATTGCGGATAAACTTGGTCTTCAATACTGTGATGTATATGGGCTTTCAGAAATTATGGGTCCTGGCGTTGCGATGGAATGCAAAGAGCGTGGAGGCCTTCATATTGCAGAAGATCAGTTTTATTGTGAGATCATAGATCCAGCAACTGGTGAGGTTTTACCGGAAGGTGAGTGGGGAGAGCTTGTTATCACCACGCTTACACGCGAATGTTCTCCATTGATTAGATATAGAACAAGGGATGTTACACGGCTTATTTCAGAGCCTTGCGCGTGTGGCAGAACACATAGAAAGATCGATAGATTGCGTGGCCGCACAGACGATATGATGATCATTCGTGGTGTTAATGTATTCCCATCTCAGATCGAGCAAGTAATTACAAACTTCCCAGAAATTGCTACTCAATATCAAATTATTCTTACGAATAAAGGACCGCTTGACCATGTTGAGCTTCTTGTAGAAACAGAACCTGATTTTGTGATTGATGAGGTTCGTCAAATCGAAGATTTAAAGAAGCGTCTTCAGGCCGAGCTTAAAGCAAATCTGCAGGTTGCAGTGGATGTAAAAATTGTTGAGCCAAAAACAATTGAGCGTTCAATGGGCAAAGCCAAGCGCGTTATTGATAAGAGAGGTGAGTAGTCAGATGATTTCTCAGTTAAGTGTATTTTTACAAAATGAAAAAGGCCATTTGGCTAAGCTCTGCAATAAGATTGCAGATATGGGCATCAATATGCATGCAATGTTTTTAGCCGATACCCAGGATTTTGGCATAGCTCGTATCTTTTGCGATAAGCCAGAAGAGACTTGCATGGCTTTATCAGAAGATGGATTTAAAGCTTCTATCACGCCAATTTGTGCAGTACGCATCCCAGATGAGCCAGGTGGGCTAGCTAAGCTTCTAACTTTTTGTGATGACAATGATATGAATATTCAATACGGGTATTGCTTTCAGGTTGCAGATAAGTTTGCTATCGATGTCTTAAAGATTGATGATTCAAGCGCCGATGAAAAAATGATACAAGCTGGATTTACTATCGTTGAACCTGAAGAGATTTATTCTGAGTAAATACGGGATAGATTTATATACTTTTAAGCTTATTAGGCAGTTGAAAGTTTGTGACTCAGATTTTTAAAAGGCATACATGTGTAGAATTTTGTGGCGAGATAAAACCTAGTCAAGGTTTATCTCGCCTTACCTGCATTTTGCTTACGCTTTTACTGGCCGTAAGTATTGCAATGCATCCTGTTTTGTTTGCTCAAGATGCTTATGCGGATGTGCGCAAAGCTGACATTGTTGCAGGAGCTACACAGGAACAACGCGGTATGCCTCCATCGATGTGCCCTTCTATTGATGCTGAACGTGCATATCTTGTTGATGAAAATGGGCGCATATATTTTGAACGCAATGCCAATGAAGAGTGCACGATTGCGTCAATTACAAAGATAATGACTGCAATTATCGCCATGGAAAATGCACCGATGGATTTAGAGATGAGCGTTAGTAAAGAGGCTGCAACCGTAGGAGAGTCAAGCGCAAATCTCATGTTTGGAGATGTTATTACTCTAGAAAATGCACTTTATGCTCTTATGGTTCCATCAGGAAACGATGCAGCGATTGTAATTTCTGAGGGCGTGGGTCAAGTCATTCTTGAAAATGCAGCAAATTCGGATGAGTCTTTGGTTGATTCTTATGGCAATACAATAGAAGGAACAAGTGTAGATGAGTGCAATCGAGCCTTTCTTGCCAAAATGAATTCAAAGGCAATAGAGCTTGGTTGCTCTAACACCTTTTTTACAAATCCACACGGCCTTGATGGTGGGAAATATGGAACAGAGCTTCACTCAACAGCAAAAGATGTGTCTATCATTTCTGCCTATGCGATGCAAAGTGAGCAATTTCGAGAAATCGTAGATACTGAAAAAAAGGTATTTCCGGTAAAGCGAAATGGCCAGAATGTTGATGTTGAAGTTGTAACTACTGATGTTCTTCTCGGTGAATATACTGGATCTTGCGGAATCAAAACAGGACATACTGACTTAGCGGGATATTGTTTTTCGGGTGCTTGCGAAAGAGATGGCATAACTCTTTATGCGATTGTTTTGGGATCTACTTCAAGTGAGCAAAGATTTGCCGATACTGAGATCCTTTACAACTGGGTTTACAACAACACAGTTGATTACAAACTTGCAAACACCGATGAAGTGTACGAAATGACTTTTGATGGAGATGAGCAAAGTGTTCCTGTTGTTGCTTATGCAGCATTGAGTGATTGGGAAGATAAAACAGTTCCTGTGACGTTTAAAGACCCGGATGTTAGCGTTAGTATATTCAAGCCGGATGGTAACATCAGCCAAGAGTTTCATATTGATGAGATTCATGGTGGGGTTTCTGCTGGACAAGTTGTTGGAACGGCGACGTTTTACCAGCATAATGAGGAAATTGCAACTTTGGATTTAATTGCATGCGCCGATGTTCAAGGGCCAAGTATTTTAGAATCAATTGGGATTTGGTGGAACAGACTTACAGGATCAAATGATGGGGAAAACGAAGCAAAAACTGTTGTTATCAATGAAACCCCTGTAGTTTTAGATAAAGTAAATCCTTGATATGCATTGTAGGCTGATGTATGCGATGAGGAAAGGAAAGTAAATGACCTCTGTTTGCCCGGTGTGTCAATCTCCTATAAGCAGTGGAGAGCTCACGTGTAAGACTTGTGGTTTTCGTCTTTCAGGTGCAACACAGGAATTCAAACCTGTTGATCTAGAAGGTGAAAGTGTTGTTGTCGATGATAAGCCTCAACGGGCTTCTTTGAAGATGATCAGAGGCTCACAGCCTGGCACCACATACAGACTTTCTGATGGAAAGACCACCATTGGGCGTAACCCACAATGCGATATTTTCCTAAACGATATGACGGTTTCTCGTCAGCATGCAGAGATTGACGACTTGAAGGATTCATATGTAATAACTGATATGAAATCCTACAACGGTGTGTGGGTAAATAATAAAAGTATTGCAAGCAAAGTTTTAGAAAATGGCGACTTTGTTCAAATTGGGAAATTTGGTTTCCTTTTTGAGATGGGAAATGATTAAGCATGGAACTTCTAAGCGGAAATGTTGTAGTTGCTCATGGCGCACATGATGCAGGTGCAAAAATTGGAGTGGGATATCCGGGCACACCTTCAACAGAAACTCTTGAAAGCTATGCAACTTTCGATGATGTGTATGCGGAGTGGTGTACAAATGAAAAAGTAGCACTTGAAGTGGCCATTGGAGCTTCTGCTGCAGGCGCGAAAACCCTTGTCACCATGAAACATGTTGGGGTTAATGTTGCGGCAGATCCTTTATTTACAGCAGCGTATACAGGTGTTAATGGGGGCATGTGTATCCTTTGCGCAGATGATCCGGCAATGCATTCCTCTCAAAATGAGCAGGATTCTCACTACTATGCAAATGCTGCTCATATTCCCATGCTTGATCCGTCTGACTCGCAAGAGGCATATGACATGGCATGTTGTGCATATGAAATATCAGAGCATTTTGATGTGCCTGTCATGCTGCGCTCTTGTGTGCGCATATCTCATACAAGAGGGTTGGTTAATTTAGATCCTAAAGCTGCTACTGATAGATTTGCAAGCGATTTAAATGACGAGTCTATTAATTATGAGAATTCTTGTGATAACCAGGAGTTTGAATATGAAACAGATCCATCAAAATGGGTCATGATGCCTGCGTTTGCTCGTGGTAGACGCGAAGTTCAAGTTGAAAGAATTGATAAGCTATGCAAATGGGCGTACTCTTCTCCATTAAACAAGATCATTAAAAATGGAAGTGATATAGGTGTTATTTGCTCGGGGTCTGTTTATCAATACGTCAAAGAAGCTCTACCTGATGCTAGTATTTTGAAGCTTGGAATAACATATCCGCTTTCAAAAGAGCTCATTTCAGAATTTGCAGGTTCGGTTAAAAACTTATATGTCATAGAAGAAGCAAGCACTTATTTACACGAAGCTGTTGCTGCTTGTAGTGTTCAGCTAACAGAACCTAAGATCGCACTTCCTAAATGCGGAGAATTAGATCCTGAGACTATTAAGAGATCTTTTGGATTTAGTAATTGTGAAAGTCTCAACATAGATGAGCCTGTGCCTGCGCGTCCACCGGCGCTCTGTCCAGGGTGTCCTCATAGACTTGTTTTCAAGGAACTAACGCGTCAAAAAGCAATCATTACAGGCGATATTGGTTGCTACACCTTAGGAGCTTTGCCGCCTCTTTCAGCTATGGATACATGTGTTGATATGGGGGCATCTATTTCTATGGCACATGGCTTTGAGCTTGCGCTTGGAAATGACAGCAAACGTCCTGTGGTTGCCGTCATAGGGGATTCGACGTTTGGCCATTCAGGCTTAAGTTCACTTTTGTCGACTTCATATAACAAAGGCGCAGGATGTGTTTGTATTCTTGACAATAGAACAACTGCAATGACTGGGCGACAAGGAAATCCATTTAACGGACAAACTCTCCAAAATAGAGAGTCTTTTGAAGTTGATCTAGAAACCCTAGTTCGTGCAATTGGTATCGATGATGTTGTAACAGTTGATCCTAACGATATGGAAGCTGTACGTAGTTCTATCAAATCTGCAGTTAGCGCACGCGATAGGTTGTCTGTGATTGTGTTTAAAAGGCCTTGTGTTTTGCTTTCACGCGAAAAACAAGAGCCATATTTCATAGTATCGTGTACAGGGTGCGGGGTTTGTTTAACACTGGGATGTCCAGCCATTGGACGTGAAGTTGAGACCGGACTTTCTTATATTGATGCGAATCAATGTATAGGTTGTGGTCAATGTGCTCAATATTGCAAGTTTAATGCGATTACTCGCTAATTAGCAGGAGGATTAAATGACCACAAAAGTTTTGCTTTGCGGAGTAGGGGGTCAAGGCACTATCCTTGGCGCGCATATTTTGGCAGACGCTGCTATGAGGGCAGGGTATGACGTAAAAGTGTCTGAAATACATGGAATGTCGCAACGTGGTGGCGCCGTTACAACTGTTGTTACATTTGGTGAAGATGTAAAGTCGATGGTTTGTGCAGAAGGTGAGGCAGATATCCTTGTTTCATTTGAAATCATGGAAGCTGTGCGCAATTCTGAGTTTTTAAAAAGCAACGGTTCGATGGTTGTAAGCGATGAGGTTATAAAGCCTGCAAGCGTCCTTACCGGGAAATGCGAAATGCCAAAAGACCTGAAAGGTGTTCTTTTAAGTTCCGGCGCTGCAATAATCCCTGCTGTTTCAATTGCAAAAGAAATAGGGAATCCTAAAGCATCAAATGTTGCACTTCTTGGGGCTTTATCGAAAACGATGGATATTCCAATTGATGCATGGATGGAAGCCGTGGTTGCACATGTGCCTGAAAAGACGATCGATGTTAATAAACTTGCTTTTTCTGCTGGAAGAGAAGCATATGAAGAGCGCAAAGGAGAAGAGTAATGGGTGTTAAGCAGATAAGTGTTTTTACTGAAAGTAAACCTGGACACCTTGCTCGCATCCTTCGCCTCTTTGAAGATAAGGCAGTTAATGTTAGAGGCTATTCCGTATCTGATACTGGTGAATATGGAATTGCAAGATTTATCGTCGATAATCCTGATTTGGCAGTTTCTGGACTTAAAGAATTTGGAGCAGCCTACACAATTAAAGACGTAATTTGTATAAGACTAGATGATGAGCCAGGTAGATTAGCATACGTTATGGATGTGCTTTCTGAATGCAAGGTTAACGTAACTTACAGCTATTCAATGATTTCTACGTACATCATCGTTGGTACAGATGATGCTGAAGCCGCTGAGGCTGCGCTTAAAAATTCAGATGTAAATCTCATCAATCAAGAAGATATTCGTCGTATTGTTGCTGAAAAGTTTTGCTAAGAGCAAATTCGATAGGAAGTAGTATTTATGCCAGGGTTTGATATAACAGAAAAGGGAGCAGCGCTGCATGCTGCTGCAAATGGAGATTTTGAAGCACTGCCTATCTATGATCCTGAAATTGAATGCATGGATAGAGATAGCCTTGAAGCTCTTCAACTTGAAAAACTGAAAAGTCAGGTTCACTATACCTATGAAAACGTTGACTATTACAGAAACAAGATGGATGAGATGGGTGTATCTCCTGACGATATCCAGACCCTTGATGATGTAAGAAAACTTCCTTTTACTGATAAAAGTGTTCTTCGCGATACTTTTCCATTTGGGCTATTTGCAACAAGCTTAGATGATGTCATCGAACTCCATTCTTCATCTGGAACGACTGGAAAACCTATCGTTGTAGGGTATACAAAAGACGATATGGATGTGTGGAGCGACTGCATTGCTCGTCTTGTTCAAATGGCAAGTGTTGTTCCTACTGACTTAGCCCAAATGGCTTTTGGATATGGCATGTTTACTGGTGGATTTGGTCTGCATTATGGATTGCAAAAGCTGGGATGTGCAATGATTCCAGCAGGAAGCGGCAACACCGAGCGTCATATACAAATGATTGATGACTATAAAACAACCGTACTGATTGCAACGCCTTCGTATGCAATGCATATCTGTGAGGTCGGAGAAGAGCTTGGATATGATTGGGAAACATCTCCGCTGCGTGTTGGCCTTTTTGGTGGGGAGCCTTGTCCACCGGGTCTGAAGCAAGAAATAGAATCTCGGATGCATATCATTTGCACGGATAACTACGGTTTAACAGAAGTTATGGGGCCTGGGGTATCGGGTGAATGCCTTGCAAGTCGAAACCAGCAGCATATTGCAGAAGATCATTTTCTTTGGGAAGTAGTTGATCCTGATACGGGAGAGCCTGTGCCGGATGGGGAAATGGGTGAGCTTGTATTAACACCTCTTGACAAGCAAGCGATACCTGTTCTTAGATATAGGACGCATGATTTGACCAGAGTTACAAAAAAGCCCTGTGCATGTGGACGCACTCATGCTCGCATGGATAAGGTACGCTCACGTTCAGATGATATGTTGATAATTCGTGGAACTAATGTATTCCCAAGCCAAATCGAAGACGTTTTAACAGGGATTGAAGAGGTTACTCCGCATTATAGAATTATTGCTGAAACAAAAGACGGCATGGATTCTTTGACCGTTGTGACCGAGATTAGACCGGAGTCTTTCACTGATTCCTTTGAAGAGATGAATGCAATAAAACAAAAGATTGCAGAAAAACTAAAAGGAACGCTTCTTGTTGGAGTAAATGTGTCTTTAGTTGAACCAGGCGGTATTGAACGCGCGGTTGGCAAGACCAAGCATGTCGAGGACAGGCGTTAACTTTGGATAATGTGACTAGGGGAAGATTTGCTCCTTCTCCTACAGGGCGTATGCACGCTGGTAATATCTATGCCGCCTTGATGTCTTGGCTTATCGTTAAATCTCAAAATGGTGAAGTTGTCCTTCGAATTGAAGACCTCGATCGTGAGCGTTCTCGTACAGAATATATTGATGCTATAAAGCATGATTTTGCATCTTTAGGTTTAACTTGGGATTTAGAACCTTTTTGCCAATCAGAAAGAGATGACGTATACGCTGATGCATTTGAGAAGATCTCTTTGACTGCAAATGTTTATGAGTGTTTTTGTACACGTGCTGATCTAAGGCTTGCATCTGCACCTCATAGAGGCGAAAAACATGTTTATTCAGGAAAATGTCGGAATTTAAGTGATATAGATCGTAAAAGTTATATAAATGCCGGTAAAACGCCTTCACATCGTCTAGAAGTACCTGATTTAGAAATTGAGTTTTGTGATCTTATTCAAGGTGAATATTCACAGAATCTAGCTTCTGAGTGTGGGGATTTCCTTATTAAAAGATCAGATGGAACTTTTGCATATCAACTTGCCGTTGTGATAGATGATGCCGATGAGGGTATAAATACAATTGTTAGAGGTGTTGATTTACTATGTTCCACACCTCAGCAAATATATCTTCAAAGATTGTTAAATTATCCAGAGCCTAAATATGCACATATTCCACTTTTAGTCTCTTTAGATGGCAGGCGACTTTCTAAAAGAGATAAAGATGCATCGCTTGATCAAATGCTAGATGCATATAAAAGCTACGCTGGTGTTTTAGGACATATTGCCTTTGTTGTAGGGCTGATTGATGAAGATATACCAACAACTCCAGAGGAATTGCTTACTACATTTAACCTTTCAGAATATACATCTAAGCTAAAAGATAAGATTCAGATTCAATGGGTTTCGTAAATCTTGCATTAATTGTATTTGTCCTGGAGTTACATACTTGATTCATCCGATGCATGTCCTAAAAAACGATGCAGCAAATGTAAAAGATCCCAGTTACAACCAGCAAATTTAAGGTTGAGCTCATGGATTGAATCCGCTTTTCAGGCATGAGTTTTGTTGAAAAAGATATTTTTATATAAGGAATTAGTACAAGCAACATAAACAAAACTACGATAAGACCATGTTGATACCATATAGCGATATTTAAAATGGAATCGCAGATCATAAGAGCAACGAGGGTTTTATAAAGAATAACGCTTTTGTGTCTGCCCAAAACAACCGGTAGGGTTCGTCTTCCGGAAGACGTGTCTTTTTCGATATCGCTTCCGTTATTTGTAAGCATCACTAAAGCAATTCCAAAAACTAAAGGCAAAGACCAAAGGGCTACAAACCAATTAATGTCTTTTGTGAGTGATACATAGCTTGCAAATGTGATTAAAAATCCCATTACGATGCCACTAACAGCTTCTCCAAGTGGAAGATAGGAAATAGGGGTTTTCCCACCTGAATATAAAAGTATGACAATAGCGCCGATTATCGCAATGATAAGCGGTACTAAACCAGCTATATAGATTGGATAAATTCCTAAAATAAAAGATGCAATAATTAAAGAGACACTTAAGTTTCGCGCGCATTTTGGATTAACGCTGTCGTATATAAGTACTGCATCGTCTTTGTCGACTGCGTCATTTTCGCTGTCAGTTCCTTTTATAAAATCAAAATAGTCATTTAAACAATTAACTGCAGATTGGAGAAAAACAGATATAACCAAAAGATCAATAGTTAAAAATATATTAATGGCATATCCGTTTGAATAGGCTAAAGCAAAGGCAAGTAGTACTGGAAGTATGGAACTTGGCCATGTATGCGGCGCACAGAGATTCAGGGCGGATCGAAATGAAAACCTCTTATATGTATTTTGGTTTTTGCTTATTTCTTCCATAGTATGGTCTTTCAGCCTTTAGAATTATTAATTGATACATTAGCATTTCAAATGATTAAATCTTGCAACTAGTAGGGTAATGAACTGATTGACGTTCGTTGAATGGTGTCATGGAAAGCTTATCTGACTGCATAAAAGATATGTTTAATTCCGCTCCTAAATCAGAGGGGATGAAGAAGTTAACAAGTGCCCTTGAATACAATAGGGCATATATCGCTGCTGTTAAAAAAATATGGAAGTCAAGCGATGCGCAAAATTTGATCCTAGAGCACACAAATGCTTTTTATATAAGAAAAGATGATCGTCTGCGAATTGGTGTTGATAAAGATAAAGACAGGATCCTTTGTGACATTTATTCAGACGATGCTCTCATTCGATCAGAGTTAGATACTCATAGAGAATTATTTAAATTAACGCTTAATAAAAATGGATACATGATAGACGAGGTTCGTATATTCCCATCTAAGCGAGGAATGCTTAAAAGGCATCCATTTAGAGCAAAACAATAAAGTATGTGAGAAATCTAGTCTTCTAGCTGGTTTAATACGACTTTACATAACATATATTATCGTACTAATATATTACAATCAGAACTGGGCGTTATTAATCCCAAACGGATTTACCAGATGTGTTGCCACCACTAGATGAACCGTTATCCGTATTTAAAATATTATCCAAACCAAGTGAATTAAGTATTTCTGTTATGTCTTTAGAGTTTATTAATTCATATATTGTGGCTGCCATATAAATTGAATATGCAACATTGATAACTGTGGCAACTATACATATACCAAGTGCTAAGTATATTTGGGTCTTTATAGAGGCTGGTATACGTTTGTCTTGATTATTAGTTGAGTAAATTCTTCTAAGCTTAACTAAGGCAATTATTGCGCATACAAGTCCGGCAATTGATGCAATGGCACCACCGAATATCAAAGATACAGGTCCTAATATCAACGCAACCATGGATAGCGTTTGGCATGATTTAATTTGAGGATCTAAGTTGTTTGGATTATTAGTCGCCATAGGTTAGACACCGGTACTTCCAAAGCCACTCTGATTGCGAGATGTTATGTCAAGTTCGTCTTTCTCGCAAAATTCTATTTCTGGGAGTTTGATAATCACTAATTGAGCAATTCTGTCCCCTTTTTTAATCTCGAAATCTTCTGTGGAATCCATGTTGATAAGCACAGCATTGATTTCACCACGATATCCACTGTCAATCAACCCAGGTGCATTAACTATTGATATCCCCCGTTTAAGAGCAAGTCCGCTTCGTGGAACAACTAAAGCAGCAAACCCCAAAGGCAACTCGATTGCCACCCCACATGGTATTGCTTGTCTTTCAAACGGTTTGAGAGTTGTATCAATTGTTGATGTTAGGTCAAATCCAGCATCATCTGCGTGAGCACGTTTAGGTATAGACGCGTTATCTGCTAAACATTTGATGCCGATATATTTGATTTCTTGTGCCATATTTAAATATATAGATGTGTTAAACGATTATGTGTAAGCTAGCGTCTAATATCTTCAAGTGCTCGCGAGAATTCTTCAACACTCTTGAAATCTTTATAAACACTTGCAAACCTGATATAGGCAACTTCGTCTGTTCGTGCAAGTCTAGTGAGCACCATCTCGCCTAAGTCTTTTGATGAGACCTCACCATTGGCTTGTCGTACGGTTTGTTCGATATCGTTAATGATAAGATCAATTTTATCTGGACCCACGGGACGCTTAGCGCAGGCTTTTAGCATGCTTCGCATTAGTTTGTCGCGATCAAATGCCTCTGAAGAACCATCTGATTTCGTGACGATTATAGGCCTCTCGCCCATTCTTTCATATGTTGTAAACCTAACACCGCACTCTAAACACTCACGGCGTCTTCTGATTGCCTCGCCGTCTTCGGCTGAGCGAGAATCGATTACTTTTGATTCTTCATATCCACAAGATGGGCACTTCATTGCTCTCCTTTGTTTATTGCTATACAAATCATACAACATATTGTGTTTACAAAGGAAAAGTAATATGAAAGCATTCTTGCATAGAACCTATGTACGCTGTTATAATCGAACAAAAGTACACATTTCATAGATTGGTGTCCTTAAATGGAGAAAAAAATCACTAAACGCCAGAAGGCTGTATTAGATGACATTGAAAGACATATCCATGAAAAAGGTTATGGTCCAACTGTTCGTGAGGTTTGCGAGGATCTCGGTCTTTCATCTCCATCTACAGTTCATGTCCATTTGAAGGCGCTTGAATCAAAAGGTTATATCAGGCGCGATCCTTTGAAATCACGGTCGATTTCACTTACATATCCAGTTGAAGAGGAATCTCAAGCCGTAGGCTCTGTGTTTGGCGATATTGAGACATCAACAGTAAATGTTCCTTTAGTTGGACATGTCGCTGCAGGTTCTCCGATTCTTGCAGAAGAAAATATTACAGATGTATACACTCTTCCTACTGAAATTGTAGGTGATGCACCAACTTTTATGCTATCAGTGCATGGTGATTCTATGATAGAAATCGGCATTAACGACGGGGATTACGTAGTTGTTAAAGAGCAGCCTGTTGCTGATAACGGAGATATTGTCGTAGCTATCATAGATGATGGAGCAACGGTAAAACGCTTTTACAAGGAAGCTAATAGGATTCGGCTGCAACCAGAAAACTCAAGTATGGATCCTATTTATGTTGATGACTGTATGATTGCTGGAACCGTTGTTGCGGTATTCAGAAGGCTTTAAGCTTGTTGTAGATATTTAATTTAGTTAACTAAATAGGATTTGTATTTCCCGATAAGCTTTTTCGGGACATGAACACATAAATCAATACCATCTTCTGTAAAAGTTTCAGAGATTATCGAGCATTTAGTGTGAGCTAATGATATTAGATCTCCTCTATCAAAGGGAACCTTTAGATTCATGAGTTCATCTGTTGATTCAGCCGCACGTTCAATACGTATAAGCAACTGATCGATTCCAAGTCCTGTTTTAGCTGATATTGCACATGAATCGGCAAACCTATTTGATAGAGCAGCTTGAGACTCAGCGTCTAATGCATCGATCTTATTAAAGGCTAGAATCCTTGGTATATGTTGAGCCCCAATTTGTTGCATGATCTCATTTACAACATCAATTTGGTTTAAGGCTTCCTCTGAAGATGCATCCACTACGTGGATGATTAAATCAGCACCTGTAATTTCAGACAGCGTAGATTTAAAAGCCTCAATAAGGGTTGTAGGAAGTTTTTGGATAAATCCTACAGTGTCTGTAAACGTGGCTTCACGACCATTTGGTAAACGTCTCATTCTGGTCGTGGAATCAAGGGTTGCAAACAATAAATCATCGCTTAAGACATTTGACTCGCAAAGTCTGTTTAATAATGTGGATTTACCAGCATTTGTATAACCAGCAATAGCTACTTTGTAAACGACACCGCCATATCGCCGTTCACGTTGTATATCGCGAACACAGGACAGATGCTCTAGTTCCCTTTTAATAGATGTAATCCTTTTTCGAATTAAACGCCTGTCTACTTCAAGCTGGCTTTCGCCTTCTCCAAATCTTGAACCAACTCCGCCACCCATTCTGCCTGCTGCAAGGTGTGCCCACATTCCTCTAAGACGAGGATACAAGTATTGATTTTGGGCAAGCCTTACCTGTAAGCGACCTTCACGTGTTTTGGCATGCAGCGCAAAAATATCCAAAATAAGGGCAGTTCTGTCGATCACCTTAATATCTTTATCGAAGATTCGCTCAAGATTTGATTGTTGTGAAGGTGTGAGTTCATCATCGAAGATAACAACGTCTGCATTCAACTCATCGCATAACTTTGCGATTTCTTTTGCTTTTCCTGATCCTATAAATGTTGCGGGATTCGGTTTATCAAGACGTTGATAGGTGGTGTCTACCACTTGAACGCCAGCTGTATGAGCCAACCTTTCAAGCTCAGAAAGTGTGGCTTCAAGGTTATAGCTTATATCCGGTCGTTTTATTCCAACAAGAATCCCTCGTTCTGGAGTTTCTGCTGTATCGGCTATTTCAAATGTTTTATCTACGGGCATTAAATAAATACTTCTCCACTGAAGACTTCAAGAGCAGATCCTGTCATAAATACATGTCCATTTGTAGACCAATCGATAAAAAGATCCCCGCCAGGAAGAGAAACCTTTTCTTTTCGTGATGATCTGTTTGTTGTAGCAGCTGCAACCAAAGTTGCACATGCTCCTGTGCCACATGCTAACGTTTCTGCACACCCTCGTTCATAAACTCTAAAACGAATTCCATCTGATGTTTTAACAGCGAATTCAACATTTGTTTTTTCTGGAAAAACTGGACTTGATTCAAAAAAAGATCCTATTTTGTCTACATCAAAGTCCTTAAGCGAAATACCGTAAAGATCTTTTGGCACTGAATTTTCATCATCAATGAAGCAAATAGCATGTGGATTTCCCATTGACACACATGTAAAACGAAAATCTCCCCAGGGAGATTCAATAATTTCATCAGCCACACAAGGTGTTTCTTCATCGTCTGTTATCTTGCATGTTGAGTTGGCTTTTAGTGTGACAGGAATTTCATCTGGGATAAGAATGGGCTTTCCCATATCAACTGTTGCATTTATGAGACGATGTTTTTCGGTTGTGTATTCAATACGCCTAGGACCTGCAAGGGTGTCTACTGTAATTTGAGAGCCATCTTCAGGCGCAAATCCCCTATCAACGAGATATTTTGCAAAGCAACGAACACCATTGCCGCACATTTGAGCAAGTGATCCATCTGAGTTTATGTAGTGCATATATGCAATTGAGCCTTGCTCTTTTGGTGGTCTTACGAGAATTACGCCATCAGCTCCAATACCAAAGTGTCTATCACATAAATGTGCGACATTTTCGCTCGTGAGTTCTATTTCATCTGATAAGTCGTCTATAAAAACAAAATCATTTCCAAGGCCACTCATTTTTACAAACTCAAGTTTCATTTATCCCCCTGAAAGTTAATCCTTATCTAGGATAGTGAGTCCATCTCTTTTTCTGCAATTTTCAATGTTTTGTCTATTATTTCTTCGAAAGATGTTTTATCAGAATCCATCCAATGAATTCGCTTATCTTTACGAAACCATATACGTTGTCTTTTAGCATATTTCCTAGTCGATGAAATGATCTGATGATGCGCTTCATCCATTGTGCATTTCCCATCCAATGCATCAACGATTTCTTTATATCCAATAGCCTGCATTGAAGTTACGGCATCCTTGAAACCTGAATTTATGAGTGTTTCAACTTCATCTACAAGTCCCGCTTCAAACATTTGATCAACGCGACTCGCAATCCGTGTGCGCAATATATCTCTATCCATATCAAGCCCAATCATTACACATGGAATGACTTGTTTTATTGATGCTAGGGCACCTGCGCGCTTTGAATAGCTCTCGCCTGCCTCAAACATCTCCAAGGCTCTAATTACTCTTTTAGTATTGTTTGGATGTATGATCTCTGCGCTTTTTGGATCTAGTTGAAAAAGCTTGTCCCATACAGCCTGCTTGCCGTTCTTTTCATAAAATACTTGGTATTTTTCGCGTACAGGATTTTCTTTTTGAGCGCCCTTTGCAAAGTCGTAATCATCAATAGCTGCACGAATATAGAATCCAGTTCCTCCGCACATAACACTTATACGACCTTGATCAAAATTTTGATGGATATGCTTTCTAGCATAAAGCTGATATAAGGACGCAGAGTATTCCTCTCCAGGATCAACAAGATCGATTCCAAAATGTGAAACTATACGTTCATTTACAGGTACCTTTGCAGTACCTATATCCATTCCTTTGTATACCTGCATTGAGTCAGCACTTAAAACGCTTGTGTTTAGTGTTTTTGCAACACCTTGAGCGATATCTGATTTACCTGTAGCAGTAGGGCCTGTTATACAGATACAAAATGGCTGAGAATATTCAGAATACAAGCTCAATGAATTATTCATCATTGTTCTTTAGTGCGCCTTCTAAATACCAAGTGGCAGCATGTGTGATATTTACAGAGACAACTTTTCCAGAAAAGTCTTTTGCTGTATAACCTTCAGGAATTTCGATATGTACAGTTTGATTCTTTGGTGTCTTTCCGCTTATTCTACCCGGATTCTTTTTTGAGACACCTTCTATAAGTACGGGTTGAGTTGTTCCAACATCTTGTCTGTTTACTGCAATAGCGCCGTTTTCCACCGCTTTTAAAAGCCTATTAAATCGATGCTGAATATCTTCATCAGTTGCCTCTATTGGCCAATTTGCCGCAGGCGTACCTTCTCTTGGTGAATATATAAAGGTAAATACTTGAGAATATCCGACCTCTTCAACTAAGGCTAAAGTGTCTTGAAAGTCTCTCTCGGTCTCTCCTGGAAATCCGACGATAATATCTGTCGAAAGAGCAATGTCTGGTCTTATTTGTCTAAGTTTTTTAACAAGCTCTAAATAGTGTTCCCTTGTATATTTTCGGTGCATTCTTTTAAGAACATCATTTGAGCCTGATTGAGCTGGTAGATGCAATGCGGGCATCAATGATTTTAGTGTTGCAAATTTTTCTATTACGTCATCTGATAAATCTTTAGGATGACTTGTTGCAAATCTGAGTCGCTCGATTCCTGTAGCGTCAACTTTTTCCAATATTTCCGCAAAGTGTGGAGTTCCATATAAATCACGTCCATATGAATTGACATTTTGACCAAGTAACGTGATTTCTTTTACTCCGTCAATGACATATTTTTCACACTCTAAAACTATGTCTTCAATAGTGCGTGATCGTTCTCTGCCTCTAACGTATGGAACGATGCAATACGTACAAAAATTATCGCAACCAACGGTAATCGGAACCCAAGCTGCCCATGGTTTTTCCCGTATTGTTGGCAGGTCTGTAGAAAAACTAGTTGTGTCTTCTTCGGTTAAACAAATATTGGTATTGCCTGATAGAGATGCTTGTAATAATTGCGGAAGCATAGCTATATTTGAAGTACCAAAAACAATATCAACAAACGGCATATCTTGGAAGAGCTTCTCACCATCGCGCTGCCCTATGCATCCCCCAATTGCGATAATACGTTTTTCAAATGGTGTGTTTTTACGTAATGGCATGTTTTTTAATGATGAAACATGGCCAAATAATCTTGTATCGGCACTTTCACGAACACAGCATGTCATAAACACCACGATGTCTGCTTCGTTTGGAGTTTTCACTGCATAAGATCCAAGGGATTCTAAAATGCCCGATATTCGTTCAGAGTCATGTTTATTCATTTGGCATCCA
This sequence comes from uncultured Eggerthellaceae bacterium, assembly GCA_964631345.1. Lineage (GTDB taxonomy): Bacteria > Actinomycetota > Coriobacteriia > Coriobacteriales > Eggerthellaceae > MGBC163016. The sequence goes on along the minus strand of CAZVWE010000003.1, from coordinate 60,424 downwards.
AAAGTCTGGATGCAATAAGTTGTTCCTTGGAGATTAAAAGACATTTGATTTAATCGAGCTCAACAAATATTTGATTTAGGTTAAGCGCTCTCTGCGCTTGTAACCACTTGGGAAATCGCATTTCTAGGTTCTACGGTAAAACGAATTGCAGTACGGTATTCCCCATCAATAACGATGTCTGCAAAAGAAGGAATGCATACAATTTCGATACCTACGGGTGAAAGAAATCCTCTAGAAATGGCGATAGCCTTAATAGCCTGGTTAACAGCACCAGCCCCTACAGCTTGGATTTCAACATTAGAGCCATCTTTAATCATTCCGGCAATGGCGCCTGCAACAGATGCTGGCGATGATTTTGAGGAAACCTTCAGGCATCCAATCTCTGTTTTGGCATCGTTTGACACTTCAGTCCCTTAATTCGTTTTTTACATCAAATATGCTGCGTTGCTCATAATTTGAGTGAACGTGAAGCTAGTTACCTGAATTATATGTTTAGTAACAAATCGTTGCAATATGACAACGATTTGGGATCAATCACGCTCGATCAATGGAAATTCAACTGTAATTGAACCGGTTTTTATTGATATTAAGGGTTCTATATCCTTTGATAAATAAAAAGCATCAGCTACATCGTCGTACGCCTTTAAAAGTGAATCTTTAAACGATTGCATTTCTTTATCTGAAAGACTTACTTTGACCTTACTGTCATCAAAGTTACCAGTGGAGCCATTTAATGCAAGCCCCCTATTTCCTTTAGGCTTTTTCAAGCGTTGGTCACTTCCGATATTCTGACTATTGTTAAAAGATTCCGATTCAATGCGTTCCATAAGAGATGGAAGTGACTCTATATCCCCATCAATAATTCTTCTTGCTGATCTTGCAGATACTGGTATAGCTAATTTATTACATATATCTGCAAACTCTTCGGGGTCTTTAGCAAATGCAAGGCACTGGATGACGGTGGATTTCTGTTCTTCATCACCAAATGCTCTTTTGAAAGCAGATGTAAGGGACATACTGTATTCGTAAAGAGTACTTGCGACCTCCGTAAATGAACCCACATAGACGACTACATCATGTCTGTGCTCTAACGCGAATTCCGCAACACATCGAAGCAGATTTTTAGGACCTCGCATTGTATATACGCCATCTATTTCTTCAAATTTTGGAAACGTAGATTGGTCGGTTTTTTCGCTCAATGAATCAAGGTCAATCGTTGCCTTTATTGAACATCCAAGCCCTATCCCTGAATATGCTACCTTAGCTTCACGTGAGTTTTCTGCTATTGAGTACAGTGCCATACCTCGTCCATGCATACCCCATTTATCCATATGAGCAGTGTCTAGCTTAGAGGTTACCCTTGGATCAAATATGCGCTTTTGCATGGATTTGGGGATACCGCATCCATCGTCTAAAACTACGATATCCCGTTCATTTCCCGATTTCGATAAAGCCACAAATATATGCTTTGCGCCAGCATCTCTTGAATTGCGCAAAAGCTCAATCAAAACATCTTCAGACGAGCGAATATCTTGGGCCGCTTGACGTCTTTCAGCTTCAGAGCTTCTAAGTTTATAAAATCCATCACCTAGATCTGTCTCTATTCTGAAATGATCTTCAGTGCAGACATTGTCTATAAAGCTAGCAAGTGATTTGTTGTCACTATTTCGCGTAATCAACAGCTCTGCTCTCCCGGATAACTACCACCTTTACCTGCCCCGGGTATTGCATCTCGTTTTCAATTTGACTTGCTATCTCATGCGCTAAAACGATTGAGGAATCTTCACTAACAACTTCTGGAGAAACCATAACACGAACTTCGCGTCCTGCTTGGATTGCATATGTGCGTTCAACACCATCATGCGAATTAGCGATTTCCTCAAGTTTTTCTAAGCGTTTAATGTATGCGTCTAATGTTTCTTTACGTGCCCCAGGACGCGCAGCCGAAACCGCATCTGCAGCCTGTATTAGAACGTCTAGCACGGAGTTGGGCTCTACGTCTTCATGATGAGCCTCAATAGCGTGTACTATCTCTGGTTTTTCTCCAAATCTGCGAGCGAGATCTGCACCGAGTACCGCATGGCTTCCATCAACTTCATGATCTACTGCTTTGCCAAGGTCATGTAAAAGACCAGCACGTTTTGCTGAAATTGGGTCAAGTCCAAGCTCTGATGCCATAACACCAGCAAGATAAGCTACTTCTAAGGAATGATTTAGTACGTTTTGTCCATAAGAAGTTCTGTAAAGCAAGCGTCCTAATGTGTGAATTAATTCAGGGTGCAAGTCATGGACACCAGCATCAAAGGCTGCTTGTTCGCCTGCCTTTTGAACTCTCTCATTTACAAACTTAACAGCTTTGTCATACATCTCTTCAATTCGTGCAGGATGTATACGTCCATCGGCGATGAGGTTTTCCATAGTAATTCTACCGATTTCACGTCTTACAGGATCAAAGCATGAAATCGTCACACATTCAGGAGTGTCATCAATAATGAGGTTTGTGCCAGTGAGTTGTTCAAATGACCTAATGTTTCTACCTTCACGACCGATAATTCTTCCTTTAAGATCGTCGTTAGGGATATGTATCGTTGAAACGGTGTTTTCACTTGAATGATCAGCAGCGACCCTTTGAATTGCAAGACTTAGAATCTCTCTAGCTTTTTTATCCGCTTCTGCTTTAGTTCTAGTCTCTACGTCTTTGATGATCATTGCTGAATCGTGAGTAACTTCATCGCGAATACCCTCAAGAAGTTCTTCCTTGGCCTCTTGAGGTGACATTCCTGCAACTTTTTCTAAGCGAGCAGATACTTCTTGCTGTTGCTCTTCTAATTCATGGCTTCGTTTTTCAAGTTGACCCTGTATAGAAGATAGCTGGTGTTCTTTGGTATCTAAAGCCTCGACACGACGCTCTAATGATTCTTCACGTTGGTTTAACCTATTTTCAGCATTTCTAACTTCACGAAGTCTGTCTTTATTCTCTTCTTCAATTTCTTGTTTGTACTTTAGCGCTTTATCTTTAGCCTCAATTTCAACTTCTTTCTTTAAGTTTTCTACTTGAGCCTTTGCATTATTTACCATAAGCTCAGCTTCATTTTTTGCATTTTCTTTTATTGTCATTGCTTCACTGACAGCATTCTTGCCTCTTGCATTGTTGTAAACAATTGCGATTACAACTCCAACAACAAGACCAACTATCACTGCAATGACGATTGGTAATATTTCCATTCCTGCTCACTTTCATACCGCGTTTGAACGGTCGCTATAAAAAATAAAAGTTGGCATATGCCAACTTCGAGCCCCCTGCTTTGTTCAAGGATTGATTATTCAATTGATATATATTCAATGCCTAAATCGGCAGCAAACTCGAATTACAATAATTATACATTATTGTAATTATTTACCTTTTCGGTGAAGCTTTTAGCAGCCCTTGTACACACATCTACTGAATATCCTTTTGAAAAAAGCTTCCTAAAGGCAGAATCACGTATGTTTTTCGCTCTAGGTGGATGATTTTCTAAATATTCTAGTGCTCGTTCAAAGTCAGCATTTTCTCCCAGTTCCAGATATTCTTCATAAGACTCAAGAGAATATGGATCAACTCCTAAGCTTTGTATTTCTTTAAGAGCTCCTGATAGACCTTTACCTTGAAAAATGGTCATTCTAATAAGACATTCTGAATAACGCCTATTATCAACAGCTCCTATCTCAACCGCTTTGTTTAAGGCGTATTCAATTTCATTATCGCTAAAGCCTGCTAAAACTAGTTTCTTTTTAAGCTTTTCCGTGGATTGCTCAGATGCGCTAATACTCCTTAACACTTTTGAATATGCTGCTTTCATACCTTCAGTTGGTTTTGCTTCATCAAAACTAGAATTATGTGGCATTAACGCATCATCGTGGTCAGTCATGGACGTCTCTTAGAATCTAAGGTTTTATTCTTAGCTACTCTATAAATTATTGAATTCTCAAGCTATTCAAATTCAACCGTATCTTCTTGGGCAATTTCATCAGAGCCTGATTTTGCTTGGATTGTCTCAGCGTCGGCAGGATTGATACTATAAAATTCCCTGACTTTTGCTTCAATTTCATCTCTGATCTCAGGGTTTTCACGAAGGGTTTGTTTTGCAGCTTCCCTGCCTTGTCCTAAACGCTCTTCTCCATATGTATACCAAGCGCCACTTTTCTTGGCAACTCCACATTCGACTGCCATGTCAATAATGCAACCCTCTTTTGAAATGCCTTCTCCATACATGAGATCAAATTCAGCTTGTCTAAATGGCGGAGCAACTTTATTTTTAACAATTTTTGCGCGAACACGATTTCCGATGGCTTCCCCATTTTGTTTTATGGTGTCAAATCGTCTTATATCAATTCTGACACTAGAGAAGAATTTCAGTGCACGGCCGCCAGTTGTTGTTTCTGGACTTCCAAACATAACACCAATTTTTTCACGTAGCTGATTGATGAAAATGCATGTAGTGTTTGATTTTGAAAGCGATCCAGCAAGTTTTCTTAATGCTTGTGACATAAGCCTTGCCTGAAGACCAACAGAGGCATCTCCCATTTCACCTTCAATTTCAGCTCTTGGTACCAAGGCTGCAACAGAATCAATAACTATGCAATCAACTGCGCCAGACCTTACGAGCATGTCACAGATTTCTAACGCCTGTTCACCTGTGTCCGGTTGTGATATCAACACCTCGTCTATATCTACGCCCAAACGAGCTGCATAAATTGGATCAAGTGCATGCTCTGCATCAATAAAAGCCACAACGCCATCTTGCGCCTGACATTCAGCTAGGATTTGCAAGGCAAGGGTTGTTTTTCCAGAGGATTCTGGGCCATAGATCTCAATAATTCTTCCCTTTGGTACTCCTCCGATTCCTAAAGCGATATCTAGCGGCAATGCACCTGTTGGTATGACTCCGATATTTAAATCAGTATCGCTTTCACCAAGCTTCATGATTGCGCCATGACCGAATTTCTTCTGTATTTGTTCAGTAGTACTTTTGAGCAACTCTTCTTTTGACTGTGCCATTTAAGCTCCTATTGTTTTTGCTGCATATATTCGATCGAAAACAATTATACGAACAAATGTATGCTTGTCAATTAAATGGTATGTTGTTTCGGTATCTGATGCAATATAGATTCTAGCTTTTACATCTCACAGATATCTGTTTCGTTCTAGCGTTTGATTATTTATTTTTGGATCGATTTTCTATCTAATTCATTTGATTTACGAAGGTATTCTTAAGCCACATGATGTCAAACTGCTTCAAATTCTTAACAGAATGTGCATCATTTTGCGCTAGATCAAAGCTTTTAGCAAGAAGACAGAACATCATCTATTGCAAGAAGTGCTGCAGCTACTGTTTTCTCTCTGACGGTGTCCCTGGACCCTTTAAAGTGGAATTCATTGACGGTTGATTGATTATTGAAAACCAAACCCATAAATACAGTTCCTACAGGCTTATTAGGCTCCTCACCACCAGGTCCTGCAATTCCTGTCACAGACACACAGAGGTTACATCCAAGCTTTTCTTTGGCGCCTAGCGCCATCTCTAGAGCTGTTTCTTTGTTTACAGCGCCATCTTTTTTAAGTAAAACTCCATTCACACCAAGTAAGGCTTCTTTTACTGAAAGCGCATAACTTACGACAGATCCTTTAAAGGCTGCAGAACTACCTGGAGTTGATGTAAGTTCTGCAGCGATAAGACCACCTGTGAGACTTTCAGCAGTTCCAATAGTTATATTTTTTTCAGTTGCCTTTTTAATGACCGAGGTCGCGAGTTTTAACAAAAGTTCTTTAGTGGGCTCTATTACATCAGATTGCATATCAGATTGTTTAGCGGACTCTTCATAACAAGGATCAACTGTCATATCAGATGCATTAGTTGTAGTTTTTTCACCCTTAAAGAGTGATTTAGATTTTGCTATGTAGTCCACCATAGAAACAACTGTAAGTATGAGGGCTATGATCATGAAGACCCATGAAATCAAATATAGAGGGTTACTCAAAGGGTCAATCTCTGGATATGGATTCACCGCGTACTTAATCATAAATAAAACTACGGCGATAATTTGCGTAACGGTCTTAGCTTTTCCGTACCAACTAGCTGCAATAACTTTACCCTCAGCGGCAGCGATCATTCTAATTCCCGCAACAATAAATTCACGAATGAGTATTATGAGCACGGGCCAACTAGGAAGTACCTGCAGTTCGATAAGTGCTAAAAGTGCAGCTATAACTAGGATTTTATCCGCAAGAGGATCTACAAATTTACCAAAATTAGTCACTTCGTTTCTACTGCGTGCTAAGTAACCATCTAGCCAGTCTGTACAAGAGATAATCACAAAGACTAAAACAGCGATTATTGATTTAACCTGATCGCTTACAAGGTCATGAAGTCCTAACCAAACAGGCCAAGGGCTTAGCAAGATGACAACAAATACAGGAACTAGACAAATCCTGATCAGTGTCACAATATTTGCTGGCGTCCATATGCGCTTAACTGGATTAATTTCTGACAACAGCTGTTCCTTCCATGTCAAACAACAGCGTATCCTCTATTTCGTATAAATCTATTTGGAATGGATTGCCTTCATCGACAAAAGTGACGCCATCCACTTCAGGAGCTTGGTATTTCGAGTGTCCTACTAATTGTCCGTCTTCCTCTGCACCATCAACGAGGATTTCTATATTGTGCCCAATAAAAGAAGATGTAAATGACGCCCCTACAGCATCAGCTATATCTCTAACAACTGATTCTCTATAAGCTTTTTCATCGTCATCTATTTGGCCATCCATTTTGTATGCCAAAGTTCCCTCTTCAGGAGAAAATGCAAATACACCAACATAGTCGAAATATCCTTCTTGAAGAAAATCTACTAGTTCTGCAAACTCTTCTTCGGTCTCTTTTGGAAATCCAACCATCACCGTAGTTCTAAGACACACAGGGGCGAGTTTTTCTCTAATCATGTTGGAAAGAGCTGCATAGTCAACGATACTGCTTGCCCTGTTCATATCTTTTAGGATTCGAGTTGATACATGCTGAATAGGAATATCTAAGTAATTACAGACATTGTCATTGCCTGCGATAACTTCAAGTAATTCATCCGTGATTCCTTCAGGTTGTATATACATGACCCTAAACCATGTTTCAGGAAACATTTCAGATACATGCTTTAAAAGAGTTGCAAGGTTAGATGGTGGTACAAGATCATGTCCCCAAATACCTGTATCCTGCCCAATGAGAATAATCTCTTTTGCACCTCTTGCTACAGCGCTTTGTATATCTTTAAGAATCGACTCTTCAGAAAAGCTTTTATATCTACCTCTAATAAACGGAATTGTGCAATAAGAGCAAAACCTGTCACAGCCATCTGATATTTTTACGTATTCCCATGTCGAATTTTGTTCAACATGGCCTTTATCTTTACCATCAGGCTTTCCAATTAGTCGTTCAATTACAGATACAATTGAGCCCTCGTCGGAACATCCAACAAATTCTGAAACTTCTGGAAGTGCATCTATTAGATCGTCTCCAAAGCGAGATGGCATACATCCCGATACTACAACGGGAACATTGCGCTCATAATTTATCGCATCAAGTATAGCATCGATACTTTCTTCTGTTGCGCTTTGAATAAATGAACAGGTATTGATGATTGCCACGTCGCAATCATCAATCGTATCTGCGATCTTGTACCCAGCATCTATTAAGAGAGCTTCCATTTTGCTTGAATCCACAGAGTTTTTTGCGCATCCAAGCGTATCTATATAAACCCTGTTTTTGCAGGGTCGACTTTCATTCAAAGAGCCATTGTCCACTGTAAAGATGCCCTAAACGATTATCTGTAGTTTACAAATTGAAGTGGAATTCCGTAATCTTGTGCTTTTAGATGCGCGATTACATCTTGCAAAGTATCCCTAGATGCTGATGACACCCTGATCTTATCTCCTTCAATTTGAGACTTGATCTTCATCTTAAGTGACTTTAATTCCTTGTTGATTTTCGTAATCGTATCTTTATCGATCCCACTTATGATGTCACCGGTACGCTTTACTCTGCCGCCCGATATGGATTGAGGATCTGACCATTTTACAGCTTGTAAATCGATGCCTCTTTTAACAAGTTTGGAAGAAATTATGTCTATTACTTGCCCTACAACAAAGTCGGATGGCCCTGTTACAGTCATTTCGTGCTTTTGCTTATCAAGCTCAATATCGCAGTCTTGATCTTTTAAGTCATAGCGCTGCGATAGTTCCTTTTTGCATTGCTGAAATGCATTATCAACTTCTTGCATATCAACCTGTGAAACAATATCAAAGCTGCATTCTTTTGCCATGTTAATTATCCTTTCATTTGTAATAGCTTAAATTAGTTTTCGTTTGATTAATTTGTTGAACTACTCGAACTACTTCTTGAGCTGTTTCCAGTATTTGTATTTGAATTACCAGAATTACTGTTTGAATTTCCGTTATTACCAACTGAAGTATTACCTGTTGGAATGATGTTGTGCTCGATTTCCCAATCTGTTAGATATTCTTCGAAATCAACAGTGTAGCTGTAATATCCACTATCAGCATCTTTGGTAAGTTGTACTTCTTGTCCATCAAGAGTGCACTTAACAGGAGTTGGATTGGCTGTACGGAAACGGAGAGTGTCTGTAACATCAAATGTTTTGCTATCTGGCCCTTCAACTACACCTGCAAACGAGGGCTCACTAGAACCATTTTCATAAACTTCTATCCAAGACTCATTTCCGCTTTCAACCGAATATTCAAATACAACATATTCTGGTCTTGTGGGAGTTATATCTGCCTGCGCGTTTTCTTCAGGATTTGCTGTATTAGTAAGTCCTGAAATTGGAATATCTGGAACATCTTCTACTGTTTGTCGATTTCCATTAAATACAACAACAATAATTGCAATCACAATGATAACTACTGCGCATATTGCTATTAGTATTGGCAAATTTAATCTAGAGGCTAGGCTTTGGCTGCTTCCTCTAACTGCACCCCTAGAAGATGATAAAGGACCCCCTGTTGTAAAAGACTGATGCACGGTTCCAACACTGCGACTTCGTTGTGGCACTCTTTGTGAACGGATATTAGAGCTATGTTGACGACTATTGAGATCATATGATCTTGAGTTGGTTTGTCGCATAGGTTCAGACAACGAACCTGACATACCCGAATCGTAGTCATCTAAGAAACTGGCAGATCTACGTCCTGCTGTAGATCGCTGGCGATCTCGGCTACTTCTTTGAGTAGAGGCTTGTCGCGGGGATCTTTGCCCTCTTGCTTGTAGATCATCGCCAAAGTGTACATTTCCAAGTTCGTATGCTTGCATGTCTTCAAGAAACATATCCGTGATCATGCGTGGATCAAGTCCAACCTGCATAGCGTAAGCTCGAACCATGTTTTTAGCGTACCCTCTAGCAGGGATCTTTTCAAAATCAGAGTTCTCTATAGCATTCAAAATATCTGGCCTGATGTGAAGGCGTCTAGACATTGTTACGACATCGAGACCATTGCGCTCTCTCGCGGCTCGAAGCATCTGTCCGTAATTCATATTGTCGTAAATCAAATGCGCTCCAATGTCCAAGTTTTATATAAAGGCTTGGCTGACTTAAAGACAATTAGGCAATATCTTGTGCCTCAAATGCCTTTAAAGTTTCAAGCTCCATTTCATCTACAAGCACTTCACGGGGTTTTGAACCATTTTGTGATCCAACTATCCCCTTTTCTTCTAATTGATCCATTATACGGCCTGCTCTAGCGTATCCAACCTTTAATCGGCGTTGGATACTTGAAGTAGAGCCAAGACCACTTGATACAACGATCTCAGCTGCCTCCCAAACAAGCGGATCATCTGCAGAGCTTGATCCTCCGTGAGGATTGGTGTCGCCTATTGAAAACACATTTGTCTTGAGTATTTCATCGTGGTATTCAGGAACTGCTTGATCCTTGATAGCATTCACTACCGCATTAATTTCAGCTTCTGATACATAGCATCCTTGGATTCTTTGAGGTTTTGGAATTTCTGGTTTAGAGAGCAGAAGATCCCCTAATCCAATTAAGTTCTCAGCTCCAGGTGTATCCAATATGACGCGTGAATCAATTCCAGATGCAACATTAAATGCAATTCTATTCGTAATATTTGCTTTGATAAGCCCTGTAACAACGTTGGTTGATGGTCTTTGCGTAGCGACAATTAAATGAATCCCTGCCGCACGTGCAAGTTGTGCAATACGACTAATCGAGGCCTCAACCTCTTTTCCAACATTCATCATCAGGTCCGCTAACTCATCAATGATGATAACAATGTATGGCATGCGTTCAAGTTCGCACCCATCTTCATCAACTTCCCCTGCATCAACTCTTGCATTGTATTGTTGGATGTTTCTGGCTCCGATTTTACTCAAGACCTTAAGCCGTCTTTCCATCTCTGCAACTCCCCAAGAAAGAGCGCTTGCGGCCTCTTTTGGTTCAGTGACTACAGGAACATAAAGATGAGGAATTCCGTTATATGGCGAGAACTCAACGCGCTTGGGGTCTACCATGATAAAGCGAACTTCATCAGGGGTTGCGCGCATAAGTATCGACATTATCATTGCGTTTATTGAAACCGATTTACCCGAGCCTGTTGTGCCGCCTATCAATAGGTGGGGCATTTTAGCAAGATCAGATACTATTGAATTGCCTTCAACGTCTTTTCCAATAGCAATTTCTAAAGGACCATCTTTTGCATCTTTTAAAACGTCTTTAAGAAAAACTGTTTGACGAGTATCGTTAGGCACCTCAATGCCTACATGGTTAGTTCCTGGAATTGGTGCAAAAATGCGTACCCCAGGAGCAGCCAGCGCAAGTGCAATATCATCATTTAGGGCTGTTATTCGGCTGACTCTAACACCTGATGGAAGGTCAATTTTAAAAAGAGTTACAGTAGGTCCTGCCACCCACCCGACCACATTTACGTTGATGCCAAAATCAGCAATGGTTTGTTGAAGCCTTTGAGCTGTATTGGAAAGTTCAACGTCAGTTGCAGAAGATCCGGATTTACTTTTATTACTTGCCAGTAAATCAAAAGACGGGAGCTTAAAACCATTACGCTCTTCACGATATTGCTTGAGCTTTTTTGTATTTGGCTTTGATACTGTTTTCTCTTTTTGCTTGGATACTGGCTTTTCTTTATGGGGCTTAAGTTCTTTACTTGTTTCAATGTCAGTTCCAGCTAGACTACTCGCTTGTTTATCTGGGCTTTCTTGTTTTATATCAGCTGGCGTAGTGTCTTTAGATGTGAATGTATCTCCTACTAACAGCTCAGGGTCAATATGGACATAATGGCCTTTTGGTTTGGGTGTAGATGATATGTCTGTTGCAGGGTTGAAATCAAAAGGTGCAGCAGACATATCATCATTCAGTTCACGATAATCATCTGACTCATAATCATCAAATTCATAGTCGTCAGATTCAAAATGATCATCGAACTTTGCGTCTTCAAAATCAAAACTCTGGAAATCCCTATTATCTGTAAGCGGTCTACTCTCAACCCAATTTGTCTTATCGTGTAAAGGAACAATGCGTTCTGATTGCGCAGCACGACCTATTATTGGAAGCGAAAACCCTCCAAGATTATGAGCACCTCCTGTTGAATCTTCTGCATAAACGTCTCTTTCAGCAAGCTCAACTAAGTTGTATTCGCTTCTATTTGTTCTGACTGGAATTGTTCTATGGTCTAATTGATAATCTTCATCATTAAAACTATTAAAATCGCTGTATGGATCATCGGGTAAATCATCATATGATTCATTGTAAGTGGCATTGTATGAATCATATCGATAAGGTCTAGATAACCTGAATTCATCATCACCTATATCAGCGGGTTTAACGCTTTCATATCCCCTATTTGTTCCTAGTCTTCGTCTTGCATCTGTAGATGTTGGCTGAAGTCGCATAAGCGGCCGTGTTTGCCCATCTGTATTAACAAGATCCATGTCGTCGTACTGATTGTTAATACTTGGATCTTGTTGAGAACTATCGTGGGTATTTATAGCGATCTGTGCTTGATCTGGAGCGCGACGCACTCTTGCTTGAAAGAAGGATGGTCTCTCTTCAAGAGACTGACTTTTTCTTCTTTCGATTAGTTCTTGTTTTTTCTTTCGTATTGATTCAACTAGTTTTGATACAGAAAACCCAACAATTACTATGCCTACAATCATGGCTCCAACGAGTAAGACACCTGTAACAATGTGTCCAAAAAGAGCAATGCCGCCCCATGCGATCGCGGCGCCTATATATCCTCCAAAAGATACAAGTGTTGAGCTTAAAAATAGAAGCGATAAATCATTTTGCCCAAGAACACTGATAGGAGAAAATAAAGCGATAAATCCTAAAAGCGCGATAAAAAGTATCGAAAGTCCAATTGCAGCTCGTACAGGCATGCGCTGTTTTTGGCTTCTGTAAAGAAATGTAAATCCAATTGCTAACAAAAAAACAGGGAGCATATAGGCACCAACGCCAAAGGTAAGATGAAGAAACCTTGAAGTAGCACCGCTTACCAATGCGCTGTCTTCTGGCATCACTGCAAGAATCATTAAGACAATTGCAAATATTATGAATATTATGCCAGCAATATCACGCTTTGTGGTTTCATCGAGAATGCGACCAGAATCCTCATCCGCTTTGTTTGGCGTATGTCGCTTGCGCGCTGTTGGCTTCGGCTTATCCTGTGCCTTGGATTTTGAATCTTTTTCTTGTTGCGACTTGCGGGCCACGCCCTGCTCCTTTTACTGCGTTTAAACTGTGTTTTTGGAATGCTTTCTGTGTATATAAGTTATCTAAATTGGATTATATCAACTTCATTTAGATTTTTGCCATGCCTCAGACTTCGATTAGGCTTATTACGATCATCGGTTTTTGTTTTGCTCTTTCCCAAATGATAGAAGATATAGCATCTCGTGCGGCTTTTCTGACTTCTCTTATGCTAAATCCGTCTTTTGACAAAGCTTTCTTAACAGCAGAAGCTGCAGTATCAGTTACCTGATTTGATAGATAGTCATCATCTCCACCAGATATTCCGTGCATTTCAATGATTGGAGAAGAAACAATCATGCGCTTTTTGAAATTAATAGCACAGGCCATACTTACAAAACCTTGATTTCCTAGTTCATTGCGCTCATCAAGAACACTTTGTGAAGTATCGCCTACAGAAAGTCCATCAACATACACGATTCCACTCTGTACGCCTTCGCCTCTTTTAATACCTTTGTTAGACAAGAGAAGTGAATCCCCGTTATCGAGGATATAGATATTCTCTTCTGCGATCCCTGTTGCAGCAGCAAGTTTTGCATGCGCTCGCAAATGCGTTGCTTCGCCGTGTACCGGCATGAACGCCCGGGGTTTTACAATGCTTAAAACAAGTTTCAGTTCCTCTGCACCGGCGTGTCCAGAGACATGTACTTGCGCTCTTGATTTGTCGTATACATCAGCACCAATTTTTGCAAGTGTATTAATTACCCTAGTTACCGCTTTTTCGTTTCCAGGAACTGGAGTAGCAGAAATAATTACTGTGTCTCCTTTTTCCATCTCGATAGTTTTATGTTCACCGTTTGCTATACGAGATAAAGCAGAAAGCGGCTCACCTTGTGAGCCCGTGCACATGATTACAACATTTTCTGGAGGAATATCTTTAAGTTCATAAGCATCAATCAGGTTGTTATCATCAATTTTGAGATATCCAAGGCGCCTCGCGATATCGGTGTTTTGGATCATTGAACGCCCTGTAACTACAACTTTGCGTCCATTTGCTACTGCTGCATCACATATTTGTTGCATACGATGTATATGGCTTGCAAATGATGCGATGATCACTCTGCCCTTTGCAGCGGCAATTATCTGATTTAATGCTTCCCCCACAACGGCCTCAGATGGAGTGAAGTTCGGATTATTAGCGTTAGTGGAGTCACTCATTAAAAGATCGACTCCTTCTTCTGCAAACTTTGCAAGTGCAGCAAAATCAGTTCCAATCCCATCGATTGGCGTTTGGTCGAGCTTAAAATCTCCCATATGTAAAACGTTTCCAGCAGGACTTTTTATAAAAAGCCCAATCGCTCCTGGAATTGAATGATTAACTGAAAATGCTTTAACGGTAAAACAGCCAAGTTTTATGGTGTCTCTTGGTTTTATCTCTATAAGCTTTGCGTTTTTAATTCCGTGTTCAGCAAATTTACCCTCAATTAATCCAAGGGTCATTTTCGTTGCATAAATAGGAACTTGCCTATCTAGATCTTTTATAAGATATGGAAGAGATCCCGTATGATCTTCATGTCCATGGGTAATTACAATGCCTCTTAACTTATCTGCGTTTTCCAGAATATATGTGTAATCAGGAAGAATTAAGTCAATGCCTGGATGGTCATCGTCTGGAAACATAAGACCCGCATCGTCAAGCAATAAATCCCCATTGCATTCAAAAGCTGTCATGTTTTTTCCGATAGCATCGAGGCCACCTAGTGGAATAATCTCAAGCTGAGCATCTGGATGATTATTCTTTTGGTTGTGTTTATGTTGCTGATTTCGCTTATAGCCTTGTTTGTTTTGTTGCCTACGCTTTGAGTCAGACCCGTCTTGTGCGGAGTTTTCGTTTCTGCTTAAGTGGGGTCTATGTCTTTCGATATTCACATGTTTAAAGCTGCTCGTCTTTTTCTTTTCTTTAGATACATTTTCTGCAGCTTTTGAAGTGGGTTTTTGTGAATCGTTGTTCTTACTATTGTTCATTTCTATTTCTCAAATTCTATATTTATAGCCACGTTTGTGATTATGTGATTAGTCTAAAACACCTGTTTGGTGCATTATTTCTTTCAGTCGTTTTGTTTGCTCGTCTGTTGCCTCAATAAGGGGCAATCGAACTCCTCCTACAGGAAAACCAACAAGCTCTAAAGCTTTTTTCACAAGTATTGGATTTGATGTTTCGAAAAGGCCTTCCATTAACGGCAGAAGACGCCTGTTCTCTTCAGCCGCTTTTTCCCAATCGCCTGCTGCGCAAAGATCACAGATTTCTTTCATGCGACTAGGACATACATTTCCAATTGTTGAAATTACACCTGCACCGCCCATTCGCATAATGTCGAATGTTGCAGAATCATCGCCTGAATAAAGATCGAATCCATCTGGTGCATTGTCAATGATTCTTGCAATTTGTTCCATATTGCCTGAAGCCTCTTTGACAGCCACCACATTTTCGCAATCAGATGCTAAGCGAAGAGTTGTATCAGCTGTCATATTGACAACACATCTACCTGGAATATTGTAAAGAATTATAGGAAGATCAACTGCGTCTGCAATGGTTTTGAAATGCATGTATATGCCCTCTTGTGGGGGCTTGTTGTAATAAGGAACCACACACATAAATGCATCAACGCCTAGTTTTTGGGCATCGCGAGCAAACATGACAGTATCTTCAGTGCAGTTATCCCCAACATTTGCAATAACAGGCACCCGATGTGAAACAGCAGAAACTGCTGATTTGAAAAGTTCGATTTTTTGTGGGTAAAAAACTGTTGGAGATTCCCCTGTAGTGCCATTGATTACTAAAGCGTCAGCACCGTTTACTACAAGTCTGTCACAAAGTTCTTCTGCTCTATTTAGATCGAGTTCTAAGTTTTCATCAAATGGTGTAACCATTGCTGGAATCATGTGACCAAATCTTGGTTTAAGCATTGGCATTATGTCTCCTAAACGTCAATGTTTTTAAACTCTGAACAAGTTTGAAATTACGTATACGTTTAAATTTAAACATTTATGGCTCAAAGATGGCTCAAAGCCCTGAAATGTTTAAATATCCATGAAGCTATCTAGTCCAACAACGAGCCCTGAACTATCAACCACTGATCTAATTCCTAAAAGTACTCCTGGCATATAAGATTGTCTATCCCAAGATGTATGGCGAATCGTAAGCGATTGTCCAAAGGAACCGAATATCACTTCTTGATCAGCAACAAAGCCCATCGAGCGAATCGAATGCACCGGAATCCCATCGATTAGAGCACCTCTTGCACATGCACCTTCTTCGCTTTCAGTTTCGCGTCCTGGAGCCTCACTTGGGCGCCCGTTTCGAGCCTCTGATATAAGACGGGCAGTCTGTATAGCTGTACCTGATGGAGAGTCGAGCTTATTGCAGTGGTGATATTCAATAATCTCAGCTTGTGGGAAATATGGTGCTGCTGCCTTTGCAAAGGCCATCATCAGTACAGCACCTGTTGTAAAGTTTGGTGCAAAAAACAGACATGCATCGTCTTTTGCGTAGCTTGCTAATTCCTTTAGTTCATCTGTCGATAAACCAGTTGTTCCTACCACGCAATTAACGCCTTTTAATAAGGCGCATTTTACATTTTCGAACACTGCATCAGGTCTTGTGAAATCAACCAAAACATCAACATCTTCAGCATCAAGTGCGCTAGACACACTCTGATATGACTTGATATCAGAGTGTGTAGAATCGATTTCAGATGTCGATGAATTAGGGTCTATTCCACAGACGAGTTCTAAATCTTGAGCATCAGATACGACATCACAAGTAGCAGAGCCCATTCTTCCCAAGTATCCACATACAGCAACTTTAATCATCTTTATACCTTGAGACTGAATTTAAGACTGGTGTGTGCGTCTAGGTTTGCGCATGCCCTGCCCCGGATGTGGCCTATCACCATCATGTCTTGCATGACCTGCAGCACTTGGGCTATTGGATGCTGCTGGAGCATCTGGTTTGTCTAGTCTATCAAGCGAAATCTTACCGGTCTTTGGATCAACCTCTAATACTTCAACCTTAACGATATCGCCTAGATCTAACACGTCTTCAACTTTTGCAACACGACCATTTGCAACACGAGAAATATGAAGCAATCCATCCTTATTGGGGGTTAAACGGACAAATGCACCAAAGTCTTTAATACCTACAACCTCACCGTCGTAGATCTCTCCAACCTCAGGTTCTTTGACAATATCTAAAATCATCTGTTTTGCAGCATCTCCAGCAATTCCATCTACTGCTGCAACATGAATTGTGCCATCTTCTTGGATATCAATTGATGCACCGGTTTCGTCCTGAATACCACGGACAACTTTACCACCTGAACCAATGACATCTCTAATCTTCTCAATTGGGATATGGATGGTTTCAATTCTTGGAGCGGTTGCTTTTAAGTTATCTCGAGGACTAGAAATAGTTGCAAGCATTGCATCTAGGATTGTTGCACGGGCAAGCTTGGCCTGACTTAAGGCTTTAGCCAAAATTTCAATTGATAAGCCTTTAGCCTTGTTGTCCATTTGAAGCGCCGTGATGCCATCTTCTGTTCCACAAACCTTAAAGTCCATGTCTCCTAAGAAGTCTTCGATACCTTGAATGTCAGTTAGAACAACAACGTCATCGCCTTCTTTAATAAGACCCATAGCAACACCGGATACCGGAGCTTTGATTGGAACTCCTGCATCCATTAGGGCTAAGGTAGACCCACAAGTAGACGCCATAGACGATGACCCGTTAGATTCTAAAATCTCAGAGACCACTCTAATAGCATACGGGAATTCATCTTCTTGAGGAATGACCGGTAATAGCGCACGCTCTGCTAAAGCTCCATGTCCAACTTCGCGGCGCTTCGGTGCCCCCATACGCCCAACTTCACCTGTTGAATATGGTGGGAAGTTGTAGTGATGCATGTAGCGCTTGCCTTCTATTGGCTCAATTGTATCTAGACGCTGCCATTCATTTAGCATGCCTAAAGTACAAATTGAAAGCGCTTGAGTCTGACCGCGTTGGAAAAGCCCTGATCCGTGAACTCTTGGAAGATATCCAGGAACAATATATAAAGGACGAATTTCTTCAGGGGTACGTCCATCAACGCGTTCGCCTGTTTCAATTATCATCTTGCGCATTGCATGCTTTTCTAAAAGCTTAAGTTGAGCTGCAATATCAGATCCCCATTCCTTGCGTTCATCTTCTGTAAAGTCGTTTTGAGTAATGCTTTCCTTAAGCTCTTCTACCTTTGCGATACGAGCTGCTTTATCGGAATTTCTAATCGCAGTTTCCATCTCAGATGCGTATGCATCAACCCTTGATACGACTTCTGGATCAATAACATGGACGCTGTATTCCATTGGTGTTGGGTTAACTTTTGCGATGAACTCAGATTGTTTGTCGCAAAAAGCTGAAATTGCATCTTGTGCAAATGCCATTGCTTTAAGCATGTCATCTTCAGTGATTTCATCTGCTCCAGCTTCTACCATCGAGATGTAGTCTTTTGTTCCCGCAATAGTAAGCTCAAGATCAGAGTTTTCTTGCTCTGCATAAGTTGGATTAACTATAAATTCACCCGTTGTCTTATCACGTCCAATTCGAACGCATGCACAAGGGCCATCAAAAGGAGCTCCGCCTACCATAAGTGCAGCTGATGCACCTGCAACGCAAATAGTGTCCGGTGGATTCTCGCCATCAGCTACAAATGTGGTTACCACAACATGGACTTCGTTTTTATATCCATCAGGAAAGCCTGGGCGAATTGGTCTGTCTATCATTCGGGCAGTTAAAGTGCCCTTTTCGGATGGTTTAGATTCACGCTTTAGATATCCGCCTGGAATTCTTCCAACGGCATACATTTTTTCGATGAAATCGACTGTTAGAGGAAAAAAGTCATAGTCTTTTTGCTGTTTGGATACAACAGCTGTAACTAAAACGCTGGTATCGCCACATGTTGCAAGAACAGCCCCTGTAGCCTGTTTTGCAAGTTCACCAGTTTCTAGTCTGTAGCTTTTCCCATAAAGTTCAAATTCTTCGACAATTTTTGTCATATCTATTAACTCCTAACATTGTTTATGCCTCATTGCATAAACGCTTCTTCGTGCAAACAAACTGCTTGCACACGACAGGCGCCACCCTATGCAGCGCCTGCCATAAACTACAACGAGACCCGCTGAATGCGGGCCTCGATCAGTCCAAACTTAGATATTGTCTCTGATACCAAGCCTTTTAATTAAATCACGATACTCATCAATATTACGAGCTTTGATATGCTTTAAAAGACCGCGTCTTTTACCAATTAGCTGCATAAGGCCACGTCGTGTATGGTTATCTTTCTTGTGAACCTTTAGATGCTCGGTAAGATTACGAATGCGCTCGGTAAGAATTGCAACCTGAACCTCTGCACTTCCAGAGTCAGTATCTGTTTTGCCATACTCTTTGATTAACTCTGCGGTTTTCTCTTTGGAAATGCTTAGTTTACTACCCATAAAACTTCCACCTTTCTGACATAGCGTATTTGCGCTCTGCGCTTTCCATCAATCAACCTCTGGGCTTACAAGCGGTGAAACATGTATGCCAAGCAGGCGATCGGCTGTAAATAACAGCCCGTGAATTATAACCCTGTATGTTCGCTTTAACAAATAGAAATTACGAAATGGACAGATCTTTAAAAGCTGTAAGAGATTTAATTTTTGAACCTAAGTGTGTTTGAACCCAAGTATGTGCAAGATAAAGAACATCCCATGCGATAAAACCGCTAACTCCCTTTTCAGAGATATCGGCAAAAGTTGACATTAAGGAAAAATTCGCCCACGCTGCAACATTTGCACTTAGATTTTCTGTCGCGACCCCACTTGAGCATTCATCGCATAAAGCGCCGCCATCAATCGCTGAGTATTTAATAGAACTTGAAAGTATGTTTTGATCAGATTCAAAAACAGGTATAGGTGTTTGGCATATAGCACATATAGAAAAATAAGGTCGCATGCCAGTAATTGATGACACTTTCAAAAAAAATGCAGCAACTAATATTGGTAATTGATCAGCTGATGCGATGTTAATCTCGTTAAGGCAAGCCCTTGTCATGTCATATAGCTTTGAAACAGCAAGTTCTGGCTGTGCGATTTTTAGAACTATTTCTGATACACAAGATGCGGCGGCAGCACGAAAAGGGTCTATTTGTAGAGTGTCGAATCTTTCAATAAGCCTAGCCTCTTTTGCTATATCTAGGCCTTTTCCTTTTGCGAATAGCACATGCACTGCATTAAAAAGCTCAAGCCGACTTCCAATTTGACTTCCTGGGCGTCGTGCACCTTTACCAACAGCTTTAAGCAAAGAGCCTTCAGCTGAAAGCATAGTTAAAATTAGGTCTGATTCGCCTAATTTGGTTTTCTTCAAAACCAAAACATCATCAGAGAAAGTATTTGCCAATTATCTTCACTACCCGGTTTGTTTAATAGATGGGTTTGATGATGAAACCTTGTTGGAGCTATCAAAAGTTATCGTTCCATTAATTGTTTCATTGTTTCCATATCTTGTTTCTGGTTCTTGTCCAAACCATGAATGGGTTTCATATTTTCTGGCTGTTAGTGTGTACTTACAAGTTGAATCTTCCAAATATTCAACTGAATCAATTTTTGAAACCTCGTAATCTATACCGTTAATAGAAAAGGTTTTTGATCCTTCAAGAAAATCGCGCGTTAACTGCACAAGTTCAGCTGACCTGCTTTTTGCAACATAGACAGTTACTGTGGATCCACTATTTAAATCAGTTCCAGCTTCTGGGTCTGTCTTGATAACGGTGCCCTCTTCGATATCTTCTGAATATTCATATGTACGCTCAGAGATATACCCTTCGGCCTCAAGTGCCTCTACTGCTTCATCATATGAAAGACCTGTAACATCTGGCACGGTGTATGGAATAGCAACTTCAATAGTGATTGCAGAAGTTGCCTTACATCTTGTACCCACCTCAGGTGTCACAGACAAAACACAGCCCGGAGTTTCATTTGATTTAACTTCAACCTGCTCAATATTCTCAAGACCTTCAGCAGATAGTGCGGCTAGTGCTTCTTCTAGAGACTTGCCAACTATTTCTGGTATTACACGTGCAGAGGACACTTCTAAATTTATCTCAGATCCCTCTTCTGCACGTTTTCCTGCAGCTGGATCAGTTGATAATACAATTCCTTCAACCTCATCAGATTTAACCTCAATAATGTTTACCCTAAAACCTGCAGATTCCATCTGATATTCTGCTTGCGCCGCTTTCATACCAACCACATTTGGCACAGGTTTTCCACCCCATATGCCAAGTGCATATGTGCCTCCTAAAGCAAGAAGGATAATAGCTACAAGGGCACAAATTATGGCAATCGTTACTGCGCGTTTATTTGTATGACCGTCTAAATTCTTTGCATGCTCTTTGGTCTCTTTATGTGTAGAGCCAGATTTAGTTTTTTTCTCTTTTCCTGGTTTGCTTGGTTTTTCCTTTTTAGCTTTTTTGTCCTTTTTAGAAGAGATTGTTGCATCGGTGCTATATACAGTTCTCTCACGTGCTTGGGTTGGATCATCATATTTTGGAAGTTCTGTTGTGGGGTTCATTCCATATTTATAGGAATCAATACCACCTTGTGAATATATATGCTGTGAATCAAATGCTTGTGTGTATGCATAATCATTTGGCAAATATTCATCTTGTGCGTAAGTGCTTGGCGGATTTGCCATACCAAAGGCCTGGGTATATGCATAATCATCGTCAATCTTGGGCGGTTTTTGATCCAAATGATCTAAGTACCTAGCTTGGTTAAATTGATTAGCATTATCAAAGCGACTAACTTGATCTGAAAAATCAAACCCTTGATCGTCTAAATCAATAGTTACCGATGCCCCAGAATCTATATGAAGCGTGTTACCGCCAAACATTTCTTTTGCTTCAGCTGCAACAGATGGAAGTTCTGCCCCGCAAGAGTCACAAAAGCGAGCACCATCACGATTTCTTGTTTGACAATTAGGACAGATCATAGTTTGGGCGATCCTTGTGTATTTAAAGTCTGTTTACGCCGGTAATTCTTTATTTGTCATTATATACATCAAAATATGACATCTTTGCGCACTTAATCTATGTAACCAAATTTTCTTATTTGCGCTTCATCGCTGCGCCAATTCTTTTTAACAGCCGCTTTCAGTTCCAGATAAACTCTACATCCCAAAAGTTTTTCTAAATCTTCGCGCGCGCGTACCCCGATACTCTTAATCGATTTCCCCTGCTTGCCAATAATCATTGCTTTTTGGCTTTCACGTTCTACAAAAATGGTAGCGAATATCCTGTATAGGTTCTTTCGATCGTCGTACTCCATTTCAGTAGTTTGAACGCCTACACAATGGGGAACCTCTTCGCGAAAAGACCTAAGGATTTTTTCACGAATAAATTCAGCAACCATAACCTCAATGGGCTGATCTGTTTTCATGTCATCAGGAAACCATTTAGGGCCATACGGAAGCAGGTCAGATGCTTCTTCGATGAATGCATCAAGGTTGTATCCACTTACACTTGAAAGGGCGACTACAGCATCGAAATCACATAGGTTTTTTGCAGCCTCCCATTGTGTTGCCACCTGCTCTTTTGTTACTAAATCTGTTTTCGAAAGCACACATATTTTCTTTGCATTTGTATTAGAAATAGCGCGTGCTACCCAGATATCCCCTTTTCCAACAGGACAAGAAGAATCAATCATCATTACTACCACATCAACATCGTCTAACGCTTTTAATGCAGAAGCATTTAACTCTTCACCTAACATGTCATGTGGTTTATGAAGGCCAGGAGTATCAACTAAAATCATTTGGAAATTTGATCGCGTAAATACAGCCTGAATTCGATTTCGTGTAGTTTGTGCCGTTTTGGACGTGATAGCAATTTTCCCATCCATAACAGCATTGAGAAGAGTTGATTTCCCCGAATTAGGTCGACCCACCAAGGCTACAAAACCTGACTTAAAATCATCAGGTACTCTCAAGTATGTTTCAGTATCTCCATGCATCGGATGTTCGGCAAAATATGCATCGAGATCCATAATCTTTAATCCTTTCTGAGGGATATACCGGTGTTATATCGATGTTCCAGTTATACCGATATTCCGCATAGTGTAAGTATTTTGGGCAAGAATATAACAATCGCAATAACTACAGATCCAATTGCAGTTATATAAACAGCTGCAGCAGAGCAGTCTTTTGCGTGCTTTGCGAGTTCATTCCACTCACTTGATACGAGGTCTACCACAGATTCAATAGCTGTATTCATAGTCTCAAGCGCAAATACCGCAAATATACATATGACGATTGCGCACCATTCGACTGCACTTATCTGTAGAACAAATCCCAAAATAATAGCTAGAAGAGCAACTACAGCATGTATCTTGTAGTTTCTTTGAGAAAGAAAAGCATATTTGAGTCCGCAACGCGCGCATGTAAAAGATTGATGCAAGGGAAATTCTTGGCCATCTCCTGCATGCTTAACAAAATGCGAAACACGGCTCTTTCTATTCTTGTTCTCACCGCTTGTCATAAGTGGCCTCTTGCCATTCATTTAATAATGCTGTTTGCTTGTCTTCCATAATTTTGGCATCGTCATCTTTAATGTGGTCATAGCCTACAAGATGTAAAAGACCATGAACACACAAAAGCTCAATTTCTTCCTTCAATGAATGATTTAACTCTTCTGCTTGTTTTGCGGCAACGTTGGTAGCGATGACAATATCTCCAAGTTCATAAGGCCCTTGCCCTTGCGGAAAACCATCATCTACGTTGTCGCATTCAAATGAAAGGACATCTGTAGGTCCAACTTTTCCACGATACTCTTCATTTAATCTTGCAATTTCTTCTTCGTCTACAAAGGTAATAGATACGTCAGCTTTATCTGGAAGTGCTAATGATTTCATCACAAATTCAGCAAGCTTCTTAATATCCGCATTGTCAAAATTCATACATTCGGGATTAAGCTCATGGTCAACAACTACAGATACATTCATTATTGATCCTTATCCATTTGCTTCATTGTTTGTTTCATATGCAGCAATTATTTTCGATACTAGAGAGTTTCTAACCACATCAGCGCCGCTTAATTCACAAAAAGCAATTTCATCTATACCGTTTAACACGGTCTTTGCTTGTGCAAGGCCAGAGGCGCCGCAAGCAAGGTCGGTTTGAGTCATGTCCCCTGTTATTACCATTTTTGAGGACTCACCAAGTCTTGTTAGAAACATTTTCATCTGCTCACGAGTAGAGTTTTGAGCCTCATCCAGAATTATGAATGCATCGGCTAATGTTCGACCCCTCATAAACGCAAGTGGAGCAATTTCTATGACACCTAAGTCTATGAGACGATTTACTCTTTCAGAATCCATCATTGAATGAAGCGCATCGTATAAAGGTCGTATATAAGGGTCTACCTTTTCTGTTAAAGTGCCAGGCAGAAAACCTAAATTCTCACCCGCCTCTACAATTGGACGAGTTAAAACAAGCCTGCCGATTTCCTTTCGATTTAACGCTGCCACTGCCATAGCCATTGCAAGATAGGTTTTTCCGGTACCCGCAGGACCTAGTCCAAAGGTGATCGTGTTTTCACGTATTGCGTCAACATATCGCCTCTGACCTACCGTTTTGGGTCTTATAGAATTGCCTTTATACGAATGAACTATATCGTTTCTAAGCGCTGCTGGAGTGAATTCGGGAAGTTGCAGTTCTTTAAGAATTCTCCGCATAACATCGGGATTTATGATTTCTCCAGCTTCGGCATGTCTTATAAGCTCCCGTATAACCTTCTTTATAAAATCAACTTCCAGAGCATCGCCCTCAATTAAAAACGAGTCACCTCGCATGCAAATATTTGCGTCAAATGAGTCCTGCAGGAACTTCGCAGTTTCATCAGAAATACCTGCAATGTCCTGCATGGTAATCCCATCAGGAAGTTTTATTGTGGTAGACGATTTGCCTGTCATGGCTGAATTGTATCACCTGCCTTATCGTTTAACTCAATTCGTAAAAAGCAACCTTCAGGAATATTTTTATCTATACAAACTCGATGATAGCTTTCCGTACATGCAATCCCATTGCCTTCAGATACGCATACTTCTTGTGTGCCTACCCTATTTTGAAAATCAAGTGCTCTCAGTTCATCAGATAAGCAGCGAAGTTCTTTTGCGCGTAACGATTTAATATGAGGGGCAATTTGATTATCCATTGCATATGCATCAGTACCCATGCGAGCAGAAAATGGAAATACATGAATCTTCGAAAAACGCGACTGTCTACAAACTGAAAGTGTATCCTTGAAATCTTCGTCGGTCTCTTCAGGAAAACCGACTATGACATCTGTTGTAATACTCAAATCTTTCATATAACTGCGTGCATTTTTTACTATATCTAAAAACTCACTAGGTTCGTAATTGCGTCTCATTTGATGAAGAATACTTTGACTTCCAGATTGCAAAGGTATGTGTAAATGTTTACAAACACGTCCACAGGACTGAGCCATAACTTCCAATAAATCGTTGTTTATGTCTTTTGGCTCAATGCTAGAAATACGAAAACGACATGGCATACCTTCTGGAAATATTTCATCTTTTGTGGATTCTAGAAGTTCGTTGATCAACCAAGCTAAATCATGCTCTCCCTGCGAAAAGGATGGTTCGTTATATTTTCCTAAGTTAATACCTGTAAGAACAATTTCTCTTGTTCCGGCTTGAATAAGAGAAAGAACTTCTGTTTCTATGCTTTTAAAATCTAGACTATAAGAAGGACCTCTTGCGATTCGCACTACACAATACGAGCAATTGTTATCGCACCCATCTTGAACTTTAACCCCCATGCGAGCCTTGCTTTTAAAACCAAAATCGTTTGCTCCATTATTGGAGTCGTTCCTTATGAGATTTTCGCCATTGAGATCATCTCCATTGTGATCAGTAAGCGGTGTTTGAAACATATGCGATTGTTGTTCGATGATTTCTTCATTTCTACTTCTCAATAATTGTTTTATTTCACTTTCGATTTCGCTTTTTGCAACTACTCTTATTCGAGAATCCAAATTAGTGAAAAAATCCTCGGCTAAATACGCAGCACACCCTGTAGCTAAGATTAAATTCGCATGTGTTGTTTTTACGGCATGTCTTGTTGCTTTTCGAGTCTTCTTTTCAGCTTCAGATGTAACAGCACAGGTATTTATCACCACTATATCGGCATCTTCTAGGCCAGTTTCAACAGATTTAGCCCGTTTAAATATTCGATCCATTTGATCGGACTCTACGCGATTTACCTTACATCCTAGATTTATGATGCAATGCTTCATTCGATAACTTCTCTTGCGTTCTTGTGGGTATTGCCCAACCCACCGCATTCATATATCACGAGTGCACACGCTATAACGCCAGCTGTTTCTGTTCTCAAAATTGATGAACCAAGGCTTGCTAATCCGGAATTTTTGTTTGCAGAAAGAATAATATTTACCTCATCTTCTGATAGACCACCTTCAGGCCCTATTACAACTCCAACAGAAAATGCTGTTGGAGTTGTAATCGTATCATCACCGCATAAGCCTTCTGAATCATGTAAGGGTAGATTCAAGGCATAATTTTCATTCGCAATATCAAATTTTTGCGGTAATAGAGTTTTTAATACCTGGCCAACACCTACTGAAGTTTCAGCTTCTTCCCAAAAAACAATAAGTGCATCATGGTTCTTCATAGAGTCCAGCACAGATTTCAAAGAACAAGGTTGATTAATTTCTGGAATAAAGTTTTGACCAGATTGCATTGCTGCACTCTTTGCAATTGCGCGCCATCTTTTTTGCTTTGCTAAAGCCTTTTTTTCATCAAGACGCACAACAGCCCTACTTGAGCTAAAAATCGTAAATCCAGAAACTCCAATTTCTGTTGCTTGGCGAATTACTGTATCTACCTTATCTCCCTTGGCAAGTCCTTGATATAGATGTATTGAATAATCCCTTGACTGAACTATTTGTCTTTGAGCGATTTTTACCCATATTTCATTATTAAAAATATCTGTAACTTCTAATTCAAAATAATCTGATGAAGCATCAATTACTGCTATATGCTCACCACGCGCAATTCTTGTTACTTGAAAATGATGAGCATCATCAGATGAGAGCTGAAGCTGAAAAGGCTCCAAACGCTCATTGGCTATGATTTGTGTTTCTAGAAAATACCTAGGAAGTGACATGGCTTTATAAGAAGCTCTAAATAGAGTTAATCGAGCTTGTCTAAAGTAGCTTGCAACTCGCCAATATCATCACCCATTTCGTCTGCTAGATTTTCAAGCAGACGCTTTTCCTTTTTAGAAAGTCTCTTTGGAATTTCTATATCGATGTGAATATATAGTGTCCCTCTAGAGTCATCGCGAACACGCGGCATGCCATAACCCTTCACTTTTACGATATCTCCAAATTGCGTAGCTTTAGGAATTCGAACAGACACTGTCTCATCTTCCAGAATTCCTGGAATCTCAACCTTTCCGCCAAGAGCAGCCTGCGTCATCGGGATGGTTATACGTACATGCAAATCATCGCCATCACGCTCAAAGAAATCATCCCGCTCGATTCTAACGGTTACTATCAAATCACCCGTTTTTGCACCTTGATACCCTGCTTCTCCAAGATCGGGAACACGCATCTGTTGACCATCGCGAATACCTGCAGGGATATCAACTGAGACCCTCTGTCTATCAGGTACACGACCGTCCCCATTACACTCTTCACATTCCCCTTCGATAATATGCCCTGTGCCACCGCAAGCTCTACAAGTTGTTTGTGAGCGCATACTTCCAAGAAAGGTTTGTTGAACTGTTACAACAGTGCCCGTTCCGTCACATTCTGTACACGTTACCTGCTTGCCATCTGCACCAAGACCGCTGCCGCCGCATTCTGTGCATGTAGCCATGCGGTTGTAAACGACTTCTTTTTTTATTCCACTTGCAGCTTCTTTAAGGGAAATATTAACGCTCAATCCCATATCGCGGCCTTCTCGTTGCACCGTTTGAGAGCGCCCTGCACCTCCACCAAAGAAGCTTGAGAAGAAGTCTCCCATTCCCCCGAAGCCACCAAAGATATCTTCGAAATCTACATACCCAGACCCTGCTGATCCAGCGCCCGGGATTGTCCCAAACCTATCGTATTGGGCGCGCTTGTTCGCATCCGATAAGACATCGTATGCTTCATTTAACTCCTTGAATTGCTCTTCAGCATTTTCAGATTTGTTTACATCGGGATGCAATTCTCTCGCCCTTTTACGAAATGCTTTTTTGATATCTGCCTCTGTAGCATTTCGTGAAACGCCTAGAATCTCATATAAATCTTTAGTCGCTGTTGGCATCTACAGACTCGCTCCTTCACTATGATTTTTAACATCAGGTTTATTTAAAGTGGTCTTTGCGGCAATTACTGATTCAATAACTTTTGAGTAATCCATTCTTTTAGGCCCAATTACGGCAACAATGCCTCTAGAAGACCCCATTCCATAAGTGCCGGCTACAACAGAAACTCCCGATAGGCCCTCTTTCGCATTTTCCCCACCAATGCGAACAACCACATCTCCACTAGATCCAGCATTAGAATCAAACGCAGAAAATAAAACCGTGTCATCTTCAAGAATTTCCATTATTGGAAGCAAAGCCTCTGAGTTGTGAAACTCGGGTTTTTTCATAAGGGCGCTCATTCCCATTCGGGCGGTCTTTGAAAGACCAGCCTCTTTCATTCTTGGAATAAGAGCTTCAAGGATTTTTTTAACGAGCAAGTCATTACAAGTATCATCCCGTTGAAAAATAGCCTCATCTTTTAAGTCATCTAGCGTATTGTCTTGAAGGATCAGCTTTAAGGTGCGTTCAACCTTGGAAAGCCTAGCAGGTGTAACATCTTCATCAAAGATGAAAGATTCGTTTATGACCTGTCCATCTTGTCCAACCACAATTGCTAGCGCCTGTCTATTTGAAAGTGAAACTAAAGAAATCTGTCGAACCTTAGTAAACTCAGAAACCGGAGCTGTAACTATCGACAGACAATCCGTAAGCTTTGTAAGCTGCATAGACATCTTCTCGATTAGATCATCTATAGCGCTTGCAGTTTCTTTTAGTTGTGAGAGCAAAGGTTCGTAAGGGTTCATCCCCTGCATAATGCCGGATTCAACAAGTCTGTCCACGAATTGACGATAACCTGCATCAGTTGGAATTCTTCCAGCAGATGTATGGGGCTGTGTAATGTAGCCCTCTTCTTCTAATGCTGAAAGTTCGTTTCGTACAGTCGCAGGACTTACACCCAGACCATACCTCTCGGTTATAGTACGCGATCCAACAGGAAGCGCATTTGCTACATATTCCTCTATCAGCGCACAAAGTATTCGCTGACGTCGGTCAGAGAGCATGTTTACTCCTTTTGCTTTAGCACTAAATCTAGTTTGTTAGCGTCATTCTAGCAGTCATGCAATAAGAGTGCTAATAATCAAGGGGCTAAATCCAGTAATGCACCATATAATTCGTTACCGTAAAGCCAGCCAATTTTTGTTGGGATCCAACCTCTATCTGTCTTTTCACAAAGGCCTTTCTCAGATAAACCTAAAAGGCAGGCTTTAAGCTCGGGGAGTTCGTGTAATAGCTGAAGATATATCTCATTCGGAATTCCCGCATTCATTCGCATTCGAAGCATTGCATCTTCTGCAGCCATCTGTTTTTTATTTAGATCATCTGTGACTTGACCATCTTGTACCCGCATGCGCCTTGACTCGTTTTGTGTCATAGTTGCTGCGGATTTACCAATGCCTAAATAAGGTTTAGCAGTCCAATATGAAATATTATGCCTACACTCATATCCTGGAATTGCATAACTTGCCACTTCGTATTGATTAAACCCTGCATTTTCTAAGACATCATGTGCCATACACATCATGTCTGTTTGTTCATCTTCACTTGGAAGTTCGAGTCTATTCTTAAGAAGAAGCTTCTCAAATAAAGTCCCCTGCTCAATGGCTAGAGGATAGACGCTTAAGTGTTTAACACCCAAATTGATGGCTGTTTCAATATCGGATTTAAATTGATTTATGTCTTGCCCAGGAAGCCCGCACATAAGATCAATACTCACATTTTCAAAACGGGTTAATGCGTCTTGAATCGCACGTTTTGCATCATCGGATACATGTGGTCTATTCAATGTTTGAAGAACGTTGTTATTAAAGCTTTGGACACCAATTGATATACGATCAACACCTAATGCCCAAATATCGGCAATCAACCTCTCGTTTATGCTTTCAGGGTTTGCCTCTATTGAAAACTCTTTTACATTATTAAGATCAACGGAAACCGATATAGCGTATAGGATTTCCGTCAGTTTCTTTGTGCCTAGATGTGTCGGAGTTCCGCCACCTATGTAGATAGTTTCGATATCGGTAAGTTCATCAGCTTTTGATTGACGTCTAATTTCTTTAATCATCCACTCGATATATTGTTCAACTTCAGGTGAAGCTGCATCAACCGCCGTGGTTGTAAAGTCGCAATATGCACATCTCGACTTACAAAAGGGAATGTGCAGATAAAGCGATTTATATTTATCGTGAGGCATAAATTATCCAATCATTTGCGAATAATCAGCTAAGTTTCTAAACACTTCTTCAAAATCATCAGCGCATTCACATCTATTGATCATTCCACGCGCACGTGCAGCCCCTGGAAGTCCTGCAACATAAGCCATCGCATGTCTTCGCATCTTATGTGCACCCGATGGCATTTCACATAACATTCGCGCATGCCTCGCAGCTTGATCCATCCTTGTCTTTATATCCGGAAGATCGGGGCTTTCAATTCCTGAAAGCGCTGCTTTAACCTCTTGAAAAATCCAAGGATTACCAATAGCGCCTCTGGCTATCATTAATGCGTCACATGCCGTCACATCAAGCATTCTAAGTGCGTCTTTACCTGATCTAATGTCGCCATTTCCAATAACGGGAATTGCGACTGCATCTTTTACGCGTTTAATAACTCCTAAATCAGAATTACCGCTATACATTTGGCGCGCAAATCTTCCATGAATACATACTGCATCTGCACCTGCCGCTTCCATAGTTTTTGCAAATTCAGGAGCGGTTTCATCCCCTATATAAACACCTCGTCTAAACTTGCATGTGACAGGGGATTTTACGGCTGATTTAACAGACGAAACAATTTCTGCAGCAAGTTTTGGATTTTCCATCAATGCACTGCCGTCTTGCTTTTTGATGATTTTTCTAGCAGGACAACCCATATTTATATCGATAAGGACAAGTTTTTCCTTTAACACATCCTCAATCCATGAAGCCTCTTCTTTCATAACGGAAGGCTCATGTCCAAATATCTGAACAGCAAATTTATCGTTTTCATCTATTGGATTTAAAAGAGCGCGTGTTTTTTCACTGGAATACGAAAGACCTTTTGCAGAAACCATTTCACAATAAGTTAAATCTGCACCAAAATCTGTACAGATTTTTCGCATCACCACATCACTTATACCTGCCATTGGGGCTAAAAAAACAGGTGTATTAACAAAGGTGTCCAATGTGCTGTCTGACATATATTCTTAATGGCGCTTTAAGCTATATACCTAATCCAGAACCAAGCGTTAAAACAGAGCACGCCGAAAAACTTAGCGCTCCAATGATCAGAAAAATCACAATAACAGCCAATGCAATAAGAGCACAAGAGATGCCAGACATCTTTGGTGTTTGGCTTTCTTCCTCAATTTTCTTATCGTCGAAAGGGTCTTCTAACCAGTCGTAATCATCGCGTTTTGCCATTAATCGTCTACCTTAAGTATCGCCATAAATGCCTCTTGCGGCACCTCAACATTTCCAATTGCCTTCATGCGTTTTTTGCCAGCTTTTTGCTTTTCCAATAGCTTACGCTTTCTTGTGATATCTCCACCATAGCACTTTGCTAGTACGTCTTTACGTTTCGCCTTAACGGTTTGCCTTGCCAAAACTCTGCCACCAATTGCGGCCTGTATTGGAACTTCAAACATCTGACGAGGGATTATCTCTTTCAGTTTTTCTGTAAGAACGCGACCTCTGTCATAGGCTTTGTCTTTATGCACAATAAATGAAAGCGCATCGATCGACTTTCCAGCAAGCAAAATATCAAGTTTAACAAGGTCAGATTTTTTGTACCCCTCAAGTTCGTAATCTAAGCTAGCGTAGCCCTTGGTTGAACTTTTCAACTTATCAAAGAAATCCATAATCAACTCAGACAAAGGGATTTCCCAAAGCATTTCGACTGTGGTTTCTGAGAGGTAATTCATCGTGACGAATATTCCACGACGTGCAACGGTTAGATCCATAACCGCCCCTATATAGTCAGGTGGTATGAGAATTTTTGCCTTTAAGTACGGCTCTTCTATAGCATCATATGTTCCTGGATCTGGCATCTCTTGCGGAGAGTGGACAGATTGCACTTCCCCGCTTCGCATAATCACTTTGTATTCCACAGAAGGTGCAGTTGCTAACAAATCAAGACCAAATTCACGCTCTAGTCTTTCTTTAATAACTTCCATGTGGAGTAGACCCAAAAATCCAACCCTAAAACCAAAACCGAGAGCATGGGATGTTTCTGGCTCCCATACAAGCGCTGGATCATTTAATGAAAGCTTCTCAAGTGCTTCTTTCAAAGGTTCGTATTGATCTCCCTCAATAGGATAAAGGCCTGTAAACACCATGGGCTTAGCCTCGCGATATCCAGGAAGAGCATCATCTGTACCATCCTTTGCAAAAGTGATGGTATCTCCTACCTTAACCTGACTTACATCCTTAAGCCCTGTAACTAGATATCCAACTTCACCGGTACTTAGTGTTTCTAGCGGCGTTTCATTTGGACGTCTAACACCAACCTCTTCAACAAGTGCTTCTATGCCGGTTGCTAGCATTTTGATACGCATGCCTTGGTTTATATACCCATCAACTATGCGGATAAGTGCAACGACGCCTCTGTATGCATCAAAGTAGCTATCAAAGATAAGGGCTCTCAAAGGAGCATCAGGATCGCCTTCTGGAGCAGGAATGTCATAGACAACCGCTTCAAGTAAATCTTTTACGCCTTCGCCTGTTTTCCCGGAAGCTAAAACCGCATCATCTGCAGGTATAGCAAGCCCGTCTTCAATTTCAGCTTTTACGCGTTCAGGCTCTGCTGCTGGAAGATCGATTTTATTGATTAGCGGAATGATTTCTAAGTTAGCATTCATTGCAAGCATTGCGTTTGCAACAGTTTGAGCCTCAACTCCTTGAGTTGCATCGACGACAAGAACCGCACCCTCACAAGCTGCAAGGGATCGAGATACTTCATATGTAAAATCAACATGCCCTGGAGTATCAATCAAATTCAGCTGATATGTATTTCCATCATCTGCGGTGTAATCGACACGAACCGCCTGACTTTTGATAGTAATTCCTCGTTCACGCTCTATATCCATAGTATCTAGCAGCTGTTCTTGCATATCCCTTTCAGCAACCGTTCCGGTAAGCTCTAAAATACGATCTGAAAGCGTGGATTTCCCATGATCAATATGGGCAATGATCGAGAAATTTCTGATTAAATTCATATCTTGATGCATGCTTGTTCTTGTCTCCGTTTATGCAAATTTTGTTGCTTATGTATAGTCCTATGTCTTTTATTGCTTATGCCTTTGTTTAATTCTGAATAAATCTTAACCATCGTTGTTCATAGAGAAGATTTATCGTGACATAACCACAACAATGGGGTATTCTATCGCATTGCGTTCAGCGAAACCGTTTCGGAATACGTGAGTACTCTGAATCTGCAGACATGGCTGTAAAGATTGGTGCGCTGATGGCTCAAGGCCAACGCGGCATAAAAATCCAGCTTGCCGCATTTTTTCATGTGATCTCGCATGTCCTTGTGTCGTCTGCGACAAATCCCAAGTCATATAGCTTACGCTGGCATACTTAATTGAGTTTGTTTCATTATGTGTGCTTAAAAAAATACGTTTTACTTTAAGTAGCTAGTTGAAAGGGTTGTAAGAATGGCAAACATTAAGTCGCAGAAAAAAAGAATCATCACCAATGAGAAAAGCCGTATGCGCAATCGTGCAGTTAAAAGCGAGCTTAAGACTGCAACAAGGCGTGTTAAAGACGCAGTAGAAGCTGGAAATGGTAAAGAGGCATACGCTTATGCATGTGCAGCTTGCAGATTGATGGATAAAGCTGTTTCAAAAGGTGTTATTAAAAAGAATCAGGCCGCAAATCGTAAAAGCGGAATTATGAAGCTTGCAAATACCGTAGTTACAGA
This sequence comes from uncultured Eggerthellaceae bacterium, assembly GCA_964631345.1. Taxonomy (GTDB): domain Bacteria; phylum Actinomycetota; class Coriobacteriia; order Coriobacteriales; family Eggerthellaceae; genus MGBC163016. The sequence goes on along the minus strand of CAZVWE010000003.1, from coordinate 26,300 downwards.
TGCTGACAGAAAAGCCTATGAGGCACCAAAGCGCCCAGTAGCTGCAAAGACTGGAAACAAAAAGGCTGCGGCAAAAGAGGCTCGCAAGAAGGCTTTAGAAGAAGCATCAAAAGAAAAGGCAAAACGTCGCGATGCACAGCTGAAAATTGAGGCAAAAGCTAACGAACGTAAGAAAAAGGAAGCAGAAGCTGCGGCCGCCGCAGAAGCAGCTGCAGCAGCTGAGGCTGAAGCTGCAGAGAAAGAGGCACAGGAACTCGATGCTGAAGGCGCAGAAGAAGTGCAAGCAGACGATGAAGCTGCTAACTCCTCAGAAGAAGAGGCTACAGAATAGTCTCATCTTCTGTTTATAAAGACGAGTTTTAACGCTTTATAACATCAAGAGTCCATTTTATGAAAGCGGTGCTAGGATTAGCGCCGCTTTTCATTTCTTTGTCTACTATCAAAGAACTTTTGAGAGCATCATGCAGTTCTTTGGTAGTAAAAGAATTTGCCCAAGAAATATATTGATTTACTTTCCAATCCTTTGTGTTTAATGCCCCAGCGAGTTCCTGTTTTGATGATCTGCCTGCTTCAATCATGGATTTTGCAATCATCAATTCGCGAACCCTGTTAGTACAAAACCCCAGTAGCGATATATCGGATGCACTTTTAAGACGCTCATAGATTTTCATTGCAGATGCTGCATTACGTGCGGAAAACGCATCGACGAAATCCCACCATTTATATTCAGCTACTGCAGCTACATAATTTTTTATGTCTTCGGTTGTAACTGTATTGTTCTCGATATTCATGAAAGATAGTTTCTTTAATTCACTATCAATCTTTACAGTATCATCGCCCACCGCATCAATTAAAGACATGGCTGCATTCTTGTCGATAGTAAGTCCATATGCTTTTGCCATACCGATAACCTGTTTTGGGAGATCCCTTTTATCTGGCTTTGCGCAATTTATTATTGAGGTTTTTGGAAATTTACCAAAAGCTTTATGTAATTGATTCGTCGAAGCAAGTTTATCTGCAACAAAACAAATCACAGTGGAATTACTTGAATTGTCTAAATATTCAGAAATATCAGTTAGATCAGCTTTTTTTAATTTATCTGCATTATTTACGAGAACAAAACGCTTTTCACTTGCAAATGGCAAAGTTCTGGCTGCATTTGCAATTTCATCACCTTTAGCAATTTCACCATCGAACACATCGTAGTTGAAAGAAAGATCACCAAACTCTTCAAGCCTGATCCTAAGCCTTCTAAGAACTGCCTCGCGTTTAAGCAAATCTTCACCAATAACTAAATAAGCTGGAAGGAGCTCTTGTTTTTGATTGCCAGACAAACTTATCCACCCTTTTCAACATTAACTTTAATTGAGAAATTATCATATATGAGCGTTATGGTTCCACACTCGTCCGTTCTAAAAATATTGCTATTTATGACATTTAAATCGTCCAGACATTCATCGCTTGGATGTCCGTATCTATTATTTTTCCCTACTCCAATAAGTGAAATTTCCGGTAATAATCTATTTGCTAAATCCTTGCTTAAAGACACTTTTGATCCATGATGTCCAACTTTTAAAACATCTATGTCATAAATATCATTTTGTTTAACAATCTCAGACAACTGTTCATTTTCAGCATCACCAGTAAGTAATGTCGACCAATCATCGACTCCATCCTGATCGCAATCCGCACAAGCGAGCATCACTAAACTGTCGCCATTACCACCTTGATCTTCAAACCTATCTGGCCATAAAACATGAAGTGAAAACTTACCTACAGTTACTATATCGCCTACTTCAATACTGATTACTTTATTCTTGCCAACTATATCGTTAGCTGTTGTCACTAGGTTTTCGCATTTATCGCAATTGCAATTTAGTAGCCCTTTCGCCACAATAATCTGCTCAATATGCACATAGGTAGACAATGATTCAATTGACCCACAATGGTCATCATCAGGATGCGTTATAAAAACAGTGTCAATGTCTGTAACGCCTGCTTTAGCAATAGCAGTTTTCAACAAGCTGTCCTGATTTCCTGTATCTATAAGAACAGTTTGACCTTCACTTCTTATAAGCGTTGCATCACCTTGTCCAACATCAAAAAATCTTAGTTCATCGCTTGCACTGATTCTTGTTATAAAACCTATAAAAACACTCGCGATTATTATTACTATCAAAACGATTGCTGCTGATTTTATGGTCGCTTTTGGCCAAACTAACCACAGCACCAAACATAAGGACAACGACACAGCCAACATCACAATTGGGGATGCAGAAACAGCTATACAAGCATGAGGAATGTTTGATAGGAAAGAAGTGAGACCATTCATTGGCATGCAAATAATAGAAGCAAGCCATATCGTGGCATCTGCCAAATCTGGAACCAAAACAATAACAATGGCTGAGAGAAGCGCAGCTATACAAGAAATCGTAAATATCGGTGCTATTGCAATATTTGATATTGGCGCAATCAGAGGGAATTGACCAAATAAAGCAGCAGAAAATGGTTGCGTAGGCAAAGATGCTGCCATTGTCATGCCTAAAGGATTTACAACTGGTTTTTGCATGAACTTCGGCAGCCGTTCAAACCAAGATGCAAAAAGACCTGAAAAGATTAGAATTCCAGCGGTTGCTCCTGCTGAAAGAAATAGAGAAACGGAAAGCGAAGCACATGGATCTATCGCCAAAAAAGCAATAATGCAAATTGCAAGGGAATTTAGTGATGCACCTCTTCGCTTAAACACAAATGCGGACAGGGAAAGAATAACCATTAACGCAGACCGCATAGCTGATATCGGAAGTCCCGAAAATACCAAATAAACAAGTGAAAACAATACAGTAACCGTAACAGTGATATATCTATTTGCACATAGCGCTGAAAGCACAAGTGCAACAACAGAAGCAACTATAGCTAAATGAGCTCCTGAAACAGCTACTACATGAGCAAGGCCGCATGTTTTGAAATTCTCGTATGTGCCATCCTCTTCAATCCCCCGTTTATATCCACAAGAAAGAGCGGCAAGGATATTGCCTTGCCCATCTGATGAATTTAAGAAACCCTCAATGGCAGATCGCCTAGCACATCTAAACACTTCAATTAAATCAGCGTTTTCTATTAAATTGAAACTATTTGCTGATACCTTAAGAGCTACTCCTCTAGACCAATACATATCCAAAATGTCATCATCTAAGACTTTGATGTCTGTTGTGCCTTCTAATGTATCCCCTACAAGCCTGATCTCATTGTCATTAAAATAAGCTATACATTTAGACGATCTTCCGTTATCAGTTGTAAGCCTACATAAAGCACTACTACCTAGTTTTTGAGTCTTTGAATCTTCAAGTAATTCAAGAGTAACATTTACGCCATCTTTCGCCATAGACTTACTTGCCAGAGTTGAATATGCACCAATTGAAGCGCAAAGTACGCCTATAAGAACAAATCCAATGCATATAGCAAAGATTCTTGTCTTTTCATTTTTCAAAACAACGATAAAACAAATAACTATAGAAATCACAAGCACGGAAACGATGACTAATATGTAACTCTCGATATCAAATCCTCTGATAGCTTGATAGCTGATAGCACACGATATCCACATTAGGCATGCCAGTATAAAAATAGGTGTAATCCCAGGTCTTTTTATAGCTCTATTGTCTGCACTTGGGTTGCTTTCAACCGTAAAATTGTCATAAGCAACTCCAGCACCCTTAAATATTTCATTGGCTACATTAAAAGACATTAAACACAAAGACTATCTTTTAATGATTCAAGGGTTTTTTCTCCAATTCCACTTATTTTTGTTAAGTCATCAATTGATTTGAAAGGTCCATTAGAAGTTCTGTAATCAATGATTTTTTTAGCCTTAGCAGGTCCTATTCCACTTACTGTTTGAAGTTCGGTCGCATTGGCTGTATTTATATTCACTTTTCCGCTTGTTGAATCGCCTGTACTATTCGAAATATCCCCATTTCCTGAAGCTGAAGCAACGTCACCTTTTGATATCTCATCTATGGATTTAACAATTATTTGCTGACCATCCTCAACAGAAGATGCTAGATTAATACTGTCTATTGAAGCATCTTCTGTTAACCCACCAGCTGCATCAATTGCTTGCGCGATACGTGCAGGAGAATCAATCTCATACATCCCAGGATTTACAACGCATCCCCCAACATGTACACATATCTTCTCAGGTGATTTGTCCTCATCTTCGTTAACAGCATTCGCGGTAGGTTCATCAGTAGACCCAATCTCATCAGAGGATTTGCTGATTTCAAGCTCTGTTGAGCCAAAAGCGTTATAGAAGGTAAAACAACATATCAAAAGAACTACTATTCCAGTACAACAAATTCCTATGATAAATGGACTTTTGATTCCATCAATATGAGCTTTAGGTTTTAACGAATCGCAATACTGCTGAAAAGACATGAGTTCTCCTTGCCCGGTTAAAATTTTGCGGTTATCTTACACGGTCAAGGTGAATTCTTATCATCGGCAATCTTATGTAAACCTTACATAAGTCTTAACAATTCCTAGTTAACTTAATGCTTGTTCTTACAAGTTTTTAAAGTTTTTCATGCCGAAGAATTGTTTTTCCTTACTGAAATTAAAAATTCCTATAGCTTCAAATGGATGCATACTCATAACTTATGCATCCATCTCATTTTCACCTCATTAATTTGTTCAAAACTATTATTTTTGATAATAGGTACGAATGTCTGCAGATTCCACAAGCTCGCTTATCCACTTATCTATCGGGAAAGCACTTTCTGCTTCTAGAACTTTTTCTAATTTTGCATGCGTCTCAGGAGATCTGGGCATAAACAATGTGCAGCAATCTGGTGCATCTTGCGTGGATATTTCAAATGTTCCCAGCTTAGATGCCTCATATATGATCTCTTGTTTATCGGTTCCAATCAAAGGCCTAAATATTGGCATGATAACTGCATCATCTGTACATCTAATATTTTCCAAAGTCTGCGATGCAACTTGTCCTAGACTCTCTCCCGTAACAAGAGCCCCGGCACCTTCTTTAATTGCAATTTGTTCAGCAGTTTTGAACATCAGTCTTCTGTAAAGAATTACCCTTAAAGACGGCGGTGCATTAAGTGAAATTTCGTATTGGTAATCACCTAATGGAACTGTATATATCTTAGAAATACATCCTGTTTTTTCTAAAATATGCCCAATATCATCAACAAGATATTCAGAAGTGTCACTTGTCTGTGGTCTTCCTGAAAAATGTACACCAATACATACCGCTCCCCTTTTTGCCATTCTCCATGTAGCAACAGGTGAATCTATACCTGATGAGAGCAAGCAGCAAACTTTTCCAGATACACCTACGGGAAGGCCTCCAATACCCTTTATTTCATATGCGTATACATAAGCATGGTTTTGGATAACTTCTATCCCAACAACAACATCAGGTGATTTCATCTTTACTTTTGCATCCGGAAATGCTTCATCTAAAACCGATCCAACTTCGCGATTCATGGTCATTGAATCAACTTCGAAATCAGTATGCGCACGACGAGCTTTTACCTTAAATGTTGTAAAAGGTTCAGCTTCATGTAAGCAAATCTTAGAGGCTTCACAAATATCTTCCATAGATCGTTTGCAGGATAGTCCGCAAACGACACGCGCAACCCCTGGAACCTTTGCTACAAATTCAGCACATGATTTAGCGTCTTTCCAATTGGTGCCAACTTCCAGTTCAATCAGAACACATCCAGAGATTCTTGTTATTGAATATATAGCTCTATCATGTAAAAGCGATCGCAGGTTTTTCTGCAATCGCTTTTCAAAATTTGCTCGATTATGCCCTTTAAGGCCTATCTCATGATAGTGAACTAAGATGATGCGATTTAGTTCTTCCATCAACTCACTCAGAAGTTATCTCGATGGACGAACGGTCGTATGAAACGTCTCCACGTGCAATCTCATTAAACGCCATAGACAAAGGTTTTGTTACTGCCGCACGAGCTATCTCTTGAGCAGTTTGTAGCTGTATGGCACGATCGCGTTGGCCGCACATCATATCGTTGATATCATGTGCGCGTTTTGAGGCCATAGTGCAAAGCAGAAATCTGTCATTTGCAGCGTCGTCTAATAAAACATCAATATCAGGCTTAATTATGCTCATATTACCTATACCCTAACTGTTCTATACACTTCTCATGTATTCTTCGATTTCAATGACTGCATCTTCCAGCTTGTCATTGACAATCACGATATCATACTCCTTTGACTTATCTATCTCCACTAGAGCTGTCTCCATTCGTCGGGAAATGGCTTCTTCACTCTCTGTAGCTCGCATCAAAAGTCTTTCTTTTAATACTTCTCTAGACGGAGGTGCGATAAAAATCAATTTAGCATCCGGAATACTCTGTTTAACTTTTTCAGCACCCTGAACCTCAATTTCTAATACTACAGTTTTTCCAGCCGCCATCATTTTTTTCATTGGCTCAAGTGGTGTTCCATACAGATTTCCAGAATACTCTGCCCATTCACAAAAACCGTTCTCGCAGATCAAATCCTCAAAATCTTTACGGGTTAAAAAGATATAACTTTCTCCATCAACTTCACCATCTCTAGGAGAGCGCGTAGTAGCAGATATAGATAACCAAAAATCCGGATTTCTTTTCATGATTTCAGACACAAGTGTTCCTTTTCCAACACCTGATGGTCCAGAAATTACAAAAAGTTTGCCCGAACTCACTTAATTATCTCCCCTAAATTTGAAATATCTTTCATTGGCTAATCATTAGTTATACCTGATATTAATCAAGCTCGGATGCTATTTTTCTAAAAGCTGCAACCGGGTCTTCTGCATCAGTTATCGGACGTCCTATAACAATATGTGATGCCCCATTATCAAACGCCTCTTTCGGTGTTGCAACTCTGCTTTGATCTCCTGTCGCAGAGCCTTTTGGTCTAACACCTGGACATACTATGTATGCATCATCTCCTAAAAGTTGCCTTAACGCATTTGCTTCCCAAGGCGATGCTACAACTCCAGAAATTCCTGCTTCTTGGGTGAGACTCGCAAGAAGTTGCACCTGTTCGTTAACAGGTCGCTCAATTCCTATTTGTGTAAGAGTTTGATCATTCATTGATGTTAGAACTGTAATTCCAAGTGTTACAGGGGATTCCTTAGATATAGACTCCGCACCTTCATTTGATCCTTTAAGCGCTGCCTGCATCATTGGAACGCCACCGCTTGCATGCATGGTCAGCATATCAGCCCCAGTTTGTGCGGCAGATCTAGCGGCTCCTTCAACTTGATGAGGAATATCGTAGAATTTAAGATCTAGAAATACGTTATATCCGCGATCTTTTAACATCTTAATCAAATCAGAACCGTAAGCATAATAAAGTGTCATGCCTATCTTTACCCATTTGGCCTCATTTGAAAGCGTATATGCAAGAGATATTGCCTTATCAGCTTCACAATCAAGGGCAATAATTATGCGATCTTTTCTCGGGATATCGTTAAACGAAGCACTCATTGCATAGCTCCTATCAACTCATTTACATCTGAAACACCATTGTCATCGCAGTATTTTTCAATTTCAGACACAACTCTAAGCGAGGCAGTAGGATCCATGAAATTAGCTGTTCCTACAGCAACTGCGCTAGCACCTGCCAACATAAATTCAACAGCATCCTCACCACATGTAATTCCACCCATTCCAAGAATTGGGACAGAAACGGCTTTACTGCATTCCCAAACCATACGAACTGCAATAGGCCTAATTGCAGGCCCTGAAAGCCCCCCAACAATTCGTGCAAGCTTAGGTCTTCGGGTTTTTACATCAATCGACATACCGAGTACTGTATTAATCAAAGAAATCGAATCAGCGCCTACGCTTTCTGCTGCTTTAGCGATCTCGGTTATATCTGTTACATTTGGAGTGAGCTTTACGATCATTGGACGTTTAGTGGCGCGCCTGCATGCATCTACCACTTCTTTTACAGATACAGGATCACACCCAATCGTCATACCTCCGGCATCCACATTAGGGCATGAAATATTAATCTCATAAGCATCGACTTTTACGTCTTCAAGTTTTTCTATCACAGAGATATATTCGCCAACAGAATGACCCGATACGTTGACAATTACCGTAGCGCCTATAGATTCGAGCCATGCCAATTCATGCTCTATTAAATGATCAACACCAGGATTTTGAAGACCAATTGAGTTGAGCATCCCAGACGGAGTTTCTGCAATTCTTGGAGCGTCATTTCCAGACCATCCGTTTAATGAAACTCCTTTTGTGGTTACCGCCCCGAGTTTAGTAATATCAACAAAGTTTGAATATTCTTTACCTGCCGCAAAGGTACCCGATGCGACAGTGACTGGGTTTTTCATAATTAACCCACCCAAGTTCACTTGCATCAAAGCCATTTGATCTCCTTGGAATTAAAGACAGGTCCGTCAATACACACCCTTTTACGGCCATCGTTTGTTTCACAGACACATGAAAGACAGGCTCCTATACCACATGCCATCTTTCTTTCCATCGAAACTTCGCAAAGAATACCTTCGCTTTCAGCTATTTCTGAACAAAGCTTCATTACAGGAGTAGGTCCACATACTGCCATGTAGTCATACATAGAAGTATTCATATCGCTTATTGATTCGCGAAGCTCAATTATCCTCTCACGAGCAATATCGGTACAGAATCCCTTAATCCCAAAAGAACCATCATCGGTTGAACAGCGCGGTTCAACGCCACAGACATTCGTGAATCTCTCAAAGCATGGGGCTAAAGTAGAAGCATTTACAGATCCCAACACAACATCTGTCTCTATACCTTTGCTTACAAGCGTCTCGTAAAGCATAAATAAGGGAGCGGCTCCAACTCCACCGCCAACCAGTAATGCACGTTTACAATTATCAGGAATGTGCCATCCGCATCCTATAGGGCCTATTAAATCTGTTTTCACCCCAGGTGTCCATTTAGACATTTCTTCAGTGCCCGCACCCATTATTTGATACAAGATTCCAACTGTACCTTGAGTTTTATCGGTATAAAAAACGCAAAAAGGACGTCTTAAAATATGAGACTCTGTACCCACAATTTTTAGATGAAAAAACTGACCTGGCCTAGCATTACGCGCAAGTAAAGGTGCACCTATTTCCATAAGAAACAAACGACCGCTTATGCATTCATTGGAAAGAACAACAACATCTTCAAGCCTTTGGTTTACAGAAGGCATTTTATCTTCTGTATCATCTTCATGAAGTTCATTAAGCTTCAACTCATCAAATATCACGCATGCACCTCCTCATTCCATCTAGGAAGATCCTGTAGTGCGATCGTCTCGTAATCTCCAAGCTTTGAAACTTCAATTCCAGCAACTAGCGCTTGGGCTGCCGCCAGTGTAGTTACATAGGTCACACCATGCCTTACAGCAGCTGCGCGAATTTCATAACCATCATCGCGTGTCGCTGAACCAAGAGGTGTATTTATGATCAGGGTGACATCTCCATCTGCAATCATATGTAAAATGTCGTTATCGCCTTCATGGATTTTTCCGATCCCTTTGCAATCCACGCCAGCTGCTCTAAGAGTTTGAGCTGTTCCTTTTGTAGCAAGAATTGAAAATCCAAGTCTATGCAGATCACGGGCAATTTGTATTACGTTTCGCTTATCTCGATCATTTACTGATATGAATACATACCCACCTTCAGCTGGTACATAGTCAATCGCAAGTTGTGTTTTCATATATGCAGCTGGGAAGTTTCTTGCAACTCCCATAACTTCTCCGGTTGATTTCATCTCAGGGCCAAGCACTACATTTGTGCCAGGGAAACGACCCCACGGCATAACAGCTTCTTTAACACAGAAATAATCAAGGCGCCTGTCATCGGGTGGCAGGTTAAACGACGCAATTGTCTCACCAGACATAATTCTGGCTGCCAACTTTGCAAAAGGTATACCTGTGGCTTTTGATACAAATGGAACTGTACGGCTTGCTCTTGGGTTTGCCTCAATTACATAGATAACCCCATCTTTGATGGCGAATTGAACGTTCAATAGACCAACAACTCCAAGCGCTAATGCAATGTCTTTTACTATTCGCCTTACTCGAGCCTGAAGGGCATCAGATAAAGCAAAAGGAGGTGTACAACAAGCAGAATCCCCAGAGTGAATTCCAGCCATTTCAATATGCTCAAGAATGGCTCCAACATACACTTCTTTTCCATCACATATTGCATCAACATCAAGCTCGACTGCACCCTCTAAAAATCTATCAAGATAGATCGGGTCATCCGGAGTTACACGTGTTGCCTCTGTCATGTACTTCTCAAGCTGCGCTTCATCGTATACGATCGCCATTCCGCGACCGCCTAAAACATAACTTGGGCGTACAAGCAGTGGATATCCTATTTTGTCAGCTACCTGTCTTGCCTCTTCATATGTTTCAGCCATACCAGATACAGGATATGGAATATCCAGTGAATCCAAAATCTCACAGAACCTATTCCTATCTTCTGCAAGATCAATTGCCTCTGGCTTTGTTCCCATGATATTTATACCTGCATCTTCAAGGCGTTTCGCAAGCTTTAAAGGCGTTTGTCCACCAAGTGTGACTATGACGCCATAAGGTTTTTCAGCATCAATCACATCCATTACGTCTTCATAGGTTAAAGGCTCAAAATAAAGGCGATCAGATGTGTCGTAATCAGTGGATACGGTTTCTGGGTTGCAGTTAACCATAATGGTCTCAAAGCCGGCCTCAGAAAGTGCGTAGCTTGCATGCACACAGCAATAATCAAATTCAATGCCTTGTCCTATACGATTTGGGCCTGCACCTAAAATCATGACTTTCTTTTTATCGGTAGGAGTAATTTCGGATTCATATGCGTCATATGTCTTGTAATGGTATTCGGTACTGCTTTCAAATTCTGCAGCACAAGTATCTACGGTCTTGAATGCAGGAACAACACCTAAAGCCTTTCTTACAACTCTTACCTCATCCTCAGTTGCGTTCGAAAGCTTTGCGATTTGTACATCGGATATCCCTAAGCGCTTTGCAACCAAAAATGTATCGGCATCATAATCTGATAAAGAAATGCCTTGCAAAGCTTTTTGTACTTGAACCATATCATCGATTCTTGAGATGAAGAACCTATCAATTCCTGTAAGTTCAACAATCCTGTCTACAGATATTCCCCTAAGAAGCGCTTCAGCTAGGAAATAAATTCTATTAGCTGTTGGCCTTAACACCAACTGTTCAAGCTCATCTATATCTGGTGTATCACTTGTTGCACCAAATCCAAGCCCGCACATTGTATTCTCTAAAGAGCGCATAGCTTTACCTAGAGCTTCTTCAAACGTACGCCCTATTGCCATAATTTCGCCAACAGCTTTCATGCGCGTTGTAAGAGTGTCATCAGTTCCTTGGAACTTTTCAAACGCAAAACGAGGAACTTTTACAACACAATAATCAATTGATGGCTCAAAACACGCAGGTGTCGCACGTGTAATATCGTTTGTAATCTCATCTAAGGTATATCCAACGGCTAACTGTGTTGCCGCTTTAGCAATTGGAAATCCAGTTGCCTTTGAAGCAAGAGCGGATGATCTTGAAACTCTTGGGTTCATCTCAATAATTACCATACGTCCATCTTTTGGATTTACGGCAAATTGGACATTAGAACCGCCTGTTTGAACACCAACCTTTTCAAGTACCGCAAGCGAGGCCACCCTCATTCTTTGATACTCAATATCGGTTAAGGTCTGTGCAGGCGCCACCGTGATAGAGTCACCTGTATGGATACCCATTGGGTCAAGGTTTTCAATGGAACACACAATAATGCCATTGCCAGCGTTGTCACGCATGGCCTCCATCTCGAATTCTTTCCAACCTTCAATGGATTCTTCAACAAGAACCTCTCCTGCAGGAGAAAGTTCAAGTCCTTGAGAAACAATTCGAATAAGCTCTTCTTCATTATGAGCAACGCCGCCGCCTGAACCTCCCAATGTAAACGAAGGCCTAAGTACGACAGGATACCCAATTTCTTTGACTATAGCTTCAGCATCAGCAACGGAATAGGCATATCCACTTCTTGCAGTTTCAATACCTAGCTCTTCCATACACTCATTGAACAGCTTGCGATCTTCACCTCGTTCAATTGCTGATAAATCGCATCCGATCATTTCAACGTTGAACTCATCTAAAACACCCGATTTAGCAAGCTCAACAGAAACATTCAGACCTGTTTGTCCACCGAGTGTTGGAAGAATCGCATCAGGGTGTTCTTTCTCAATAACTTTACGTACAAACTCTTTTGTAATCGGCTCAACATATGTACGATCTGCAAGTTCTGGATCGGTCATTATTGTTGCAGGGTTTGAATTTACAAGTACAACATCAAAACCATCTTCTTTTAGTACCTTACAAGCCTGCGCACCAGAATAGTCAAACTCACAAGCCTGCCCGATAACTATAGGACCCGATCCTATGATTAATATTTTTTGTATATCGTCTCTTCTAGGCACAGGATGCCTCCTTATCTGAAAACACCCAACCCTCACATCTATCGTTGGCGATATCAATGTCTAAATAATCGGGATCGTTGTCCATCAGTCTTGAGAATGCTGTAAATAAATAATGTGAATCAGTAGGTCCTGGAGATGCCTCTGGGTGATACTGAACAGAAAATGCAGGAACATCCAAAAACGCAATCCCTTCAGGCGTTCCATCGTTTAGATTCACATGTGTAAGCCGAATTCTTCCAAATTTTGGATTATTAACCACAGGAGCGATCGATCTTTCTGCCCATTCTCTAAGATCAGAGAAATGTTCAGAAATTCCTCCTGACTGCTCTGGAATCAAATCCCCTAAAGTTTCAAAAATCACCCCAAATCCGTGATTTTGCGAAGTGATTTCAACTCGTCCAGTAAGCAAATTCATAACTGGATGATTTCCACCATGATGACCAAATGGGAGTTTTTCCATATCAGCACCAGCTGCTTTGCAAAGCATTTGATGCCCGAGACATATCCCAAATAGATTTACCTTGCCGAGCAATTTTTCCACCTGCGTAAAGGTTTCTTGTACAGCATCAGGATCCCCTGGGCCATTAGATAAGAAAACACCATCGGGATTGAGTGCCAAGACATCTTCAGCAGGAGTATCCCAAGGAACAAACTGCACATCCATTCCGCTGAGTACAAGATTCTCAACAATGCCTGTTTTAGCACCGCAGTCATACGCAACAACTTTATGCACTGGTGCTTTTCCATCTTTCAGTGCAAAGCTTCTCTCAGCGCTGGTCTTATAGTCTGCGAAATCTTTAGGACTAGATACACTTTTAACAAAGTTCTCTCCAACTAAAGCATCCGAATTCTTTACCTTTGAAAGCAAAGATTCAGCATTAAGATCAAGCGTTGAGATACCTGCACGCATAGCCCCATTTTCACGAATGTGTCGCACAAGCGCACGAGTATCAATGCCCTCAATTGCTACAACGTTGTTTTCTCGTAAATACTCAGGAAGAGTTTCAGGGCTTCGCCAATTTGACGGAGTGTGACACATATCGCGCACAACAAGCGCTCTAAGTGCAGGACTTTTTCTTTGGGAATCAGCCTTGCACACTCCATAATTTCCAATTTGGGGATACGTCATAATTAAAATCTGTCCAGCATAAGATGGATCTGTAATAACCTCAAAGTATCCCTCTAAAGAAGTGTTAAAACACACTTCCCCAAATGCTTCACCGGATACACCACATGATTTTCCGTAGAACTTTGTTCCGTCTTCTAAGACCATAAGCGCTGGTTCTTGTTTTTGTTTTGAGGTGGACTCAATCACCTTGTTCGATAGTTCACTCAACGACAACACCATCTTCAAGCGTTGCATAACCGCCTACGTATACATCGCTTGCCTTTCCCTTTAACTCACGCCCAATAAATCCTGAATTTCCAGCTTTGGAATAGAAATCCTCACGTTTGACCGTCCATGTCACATCTGGATCAATGACTGTTAAGTCAGCGATATTTCCAGCTTCTAATTTCACAGGAGTTTCGCGAAGGATCTTTCTTGGGGCTACAGCCATAGCCTCAACTAGCCTTGCATAATCGATAACACCTTTATCTACAAGCTCTGTAAGCACTAGACCAAGGGATGTCTCAAGTCCTGTCATCCCAAATGGTGAAAGCTCAAATTCTCTGTCTTTTTCCCAGTCGGTATGAGGCGCGTGGTCTGTCACTATCGCATCAATTGTTCCATCTTTTAGCGCTTCAATTAAAGCTTGCGCATCTTCTTTGGTTCTAAGGGGCGGATTGACTTTGAGCGATGTTGGATAATCATCTGTAATGTCATCTTCAGTCAAGAACATATGATGAGGAGTTACTTCACAAGTGACAGGAAGCCCTTCAGCTTTCGCAGCTTTAACGAGTTCAACACCGCGCTTAGTGGTGATGTGTTGTATATGCAAAGGACATCCAGTTAGCCTACATAGCGCAATATCACGCGCAATCTCAAGCTCTTCACCCTCATTAGGCCACCCTAAAAGTCCAAGCCTAGTAGATGCGACGCCTTCATTTACCTGGCCATCTCCCACTAAAGCATTGTCTTGACAATGAGGCATGATCACACAATCAAACTGCATTGCGTAATCCATGACACGTCTCATCATTCCGCTGTCTTGGATTCCGTGTCCATCGTCTGTAAACACTTTCACTCCATGGGCATACATATCCCCCATATCAGAAAGTATTTCCCCTTTTTGACCCTTTGTACATGCACCAGAGACTATTACTCTTGCTTTTCCAACCTGAGATGCACGCGCCTTGATATATTCAACACCTACAGCATTATCGATCACAGGATCAGTATTAGGCATTGCACAAACCGCGGTAAAACCACCATGCGCTGCAGCTTTTGTGCCACTTTCAATATCTTCTTTTTGCTCAAACCCAGGTTCGCGAAGATGCACATGCATATCAACAAGACCAGGTGTGATAATTTTGCCTGTTAGATCCTTTTCGACACCCTTCTCCATGGTGAGATTATGTCCAATTTCAACAATTTGACCATCTCTAATTAGAATGTCAGAGACTTCATCAAGTCCTATTTGTGGGTCAATCAGACGCGCACCTTTAAGCATCAAGGCCATCGTTTGAACCTCCTAACAAAAGATAAAGAGCAGCCATACGAACAAGAATTCCTGCGTAAACTTGATCAAGAATGAGTGAACGTTTTGGATGATCAGCCATGAAGCTGTCGAGCTCAACGCCTCTATTAATAGGCCCTGGATGGCAAATACATGCATCAGGCTTCATGAGTTTATCGCGTGATTGTGTAAGGCCAAATAGCTGATTATATTCACGAAGAGACGGGAAAGGTGCACCCTCAAGGCGCTCTCTTTGAATTCTTAGCATATAAACAACATCAAGATCAGGAAGCACCTCATCAAGGTTGTAGGAGACGTGGTCTGCCCCTAGTACACTTGGAACAGCAGGCATTAGAGTTGGAGGCGCGATCACACTTACCTCACATCCCATGATTTTAAGAGCAGGTATAAGGGATCCACAAACCCTAGAGTGCCCGATATCGCCCACAACGCCTACATGAAGTCCATCAAATGAGCCCTTCTCTTCCCAAATTGAATATAGATCAAGAAGCGCTTGAGTGGGGTGCTGATGCTTGCCGTCCCCTGCATCAATTACATGTACACCCGATACATCTGCAATCTTTCTCGGAACACCAGCATGCGAATCGCGAACAATTATCATGTCGATTTTATAAGCACAAAGTGTTTCAACGGTATCTACTAAACTTTCTCCCTTTACAGTGGATGTTGAGCTGCCACCGAAATTCATACTGTTTGCACTTAGGCGCTTTTCGGCAATTTCAAAAGATGAACGAGTACGTGTAGAAGGCTCGTTGAACATATTGACAACGGTTGCACCTTTAAGTGTTGGAACCTGCTTAATTCTGCGCTCGTTTACTTCTTTGAATTTACTAGCGGTTTCCAAAAGTAGCATTATGTCGTCTTTTGAATACTCCGTTATATCAATTAGGTGTTTATGTGAAAATGCCACTTTACGCCTCCGTCTTCTTTATAGGAGCCGCCCCTGCACGGGTACCAGGCTCAACTTCTAGGATCTCTACAGCTGACGGAACTCCGTCCACCTCTTCAAGGAACAGACGAACTGACTCATTCGGGGAAGATGGAACATTTTTGCCTACAAAGTCTGCCCTGATTGGCAGTTCTCTGTGACCTCTATCAACAAGAACTGCAAGTTGCACAGAATCGGGCCTTCCGATATCCATCAAAGCGTCTAAAGCCGCTCTTACAGTACGCCCGGTGTATAGAACATCGTCGACCAAAATTACTGTTTTGCCATCAATTGAAAAAGGGATATCAGTTGAGTGAACCTCAGGTGCAAAATGCGTCATAAAGTCATCGCGATAAAAGCTAATATCCAAAGCACCAAGAGGTACTTTGACGCCTTCTATGGATTCTATGCGCTCCTGTAAATCACGAGCAAGCAAATCGCCTCTCGTAAGAATGCCGACGAGGCAAATATTTTCAGCGCCTTTGTCGACTTCAAGGATTTGATGCGCCATTCGCGTAAGAGATCGATCTATCTCTTCCGCATCCATACAGATTGACTTTACGTTTTGGAAATTGCCCATACACACTCCTTTTCTCGAGTGCGTACAGAGCGAACCGCAAAGACTTGGCTTAGATTCATACCATATTTGCCTTGTCGGTCTCTCTGTACCGCTTTTAAAGACATACACACTATAAGTCATACTGGACCACTTTGAAACCCAAAATATGGATAATCATGCCGATAATCACATGTATTTTAATTCGTACTCACAATGCTTTTCTTGAATGCGTAGAATCGTTTTATTCACTACGGAAAGGGCTTTCAATGACAAGCTTTATTAATTCAATGCTTGAGCAGGCAAAACTCGATAAAAAGAAAATTGTTCTCGCAGAAGGCGAAGACAAAAGAACTCAAGAAGCTGCCGCAGAGATACTGAAAACTGGCTTTGCCGACATAATTATCTTGAGCAACCCCGATACAATTAACGCTTCAGGATTTGATCTTTCCGGTGCTGAGATAATCGACCCAGCTAAATCTGAGCTCATCCCTGAACTTGCAAATTCTCTATATGAGATTCGTAAAGCAAAAGGGATAACTCAAGATGAAGCAACCTCGTTAGTAAAAGACCCAATGTATTTTGCAGTCATGCTAGTTAAGCTTGGATATGCTGACGGGTTAGTCTCAGGTGCTATACATTCAACAGCAGACGTCTTAAGGCCAAGCTTACAAATTATTAAAACCGCCGAAAACTCCGCAATTGTAAGCAGCTTTTTTGTGATGAATGTTCCTGATTGCGAATTTGGAGAAAACGGAACATTTATATTTGCTGATTGCGGATTAAACGTTAATCCAACATCTGAAGAATTAGCTGAAATTGCAATCGATAGTGCAAAGTCTTGGACGTCCTTAATTGGTACAGAACCAAAGGTTGCAATGATCTCGCATTCTTCCTACGGTTCGGCTAAAAACGATGATGCAGCCAAGGTTGAACGTGCAGTATCAATCGCTAAAGAAAAAGATCCTGATCTCAAAATTGATGGAGAACTTCAAGTTGATGCAGCAATTTGTTCCGATGTGGCAAGCCTAAAATGTCCAGACTCAGATGTCGCAGGAGATGCAAATATCTTGGTATTTCCTGATCTTGATGCAGGTAATTCTGGATACAAACTTGTGCAACGCTTAGCAAAAGCTGAGGCTTATGGACCAATTACGCAGGGATTAGCAAAACCAGTAAATGATCTTTCACGCGGATGCAGCGCAAAAGATATAGTTGGCGTATGTGCTATTACGTGTGTCCAAGCACAAAACAACGACTAGGTATTTTTACTCCAAAATTACCTAGTCGTTTCAACGATCCTAAATGATATTTGAATAATGCTTAAGACTATAGATCAGTTTGTAGATCCTGAATAAGTCTTCTCTGCTCTAGAACATCAAAGGTATCACGAGCAATCATAAATTCCTCATCCGTTGGAATGACAAGGATTTGAACCTGCGAATCGTCTGTAGATATTACACGCTCGCCCTTACCCTGCTTATTCTTATCAAGGTCAAGAATTATTCCGAGTGGCTGCATGCCAGAGAAGATCATACGCCTCATTTTGTCACAATTCTCACCGACGCCTGCAGTAAGGACGATCGCATCAACGCCACCCATAACAGCAATATATTGTCCAAGATATTTCTTTACAGAATAGGAATACATCTCATATGCAAGCTGCGCACGCTCGTCACCCTCTTCGGATGCTGTACGCACGGATCTTAAGTCATTTGAAATTCCAGATATCCCTAAAAGTCCGCTTCGCTTATTTAAGACATCGTTAATTTCATCAAAACTTAAATCTTCATGCTCCATCAAAAATGGAACAATTGCAGGATCAATGGCTCCACTGCGAGTTCCCATCATCAGTCCATCTAAAGGCGTAAGTCCCATAGAGGTATCAACTGCAATTCCGTGGTCAATCGCAGACATAGAACAACCATTTCCTAGATGGCATGTGATTAACTTGAGATCATTAAGATTTTCCTCTAAAAATAAAGCAGCACGTTCTGCAATATATCTATGTGATGTTCCATGTGCTCCATATTTTCTAAGCGAGTACTTTTGGTAATACTCATATGGAATCGGATACATAAATGCCTTTTCAGGAAGGCTTTGAAAATAAGATGTATCAAAAACAGCGACCATAGGCTTATCTGCCATATATTCTTTGCAAGCCTTAATTCCCATAAGCGCCGCTTTATTGTGTAATGGCGCTAATTCAGCAAGTTCATCAATTTTTTGGACTACATCATCATCAATAAATACAGAAGAATCGAAGTACTTACCGCCTTGAACAATCCTGTGTCCAATTGCATCAATCTCATCAAGAGAATCTAAAACTTTAGTAGGCCCTGTTGTAAGCGCTTCAATAACATGACCCATCGCCTCTGTATGATCTTTGATGGGCTCATCTATGACATATTCGTTTTCATCAATACCGTGTTTATGAAAGGCTTCATCGGTACCGACACGTTCACAAATACCTTTGGCTTCAACAGTGTGCTTTTCTAGGTCAATAAGTTGATACTTTAAAGAAGATGATCCAGCGTTGATCACTAAAACTTTCAAATTTAGGCTCCTTCTGAAATCCCCTAAAAACAATTTTATTGGAGCCAACTATCAAGTTTGGCCTACATAATTATGTTTCGGCGAAAGGGCTTCTATTCAAGGGAAGGATCGCCCTCATTCATTTGGGCTCCACCTAAAACGTGAACATGTACATGGTGAACGGTTTGGCATGCATCATCATTGGTGTTGATAATTACACGGAAACCACTTTCTTTTATGCCTTCCATCTCAGCCACAACACCAACTGCTTTCATCATTTCTGCCAAGATGTCATTTGGAATATCACTTGTAATATTGTCAAAATGCAACTTTGGGATTATCAACACATGCACAGGCATCATTGGATTTATATCCTTAAATGCATATACATATTCATTTTCATATACTTTAGTAGAAGGAACTTCGCCTTCAATTATTTTGCAAAATAGACAATCTTCCATGTCTTTTCCCTTTCTATCCAATTATGCCTTTGTCAAAGTTGAATCTTGAACATCATCATCTGGAGCGTCTATAAGCTCACCCATCAACACCGTCACTTTTTGTTCAGCATCGTTTAGTCTCTTTTGAAGCGAAGATAAAAGTGCAACCCCTTCTGCATATCTATCAAGGCTATCTTCGAGTTCTAGCGTTCCCGATTCTAAAACAGAAACGATTTCTTCTAATTTATCCATAGCCTGCTTAAAGGTCAGTTTTTCAATGTCTGTATTATCTTTCATCTTCTTCCCCAATCATCGCATATACAACGCCTTTATCTATCTCTTTAACCTCGCATTTTGCATATCCATCGGCTACACCGACTCTGATATTTTCGCCGGTTTTAATTGACTCAACTGACTTAACAATATCACCATTTTCTTTTGTGGTAATTGAATAACCTCTTGCAAGTGCTCCTAACGGAGAGAGTCCATCAAGCATGGCGCTATTTTGTAATACAGCTTCTCTGTATCGTGACAGGAAAGTCTTACCTATTGCTTTTATATCTCCCTTATATGTTTCTATATCTCGATATTTCCTAGTTACAAGTGATGATCCTATGTTGATAAGGGAAAACCTCATCGCACCAAGTGCATCTTTTGACCTCAGTAATCCATTGGGAATTGAGTTTGCAAGTCGGTCAGATAAAGAGTCAATAGTTAAAGCATATGGCGCAAGCATTCTTTGAGGATCCGATATAGCTCTAGAAGATGCCAATCTTTGGATTTGTGAATCGTATTGCGAAATCTGACGATTAACCAAATTCGTAAGCATCCCGCCAATGCTTGCAAGCTGAAATTCAACATCGTTTTTGTCTGGTACTACTGCAGATGCAGCAGCAGTAGGAGTTGATGCTCTAAGATCTGCGACCATATCAGATATTGAATTATCGGGTTCATGACCTATGCCTGTGACTATCGGTACAGGTATCTTCGCAATTGCTCTAGCAAGTCCTTCGTCGTTAAAGGGCATATGATCCTCAAATGAACCACCACCACGAATTAACAAAATAACCTCTGCACCTGCATCGGCAACCACATTTAAGGCTTCAATCATAGCCTTAGGAGCATTTGTTCCTTCTACTGCACACCCTGCAAAAAGAACTTCAGATAACGGGAACCTATTCCTAAGTGTTCTTAATACGTCGTATACCGTAGCTCCGCGCGGAGATGTAACAAGCCCGATTTTTGATGGCATTTTAGGTATCGGAAGTTTTTTCTCTTGAGCCATCAAACCTTCTGCTTGAAGTTTTTTTGCAAGATTTGCAACTCTAAGACGAAGATCACCCTCTCCAGCTAGGCTTATTGAAGTTACATCAAAATTCATCCTACCTTTAGCGGCATATAAACTAAATCTTCCTTTGATCTCAATAAGAGAGCCTATTTCTAACTGCACTCCGCATTGAGCATATCGATTGTTCCACATCATGCATGGAAGAGAAGCGCTTTCATCTTTGATGGTGAAATAGACTGCTTTGTATCCCCTTTTTGCAGATAGCTCAGAGACTTCGCCTATTATTCGCACATTAATGCGTTCAAGCTGCCCTTTAGCTAGCGCCATAGCTGATGAGACTGATAAAGCCTCTCCCTCATCTACTACTGGCATCTACGCCTCTTCTCTATACAAAATTTCAAAGCTAATCCTAAAAATCTAATCACGCGTATTTCCAAGAATCCATAACAGTTGCAATATCGATGTAAGTGCAGCTGCAACATATGTGAATGCGCATGCTCTTAAAACATCAAACGAACCTGCTTGTTCTTGTGCGGGAAGTCCAATCGTCTTCATATATGTCATAGCTCTATGTGACGCATTGAATTCAACAGGCAAGGTAACTAATTGGAAAATAACAACAGCGGCATACATGATAACTGCAACCCAAACAAGTCCCATCAATCCCATTAGTGCACCAGCTATAAGAATGAACATCCAAACATTAGAAGCTAAATTCACAACTGGAACAATTGCGGATCTTACCTTCATTGGAGTGTAGTTAAAGGCAAATTGACAAGCATGACCCACCTCATGACATGCTGTAGCTAGCGCAGTTACAGATGTAGATGAATAGGCCGAAGGCGACAGTGTAATCGAATTCGTTCTTGGATCAAAAAAATCCTGCCCTGCCCCACCAGGTCTTACAACAACATTGTTTATTCCATAATAAGCAAGCATTTGAGATGCTGCTTGAGCACCTGTTATCCCGCGTGAATTCGGTACATGTGAATACTTCTTTAACTTACTGTTCACAAGTGCTTGTGCGCCCAATCCAATCACAAGCGTGATTACAATAAGCCACAAATATCCCATATCTGCATACATGACTACGTCCTTTCGACGAGCAAAAATTGTTTAAGCTAATCTAACATACAAATGTACGATTGCAAGTATTGAAATCATTTCGTATCCACAACGAGATTCGCCTGATCTAAAGAAAGTGAAATCTTACCATTAAGAAGATCAATAAGCTCTTGACCTATCAAATCCTTACGCCAGCCTTTTGTTAAAGCGCTCTGATCAAAATGCCCGCGAGCAAGGTTAGCAAAATCATCGTGCGAAGCAAGTGTTTGCAGCGCGATACCTGATTCCTTTGCACGCACTCTACAAAGTGCAAGCATCAAATCTATAGCGCTGTCAACATTGGGTTCATTTTGCCCCTGCTGAGATAGTTCAGGCCATGTTTTTGGGTCAGACTCTAACGCATTCTTAATCATAGTGCTTAAGATCCGCGCATCTTTAACTGGCAGCTTTTCTCGCATGCCCCTTATCAAATATAGTTCATCAATAGTCTTTGCTTCTCTTTTACATGCCTCAACTATTTGCTCATCCGATAAAACCCATTTTCTGGGGATATTTCTCATTTGTGCTTGAAGCTCTCTCCATGCAGTAACATCGCGTGCAGCAGCTAACTGACTCTTACTTAACTGGTTTCCGCGCTTAAGCTTCAAGAATCTAAGATAGGGATCAATCTCATAGCGCTTAGGGTCAATAAGCTCAGCAAAATCATCATCTAGCCAAGAAAGCCTATTTTGCTTCTCTAGCATTGACTTCATACATATATACAGTTCCGGCAAAAAAATCACATCACCAGACGCATACTCTATTTGAGAATCAGTAAGAGGGCGTCTAGACCAATCTGTAAATGAATCGGCTTTCTTAAGATGTGCTCCACACATTGAATTTACAAGATTAGCAAGACCTACCTGATGTGAATACCCAAGCAAAGCTGCTGCAATCTGAGTATCAAAAATCGGTTCTGGAAGACATCCCGTTTCGTTATACAAAATCTCAAGATCTTGCGTAGCAGCATGAAAGACTTTTACTATGCCAGGATTTTCAAAAAGTACATTGATTGCCCTGAGATCATCAATCGCAAAAGGATCAACAATTGCCACCAAATCATCGGCAGCAAGCTGAAGTAAACAAAGTTTCGGATAATAGGTTTTCTCTCTTAGAAATTCTGTATCAACGGCAAGAATAGAACAATCTATAACCTCATCAACAAATTTCTCCAAATCATATTGATTTTTTATGTATCTCAAACGTCTGTCTTTCTGTTCCTCTGTAATGTTTAAGCTGTAATATTGTCATGATAACAATCGAAGGGAATTGTGTGAAACTTCTAGTCATAAATAACCTTGCATCTGGAATTAGCGATGGCGCAATCTATGACTACGTTCGTAAATTTTCCCAAGATGGCGATGAGGTTGTTATACGATCAACTGACGGCACAACCGATCTTCGTGCCTTTCTATACGATGCCGATGATTTCGATTGTGTAGTTGCATCCGGCGGAGATGGCACCGTGTCAACTGTCGCACACATGCTTGCAGAAACCGGCATTCCTGTGCTTCCATACCCTGCAGGTACTGCAAATATATTGGCAATGAATCTTTTTTCACCAACCGAACCAAATGCTATTGTTGATATGACTCGCAAATTAACAACGATGGATTTCGATATCGGACAACTTGAGCTTTCGGATGGTAAAAAGGTCGGATTTACCATAATGGCAGGTGCTGGATATGATGCGACAATCATGAAAAGTGCCGAATCATCCAAAAAATTAATTGGGCAAATGGCATATTTCACCTCAGCTATAAATAATGCCCAACCACAGTTTTCAAAGCTTTCATTAGAGATTGATGATGAAATTGTTGAGACTGAAGGTGTTGGGGTCTTGCTTATCAACTTCTCAAAAATACAATTTGATATTCATGTTATCCATCAAAATGAACCCAGAGATGGTTACTTTGATATTGTTGTCTTAAACACCAAAGATGCATTTGGATTAATTCCCGCATTATTTGCATCGATGCTAGATAGGCACATGAATTACCCAACTCGCACAGACGCTTTTCAATTATTTAGAGGAAAAACAGTGCGCGTAAGTGCCGATCCAGCCCTTCCTGTCCAGTTTGATGGCGAAGCATCTGAACACATGACACCGTTTAGAGCCACAATTTTGCCACGAATGGCAAGGTTCGTGGTCTCTGATGAATGCATTAAAGAATACGCAGATTAGTTTAAGTAAGCTTGTATTACTTTTTTAATTCCTTCTTATACTTCTCAAGATTTGAATTGTATTTCATCTGAATAAATTCAAGAATTACAGCAAATATCATAGCGAAATACATCATCAGTTTTTCTAAGTGCATATCTAGAACTTCAATACCTGTTGTGATTCCCAATGAATCTAACAACAGTAAAACACCAATAGCAGCGATAAACACAAGTGCAAGTATCTTCATTTCTGCATGCGAATTAATGAAGTCTGAAATTGGATCGATAAATATCATCATGATGATTACCGCAATTACAACAGCTGCAATCATAATGATTAGATGTTCTGCAAGACCAACAGCAGTAATTACAGAATCAATTGAAAATACAATATCCATAACCATTATTGTCCCAATCGCTTGTGGAAGGGATATCATATGGCGCTCTTTGTGTTCTTCTGAGTGCTCAGCTTTAATCTCAGTAAGATCAAGTGTGTCTTTAAGCTCTTTTATACCTTTATAGATAAGGTATCCTCCACCAACTAACATTACTAAGTCGCGAATGCTTATCCCATGGCTATAAAAACCAAGATCAATCGTAAAAAGCACAAACGTCATATGTACTAGCCAGCTTGCAAAACAAAGGAACAAACAACGCATAATAAGAGCGCCGACAAGTCCGAGCTTACGACCAATATGACGCTTTTCCACAGGAAGCCTATTGGTGGTAATAGATATAAATACAATATTATCTATACCAAGAACAACCTCTAGAAAAGTAAGAGTTAAAAGACTAATCCATGCTTCAGGTGTTGTAAAAATTGTTAAATCCATAGATACGACCGTATCAAATATGTCTTATGTTTGCAATGATATAATCGCTTAGTTACCTAGATGAGGAGCTTTTCAGTGGATAAAAGCGGCGAAACTATGGCCGATCAAGACAAGAATCATGTGCCTAAAAGCGATGAACCAATAACTTCAAGTGAAAAGCTATCAGAGCAACCTGATAGTGCGCCAAAGGATAAGCCTTCACGATCTCTGCGGGCATCCTCGTCACATAAGTCCCCTAAAGTAGAAGATAAACCTGCATCTTCTACTAGCAATATCAAAAATACTGAAACAGCTGCAACTGACATAAGGCAAAAAGCTAAACCATCCAATTATTCAACTATCCGTTATTTAAATGGAGACAAGCTTAAAAGACCTCTAGATTATCCAAAACCTGTAAGACGTGCAGCGCTTATATGCATGGCTTTAGGCTTGGTTATAGGAGGTATAGT
Source organism: uncultured Eggerthellaceae bacterium (assembly GCA_964631345.1). Lineage (GTDB taxonomy): Bacteria > Actinomycetota > Coriobacteriia > Coriobacteriales > Eggerthellaceae > MGBC163016. Next base: position 841 of record CAZVWE010000003.1, on the reverse strand, counting down.
CCTTGCGCTTTATTTTGATTCTGTAGTAAACGAACCAATACGGCAACAAAACGAATTAGAAAACGTTCTTTCTGAAGATGCCGTTTTAAATCTTCCAAATCTTGAATCTTTAATGCCGCTTGATGACGAGCAAATCACAGCCAATCTTAAAGACACAGGTGACACGATATTTGAAAAAACGCCTGCTGGAAGTGAAAAAGCCATGGAGCTTATCAAGTTGCCAGCCGGTGTCAGTATAGTTGACGCTGGTAGCGCATATTTATCAGGAATTGATTCACTACCGGCAAACCAATTGATTAAATTGATCCATGGGTCATGGGATCTCAAGGTTGATCGTGTTGATGGCACATCCATGGTTATACATTACTGCGACTTTGATTCAGGAAATGTGGATGCAGCCTTGCAGGCGGCACTTGTTGCAGAAGGATTTGATAAATATCCTATCACTGACAATGGAACCGATAATTCCGGCAACACATTCGCAGAAGGCAATATTACAACTGACACAGGAGATTACACCTGGCGTGTATCTACAATACCTCTTACAGAGATCTACAGCACACAAGGAATCCCAGAAGACGCTGTTTATGTGGGCATCAGAATGACTTCTTAAGCCTTGGATTTATAGTTTCGGAATTATTTGCAAATCAAATAGGATTTTGGAGGCGACGTCCGGATTCGAACCGGAGATAAAGGCTTTGCAGGCCTCTGCCTTACCACTTGGCCACGTCGCCATAATAATACCCATCTTCTAAAGAGGCCGACTCTTGGCCGGCCTCCAAATTTCGATGGAGCGGACAACGGGGTTCGAACCCGCGACCCCCACCTTGGCAAGGTGGTG
>CAZVWE010000002.1:0-312587 GCA_964631345.1 uncultured Eggerthellaceae bacterium | reverse complement strand
CTCGCGACCTCCGACGTGACAGGCCGGCGCTCTAACCAACTGAGCTAACACCCCAAAAGCGTACTGCTAAAACAGCTTGTACATTATAAGCAGAAGTCCACTCATGAACAAGCAAGAACTTAGAAAAGTTTTTCTAAATCCCGTAAAGTTCATCTTTTAACGGTCGTTCGACCAAAGCTTTCTTAATTACATCCACATTTGCACCATTCCAAATCACATTTCTAACGGCATCTGTAATTGGAAGTTCAACATCATGCTTGTTACTAAGAAGCTCTAAAGTCTTGCATGCAATAGCGCCCTCTACAACCATATGAGTATCTGCTTCAAAATCCTCAAGGGTTTTTCCGCGCGCTATATAGTCTTGCCCGAAACGCCTATTGCGCGAATGGCGCGACATACAAGTCACAACCATGTCCCCCGTACCTGCAAGCCCCATACACGTCATCGGATTGCCGCCACAAGCCACAACCATTCGGCTCATCTCAGCTATTCCTCGAGTAATTAACATTGCTGCTGTATCATCACCCATACCAAGCCCGTAAGAGATGCCAACAGCAATTGCAATGACGTTTTTGAAAGCACCACAAAGTTCAACTCCAACCACATCATCGGATGTGTAAATCCTGAAATAGTCAGTGGCCAAAAGATCACGGAAAAATATGGCTGTTTCAGGTGAAATTGATGCAGAAACCGCACCTGATGGCACAGCGTTTATAACCTCTTCTGCGTGTGTTGGCCCTGAAACTACCCCCAAGCGGATCTCATTTCCAAAAACGCTTACCAAAACATCTGTTGGGAGCATTCCGGTGGATACCTCCACTCCTTTAGAGCACACAGCAATTGGCAGATCTGAGGAAACAAAAGCACAAATACTCTCAGCCATCGAACGTAAATATTTCGAGGGTGTCACAAAAAGACAAGCGGAGGCATTATCAAATGCAACCGATGGATCAGCGGAAGCAGATACACTATCCGGCAAAACGGAATCGCTTAAGTAATCTGGGTTTTTGTGATTTGCATTTATAAAACTTGCCACATCTTCTTTTCGACACAATATACAAACATCATGTCCAGCATCTGCAGAAACTTTAGCTAAAGCCGTCCCCCATGAACCCGATCCAACGACACAAATTTTCATGAGGATAATCCCTCACTTTCACCTGCGCTTTGCTTTTTAAAGCTGATCTTGCTTTCGGTGCCATTGAAAAGACGCTTAATATTTGCTCGATGTGCCCATAAAACAGTAATGGCTGTTAAGGTAAACATTCCAACTGCAAACCAGTTGCCCCAAAAATCTATAAACGCAATTACTATACATAAAAGAGCCGCCATGATAGAACCCAGCGAAACATAACGAGTGATAGCTACAAAAACGATAAATATCGCAAGCTCACAAAGAGCTCCTACCAACCCAAATGCAAAAAATAGAAGTCCAATGGAAGCCGATATTCCTTTTCCACCCTTAAACTTAAGCCATGGACTAAAAATGTGCCCCCAGACCACACCACACATTGCAATGGATGTGGTTACGCCAAAAACAAAATGTCCGTAACCTCCATCGTAGGCGATATTTCCCATCACATAACTAAATAGAGGAAGTTCAATAACTGCAGGATACCCATTTGATGTGGACAACAAAAGCATCCAGTAAAAAATTGTAGTTGCAAGAATGCCTGCAACTATGCCCTTACAAAAATCAAGCACAAATACCGCAAGGCCACCTTTTTTCCCAAGTGTCCTAAGCGCATTTGTGGCACCAATGTTTCCAGACCCAGCAGATCTAATATCTTTATGATATGCAACCTTTGAAATAACAAAACCCCAAGGGATAGAGCCAATCAAAAAGCAGATCAGCCACAAAGCGACGAGCGCCAACGCGGCTTCAGCAGGAGTGTTAATAGTTACTAACGGCTCTGAAGTCATATGATTAATCTTTCCGCTTAAATTTCAAACGTATAGGAGTTCCCGTTAAATCAAAAAACTGCCTGATGCGGTTTTCTATATAACGCTTGTAGTTATCAGTCACAATATCTGGCCTATTACAAAAGAAGGTGAACTGTGGAGGTTGAATAGATGTTTGCGTGACGTATTTAATCCTTAATACAGTTTTTCCTTTAGTTATTGTGTGGCCGCTTTCTCGTATGTTTGCAAGCCAGTCATTTAACTTAGAGGTAGAAAGTGTTTTCGAGTAATTCTTGTAACTTTCATCAATTACATCCCAAATGCGAACGACCTTTTTACCCGAAAGAGCAGAAACGGCAACCACAGGAGCATATCCCACGTATCCAAGCTCCTCTTCGACTTGTTCGCGTATTTGTGCTTTTGCTTCTGGACTCTCAATTAAATCCCATTTGTTAAGCACAATCGCAAGAGCGCATCCTCTATCTGAGGCATAATTTGCAACACGCTGATCTTCGTTTGTAACCCCAAGCGTGGAATCAATAACAAGAAGCGCAACATCTGCCCTATCGATTGCGCGCATAGCACGAACAAACCCGTAATACTCAACAGATCCATCCATTTGACTTTTTCTGCGAAGACCTGCCGTATCTACCACTCTATACATTGTGCCGTCGTGCTCGATCAATGTATCTATAGCATCCCTTGTAGTGCCCGCAACAGGACTTACTATGGATCGATCATCATTAATTAAGCGATTAGTAAGCGAAGATTTGCCAGCATTCGGACGCCCAATTACGGCCACGTTTATCGCTTCTATCTCATCTTCTTTTTCATCAATTCCAGATTCTTTAATAATACGAACGACCTCATCAAGCAAATCTCCTGTGCCGTGGCCATGTGTTGCAGAAATGATCCAAGGATCTCCAAGTCCCAGATTTAAGAATTCCCAAACACCTTCCTCATTTCCTGGATCATCCATTTTATTTACAGCAACAAGTGTTTTAGCTCCTGCCTTTTGCAAAAGCTTTGCCACCTCTTCATCATCTGATTGAAGACCAGCTCGCCCATCAACCAAAAAGATAATTACATCTGCTTCATCTTTTGCTTCTAAGGCTTGGTTACGAATTGATTTTTGGAAATCATCATCGCTTCCCATTTCAATTCCGCCTGTATCTACAAGCATGAAATCGACGCCATTCCAATCAGCTCGGTGATAACTTCTATCACGCGTTACACCACGCATCTCATGCACGATGGCATCATTCGTTTGTGAAATTCTATTTACCAATGTGGATTTGCCCACATTTGGGCGACCCACAATCGCTACTAAAGGCAATGCCATTTATCAATCCTCAAGTATCTCAATTAATGTTAAGAAACAGTCTAACGGATCACTTGGCACCTTATACACGCACGCGCCTGTTAGGTGCCTGATATCGTCAAGCGACATATCGTCAAGAGTTAAGCCATCATCATTGAATAAAACATCTGGCAATACAAAAACTGGACGTAAATTACCGGGAATACCACAAGGAATACCGCTAGAAATATCAAAAGGTTCGTAAGGAAAATCTCTAACAGAGGACTTGTTTGCCTCATCAAGCGCGCCCTGTATTGCAGTCATAATATCGCATCCACAAAGAAGACCTGTCACATTAACATTGCCGCCAAAAAAATCATTCGCAACAATTAAAGGCAACACGCTATCTTTAAGCTCACTTTCCTCAAGCAACAAAGACACCTGTGGAGTCATCGCTTCGCCACATATCCAAAAAACACATGTGTTACGAGCTGCCAATACTTGTGCAAGCCTTTTGCACACACCTTTATGTTCTGCCTCATGAAAGCTATCAACCGCATATCTAATTATTCCAACACCATCTTCAAACATTGCATATCCGTTGTAAAACTCTGCAGGTGGAAGATGTTTTAACAGTTCATCTCTATAAGCATTTCTATAGAACTCATCAGCTGCATAAGCAAATGGATACCCTCTATCTAAAAGCGCAACATCTTGAATTTTTCCAATGGTATTTATGACATCAAGTGCAGAAGTGATAGTTTCAAAGCTTCTATCAAACCTGTCCTGATATTTCGTATACCCTAAAGGAACAACTGCTATATTTTCAATTCCATCATGCGAAAGCGCCCATTTGAGAGTTTCAGTTAGCACAGCCCCATCATTAACACCTGGCACCAAAACAATCTGAGCGTCAAAACAAATACCCGCGTCAAGTAAAACTTCCAGATTATCTATTCCAGCTTGAGCGTTTTCTCCCATTAAAGATTTGCGAACCTCAGGATTGATGGCATGTAAAGACATGCGCAGAGGCGATATGTGTTGCTCGATAATTCTTTCGATATCCGTTTCAGTCAGATTTGTAAGAGTTACAAAGTTTCCAGCAAGAAAACTCATACGAAAGTCATCATCTCTGACCGTTAAAGTGCTGCGCATATTATCTGGAAGCTGGCGCATAAAGCAAAACGTACAGGCATTTTTGCAAGTTTTAACACCGTCAAAAATAGATTCGGTAAATAGAAGTCCCCATTCTTCGCCAAATTCGCGTGCAAGTTTTACTTTTTTGAAAGCACCTGCATCATCTAGATATTCAATTTCTACACTATCGCCATCTGTAAGCCACATCCAGTCAAGCACATCTCTTAAATGCTCGCCTTCAACTGACAAGATTTCATAACCAGGCCTCAGACCTACACGCCATGCAGGAGAGTTATTCGCTACGCTTTTAATATGTGCACCAATATCCACGTATACTCTTTATGCAGATCAAGCTTTCCGTAAAAGCTCAACTAGAGTGTCAATTTGACTTTGAGGCGTTGAGGCACCTGCGGTAACACCTACCGTCTCACACCCATTAAACCATGCAAAATCTATCTCTGAAGCATCCTCTATATGGTGGGTATTCTTACAAGCCTTTTCGCAAATTTCAGCCAACCTGGTTGTGTTGGAAGAATTTTTTCCACCGAGTACTATCATCACGTCAACATTTTGCGCAAGTTCTGCTGCTGTTTTTTGCCTTTTTTGAGTAGCGGCACAGATTGTGTCTCTTACCTTTGGAGTAATACCTCGCCCTTTAAGCTCGTTTATGATCAAATCGAAGTTTTCGTTGGTCTGAGTTGTCTGCACTACAACCCCAACTTTATCTCCTAAAACATCCGGTATTTCATGCGGGTCTAACACCACATAAACTGATGCATTTCCCAATGACGCATAAGCCTTAAGACCCTCAACTTCGGGATGCCCTTTTTCACCAACCACAAGCACAGATGTGCATTCTTCTGCAAGTTCAGAAGCTGCTTTTTGCGCTCTTTCCACATGCGGACAAGTTGCATCTACCACATTGATCCCAAGCTCACAAAGAGCATCTTTCGTTCCAGGATCAACGCCATGGCTTCTTATTATTAGATTTTCAGTGGCAATAGATGCGATATCATCGGCCTTCTCTATACCCAATTCTTCAAGTTCCCTTACAACACCTGGATTATGAATTAAAGAACCAAGCGTAGACACTCCGCCATCAGACCCCGCCATACCAAAAGCAATATCAAGCGCTCTTTTCACGCCATAACAAGCGCCTGCATAGCTTGCAAGTAGAACCTCCATTAGGATTTACTTTCTTTTTCTATATCAGCTACAACTTCTAATGTTGTGCGTGTAGGGACAGGATGATTTGCAAACGTTTCTGTAAAATCCTTTGCATCGGGAAATAGCTCAACCATATCTACTTCTTCTTTAGGAATCTGCCTTGACAGCGCAAAACATTCGCGCATTACATACCAAGTGCATCCATCTAGTCTGTCTTCTTTCGGCAAAAAATCAAAGTCCTCAAGCAAAATAGGGTTTCCATATTCAACTGTAATCTTTGGAAAATGGAACCTCTTCCCTTTTTGCTTTACATATTCAGCATTACGAACAGTCATTGGAAGAAGCGGCGCATGACCCATCTTTGCAATAAAGGCAGCACCCGCATGAAGCTCAGGCTTCATTGACCCCTTCCCGCGCCTTGTACCTTCTGGAAGAATCCCTACAAGCTCTTTGTTTTTAAGCATACGTGTAGCTCTTTTAATGGCTGTTCTGTCTGCTGTATCACGCTTTATAGGGAAAGCCCCAACACGAGATAATATTTGACCTACAAGACCATGCGCATTATCAAATAAAGAATCGCGTCCTATAAGACGAACCCATTGTTTTGGCCTTGCAGCAAGATAAATAAAAGCAACGTCAAGAAATGACGTGTGATTACATACAACTACAACGCCTGTTTTGTCATAAAACTCACGCAGGCTTTCTCGCCCATAAACCTTGTATCTAAAACAGATTTTGAAGATAAAACCAACTACAACATATGCAAGGTTTCCAAACCAGTGCGGTATTTGTTTTTCCTTAGATATCCCACCTAGTGGCATATCCCACATTTTTTCGTATGGTAAAAATAAAGACAATTGCCTACGCTCCAGCTTTATGAGCAAGTTCGCAAATCATATCGATTACCTGTTCTATATATGAATCCGTCGAATCAATAAACACCGCATCGTCTGCAGTCTTAAGCGGAGACTCTTTACGATTGGAATCACAATCATCGCGTCTGATCAAATCGGCTAAAACCTCTTCATAATCGATTGATCCAATTCCACGGTCTGCATTCTGTCTGACTCGTCTATGTGCACGTTGCTCAGGAGATGCAGTCAAAAACACTTTAACCTCAGCGTCAGGACATACAACTGTGCCGATGTCTCTTCCTTCTATTACATAGTTTCCACCCTCAGCAATGCGTCTTTGCTGAAGCACCATTGCCTCTCTAACACCTGCAACAGCACTTACAGGCGAGACCGCCTTATCAATTTCAGCTGTTCTAATCGCATCTGTTACATCATTGCCATCAATAAGCACACCTTTAGGAGCCGGGTCTCCTTCTACGTGCTTAAATTCAATTGTGCAAGCATTGGCTAACTTTGTAAGCGCTTCATCGTCTTCAAGAGATATGCCATCATGTAAGGCAAGCCATGCAACCGCTCTATACATTGCCCCCGTATCAAGGCAGTTAAATCCAAGTTTTCCAGCGGCTGCTTTCGCAACCGTTGATTTACCTGCACCAGATGGTCCATCAATCGCAACTATCATTTGGTCTCCAATTCTTTAATTGTATTCATAAAGCCAGGAAAGCTAACGGAGATAGAATCAAACCCCTTAACTTTAACTGGAGCGTTTCCACAAAGTCCAGCTAAAGCCCAAGTCATAGCCAATCTATGGTCACCTAATGAGTCAAACTCTGTATCTGGTGCAACTTCAAGTCCAGGATTACCCTCAATGAAAAGATCATCGCTTTCTTCCCATGTATCAATACCCATCAAAGAAAGACCATCAATTATTGCTTGAAGCCTGTTTGATTCTTTTGCACGAAGCTCTGATACACCACGAAAAACGGTTATACCCTTTGCATGCGCTGCAACAAATGCAAGCACAGGAACCTCATCTACAATTGAGGCAAAATGTTGTGGCGGCACCTCACATCCACGAAGCATTGGCGTATAACTTGCATGAATAAACCCATAGGGTTCTTTGCCTTCACTGCCAGTTCGCTTGTCTTCTATGTTTGCGCCCATTCTCTCAAGTGTACGGGCAAAACCAATACGCGCAGCATTAAGCGATACATCCTCGATCGTTACATCGCTTCCCCGCTTAAGTATTGCGCAAGCACATAAGAACGCAGCCGATGAAGGATCTCCTGGGACATTGATATCGCATGCATGCATGAGCGCAGGACCTGACACCGTAGCCACTCGACTTCCTGCAGTAGTTGGAACGCCAAACTCAGGAAGCATTAGCTCTGTGTGATTACGAGAAGGTGAAGGCTCGTTGAGTGTAGTCGTACCTTTTGCATAAACTCCAGCCAAAAGAACGGCTGTTTTAAGTTGTGCAGATGCCATGGGCGCTTCGTATTGAATAGCCTTAAGATTTGGAGTGCCAATCTCTTTTAGTGGAAGCCTGTTTGCGTCTTCGGGCACAAACTGAACGCCCATCTTCATTAAAGGTGCGGTGTTTCTTCTCATAGGGCGAGAACAAAGCGACTCGTCCCCTGTTATCTCAACTTCAATTTCCCAAGGAGCAAGCATCCCCATTAAAAGCCGTGCAGTTGTCCCGGAATTCCCGCAGTCAATTGCATGATCTGGCTGCACGGGGCCTTCGGCACCCCATCCTGTAACAGTTCCTGCCAAAGAACCGTCTTCTGTCTTTTCAAGATTAACCTTTGCACCAAGATCTGCCACGGCTTTCATCGATGACCTAACATCATCTGAATCAAGGACACCTTTGAGATTTGATGTTCCCTCTGCCATAGCAGAAAGCAGCACAGCTCTATGTGATATTGATTTATCGCCCGGAACATGAACCTTACCACAAAGAGGTTGCACTAAAGGTTCAATCACGGTTGTTGTTTCTTTAGACATGTGAATGCTCCTTTGGTTCGATCGGCCTAAATGAGACGGCATACCCTGCATCTATTAGCTGATACGATAATTGCCCAATATCACCTTCGTCTGTAAGTATCATAGATAAAACAGCGTTACCTTCCGATAAATGATCAATTTCAATAGATTGTATGTTGCAACCCACAGAACTTGCAATGGTTGTAACCTCTGCAATTACACCATTTTTATTAACCATCGGAATTCGAACATCAAGCAACTTCTCAGAACAAGGAACCCATTCAGCAGGCAATTGATTTCTGGCCTCGGCAGATTCCGCCAATAAGCTGGTTAACGTCTGTCTATCTTGGGATTCCAAAGCATCAACATATGCACCAATAATCCCTTTGATTTCATTTAAACCATCAACTAAAGCTTTCTCATTATCAAAGGCGATTCCACACCAAAGCTTTGGAGATCCTGCGGCAATTCTAGTTGTATCCTTAAATCCACCAGCAGCAAGTCTCATAAGAGACTTATCATCGGTTGCATGATTGTTCGCAAGCCTCATTAAAGCAGATGCAATAACGTGTGGAACATGGCTTACGATTGCAACAGCGCTGTCATGCTCTTCTCTAGGGATAGATACAACTCGAGCAGATATACCGCATATAAGCTCATGTAATTTAGAGAACTGATCCGGATCTGTCCTGGAATCAGGGCATAAAATCCAATTTGAACCTTCGAACAAATCTGTTCGCGCGCCATCTATGCCATTAACTTCAGAACCTGCCATAGGGTGCCCCGGAATATAACCGGTGAAATCACCCAAGATGTCACTGGCTGCCTGTAATATATGTGCTTTTGTAGAAATCGTATCTGTAACAACGCCATTAAAACCACTATCAGCAATTAGATGTAAATAACCATCAACCTCAGCAACTGGTATTGCAAGAATAATAAGGTCTGCTTCATTGGAGAATGCTTCTAGTATTCGATTATCACCGCATATAGCATATTCATCGATATAGCCGCGTTTCTGTGCCACAACGCATGACCTAGAATCCGTATCAACTCCAAATATATGGACATCTGGATAGGCTTTCTTTAAAGCTCCGGCTAACGAAGAGCCTATAAGTCCAAGCCCTATGACAGATATATATTTAAACGGGGATTCCATATCTTGAGCCTCTGTGTTTTGAGCTCCCGTATCTGAAATTACTGCAGTCGTATCTATTGCATTTGAGTTGTCCATGTATGTAGTCTTGGAGTTCAAAACCGAAAACCCTTTCTAAAATCAAGTTGTCAAAAGCATAAAGAACTATAAGCAAATCAATTGTAGCGTTAACGTTTATTACATGAAGACATTAAGGCGTTTAATTCATCTTGTGTGAGTTTGACACATTCACATTGCGATAGTCCATCCAAAAGAATGGGTCCATATTTAGTTCGCTGTAGTTCCACCACCTCATGCCCTACAGCTTTAAACATTCGCCTTACCTGTCTATTTCTTCCTTCATGGATCGTAATTTCTGTCAAAGTAAAATCGCCCTTTAATGATCCACGATCATTTAAATCAAGTCTATGGTTTTCCGAATTTAATATACGCACTTTTGCTGGAGCAGTCAGCCTGTCATCTAGCAAGATCCCTGCTTCCAATTGAGATAGTTCTTTATGGGTTAACTTTCCTTGTATCAACGCCTCATATGTTTTATCAACATGACTTGAGGGATGCATGAGGGCATTTCCAAGTTCACCATCTGTTGTTGCAAGAATGAGACCGGTTGTATCCTTATCAAGTCTTCCAATTGGAAAAAGTGATGGAAATTCTTTTGTAGGAAGAAGTTCTGAAATACACCTTGCCCCATGAGCGTCGCTCATTGCTGTGATCATGCCCTTGGGTTTGTTAATCTTAAATGTCACATTAGTATCCGGAACACAAACTAGTTGTCCATTTACTTCAACTGTATCTTTGGATAAATCAGCTTTCGAACCCAAGCGATTTTCGATACGCCCGTTTACACTCACATATCCATTGGCAATTAAATCTTCGCAATGCCTTCTAGAACCAAACCCAGCACGCGATAAAATCTTTTGGAGTCTTTCATCACTCATCGTCGAGATCGAACTCCAAAGAGTCAAAGTCGACTTTCTCAACAAGTCCAAGGGTTGAGGCAAGCGCTCCGCGAAGTGCAGCTTTCGCATCTTCTGCCATGTCTTCTAGCTCTTCGTTTTCCGAGAACAACATCTCTTCTGCCATACGCGATGCCTCATCTTCAGTAAGGCCAATATCTTCACGCGTCGCACCTAATCTTCGCTCAATTAAAATTTTCGTTTGTTCATCAGGGGCAAATTCATCTAAATCGGTTAAATCTTTAAGAGATCGCAATCCAAATCTCTCCAAGAACTCACGACTCGTGCCATAAAGAATAGGATTTCCTGGAGTATCTGCAGTTCCTACTTCGCGAACCAAGCCCTTGTCCACCAAAGATGTCACAACACTATCTGAATTAACTCCACGAATTGTTGCAATTCCAGAACGCGTAACAGGCTGTGTATATGCAATGATCGCAAGTGTTTCCATAGCAGCGCCAGACAGCTTTCTTGTATCCCATGAAAGCACATATTTTTCAACAAGACTGTCATAGCGTGGATGGGTAAAAAGACGCCAACCATCGGCAACCTCGCGAAGCTGGATTCCCCTGTCTCCTTCTTCTAGGTTTACAGAAATAGATTCAAGTCTTGTTTTTGCCTCACTTGCATCAATTCCTAAAGTGTTTGCAATTACAAGAGTACTTAATGGCTCATTTGTAACAAATAGCAAGGCCTCAATTGCTCCATCAAGCTCTTTACCTTCAAATTGGCTAATAGGCAAGCGATCCATATGCCCCTCAATAGCTTTGTTGTTATCAACGTCATTGTTGTTGGCAACGCTATTGTTATCAACGCCACTATTGTTGTTGACGTCGTTATTATTGTTGGCAACATCGCCATTATTGTTAGCAACGCTATTTTTGACATTATCCATATGTGTTACTCAACCTCTTCATCGTCTAGGAAAAGTGCGCCTGATCCTTCAATGTAGTCAATTGATATATCTCCAAAAGTACTTGATTGCTCAAGCATTACCATTTGCCTCTTATATAGTTCAAGAATCGCCAGAAATGACACAACTACAATTTGCGCATTGCGCTCCCCTGCAACAAGCTGACTAAACTTTAAATGCTTGTCTCTGACAATTCTTGAGTGAATTGATCTCACTTTTTCTTCAACAGGAATTGGCTTTGACGCAATATGCTCAGATTCAAGCAGAAACACATCTTTTCGAGCTAGAACTTTTGCAGCAAGCATGCCGAGATCATCAATGCTTACGCCTTTAAGAAAATCAGGCATTTTGCCCAAGAATCGCGCGTCAGGCCCAAATGGTCTTGGATGCATTTTTGACTGAGCATCAAGCCGCGCTTCCAATTCATCTGATGCATTACGGAATTGTTTGTAAGTCACAAGTCTCTCGACTAGCATTTCGCGCGCTACATCTGGAGCAAGTTCTGCTATCTCTTCATCAAGATCATCCCGCTTTGGGGGTATCAAAGAGTGAGCTTTTATCTCAAGTAAAGTTGCTGCAACGAGTAGAAAATCAGAGGCAATATCAAGATCAAGCTCTTTCATCTTAGAGACTTGCTCTAGATACTGATCGGTAATTTCAACAATAGATATAGACCCAATATCGATCCTCTTTTTGCTAACCAAATATAAAAGCAGATCAAAAGGGCCTTCAAAAGCCTCTGTCTTTACTTTGTAGGGCACGCTTTACCTTTCATAACCATAAAGACACTTACTCCATTACACGTAAATTATCGCTTAGCCTATCTTGATTGGGAAAATAAGATTGGCAAAATTGCCGGCAGTAATATCAAGATACCATGAGAACGGATTGAATCCTAAAACATAGGGGAAAGCGATTATACAAATCATAAATATCGGAAATGCATATTGCTGAATCGAATACCATTTTGGAAGCAGTCTTACAGGCAAAAAAGCGGCAATTATGGAAGACCCGTCCAAAGGCGGAATTGGGATTAAATTAAAGAAGGCAAGATAGAGATTAACCATACAAAACATAGCTAAATACTGAAAGATAATCATATATATTTCCAAAACCACAGTATTTGTACCGACAGGAATGACTGTATATAAAAGCCAGGCAATTCCTGCCGCAATTAATGCCATCACAATATTTGAGGCAGGTCCTGCAAGACCTGTAATGCAATCCCCTTTTCGTGGGTCTTTAAAATAAGTTGGATTATAAGGTACGGGTTTTGCATACCCAAAGATCGGCATATGCAAGATCATAAGCATAAGTGGCAAGATCACCGTACCAAAAGGATCAATATGCTTTAGTGGATTAAGCGATAGTCTACCTGCCCTTTTAGCGGTTGGGTCACCTAATTTATAAGAAGCAAACCCATGCGCCACCTCATGAATTACGAGTGCTGGCACAAAGCTTAATATTGCACATGCATAATAGAGAATCGTGCTTTTTAAATCCAATTATCTGCTCCTAAAGTTTACTGTCATCAATCGCCGTAAGCGTTGCTTCCATCTCTTCATTTAATGAAAGCCACTCTTCTTCGGCAGATTCAATACGCGCTTTCAGTTTTCCGTGTTCTGTGATTATGTCGCTAGTCGAATCTTCTTTCATATAGAAATCAGGATCGGCCATCATATCAAGAATCTCTGCCATGCGCGCATTATCGCGTTCAAGTTGTTTATCGAGTCTTTCAATGGCTCGTTTTAAATGTTTTGTAGCATCGCTTTTCTTGCGCCTTTGTTCTGCTTCAAACCGTTTTTGCTCTTTTGTCTTTGGTGCAGAAGACCTTTTGTTAAAAGACGCTTCTTTCGATTTGTCTTGAACAGATCCCGCTTTAAGCTCTAGATCCGAAAAACCATTTGCACCTTGCAACGATTGCTCATTTTCCATCTCACCAGATTTATATAAGTAATACTCATAATCACCTGGATAATTTGTAAGCTTGCCATCCTTAACCTCAACGATTCTATTCGCAACATTTTGTATCAGATGTCTGTCATGAGTAATTAATAGAATCGTTCCATCAAAGTGCTGAAGAGCTTGCTCTAATATATCTGCGCTAGATATATCTAAATGGTTTGTTGGTTCGTCTAGACAAAGCAACGGTTTTGGAGCTACAAGCATCTTTGCAAGGGCAAGCCTGCTTTTCTCTCCACCTGATAAAACGGCCACTTTCTTTTCAACATCGTCTCCAGAAAAAAGAAATGCCCCAAGCAAACTTCTGACTTGCGATATAGACCAACCAGGAGCCACAGCGTCAAGCTCTTGAAATACAGTATTTGCAGGGGTCAATTCTTCTAATTGGTGCTGAGCGTAATACGTCAAAGAGACATTGGTTCCATACTCTATTGTTCCAGCATCTGGAGCTAAAACATTTGCAACCATCTTTAAGAGTGTGGTCTTGCCGGCTCCATTAGGGCCAACTAAAGCCACTTTATCCCCACGATGCATTACAAAATCTACGCCATCATAAACAGTTTTTCCGTCAAATGCTTTAACCAACCCTTTAGCTTTAACAACCTCATCACCCGTACGCGCGGGCTGTACAAAATTAAAATGTATAGTCTTTTTCTCATCAGGAAGTTCGATTAGGTTTTCTTTCAGTCGCTCAATTTTTCTTAATCGGTCTTGAGCTTGCCTTGCCTTTGTTGCCTTATATCTAAACCTCTCAACAAACTCCTCAAGCTTTTTTATCTCTTCGTCTTGATGTTTGCGCTCTTCACGCATTCTCTCCAGATTCTCATCACGTAGCTTTAAATACTTGCTGTAATTCCCTTTGTATAAAGTGACTTTACCGTTGGAAATTTCAGCAATGTTATCGACCATATTGTCCATAAATGCACGATCATGACTAACCACTATCACCGTGCCATCATATGTGCGCAAAAAACCTTCAAGCCACTTAACCGATTCAAGATCAAGATGGTTAGTTGGCTCGTCTAAAAGTAAAACTTCTGGATTTCTAACTAAAAGCTTGGCAAGAGCAATCCGCATTTGCCATCCACCAGAAAAATCATCAGTCGATTTTTGAAGGTCTTCTTCCTTAAACCCAATACCAAAAAGCACTGATCTAACTTTGGCTTCTAAGGAATACCCTCCCAACATTTCATATCTATCCCTGGCTTTTCCAAGTGTTGCCAGTTCTGTCTCGGTGGGATTAGATCCAAGAGATTGCTCAAGTGAAACCAAGGTACGTTCAGCTTCAAGAATTTCAGTTTGTGAAGACATAACTTCTTCAAATACAGGAGCCGATCCCATTTCTATTGCTTCTTGTTCTAGATACCCAACACGCGCACCCTTAGCAAACAAAACGCTGCCAGAATCAGCAAAATCTTTACCTGAAATAATATTTAGAAGAGTCGTCTTTCCAGCTCCATTAGGACCTACAAGAGCAAGCCTATCTTTGTCTTCAAGGCGAAAACAAACATCGCTAAATAATTGGCGACCGCCATAAGATTTTTCCACATGGTCAAGCTGTACGATCATCTTTGTATGTCTTTCTAAAAACGCCTGCGCTATGTCATAAAGACTTAACGCAGGCGTTCTCAATTTCTCTATTTAATCAAGTTTTTGCTGCTGCCTAATTGTATCGCACTATAGAATGCGAACATTAGCGCAACATTATACGGCGGAAGAACCTTTTTCTCCGGTTCGGATTCTAATGACCTCATCAACTGGAGATATGAAAATTTTCCCATCCCCCACATCTCCTGTAACAGCGCTTGTACGTATTGTTTCAGCTATCGAGTAAACCTCATCGTCTTCAGCAACTATTTCAAATTTAACTTTTGGAACCATATTGAGTAAAACTTCTGTTCCTCTGTAGTATTCCTTCCAACCATGCTGATTACCGCAGCCGTTGACTTGACTTATTGTCATTCCGCTAACTTTAATTTCAAACAAAGCATCTTTTACCGCTTCGAGTTTCTCTGGACGAACTATTGCTGTAATTCTTTTCATAATTATTACCCCAATTAATCTAGCCCAATATATGCAGGATATGCAGATTCACCATGCTCAGATATATCCAATCCAAGTGCTTCAGATTCATCGGATACCCTTAAACGTCCCTTATAGAAGAGTCTGATGATTGCGATTAGCACTACATCTAGAACTCCAACAAATACAATCGTTACTATTATTCCTAATACTTGAGCACCCAATAAAGAAAAGTCTCCCGTATAGAAAAGGCCACCGAATTCTGTCCATGAAAGTTCCGGTACACAAAACAGACCTGTGAGAATTCCACCGAGAATTCCGCCTACACAATGGCATCCAAATGCATCAAGAGCATCATCATAACCAAGGCGCTTTTTCAAATGAGAAATCGCATAATAACAAACAGGTGATACGCATATTCCCATAATTAGTGCAGCCCAAGGTTCAACAAATCCAGCAGCAGGAGTAATCACAACAAGCCCTGCAACAAGACCCGTGCACGCGCCGATCAGTGTTGGTTTTTTAACCGTAAGTCTTTCAACCACCATCCATGATGCAACTGCAGCACCACTTGCACATACCGTATTCACTAAAGCAAGAGCTGCAATTCCATCGGGTGAAAATGCGCTGCCTGCATTAAATCCAAACCAGCCAAACCAAAGAATAGCGGCACCAAGAGCGACAAAAGGAACGTTATGAGGTCTATAGCTCATAGCTTTATAGCCTTTTCTGCCTCCAACGAATATGCAGAGAATTAAAGCTGTAAGGCCACTTGATATATGAACCACATCACCACCTGCAAAGTCTAGAGCACCTATCATGTCGCCTATAAGCGAACCATCGCCTCCCCAAACCATATGCGCAAGTGCTGGATAAACAACAATTGTCCAAACTGCCAGAAATGCAATCACGGCAGAAAAACGCATACGTCCTGCAACACCACCTGTAATAATTGCGGTTGTTATCATGCAGAACGCCATCTGAAATGCTACATCAGTAAAAGCTGGGTATGCAGAATCTGACCCTTCTGCTTCAAGCAACATATCATGCGTATTGGTAAAGAGGAAAAGTTGGTCAAAACCACCAAACATCGGATTTTCGCCATCTCCACCATAGGCAAATGACCATCCGCATATAAGCCAGGTAATTGCAACGACACCAATCACTGCAAATACCATAATCATAGTATTTCCTACATTTTTTCTTCTTGATAGTCCCCCATAGAAAAACGCAAGCCCCGGCGTCATGAAGAATACTAGCATCGTGCTTACCAGCATGAATGCGGTGATTCCGGTATCCATCTCCTTTGTCCTCTCCTCTTTTCAAAGCCGATTACAGAATGTGTAGCGCACTCAAAAGACGTGATCTTTTCCTAGGAAAATTTCTAGGGAAATTCTTTGATGCGCAACATTTACCTATTCGATAGTGACACTGTTTTTTTAGTCGCAATCCAAAACGAAAAGAGTTAACTTTGATGAACACATTGGTTAACAAACAGGGCATATGTATTTAACTTAATCGCAACAATGCACAAATTGACTGTCGAAATAAGTTCAATACAGCATGATTTACTGAAAGATATCCGCGTCAAATCTAAGATTGGTGATATAAATGCTCATGAACATGACTTACAGGTCATAGATATAACAATATGACATGATATGTAAAAGGAAAACCATGGAGTTTGTTTCATTAAATAACAACCTATCAAGAATTGATGAATTTGTAGTTCTCGCAAAAGATATCTGGAATGAATATTGGCCACCCCGAATTGGTCAAGATCAAACAAATTACATGGTGGATAAATTTCAAAGTAAAGACGCCGTATTAAGCGATATAGCAAACAATGCATACGAGTATTGGTTTATTGAAGACAATGGTCGCGTAATTGGCTATACCGGAGGCCATATAGAGCCTAAAACAAATCGTTATTTCATATCAAAGATTTACCTAAAGCCAGATGAACGAGGACACGGTCTTTCGAAAAGAATCATTGAATTTTACGAAAATATTTGCAAAGAGCGCAATTTTGACGCCATGTATTTAACGGTCAATAAGAAAAATGAGCAAGCCATTAAAGCATATGAGAAAAATGGTTTTTCAACTATCGAATGTGTTGAGACAGATATCGGTTCGGGATTTATTATGGATGATTTCATAATGGAGAAATCAATTTAACTAACAACAGCCAAGAGTAATCCCCAAACAACGCAGGTACACCCTACCAATAAACCTCGCTAATACACCTTGCTAATGCACCCTATTAATTGTTCAATCTTGGTCTTGGATTGATCTGATCAAGGCATCGGCAATGCTTGATGCATCAAGACCTAATTCCTTAAAAATTGATGCATTATCTCCTTGTGATGCAAACACATCGTCATACCCAAAGACTTCTACCTCTGCACAAAGGCGCTCTTCGGACATTATTTCAAGCACACCCATTCCAGCTCCACCGTTTTTTATGCCATCTTCAATAGTTGCGACATGGCCAGTTTTCGCTGCATCTCTTATAGCTTCTAAGTCCAATGGCTTAGCCCAAAGCATATCGTAGACCATGGCCTCAAAACCTTGATCTTCAAGTATCTTTGAGGCTTCAATTGCTGTTTGCACACAGCTACCCCACGCAAGAATCGCGCAATCCTTACCATCGCGAATTTTCTTAGCACGTCCAATTTCTAAGCGCTCAGCACTTTCGATATCACTAGAAGGAACTTCACCCCTTGGATATCTAATGGCAAAAGGACCACCTTCAACAAGTGCGGTTCTAAGGGCAGACGCGAGTTCACTTCCACTGAATGGAGCAACCACCTTCATATTTGGAATCATGCGCATATATGAAATATCAAAAGCACCGTGATGTGTTGGACCATCATTTCCAACAATGCCAGCACGATCCAGTGCAAATACCACATCTAAGTTCGAAAGCGCGACATCGACTATTGCCTGATCAATCGCTCTTTGCATAAATGTAGAATAAATAGCAACAACTGGCTTCATGCCCTCAATTGCAAGGCCTGCCGCCATGCCAACTGCTTGCTCTTCCGAGATACCAACATCGACAAAACGCTTAGGAAATTGTTGCCTAAACTCTTTTAACCCCGTGCCACCTTCCATAGCGGCCGTCATAGCAACAATTCTGCCATCTTTGTGCGCTTCTTCGACAAGCGTATGACCGAAAACCTCGGTAAATGTCTTGTTCGTTTTATGGCTTACATCTTTTGCAGTCACAGGATCAAATGCGCCGATTCCATGGAATCGTTCAGGATCTTCTTCTGCAGGTTTATACCCCGCACCTTTTTTAGTTACAGCATGAATCAACACAGGGGCATCCATGGGAAGCACAAGCTCTAGCATCTCTTTTACCTGAGCTACAGAATTGCCATCTATTGGAGGTGTACATACAATTCCTAATTGCTCATAAATCATGCTTTCTGGAATAAACATGTGCTTCGTTGAGTCTTTCATGCGACGTCCAAACTCAACAAAGGCATTTCCCATTTTTGATTGTTCTAAGAAATCCTGTAGGGATTCACGTGTATTTCTATAATACGGAGTTGCGCGCAGGTTCCCGAGATGCTTCATCAATGCGCCAACATTTCTAGATATTGACATCTCATTATCATTGAGAATTATCACCATCGGAAGTTGCTGGCTTCCAATATAGTTCAAAGCTTCAAATGCCATGCCACCTGCAAGCGCCGCATCTCCTATCAAAGTTACGATACGCTCATCTGTGCCATTCATTACTTTAGCCTTTGCGATACCGCTTGCAACAGAAAGCGAATCGGACGCGTGCCCAGATGGATGGACATCATAAACGCTCTCAGAAGGCTTTGGGAAACCAGAGATGCCACCAAATGTTCTAAGCGTATCGAATTGACCCAAACGCCCAGTTACTAACTTATGTGCATAGGATTGATGACCCACATCGAATACAAATTTATCCTTTGGGGCATCAATAACACTATGAACAGCAAGAATTATTTCTACTGCACCCAAAGAGGATGCAACATGCCCGCCCCGTTTTGAGGTGGTATCAATAATCTGATCACGAATCTCAGATGCAAGCAGGGAGAGCTCCTCATTTGTCAAACAATGCAGGTCATGAGGAGAAGAAATGAAATCAAGTATGCGTGAATCAGCTTCGCCCATCTTCTGTGCCTTCTATGCCTTCTGCATTTTTTGAGTCTGTTGTTGAATCGTCTTCTATCCCCACATCAACAACAACCTCTTCTTCATTCACAGAAGCAACTTGTTCATCTTCAATCTCAGGAAAAATATCCTTCTCAGAAAGATCACATGCAGAAAGCCCTAGACTTACTGCTTCTTCATAAAGAGAAAGAGCTGTATCTAGATCAATGTCTGCCTGTGTAACCTCTTCGGCAATTTGATCTATGCGCGCTTTAACACTCGCAAAATCTTTTGAAGATTCATCCATGAGAGTACCTATTCTTCCATCTGTCTTGCTATGTTTCCAAGTACCCCATTAACAAATCTTGGAGAATCATCTCCTCCACCAAAAATTTTCGCAAGCTCAACCGCTTCATTTATTGATACCGAAATGGGAACATCGTCAACATACATCATCTCAAATAACGCAATACGCAATATCGCTGCATCCATCAATGGCATTCGCTCTAGCTTCCAATTCTCAGACACCGATGTTATTTTTGCGTCGATATGTCCTTTGTTTGATTCAACACCCTGAACCAACTTGTAAGCATAATCATCAAGCGGGCTGTCAAGACACATTATTTCACCATTATCCAAAAGCTCTAAAGCTGATTTTTGGCGAATTGCGCCAGAGTATAAAACCTGACATGCAGTCCGTCTTGAGTTAGTTCTTTCGTGAATCTTAGGCATACTTATTATTGGCTATTTATTGCTTATTGAACTGGATTCCATCAATGAAGATATCCACCTTGGACACTTCAATGCCAACCTGTACTAAAAGAGCATCGCTAATTGCTTGGCGAAGTTTTTCTGCAAGCTCTGGAAGCACAAATCCGTAGTAAACCTCAATGTGCAGAGTGATTTCTATCTTTCCGTCGTCATCAAACTGTGTGGCAATCCCTGTAGTTGATGGACGCGAACCAAAAACTGATCTAAGTCCGCTTGTTGAAAACGAGCCGACAGATGCAACACCATCCATCTCGTTTGCTGTTATAGAGATGATGGTCTCTACAACACCAGGTGCAATTTTCATGTTTTGAGCAATTTCCTCTGTCATAGCAAATCTCCCATCTGGGTCTCTATGAAATCGGTGGTGGCATTTCCTTCTAAGAAGCATTGGTTTTCCATAACCCTTTTATGAAAAGGAATGGTAGTCGCAATACCCTCAATCTCAAATTCATCCAAAGCACGACGAGCACGTTCAATAGCTTCCTGTCTATCCTGCCCATGAACTATAAGTTTAGCCACTAATGAATCATAATACGGCGAAATCTTAGCACCTTCACGTATATGTGTTTCAACTCTAACGCCAGGGCCTCCAGGAAGATTGAATTTTGTTATCGTCCCGGGAGATGGCCTAAATCCATGCTCTGGATCTTCTGCATTAATTCTCATCTCAATTGCATGACCAATTGGCTTAAATGGCGCACGATCAGCGCAACTCATCGGATCTCCGCACGCAATACGAAATTGCTCTTTGATGATATCTGTATCTGTGATCATCTCAGTTACTGGATGTTCAACTTGTACACGAGTATTCATTTCCATGAAGTAAAAGTTTCCGCTTTCATCAAGCAAAAACTCAATAGTGCCTGCGTTTTTATACCCAACAGCGCGTACTGCTTTTATTGCAGCAACACCCATAGCGCGTCTAATGTCATCGTTAAGTGCAGGAGAAGGCGCTTCTTCAAGTAGCTTTTGATGGCGACGCTGAATAGAACAATCGCGCTCGCACAAAGAAACGCTATTGCCGAAATCATCAGCTAAAACTTGCACCTCAACATGCCTTGGACGAAGCACTAGTTTTTCAAGATACACGCCATCATCGCCAAAAGCAGCACCAGCTTCGGTTCTTGCCGCTTTATATTGCGGTTCCAACTCATCGGGTGTATGAACTTCGCGCATACCTTTACCACCACCACCGGCAGTAGCCTTAATAAGCACTGGATATCCTACGCGCTCAGCAAATTCCCGAGCCTCATCTATGGTGTCACAAAGACCATCAGAGCCTGGAACCGTAGGAACTCCGCATAGAGCCATGGTTTCACGAGCCGATGCCTTATCGCCCATCTTCTCAATACATTCAGGAGAAGGACCTATGAACACAATGTCGTTATCTGCGCACGCGCGAGCAAATTCAGCGTTTTCTGCAAGAAACCCATAACCCGGATGAATGGCCTCCGCGCCTGTGTTTTTAGCAGCAGCTATGATGTTTGGAATTACAAGGTAGCTTTGATTCGATTGTGCAGGACCTATACATACCGCTTCGTCAGCATATTGAACTGGATATGTATCCGCATCCTCTGTTGAATAAACAGCAACCGTTTTAATACCAAGCTCACGCGCTGCACGCATGACCCTTAGCGCTACTTCGCCTCTATTTGCTACAAGGATCTTCTGAAACATCTAACACTACTCCTTGGGAAGCACAGGAACTGGCTCATGTGGCTCAATATAGAAAAGCACTGTTCCATACTCAACAGGTGTTGAATCCTCTAGACACACCTCACGAACTGTGCCCATCTCTTCAGCTGTAATCTCGTTCATAAGTTTCATGGCTTCAACAATACAAAGCGTCTCGCCCGCTGCAACTTCATCTCCAACACGTACAAATGGAGCCTCACCTGGAGCTGGCGCTTCGTAATATGTTCCAACCATAGGCGCTGTAACTGGATACCATGTATTTGGGCGATCAGTATTATCTGTTGCAGGAGCTTCTTTTTTAGCTGGAGCATCAGCATCAGGCGCTACTGTTGCTGCAGGAATTGCAGGTGCTGCTACTGGTTGCTGTATACCGCCCTCACCTGGCATGCGAACAGCAATCCTTACACCTTCCTCTTCAACTACAATCTCTCCAACTCCGCTTTCCTCTGCAACCTTCACGAGTTCTCGGATCTGGTTGATATCCACGTAATCGTCCTCCTTGGTACCACTGGACTCCTGTTCAAGTAAGAAATCCACCCTCTCAGATGTGCGATGCTTGCTTAAATATGTTCTAGCTTCATTAGGGAACAACGCATACATCAATATGTCTTCTTCTGAATGTGCCAAATCTCCAATTTCTTCGGCAACCTCTTCAAAAGTTGTAGTTGCAAGTGTTCCAGGCGCAATACTTGGATCCAAAATCTCTGAGTTACCTGCAACTTTGGCAACAATATCCGGATCCATGCGTCCCGGCGCTTTTCCATAGTATCCGCAGATATAGTCTTTCATTTCCTTGGAGATGACAGACCATCTTTTACCGGTAAGAACATTAAATACTGCCTGTGTTCCAACAATTTGTGAAAGCGGAGTTACAAGTGGAGGATACCCAACCTCTGCACGAACCTTCGGGATCTCTGCCATAACCTCGCCAAGTCTATCTGATGCTTTTTGAACCTCAAGCTGCGAAACTAGATTGGACATCATGCCGCCAGGAACTTGGTGAGAATAAACCTTCATATGCGTAAGAGATGACACGCCGCGCTTATAATGACCGCGCTTTCTTACCTCTTCCCAATATTCAGAAATCTCAAAAAGCAAGTCAAGATCAAGGCCTGTGTCATAACGGCTTTCCTGGAAAGCTGACGCTATCATCTCAACTGCAGGATGTGAGTTACCAAACGCAAGAGGAGCATGTGCGGTATCTGCAATAGCAGCACCTGCCTCTGCCGCTTTAATAATATTTGCTGGAGCCATGCCGCCAACATAGTGACAATGGATATGTACAGGAAGGCCAACTTCAGCGTTAAACGCCTTCACCATACGTTCTGTACGATAAGGCGTAAGCATTCCAGCCATATCTTTAATTGCAATGCTGTCAGCGCCAAGTTCTTTTAGCTGCTGTCCATACTCAAGAAAACTATCAAGTGTGTGTACAGGAGATACCGTATAAGAAATTGCACCTTCAAAATGGGCACCACATGCTTTGATGGCTTCTGCATTATCAACAACGTTTCTAATGTCATTCAGCGCGTCAAATACGCGGAATACCTCAATACCGTTTCTATGTGCGCATTCAATAAAATGAAAAACGATATCTCTTGAATAATGTTTGTATCCAACAAGGTTCTGTCCACGCGACAGCATAGACAATGGGGTATTTGGCGTATTGGCCTTTATAGAGCGAAGACGCTCCCACGGGTTTTCATCTAAAAACCTAAGGCATGTATCAAAAGTTGCACCGCCCCAAGCTTCAATGGCCCAATACCCAACTTTATCCATTTTTGGAAGAATTGGGAGCATTTCCCCTATTTGCATGCGCGTCGCCCAAAGACTTTGCTGACCATCGCGGATTGTTGTATCCATGATCTGTAGTCTAGCCAAGGTGCGCACCTCCTATTCAAAAGTCAAAGATCCACAATTTTGGAAACTATACCCACAAATATGTTCCCAAAGAAATGGTTGAAGCTTTGAATTATACAAGATGAATGATCGGTTTTTTCGATCAGACACGCTTAATGAAGCGACCGTCTCTAGTATCGATCTGAAGGACATCGCCAATCTCAATAAACGTTGGAACCTGCAATTCAATGCCAGTTTCTAAGGTTGCTGGTTTTGTTGTATTTGTCGCGGTATCACCCTTAAATCCAGGCTCTGTATGAGTGACTTCCAACTCAACAAACATCGGTGGTTCAATAGAAATCAATTCATCGCCTGCATATAAAAGAGATGCTTCATCATTTGCTTTTAACCAATTAGATGCTTCTCCTACAGTGGCAGCAGGAATTGACATCTGCTCAAATGTGTCATTATCCATAAAGTAATAATCGCTGCCATCATCGTATAGATATTGCATTTTCTTTGTCTCAAGGCGAACTGAATCAAATTTTGTACCTGAGTTAAATGTGTAATCAACTACACGTCCAGTTTTAATATCCTTAAGCTTTGTACGAACAAATGCGCCACCTTTTCCAGGCTTTACATGCTGAAATTCAACTATGGTGCACATTTTTCCATTGTTTACTATGCACATACCGTTTCTAAAATCTGCGGTTGAAATTGTTGCCACTGTCATTCCTTTCACGTTGCTGTCTAGGCCATTATAGCGCGCCTGTTCTACCACATACGACGTCTCTTGGTCTAAGATGAACTATTGCTCGTTTTGCGTTAGTTCTCAAGCATATTAAAACAATATGAGCCATTATTAGTTGTCTTTATGAGGAGAGGTTTTACTTGCTCACGCTTAAGGAGATTGTCGATAGCTCAAGTGCAAAGGCGTTTTCGCGAGGAGAGACAATCGCATCGTCTGAAAATATGTTGTCAAACAGAAAGTTTGGGCGACATAAAGATGAAAGTGAAGCTTTTGCGCACGTTCTTTCATCTAGCGGACTTCAAGAAAGCTTTTCATCTACGATCATCATGGATGAATTCTCAGATGAGATTCTAGATAGCACCTGCACATGTGCCGCAAGCGTTCGTATGCAAGGTATGTGTAAACACTGCGTGGCTCTAGCCTTAGATTTCAAACGAAACCCTGATGCATATGACGGATTCACTGATTGCGCTGTTCGCAAAACCGATTTCGATACAAAAGTGGCAATCGATACTTATCTAAAAGCCATTCCGAAGCACTCACAACAGCTAGATCATAAATTCAAAATGCAAGATGGGAAACCAACCCAAATAAAAGATAAATCTGTGCATATAGATGTCTATATCAAGCACGACTTCGGAAACTGGGAGCTCAAGCTAAAAGTCATTCACGAAAATTCGGTCTATACCGTATCTGACATCTACGAATTTGCACAAGCTATCGTCAAGGGGTCATTTGTTGAATACGGAAAACGCCTCGGATTTTTTCATACAAGAAGCGCCTTTGATGAAACATCATGGAGGCTAGCTGAATTCATCGCAAGTATGGTCACATCTTTTGAATCCCCCACTCTCTCTATACATACAAAAAGTAGATCGAATTCAAATAGCCTGCTTTTGATCTCAGAAACAGAATTGTGCACTATTTTGGGGCTTTTAGAATCAGACGGATTCTATTTTGAAAACTCCTCTACAGATACAGATATCACTCATTGCAGCATACAAAGAGGATTTCCGGACATCACATGCTATATAAAACCTGATGAGGGCGGATATGTTCTTACAGGACTTGAGAATGTTCTATTTGCAGAAGGCATCGGAACAGTCGCTGTTATAAAAGATGATCGCATATGGCTTATCGAAGTTGATTCTGAAATTCCTATTAAAGTCTTAAAAAATGCAAGCGAATGCGATGGCGCTGTCTTTATTGCAGACGATGATATTTCTCCATTTTGTAGATATCTATTACCTGTTATTAATCAAGTCATCAAAACAGATATTCCCAACTCTTTAGATAAATACATTCCACAACTTGGCAAAGCATCATTTAAGTTCGATAAAACAGGACAAGGCATAAATGGAATTATCGAGCTTATCGTTTCTGCAACTTATGGAACGCACGAATATACCCTGTTATCTCCTACTAAAATATTGCCTGAAGAAAATGAAAAACACGCCTCATCTGATCGACACCAATTTGGTACAGATAAAGTATGGCATGACGAAAGATTAGAAAATGATGCCGTAAGTGTTGCAACATCATATTTTCCGATCGATATGCAGATACCACTTAAAGATTCCGACCGTGTGGGAGATCTCCTATTTAGCGGACTTAATGAATTTGAGCAAGTGGGCGATGTTTTTACAACATCTGCTTTTGATGCGCTGATTAAGGATAAAACACCTTCGTGTCAAATTGGACTTTCAATTAATGGTGATCTAATAGACATGGAAATACATCCATCCGATGTATCTTCCGAAGAGTTATCCGCAGTACTTTCTGCCTACAGAAAAAAGCGACATTACCACAGACTTAAAAATGGGTCATTTATATCCTTAGACGAAAAATCAATACGTGATCTAGATGCGTTGCTGAGACATCTTGGAGTATCTCCAAATGACATATCTTCAGGTAAATTGCGCCTACCAGCCTATATGGCAACTTACTTTAATGATCCTGATGTAGACATCTTCACTGATGCTTCATTTGACGATTTCCTTATAAGACTTAATGGAAACAACATCAAACCATGCAAAGTACCGAAAAGTTTAAAAGCTACTTTAAGACCATATCAAAAAGATGGTCTTACTTGGCTCTTCAATTTAGTTGAACTTAGATTTGGGGGAATACTCGCAGACGAAATGGGTTTAGGAAAGTCTGTACAATTAATCTCTCTTCTTTTGACCCTTAAAGAAAAACAAATGTGTGATTTACCTTCATTGATAATATGCCCGGCATCACTTGTTTACAACTGGGAAGAAGAGTTTTCCAAGTTTGCCCCATCTATTAAAACCTGCGTACTTGATGGCTCAAAACAAGCAAGAAGATCGCTTTTGAAAACGGAAAATCCTGATGTTTTTATTGCATCATATGACACTGTGCGACTTGATTTTGACTTGCTTTGCACAAGCGAGTTCAATGTAGTGGCACTCGATGAAGCTCAATATATAAAAAACCATGCCACAAAAACAGCACGCGCTGTAAAACGGCTTTCATCAAAACATAGATTTGCACTTACAGGGACTCCTATAGAAAACAGGCTTTCAGAGATTTGGTCCATCTTTGACTTTCTAATGCCTGGTTTTCTTGGAAGTTATTCATCTTTCAGGGTGAGATTTGAAGCAGATATTTTAGGTGGCGACCAAAAAGTAACAGATGAGCTTTCTTCTATCATCGCACCTTTTGTGCTTAGACGTCTTAAGCAAAGCGTACTTACAGAACTTCCCGACAAATCAGAAACAACAGTTTATGTTCACATGGAGCCTACTCAGGCAAAACTTTACCATGCATTAGAGCAGGATTTAAGACACAGTCTCATCAAGCAAAAAGCGATGCGTAAAACAAAATTTGGAAACCGTGGCATCAACCCCGAAATGCGTGTTCAAACACTTTCAGAGTTGATGCGACTTAGACAGACAGCACTCGATCCATCCCTCGCTTTTGAATGCGTATCTCATAAAGCTGCAAAAGAAAATGCAATCATCGAACTTATTAAAGAAGCAATGGATGCTGGGAAGAAGACTCTTTTGTTTTCCCAATTTACATCGTATTTAGATATCTTAAGCACAAGATTTGAAGACGAAGGAATAGATTTTTACGTAATAACAGGTGCTACAAACAAGAAAAAGAGAATTGAACTTGTTGAATCATTCAATACAGATAACACACCTCTATTTTTAGTTTCGCTTAAAGCTGGAGGGGTTGGACTTAATTTCACGGGCGCAAGTATTGTTATTCACGCAGATCCTTGGTGGAATTCAGCTGCAATGGAGCAGGCTGTTGGGAGAGCTCACAGAATTGGTCAACGCCATAACGTAAACGTTTACAAAATTATTGCTAAAGACACCATAGAAGAGCGCATGGACACCCTTCAGAAAGCAAAGTCATCTCTTGCTGAATCCATAGTTTCTGAAACAAGCCTTGATACCTTATCATCATTTGATATTGATACACTATCAAAGCTTCTTGGGTGTTAGCTTCTTGGGTGTTAGCTTCTTGAGCACCAATACGCTATTCAGCTAGGGCAAAACGCAGTTCATCTACTCGCGTATCGGCCTCTATAAGAACGACATTAATAGCAGCACCAAGTCTGAACTTTCTCTGCGTATCAGATCCTTTAAGTTCTTTGCGAATTGGATCAAAAATGAAATACTCATGGCCAAGATCATTCATCGACACTATGCCTTCTGCACAGTTTTCGAGTTTTACATATATTCCATGTGTGGTCACACCAGATATTACTGCGTGAAACCTCTGACCAATAAAACTTGCCATATATTCAACCATCATGGCCTTTTGAGAATCCATAGCAGCAAACTCCGCAGCGCGTTCCATAGTAGATACATGCTCACACATTGCCGGCAACTTCGACGTCATCTGATCGAATTTTTCGAAACGCTTGGTAAGGCTCGCTCTTAAAAATCTATGAACCAAAAGATCAGGATAGCGCCTGATAGGGCTCGTAAAATGGCAATATGTTGAAAGTCCGAGTCCATAGTGACCGGCATTATCAGGAGAATAGATCGCACGCATCATCGCTCGCAAAAGCAGCATAGTGACCATTTCATGCTCAACACGTCCAGAAGATGCTGCAAGAATAGCCTGAATCTGTGATCTATCACCTTGTAAAAGACCTGCTTTCATTTCTTGCGTGTACCATTTAAATTCTTGCAACACATCAGATACGCCTTTCAAAGCATCGGCAGCAGGACGTTCATGAATTCTATATGCGCAAGGCCATCCATTTTGCTCAAGATGGGTTGCGATAACCTCATTAGCTAAGATCATGGCCTCTTCAACTAACTGCGTCGCATCTGTCTTCTCACGAATAACTACATCGTTTGGATGACCGTCCTTATCAAGTACAACTTTTGCCTCTTTAGTGTCGAAATCAATGCCACCACTTTTCGCACGCGCACATTCACGTTTCTTTGCTATTTCTACAGCTTTTAAAATACGAGGCATAAGGTCAGCATTCAGTTTTTCTGTATCTATTGATGAACCATTCAGATCGGATGTATTGCAAGTATCAAAGTTCTTAGCATCGATGGCTTTTTGCACTTCGTCATAAGTAAGCCTTGCATTAGACCGCATAACCGCAGGATATGCCTCAAAGCCAACAATATCTGCATTCTTGTTCAGGTATATATCAACACTCATGCATAACCTGTCTTCACCAGGAACAAGAGAACAAAGATCGTTAGACAGGCGCTCAGGAAGCATCGGTATTACACGATCGGGAAGATATGTGCTAGTTGATCGCTTACGCGCATCCATATCAATTGCAGAATTCCACTTCACATACGCAGACACATCCGCAATATGAACACCAAGAACTACATTTCCTTCATGGCCATTGGGATCTGGCTCTATAGATATCGCATCATCAAAATCCTTAGCATCAACAGGATCAATCGTAAAAGTTATTCGATCCCTTATGTCTCTATAACCGTTTTCTAGGGCTTCATCAATAGATAGTTCAAGCAAATTAGCTTCATTTATACATGCTTCAGAAAAAGTTGTCTCTAACCCATGTCGAGCAATTATTCTCTCAATCTTTAGAGACAGATCATCGCTTTTTCCAAGAACTTCAATTACCCGTCCACACGCCGCAGATCCCCTAGCTGGATAATCGGTAATTTGAACCTTTACGATGGAGCCATCTTCTATATCTGGATTTGCTGATAGTTGAGTAAATATATCGTGTCTGATATGAGGATCTTCCGGAACAACCACTCCAAAAGGCTCAGCGATTTCATATCTACCAACAACGACATCATGAGCGCGTTCTATAACACGAACAACTCTACCCTCTATTCTTTGTGAAGAATCACTTGATGTTTTCTCTTTACGATGCTCTCTTCTATGAGAGCCGATTTTTGCAACTTCTACTAAATCACCATCAAAGGCAAAACCAACTTTAGATGCAGGTATAAAGAACTCACCATCTGCGGTTTTTACAAAAGCAAATCCTCTAGGGTTAACTTCGATGATTCCACGAGCAAGGTGCTTAGTTTTTGAGCGTGTCTGTTTACGCCCACGTCTTCGCTGCCTTCTAGCCATTTATTAATCCTGTTGAATCAAAGATCTTGCTGAATCAATGGCAACGAGTTTTTGTGTATCACCTTCATCTGTTCCACTTACAGATATATCCGGGGAAATTCCCACGCCGTTAATTTGGTGTCCAAGTGGAGTTAAATAGTAAGCAGCGGTGTAACGAATCGCCCCACCAAAGGTAAGCTCCCTAATAACTTGAACAGAGCCTTTCCCCATGGTCTTTTGTCCAACAGTTGTTGCCACTTGATTGTCCTGTAAAGCAGCAACAAGAACCTCTGCAGCAGCCGAGGTGTATCCATTCATTAAAACTACCAAAGGAAGATTTGTGATAGTGGTACCGTTAGCCGTTCGGGTATTGGTGCCTTCATTAGTCTCAATACCTACAAGTACACCACTAGGCACAAATAGATTTGCAATATCTAGCGACTGTGTGAGATATCCACCAGGGTTATCGCGGATATCCAAAACTAGAGCCTCTGCCCCTTCTGACACTAAACTAGTGATTGCATTTTTAACAAGATCACAAGAATTTGAAGTGATTTGCCTCAGCTTTATATATCCAACATCTTCATCAAGCTCGGCTGTAACATTTTCTGCATCATATTTCTTGCATTCGAGCGTTGTCGTAAACTCCGTGCCCCTAGTTGCATCAACACTTATTGGGCGCATCCAGGTAATAACAACATTTTCACCATCTTCACGAGCAAGAGCACCTATCACTTCAGATGCAGACCAGCCATGGGATGAGTCTCCATCAATTGCCTCAACAAAATCGCCTTTGGAAACACCCCGCGCCTGAGCCTCAGAGCCTTCTAGTACATCTATCGCATAGGCACGTCCATCATAATCACCAAAAAGAACCCCTACACCGGAATAGCCTTTACCAGCGGTTTCTTTAATATATGACTCATACCTATCCTGATTGAAATAAGTCGCATAAGGATCTCCCGTGGACTCCAGAAGATCGGTGAGCATAGATATCGTGGCGTCATTTAAGTTGATTTCATCCATGCTGTTTGCTTTGATCAAATCTTCTGCTTCTGAGACTCGCGCAGAGATTGAATCATAAGTTGTTTTTTGCTGAGCTTGCGAAGACTGAGAGCTTGCACCACCATCACTAGACATACCAAGGGCAGCCATAACAAATGAACTTGAACGCACAGCAAAACCAACTACAAACGCAAAAAGCAAGCACAGAAAAAAAGCAAAAATGCGCATGATTTTTCGATTCTTTGCATGCTCTCGCAAAGAAGCATTTACCTGCTTATTTTTTGCAGTGCTCTGAGGACGTAGACTTGCCACGATTAAACGGATACTCCTAAACCTTGAGGTAGCGCCTCATGGCTATCGTGGAACCTATAAGTCCAATTACAATGCCAGATGCCACTAAAACTAGATAGATAAACAGATACGTTCCACCATCTACTGTGAAGTCTAAAAATCTAATTGAATTCTGAAGCTGCGGCACAGCAAAAATTCGCAACATTTCGATCACAAGAACCGCTAAAAGTGATCCAATCAAGGCATGCAAAGCACCCTCCATAAGGAATGGTCCTCTAATAAATCCATTTGATGCACCGACAAGCCTCATGATTGCAATCTCTTTACGACGAGCAAGAATTGCAAGTCTAATTGTGTTGTTAATAAATACAAGGGCTATAAATATCAAAAGTGCAATGAGAGCAATTCCAATATAACGTACGTAATTGGTCAGCTGGAACAAACGCTCAACAGTGCCTTGACCATACTTAATGGAATCTCCCACATTGGTCGGATCCTCGCAAATTTGACCATATGTTTTATTCTCTTCAATAGCCTTTGCAACATCTTCGACAGATTGCGGATCAGTCAGCTCAACATCAATCGATGCTGGCAAAGGATTTGTTCCATCTAGTTGCTCGATAATTTCAGGATTTGAAGTCATCGAACTACTGAAGTTTTCAAGCGCTTGCTCTTTTGTTGTAAATGAAACGCTAGACACATCTGACATCGAACTAATATCATCCATCACGCGTTCGATATCAGTCTGCGGCGCATCATCTGCAACGTATGCCGTAATCGAGACTTCACTTTCAACCGATTTCATCAAGTTCTCAAGCATTGTGCCTGCAACTAGAAATACACCGATGATTAAAAGTGAAAGAAAAATAGTAATGATCGAACCCAAAGCAGTTGAGAGGTTTCGAACAAACCCGTGTAGGGATTCTTTAAAGAAATAACCGATGCTAGACATCGAATCCGTACACCCCCCTGTCTTGGTCACGAGTTAAATGCCCACGATCAAGGGCAATAACGCGCCTTCGCATATTGTCAACCATTTCACGATCGTGTGTGGCTACTAAAACAGTCGTACCAGTACGATTAATTCGCTCTAATAGATCCATGATTCCACGAGATGTCTGTGGATCTAAGTTTCCTGTTGGCTCATCGCATATCAAAAGCGGTGGCCTATTTACAATTGCACGCGCAATTGAAACCCTTTGTTGTTCTCCACCTGATAGTTGATCAGGCTTTTTTCCAAACTTCTCTTGAAGACCAACAAGACGAAGAACCTCTGGAACCTGAGTTTTTACAACATGCTTGCTTTTTCCAATTACCTCTAAAGCAAACGCAACGTTTTCAAACACTGTCTTTGAAGGCAACAACTTAAAGTCTTGGAAAACGCATCCTATATTTCGCCTTAAATAAGGAACGCGCCAATTACGCATAGAACTTAAGTCTTCATCTGCTACATAAATATGACCCTGAGTAGCTTTTATCTCTCGCGTTAAAAGCTTGATAAAAGTAGATTTACCAGAGCCGGAATGCCCCACCAAGAACAAAAACTCACCGGCATATATCTGTAAAGATACATCCGATAATGCTGGCTTGTTTGGCTGGGCTGGATAGATTTTTGTTACGTGGTCAAACGTTATTACAGGTGTACCTACCTGCGCTTTGGTTTCGTTTACATCTAGTACAGGCAACGCCTCAGACAGCTGAGAAGTCAATTGTGCTTTACTTTGCGGTGGAACCGCTCCTACTTTGCGCACATGTGAGTTTCTCATCTGAGCAGGCCTCATACGACCGCCATTTTGTGCCACAGCAATGCTCCGTTCGAATAATGATTTGTCTGTAACTTAAGAGATTTTATCAGTTCTCGGCTCTTGAGCATACCTTTTTTGCAGATGAGACAATAGCTTCGGCATCAAGGTGAAAATGAGTTAACAACTGCTCAAACTCTCCAGATGTGCCAAAAACATCATCTACAGCTACAAATTCCAATGGTACAGGTAAAGCTTTTGCAAGCAGTTCAGATACCGCAGAGCCAAGACCACCTATCCTTGAATGCTCTTCGCATACAACCGCACAACCCGTCTTAGAAACGGATTCTAGGATGGTTTTTTCATCTAGCGGTTTTATGGAAAACGCATCAATAACCTCTGCATTTATGCCTAAATTCGATAATTCATCAGCGGCAATTAAGGCTTCACGAATCTCAACGCCACACGCAATAATTGATACATCTCCTCCATCGCGCAACTTATAAGCGCATCCCATCTCAAGTTCTACATCTTCATCATAAACACAAGGAACTGCAGCGCGCCCCATACGCACATATACAGGACCTGGTGTTTTTGCAGCACATTTAATAGCAGCGCGTGCAGATGCATAATCAGCAGGAACTAAGACTTTCATATTCGGAAGTACGCGCATAAGTGCAATATCTTCAAGCATTTGATGAGAGCCGCCATCAGGGCCAACGGAAACACCTGCATGTGTAGGTGTAATCTTGACGTTAAGATTTGAATAACAAACGGTATTTCTGATCTGATCATACGCACGACCTGTTCCAAATACCGCAAACGACCCAGTAAAGGCAATGTTTCCAGTAATGGAAAGGCCCGATGCGACGTCAATCATATTTTGCTCAGCAATTCCAACATTAAAGAAGCGCTTAGCATTCTCATCGGTTGACGCTGCAAATTTCGACATTGTCGTCGATCCTGAAAGATCAGCATCTACAGCAACTATTGGATAACCTTCAGAGGCGAGCTCTGCCAGAGTAGACCCTAAAGCCGCTCTTGTAGCCTTCTTTTCTTTTCGCATTTCTTCAGTAGCAAAACGTACCACTTACATTCCCTCCATACATCTTGCCAGATCCTCTTTTAGTTCAGCAAGAGCAGCTTCTGCCTCTTCTTTATTTGGAGCCTTACCGTGCCATGAAACCTGGTTTTCCATAAATGAAACGCCTTTACCCTTTACAGTATGGGCGCACAAAACTTTTGGACAAGGATCAGTGCTTTGTTTAATCTCGTTAAGAGTTGATATCAAAGCTTTTATGTCATGGCCGTCTACCTTATAGACAGTCCATCCAAATGAAAAAAACTTGTCCGCGATACTGTGTGGAGAACACACATCGTCCACTCTTCCATCAATCTGTAATCCATTTTCATCAACGATGGCAACAAGATTGGACAGCTTCTGATGTGCCGCAAACATTGCAGCCTCCCAAACCTGCCCCTCTTCACATTCACCATCTCCTAGTAATGTGAAAACATGTGCATTCAAGCCTTTAAGTCTAAGCCCACATGCGATACCAGAAGATATTGAAAGCCCTTGACCTAATGAACCAGTGGAGATCTCTACACCAGGGATTTTCTTTGAATCAGGATGCCCCTGCAGAGGTTCACCTAGTTTGCGAAGACCTGAAAGCCATTCATTTGGAAAATATCCAGCACGGGATAGTGTCGCATAAAGCGCAGGAGCTGCGTGTCCTTTCGCCAAAACGAAATAATCACGCTCGTCCCACTCTGGATTTTTAGGATCGTGTTTTAAAACGTCTCCAAAATATAAGACACACAGAATATCAGCACATGAAAGCGATCCACCGGGATGCCCGCTTCCTGCACATTCCAACATCTTGATGATGTCTGTACGAATTTCATTTGAAATAACGCCAAGTTCAGATATGGATCGCATCTCTGCCTTACAACTCCTCTAATTCATACATAATAACTGTCAGCTTCTATTAGCACTGTCAGCCTTTAGTAGCTTTCCACTTATGATACCCGAGCACAAATTCCTCAATGTCTCCCCCAAGAACGGCATCCACATTGCCAGTTTCGATACCTGTGCGCACATCCTTAATCATCTGATATGGATAAAGCACGTAATTTCGAATCTGAGAACCAAACGAGTTGTCCATTTTTTCTCCGCGAAGACCATCTATTTCTTCTTGTCGCTTCTGCTCTTCAATCTCATAAAGCTTTGCCCGAAGCACCCTAAACGCTGCTTCTTTGTTTTGAAGCTGACTTTTCTCATTTTGGCACGTAACAACAATTCCTGTTGGAATATGCGTAAGACGGACTGCGGAATCGGTGGTGTTCACACATTGCCCCCCAGGTCCACTCGACCTATAGACATCCACGCGAACATCAGATGGATTCAATTCAACCTCAAGGTCATCTGGAAGAATGGGTAAAACCTCAACTCCGGCAAAGGTTGTATGGCGACGCTTCTTGTCATCTGTAGGTGATATTCGCACTAAACGATGAACTCCGGCTTCAGAGCTAAGCATGCCGTAGGCATTCCTGCCTTCAATTTGAATTGTTGCCTTATCAAGCCCAATGCCCTCTCCAGGCACAACGTCCAGATCGGTTACTGTCCAGCCTTTATCCTCAGCATAATGGCGGTACATCCGATATAGCATATCTGTCCAGTCTTGTGCTTCAAGACCGCCTTGACCAGGGTTAATCGTTAAAATTGCATCCCCTGAATCAAATCTTCCAGAAAACCATGAAGAAACTTCTAAAGAATCCAACATCTTATATAGATCGCCCATGGCGCCTTCGTATTCCTTTTCAAAGGCGTCATCTTCGGATGAAAGCTCAAAAGCAGCTTGCGCATCATCTAGTTTTCGCTTTGCATCCTCAAACTCGCGTACTGTCTCTTTGAGACTTGACGCTCGTTTTGATATCTTTTGAGCAGACTGCGCATCCGTCCAAAAATCTGGAGCTGACATCTCCTTTTCAAGAGCAGAAATCTCAACTCTCAGATCATCAATTTTTAAAAAGCCTTTCGCATCTTCAAGCCTAGATGCTGCTTCATCAAGTTCTTTATTTGCCATGGCACTTCTTATATTTAAGACCGCTGCCACATGGACATGGATCGTTTCTGCCCACATTTGCAAACGGATCATCTTTATCTTTAGTGTAAGTCGCAGCTTTTTGAGGTGCTGGATTTGCCGCTTTTGGCATAGCAGCACTTTGAACACCAACCCCCACAGGAGCAGATGACGCCTGTTTACCCTCAAGTGCTGCCTCGGGAGACGAATAGCTCATCTTTCTGTTTTGAACATCATCTCCGCCAACATTAAGATCTTCAGGCTGCTCGACCTTTACAGCAATCTCTAACCTTAAAAGTGTCCTTAAGAAATCCTCATACATACCTGACGTCATTATTTCAAACGCTTTGTACGCCTCATTTTTATATTCAACAAGCGGGTCTCGCTGACCAATGGCTCGAAGTCCAATGCCTGTTTTCAAGTAATCCATTTCTTGCAGATGAGCCATCCACCTAGCATCAATAATGCGAAGCATAATCTGTGATGCAAGATGAGACATTATTTGCGGCCCTAGCGTATTAAGCTTCTCGTCATAGATGCCCTCTAGATTTTCGATCAAAGCATCTGCAACAACATCGGGCTCTTCATCATGATCAATTTCATCAACCTTAAAAGTGGTGCGCCCTGTCATATTAGACGCCCAAATTTCAAGCGCACGAGAATCCCAATCATCGCTTGCCGCATTTCCAGGAAGATCCTCTTCTACCTGTGCATTGACGGCATCTTCAACAATTTCTGGGATACGTTCTGAAATATCCTTGCCATCTAAAATCGCATTTCGCTCTTCATATATCGCTTTACGCTGAAGATTCATAACGTCGTCATACTCAAGAACGTTCTTTCTTGCAGCAAAATGCATCGACTCAACTTGCCTTTGCGCGCTCTCGATAGATTTTGAAACCATAGATGCTTGTATAGGCGTCTCATCATCAAGACCGGTTTTTACCATCATGTTCGCTATGGCATCCATCTTGTTGCCACCAAACAATCTCATAAGATCGTCTTCAAGCGAAATATAAAACTGAGTAGTACCAGGGTCTCCTTGACGCCCAGAACGTCCGCGTAGCTGATTGTCAATTCTTCGAGATTCGTGGCGCTCTGTGCCTATAACACAAAGCCCTCCTGCTTCTTTTACGATCTTCTGTTCTTCTTCACAAATCTCTTTTGCACGAGCAAGCGCATTTGCACGCTCTTCCTCACTTGGGAACAGCTCGTTTGGTTCTCCATCATCATCAAACTCTGGTGCATCTGGATCAAAGCCTTGTTGGCGCAATATGTCACCAGCCAGAAAATCAGGATTTCCACCAAGCAAGATGTCAGTACCACGACCAGCCATATTGGTCGCTATTGTTACCGCTCCAACACGTCCTGCTTGAGCTACGATTTGGGCTTCTCTTTCATGATGCTTTGCATTTAATGTTTCATGCTTAATGCCTCGCTTGTCTAACAAACGCGATAGCTTCTCTGAACTTTCAATAGATACAGTACCGATAAGGCAAGGCTGTCCTTTTGCATGACGCGCTTTAACATCTTCTGCAACTGCATTAAATTTCGCATCAATCGTGCGATATACCAAATCGTTTTCATCATGCCTAATAACAGGTTTGTTAGGCGGAATGGCAAACACAGGCATTTTATAAATTTGCCTAAATTCAGCATCCTCAGTCATGGCTGTACCAGTCATACCGGACAATTTGCTGTAAAGCCTGAAATAGTTTTGAAGAGTAATGGTTGCAAGCGTTTGATTCTCTTCGCGAATCTTAACGCCTTCTTTTGCCTCAATCGCTTGATGTAGACCCTCTGAATAGCGTCTACCTTCCATAATACGGCCGGTAAACTCATCTACAATTTTGACTTCGCCATCAATAACAACATAGTTCACATCTTTATGGAAAAGAAATTCAGCACGAAGAGCCTGCTGTAAATGGTTAGCAAGCTGACCTGATGGATCAGCATACAAATCCTCAATTCCCAACATCTCTTCTACACGGGTAAGGCCTACATCTGTTGTATTAATCGTATTTTTGGCCTCATCCATCTCATAATCTTCATCCAATTTAAGGCGAGGAATAACCTGTGCGAATCGTTTGTAAGTATCTGCAGCTTGGCTTCCAGCGCCCGAAATTATAAGAGGTGTTCTAGCTTCATCGATCAAGATGGAGTCAACCTCATCAACTACAGCAAAAGCATGTCCACGCTGGACTCTATCCTTTGCTTTCGTAACCATGTTGTCGCGAAGGTAATCAAAGCCAAATTCTGAGTTGGTACCATATGTGACATCTGCCTCATAGGCTGGGACTCTTTCTTTTGGAGTCATGCCATTTTGAATAAGGCCAACCTTCATCCCCATAAATTCATAAATTTGACCCATCCATTCCGAGTCACGCTTTGCAAGGTAATCATTGACGGTAACTATATGAACATTGTTTCCAGGAATAGCATTAAGATAACCTGCAAGCGTTGAAACAAGCGTTTTGCCTTCGCCTGTTTTCATCTCAGCAATCTCACCAGCATTTAAAGCCATGCCACCTATCAATTGAACATCAAAATGGCGAAGTCCAATTGAACGAACACTTGCCTCGCGTACAGCAGCAAATGCCTCAGGCAATAATTCTTCTAGCGTTTCTCCCGCCGCATAGCGCTCTTTGAACTCATCGGTTTTCGCTCGAAGATCTTCATCACTTAATGCTTGCATAGAAGGCTCTAGTGCGTTGATTTTTTCAACTGTGCTTTGATACTTCTTCAGCTGCTTTCCTTCACCTGCAGAAAGTAGCTTTGAAAGAAATCCCATAAGGTATATTCCTCTTTCTTTTACTGAGTGCAAATCGCACATGTATGTATCTATTTTTTCGAATACATTCTAATACAGAGAACACATCTAATATGACACTACATCATAGTTGCGCAAATGCGGTTACCTATGCCAATGGCTCTATCGTTTCAATTATGGATCGATAGAGTTGAATCAACCTCATCGAGGGGTCTAACCCAAGCTCATCGCTTAAAAACTTCTTACATTCAAAAAACGTTTCCAGCGCCTTGCCTCTCTGCTCCGATGCAATTTGAGCCTCCATTAGAGCGATATATGCATCTTCGCGACTTCTATCAATAGATTTAGCTTCTCTAGCAAGCCATAGAGCACCCGTCGCTTCCCCTTGATGCCCTAGCCTTACAGATGCCGCCAAAAGCGCATCCGTAAGCTTCGACCTGCATTTAAACCTAAAAGTATTGATGTATTCATTTCTGCGCTCGGTTGGAAGAATTTCGCTTACAAAACGCTCCTCTATTCTCCAAAAAATCTGCTCCCAAGTCATACCGTAGTCTTCGCCAAACATTAATGATCTACATAACTCATCAAACTCTTCTACATCTGTTCTCACAAATCTCGGGTCAAGCATGCACCCATCCTGTGAACGGATAAGATAAGGGCACCATCCGTCAAAAGATAATGCCTTTTTAAGAAGCCCCCAAACGCCATAAAAATTGTTATCACAAGAGTTTGAAACTGCCTTTGGCCAAAGCTGTTGGCAAATATTTATTCTTGACAGCTCTTTTCCTTTGTTAATTGCAAGAATAGCTAATAAGTCCTTACATTTCCTTCTTGAAAACTTACGCGGGTCAATTGTTTCATCGCCGATCCTTACATCTATCCCGCCGAAAAGTCCAATATATAACTCTGGAACAGTTGCATGTGGCTTTTGATCAGCCAAAAGACGAGTCGAAAGTCCACTTGAACGAGGACTGGATTTTAAAACGAAAGAAAGTTTTTGAGGGGATTCAAATTGCGCAGCCTTTTTATACTCTTCGCATTGCGCATCTAATACTCTCGAATTGAATATCAGGTTTTGGATAAGGGTTTCATCTCTTGCAACACTTCTTGAAACTAAGTTTTCATCCATTGCAATCAATAGCACCTGTACAGCTGAAATCAAAAATGGATCTTTTGAATACCCATCTTCATGTGCTGTCCGACTGACTTCGTTAATCAGAAAAGCTAACATCCAATCCGACACAACGCCTTGGTTTAAATAATCCTCATTTAACGACGATGTGACTTTTTTCACTATACGTCTTTGTGATGTTGCGTCCTCTAGCTTTACCAGGCTTTCTGATTGAGCCATAT
Source organism: uncultured Eggerthellaceae bacterium (assembly GCA_964631345.1). Classification (GTDB taxonomy): domain Bacteria; phylum Actinomycetota; class Coriobacteriia; order Coriobacteriales; family Eggerthellaceae; genus MGBC163016. The sequence continues at coordinate 272,257 of CAZVWE010000002.1, read as the reverse complement.
CCGCTGAATTGTGTAATTTAATGAATATGCACGACTTTAAGTGCCAGGTTATAGCAGCGAGCAATCCCCGTCTTTGTCCGATGCACAAGTCCTGAGAATCAGACTTCACCAAATCATCCAGATAGTACTTTGATTTATCCATACCAGCAATGTGTGGATCGTCATTTACACACATCAAAGCCTTAGTGAATGCAATGGTATCGAATTCATTGGAAAAGCTTCTTAAAGACTTGTTGTGTAGATCATGAACACATTGAGCACCGTTAAGTATTGATGACAATGCATCTTTAGAAATCCTGTGATTTCCAAGAGCTATCAATAGCACTGCCGCATATAGCTTTTCTTCTGCAGTGGCAGCTTTTGAATGACTTATCTGACTAGCCAACCTCTTTGCACCGGGCTCATCTTTTAAAAGAATAAGAGCACAAGCTCTCATGGTATTTAAGCTATCAGTAAAACCAGTAGTGCTCTTTTTTACAAAATCATGCAAAGCAACAAATGACAGCGGATCAGATGCACCTATTATCTTCCACCCGTTTCTCAAAAGCCAATCTGAACATTCCTTCTTAGAGACATAACTACCAAGAAATTCGCAAGCACGTTGAGCTCTATCATCCTTCATTAATATGTATGAGATGGATTCTGTGAGCGTGTCTTTGTCAACAGCCGCAGTTGCGACTTCATCAAGTTTCTTGCAAAAACAATTCGCTATGTCTTTAATTAAGAACTCGCATAAACGATATGTTCCTTTTTCTATGTCGATACCAAAATATGGATAGAATCTCCCGATGTATTCAAACGCTTCTTGTGCCTTAACCTTGCCCAATAAAGTTTCAATATTTGCAATAGATCCTTCAATAGTTACAAACATGCAAAACATCGCAAGTTTTATTTCACGTGGTATAGCCTCTCTTTTTGCACCACTTAGCAATATCTCATGACCCTTTTCACCCCATGCTATACATGCCATTTTTTCGGCTTGAATCACATTTGATATATCATCAGTTAAACCATTTTTAATTCGTTCGATAGACAGTTCCTCATCAGATAAAAGCATGGCATCTGAATTTATAGCCATACACCCTTTAAGTGCTCTTGAAAAATCAGAAACCGAAGGTATGCAAGTTATAAGTACTTCACATTGTCTTGATAAGAGTAAATTGACTAATTCTTCGAAGTATTGACTGCGTTCAAAGTCAAGTTCTGGCACATCTTCAAATACCACCAAGGCAACATTTGGATTCGATTTGTATATGTCGTCAAATAGACAATGCGCATCGAGATCACGTATAAAACACGGGGAGTCGCATTTTAACCAAAGCACATCTCTGAATGCGAACATCATCGATGCATATTCAAAAGCAACATGGCTTTTCCCAGAACCTTGTGGGGCGATGATTAACCGTGGAACCAATCGATCCCGCAATAGTGTGCCCATGATCTCTGGACGGCTGATCCTTTTTCTGTTTGCTACCCCCTTTGGTGCAGCGCCTCTGCAATAACAACTTTCAACAAATGTCGGCATGGGAACTCTCCATTTCCTAAGACAGGAAATTGGGAAAGGCTTGAGAATGATGATCTTAGAACTCATCATTTTTTCTATTTACGTATGAAATTATCTGCGTCTTTAATGGCAAAAATTCTGAACAGGTAAACCTGTCCATAGAGAATAAACAAGTCCTATCTAAAACGTATAGGAAAAAATCCCGCAAACGGTAATTTGTAAAACTCTAAAAACTGATTTTGGATAAAACTTTAAAGCTAGGATGCAGTCTTACCTAACAGCTTTGCGATTCTTTCCGAATATTCAAGATTTTCAAACCCATCCTCTGACTCTAAATCTAATATGCGAGCATCGTTCCATAATGACTCTAATCGATAATAGTCACGTGATGTCTCAGAGAACACATGAACAACTAGATGACCATAATCTAAAAGCGACCAAGAACTATCATTAGATGCTTCATGGTTAATGGGCTTTAAGCCACATATTTCACGAAGCTTATCCTCGATTTCATCTACTACAGCATCTGCCTGCTTTGCATTTTTTGCTGTAGCGATAACAAAATAATCAGTAATGCCAATTAAAGGACCCACTTCTTGCACAATAATATCTGTAGCTTTTTTTGAATTTGCCGCACGCGCAGCAACAAGTGCAGCCTCTTTTGAATCTATATTCTCTGTAATCATTCATACCTCTCAAGTTTTTTCTTACTCTTATCTTTAGCTAATTCGTTCCATATATCAAGCGTTTGGGGATGAACTACATTATCGTGTCCAATGATTGCCATAATCCAAAACTTATATACTTCATAGTAAAGCTCATCAAGGCTTACAACTCCAATAAGTTCTCGCAACCGATCCACAACGTCAAATGTGCGACCAGGTTCAATTGCGTCGGCAACATACAGCACTTTGTCAAGATCGGACATCTCGATAGATGCTGTAGTATGTTTTGCGATTGCATCAATCACGCTCTTTGGAATTTCCGGATACTCAATAGACAACGCGCGAGCAGCTGTAGGTCCGTGCAAAGTTTGCGGAAGATTATATACAACCCATTCATCAATCTTTCCAGTAAGACCCAATTCAACAACACGTTCTCTAAGCTCGCTATTCCTAAGCCCTTTATCCCAATCGTGTAAGATCCCTGCAAGCCTAGCCTCTCGTGTATCTACCCCATAGGTACGAGCAAGCAAAACAGCCGTATCTGCAACACCCTGCATGTGCTTAAAGCGCTTTTCACTTACCCTACTTTGTGCAAGCTTAGACATTTTTTCAAAATATTCATCACTGAGTACATCTATTGACATGGAGCTCAAATCCTATCTATTCAATCTGAAGGATCTAAATAAAGTCTGCGGCTTTCAATAAATTCTCGAACAGATTCTGGAACTAAGTATCGTATAGATCGTCCTAATCTAACCCGTGTTCTTATATCTGTTGAAGAAATTTCTAACGATGGGGTTTCAACAAACTGAATAGAAAACCCTTGCTCAAAAAGCCTCTGCCCATACTTTGTAGTACTTTGGTCAAAAAGCCTTGAAACACAGATGATATTCACATTGTCCGCAAGCCAACGAGCATCTTTCCAATACTCAAGCGTCAAAAGAGAATCCTCGCCAATGATAAAAAAGAGTTCAACATTATCGTATAGACTGCTTTTTAGTTCTCTAATTGTGTCAGCCGTGTATGTAATACCACCACGCCGTGTCTCAATATCACTTACGCAGAATTTTGAATTATCCGCTACTGCGAGCTCACACATACGCATACGGTCATCAACAGAAGTTATTTTTCTTTCCTGTTTAAATACCGGTATGTTTGCAGGCACAAATGCCACCATATCAAGATTTGCAGCATCAAGTGCCTGTTCCGCGCAGAACAGATGGCCTAAATGGATCGGGTCAAATGTCCCGCCAAAAATCCCAATACGCTTACTTTTTATGCCGTCAAACTCCAAAAGATCAATCACGTATTTGGCCATTTCCTTTTAATACATATTTATATGATGTAAGTCCCTCTAATGCAAAAGGTCCTCTTACATGCATCTTTTGAGTCGATATACCAATTTCGGCACCGAGACCAAACTGGCCACCATCAGTAAATGCGGTGGATGCATTGGAATATACACACGCAGCATCGATCTCATTTAAAAATTTCTCTATTGCTGATACATCTTTAGCAACGATAGACTCTGAATGACGCGTTCCATACTTTGAAATATGAGCAATGGCTTCATCTATATTAGCCACAACTTTAACTGCAATTTCTGGCGCTAAATACTCCTTAGCCCAGTCTTCATCGGTTGCTTTCACAACTTGACTTTCTTGTAAATTCTCAAATGCTTTATTTTGAAGACGATCAAAAACGGCCGTATCTGCATGGATAAGAATTCCCTCATCTAAAAGAACGCTCACGACATTATCTATAGCTTCATCAAGATAATTCTTATCAATAAGCAAAGTTTCTATAGCATTGCAAACTCCAAAACGTCTGCATTTTGCATTTTGTACAATATTGCGTGCCATATCCATATCCGCACTTTCATGTATATAAACATGGCAATTTCCCGTACCTGTCTCTATAACTGGCACCTTGGAATTCATAACGCAATGCTGGATAAGCCCAGATCCACCTCTTGGTATAAGCACATCAACAATACCTGCAAGCGACATCATCAAATCCGCTGCATCCCTATCAGTTGACGTGATTAGGCTAATTGCCCCATCAGGCATCCCGGCATCACAAGCAGCGCTAGATAAAACCTCTGCAATTGCAATATTTGATTTAATTGCAAGGCTTCCACCTTTAAGTAAACAAGCATTTCCCGATTTCAGACATATACCACAAGCATCAGCTGTAACATTTGGCCTTGCTTCGTAGATGATTCCAACAACACCCATGGGTACACTGATGCGCTTTATCTCAATGCCATTCTCAAGCGTATCTTCAAAAAGAACCTTTCCTAAAGGGTCAGGCAATTCTGCAAGCTCTAAAAGCGCATCCGCCATTTCATTTATTCTTGCCTCATTTAGCAACAATCGGTCAATTAATGACTCTTTTGTGTTTGCTTCTTTTGCACAAGCAACATCTTCTGCATTAGCTTCTAATATTTGTTGCATTGAACGCTTGAGGGCATCTGCCATAAAACGCAGTGCTTTATTTCTATCTTCATTGCTTGTACGCGCGAGTAAAGCACTTGCCTCCTTCGCACGATTTGCAATTTGTATGATCTCTTCTTTTTCAGCTTCATTCATATATTCCTCCAGCAGAATGAGGTTTGAACGCCTTCAATACTTAGTTTCTTTTGTGCTATTCAAAAATCATCAGATCATCTCTGTGTACTATAGGCTTATCGGCAAGCTTTGCAATGAGTCCATTGTTGGCTATTTCTTCTTTTGTCTTTCCGCAAGCTAGAGATACCTCATCGCTTGACGCAGATGCTAATCCACGACCTATAACCAATCCCGATTCATCAACAACGTCGATTACATCCCCTAAAACAAAGTGACCCGATACAGCTTTTATGCCTACGACCAGAAGTGAGCTTCCATGTTTTACTAAGGCATTATGCGCTCCAGCATCAATTGTAAGAGAGCCTTTGGTACTATCCCCTAATGCAACCCATAACTTTCGTGGCGTTATACAATGCATGGCTCCGTTTGGCAAAAACTCAGTATGAGGAGATGTTCCTGCAAGCGCATCTAAAATCGCATCCGGCTTACTGCCATTTACAATAGTTGTACCGATGCCTGCAGCCATTAATACTCTAGCTGCAATAACCTTGGTCTTCATTCCCCCTGATCCAGCTACACTGCCAGCGCCGCCCGCACACTCAAGAATTTTTGAATCAATCTTTGTAACTTTTTCAATTAGATTTGCGTCTTCACTTTGCGCAGGATTTTTGTCATACAACCCATCGATGTCTGAAAGAATAATCAATTTATCGGCTTCTATAAGACATGCTACAAGAGCAGCAAGGGTGTCGTTGTCACCAAATTTTATTTGCTCGACACTAATAGTATCGTTTTCGTTTACGACAGGAACAACACCTAGCTCAAGCAACCTAGAAAGCGTATCCCTTGCATGCAGATAAGCAGTTCTATCTGCTGTGTCTCTTCTTGTAAGCAGAACCAAAGATGAGGTAATTCCACATTGTTTAAATGCGTTGCTGTAAACAGCGGATAAACCACATTGGCCAACCGATGCTGCAGCCTGAAGAGTTGGCATATCACTTGGTCTTGAAGTGATACCTAAAATTCCCAGTCCGCTCAATATTGCACCAGATGATACAAGAGCAACATCAAATCCCATCTCTTTGGCCTTAGATATTTGAACCGCAATCGAAGATATCATGTCTTCATTTATAGAAGAATCGGTTCTAGCTAAAGTAGATGACCCAACTTTTATAACTATTCGTTTTCTCTTATCACTCATATAGGATTCACGACGTCCTTAAACACCAAGCTTAAATATCAAGCTCATTAAACATATCATCATCGATTGCTGACTCATATTCAAAAGCTGTTTCAGCAATACGTATCTCATCGCCATTTTTTGCACCTGCGGCAGCTAATGCATCATCAACCCCAATACGTTTAAGTCTGTGTTGCAAAAACGAGACTGCCTCTTCATTTTCCCAATCTGTTTGCACAACCATGCGTTCAACACGCTTGCCACTAACCCTAAAGCCTCCATCAGGTTCATGTATGACTTCAAATTTTGAATCCTTATCAATGCGTTTGTGCTCCCAGACCATATCAAAATCAACTGACGTGTCTGCTTTTGAGCGCATCTCTTCACGAAGCAAGCGTACTTTAGATGCAACTGCTGCCTTTAAAGAATCAACACCTTCGCCTGTAAGCGCACTAATTTTGTATAACTTAGGATCAATTCTGCTTTCTTCAAATTCATTGCCACCAGCACATGCAATCGATTCCTCTCTAACCGCCTGTGCTAGCCTTTCATAAGCCTCATCAGTTCCAGGCATATCTGCTTTATTAGCAACTACTATCTTCGGTCTTTCTGCAAGACTTTGTGCATACATTTTTAATTCATTGTTGATAATGTGGAAATCTTCAACAGGATCCCTGCCCTCATAGTCTCCTGTAAGATCTACAACTTGAACTATCAAAGCTGTACGCTCTATATGTCTTAAGAACTCGTGTCCAAGCCCTTTACCATTATGTGCCCCCTCAATAAGACCTGGCACATCGGCTATTACAAAACTATCATCTCCTGATGTGGCAACACCTAAATTAGGAACGAGTGTCGTAAATGGATAATCAGCAATCTTTGGTCTTGCGGCCGACATTTTAGCTATCAAAGATGATTTACCAGCAGAAGGCATCCCAACAAGAGCAACATCAGCAAGTAACTTCATTTCAAGCTCTATCCACTGCTCACTTGCAGGTTCGCCTAATTCTGCAAATGCCGGAGCGCGTCTTGTAGATGTTACGAAATGTGTGTTTCCACGACCACCCATGCCACCAGGAGCTACTATGACCGACTCACCATCATGTGTTAGATCGGCAATCAGCTCTCCGGTTTCTTTTGTGTCTTCAAAATACTCTCTAACTATTGTTCCAACAGGAACCCTAAGAATCAAATCCTCACCTCGGGCTCCATGCATTTTGGAACCTTTTCCATGGACTCCACGTGAGGCTTTGAAATGGTGCTTAAATCGGTATTCAACAAGGGATGACAATGATGCATCCGCTTGTACTATGACATCTCCACCGTGTCCGCCATCTCCGCCATCAGGACCGCCTTTAGGAACATGGGCTTCTCTTCGAAATGACATGCATCCGGCTCCGCCATCGCCGCCTTTTACATATATATGTACTTTGTCTACAAAAATGATTAATCCTATCTAAATGGCTCTTACATAACGCTGTATATGTATCAAGACTTCTTCGCGTTAACTTACACATACATTAGCGTTTATATCTAAATACTTATACCTTAACAATAATAAAGCCCTCTTATGAGGGCTTTAAGATGATAAACAAATTGATGCTTAAGAAAGCGGGTGGATGATAAAGGAGACCTTACATCAATCCAACAACACTAAGCATTTGGGATGACGTGTACTTTGCGTTTGTCTCCATGAGTAAACTTCAACGTACCATCACAAAGTGCAAACAGTGTGTCATCTCCACCGCGTCCAACATTCTCACCTGGATGAATGTGGGTTCCACGCTGTTTCACAATCACATTACCAGTATGTACTGCTTGACCTGCAAACATCTTTACACCCAATCGTTTTGAGTGTGAATCACGACCATTTCTAGTTGATCCAAGGCCTTTCTTGTGAGCCATTTTATCCCCCTATGACTATTTCTCATCAGCCGATGACTCAGCCTTAGCTTCATCATCTTTCTTTTCAGCGGTTTTCTTGGCTGCCGGCTTTTTGGCTGTTGTCTTTTTAGCTGTTGCAGATTTCTCTGTCTTCTTATCAGCAGTATCTGTTTTAGCCGCCTTAGATGTACTGGTCTTTTTCGCAGCCGGTTTTTTCTCAGCTGTTTTAGAAGAAGCCTTAGAAGCAGTCTCTGTATCAGATTTAGCTGAATCACTCTTCTTTGCAGTGGTCTTCTTAGAAGCCTTTTTCTCGTCATATTTCTCAGAACCAACAGCAATCACTTGGATTCTAGTCAGATGCTGTTTATGTCCATGCTTCTTTTTATAATTCTTGCGCTTCTTGAATTTAAAGACTACAACTTTCTTGTCTCTAAATTGGCTCAAGACGACGGCTTCCACCTTCGTACCTGATGCTTTTGCGGGATCAACCTCAACCTTGTACCCATCGCAGATGCAAATTGGATCAAGAGTGATCTTATCGCCAACCTCAGCATCAATTTTTTCAATATTTAGCTTGTCCCCTGGCGCAACTTTATATTGTTTGCCGCCCGTCTTAACAATTGCGTACATGGATCTTTTCTCCTTGGCTGTCTCTAAACGCAAGGTAATATCCTAGCAATGCCGTAAAACCTAGTCAACAACTAACATCAGGATTTTTCGGCGGTTTGCAAGCTTGCGCTTCAATTTACCCTTAATCAGTGTGCTTCTGCCCAGTTTTTGCCCCAAGAAGCATCTACCAATAGCGGTACTTTCAAAGAAACAACGCTTTCCATTGTTTCTTTTACAAATGCGGCAACCTCTTCCACATCTGACTTTGGAACTGATAAATCTAACTCATCGTGAACTTGCAACAAAAGTTTCGCATCGGCAGACACTGACTTAAGTCCTGCATCAACCCTAATCATTGCAAGCTTGATAATATCAGCAGCGCTACCTTGCATAGGATGATTCATTGCCGTTCTTTCACCTACGCCTTTTTGCTGCCTATTTGATGAACGCAGTTCAGGTATATGCCTCTTTCTTCCAAACATAGTTTCTGAATACCCTTGCTCATATGCAGAAGCTACAATCTTATCTAGGTATTCACGAACCTTTGGATAGGCCGCAAAATATCTCTCTATCATCTCTTTGGCCTCTGCCATTGGTATATCAAGCGATTGCGAAAGCCCATAGGCTTGTTGTCCATAGACAATTCCGAAGTTAACCGCCTTAGCACGCGAACGCATTTGTAGAGTTACTTCAGTTTCATCAATTCCAAATACCCTAGATGCTGTACGCGCATGAAAATCAGTACCCGATGTAAAAGCATCTACTAGATGTTCGTCCTCAGAAAGATGCGCTAAAAGTCGCAGTTCAATTTGTGAATAGTCAGCAGAAAGAAAAACCGAATTATCATTTAACGGTATAAAACATTCGCGAATACGTCTGCCAAATTCCGTTCGCACTGGAATGTTTTGAAGATTCGGATCTGATGATGAAAGCCTACCTGTTGCTGTGACAGTTTGATTAAACGCTGTATGGAGCCTACTGTCATAACCTTTCATTTTCGGAAGACTTTCTATATAGGTAGAGTTAATTTTCGATAACTCTCTATATTTAAGAACAAGGCTTGCAATCTCATTTTCTTTTGCAAGTTCCTTCATTACAGAAGCATCAGTTGAGTACCCTCTTGAATTTTTCTTAATTGGAACAAGCCCCATAACCTCAAAAAGAATATGGGATAGCTGCTTTGGAGAGTCTATATTGAATTCCTCTCCTGCTATTTTATATATTGAATCCGCAAGAGTAGTTAACTCAGATAAAGCTTGTCTTCCAAGTTCTGCAAGTATATCCATGTCAAGCTCAACACCTGTTCTTTCCATTTTCATAAGTACAGGTGTAAGCGGCATATCTATATCTTGTAAAACATTCTCGGAGCTATCCTTTTTAAGAGCATCATCCATGACAGGCTTAAGTTGCCTGCATAAAGATGCCTGCGCACAAAGCAAATCAGAGCCTTCCAGATCTTCCGGGATGTGTCCATTTAAGAATTTATCTGCGAGTTTTTCGTAAGAATAACCAGATGACGTTGAATCTAAGAGATAGGCTGCAAGCCCTAAATCATATCCGTTTATGCTATCCAATTCATCATCTGTAATCTGTGCCTCAATCGATGTATCCGGTGCAAAAAGCAGCCCCAATACATCCTTCATACCAAGCGCGCAGATATTGCATCTAAGAGAAGCTGCTTTTAATCCAGAAATAGCTTTATCTCCTTCAAGAACAATATTTCCCGAAGAAAACCCAAAAGCAATTTTTACTGATGGCTCAAACAAGCTTTCTTGCATGCCCTTTTCAAAGGCAATCCCAATAAATTCCTCTGTTTTTGATGCTTCGTTAATTAATCGTTCAAAATTCGATTCATCAATAATGTCCCCAAAATCAAGGGTCACTAAATCTGCAACTGGCTTTTCACCAACAAGCGCCAACACACGTGTAAGGGGACTTGCTAATGAGTATTTCTTAAAAACAGTTTGTACTTCTTCTGAATCAAAAGAAGGAAAAGAAATGCCTTCGAGATCTAATGGGAAATCTAAATCTGTAACGATTGTTGCAATCTGCCTGCTAAGATAAGCGATATCTTCATTTTCCTCGAGATTTTCTTTTTGTTTTCCTTTGAGCTCATCAATATGAGCGTAAACACCTTCTATGTTTTCAAACCTCTCAAGAAGACTCGTTGCGCTTTTTGAACCAATTCCAGGAACTCCAGGAATATTGTCAGATGAGTCCCCCATCAAACCTAAATAATCAATGAATTGGTCAGGTGTTACACCATATTTTTCCATTACCTCATTAGGTCCAAATATGACAACATCGGAAATGCCTTTTTTTGTAGTGACAACTCTAGTCAGTTCGGTTGCAAGTTGACATGCGTCTTTGTCGCCTGTAACAAGTAATGTTTTAAAACCTAGTCGCTCGTCACGTTTGGCGATCGTGCCTAAAATATCATCACCTTCCCAACCAGGGACTTTGATTACAGGCACATTCATGGAAGTCAGCAATTCTTCAATAACTGGAAATTGAACTCTAAGTTCATCATCCATATGCGGACGCTGCGCTTTATATGAGGGAAGATCGGCAATTCTATGTTCAGGCTTTCCTGCATCAAATGCGCATACCAAAGCATCAGGTTTAGCTTCTTCTAGAAATTTACACACCATCTGTAAAAATCCAAACACAGCATTTGTTGGCGTTCCATCACTAGACACCATAGGCGTTTGAATCGCATGGTATGCCCTGTGCATTAAAGAATTTCCATCTATTACAGCGATGGTTTTACCCATTGCCCCTCCTAGGTATTTTATTGATTAAACAGACCAGAGATATCCAACACCTCGTACGGTCTCAAGCCTTTGCGCAAGCTCTGGACCTAACTTTGCCCGGACGCGCCTTACATGCACATCGACTGTTCTAGATCCTCCGTAATAATCAAATCCCCAAACGCGTCTTAAAAGCGCGTCTCGAGAATATGTTCTTCCTGGATGTGTGACCAAAAACGACAAAAGTGAATACTCTAAATATGTAAGGTCGAGCGGCTCGCCATTTACTTTAACTTGATAAGTTGCAAGATTGATTGTCATATTATCCAAGCTAATAAAGTCCATAGAACTAGCTTCGTTCCCAGGCCAAAGAAGCTGCCGGATCCTGGTCGAACATTCGGCATCGCTTGCTTGGCTTACAACAAAGTCTGACTTTATCCTAAGCGGTGGACGAAAATCACCCAAACTTGCTTCATCAACAATTAGAAGCATTGCTGATGTTCCATCCTCCAACAGCAGTTCTTCTGCATCAGAAATTTCCTGCACCATAGAGCCTTTTGCCTCAATAATCACCAAATCGCAATCCGGATTTTGATCAAGAAGGCTTTTTAGGTGTGGAGATGATCCAGCCTGTACGCTCACATCAAGCTTTGACAGTATCCTTTGAAATTTATGAGCGTTATCAAGCGAATCTGCGATAAAAAGTACTTGTTTCATATAATCAAAGCACCGCCAAAAGCCTATCGAGTTCCCACTGTGTGACTACGCGTTCATACTGATCACATTCATAATGTTTTGCTTGACAAAGATACTTATGAGTGTGTTCGCCCAAAACATCCTTCATGAGATCGCTGCTTTCAAACGCATTGACAGCATCGCGAAGTGTGTGAGGAAGCATATCTATTCCAGCTCTAGCAAGCTCATCACTTGTCAGTTTTGATAAGTCCAAAGATTCAACCGGGTCTGGTATTTCGAGTCCTTCCTCAATACCAGCAAGTCCAGCCCTAAGCATACATGCAAAAGCAAGATATGGATTTGATGCACCATCAGGACTTCTAAGTTCAACGCGGCAACTATCTGCGCTTTCTGGTCGATATCCCGGAACACGTACCATACATGTTCTATTGTTTTTTGCCCACGCTATCCCAGAAGGTACATGAGCTTTGCTTGCGAGACGTTTATAAGAATTTACATATTGGTTTGTAACCAAGCAATAATCTCTAGCATATTTCAAAAGACCAGCAATGAATTGTTTTGCTGTTAATGACAGGCCATATCCATCAGCATCGTTTGGATCAAAGAAGGCATTTTCACCTGCGTCATTAAAAAGGCTCATATGAATATGCATACCGCTTCCAGGGTATTTGGTAAGTGGCTTTGGCATAAACGATGCATAAACACCATGCTTAAATGCAATCTCTTTTACAACTTGCTTATAAGTAAGAACCGCATCTGCCATCGAGATAGCATCCGAATATCTAAGATCTATTTCATGCTGAGATGGAGCCAGTTCATGATGTGAATATTCAACTGGAATCCCCATTTTCTCAAGAGTCAACACAGTATCGCGTCGAAGATCGCTTGCATAATCTAGAGAAGTTAAATCGAAGTAAGACCCTTCATCTAACACCTCTGTTGAGCTTGAATCCTTAAAGTAGAAAAACTCAAGCTCAGGGCCAACATTTAAAACATAGCCCATATCAGCTGCATGCTTTACAGCTCGCATGAGAATATGCCTTGGATCTCCTTCAAAAGGATCCCCTGTGGGCGTTTTTATATCGCAAAACATTCTAGCTACAGCGTTTGACTCAGGTCTCCATGGGAGCACTTGGAATGTTGATGCATCAGGAAATGCCAACATGTCAGATTCATGCGATCCAACAAATCCTTCGATACAGCTTCCGTCAAACCCCATGCCCTGATTAAAGGCGCCCTCAAGTTCATCAGGAACAACTGCGAATGATTTCACGTTCCCTAAAACATCTGAAAACCAAAACCTTATAAAATGAACATCTCTGCTTTTTACAGTTTTTAAAACGAAATCCTGTTCAGGATTTTGCATCTAAATCAACCTTTCATACGAACGCACACATTGATAGACAACCATCATCTTGCGATTACCTATTTAACTTATCCACACGTTACATATTAGCAATTCAACACAATACATCATAAAAAAGACCCGACTCAAACAAGTCGGGTCAAAATAATTTTTTAGCATCTTAAGCCTGTTCGATTAAGCGCTTACGAACGAGGCTGCTATCAACTTAAGCTTCTGCGTCTACCTCAGCACTTGCCTCAGCCTCAGGCGCAACCTCAGCAGCTTCTGCTTCAACCTCTGCAGCTTCCGCCACGGCCTCAACCTCTGCAGCTTCTGCAGCTACTTCAGCTTCAACGTTTTTCTCTGCGTTTTTCTCTGCCTCAGCAGCATATTTAGCAGCGCGCTCTTCTTTTTGCTTTGCCTTAGCCTCACGCTCTTCTTTGCGCTTTGCCTCTAGCTCTGCAGCCTTAGCTGCCTTCTCAGCCTTCTTAGCTGCCTCTTTTGCAGCAACCGCATCAGAAGCTGAACCAAAGCGATCAGCAAACCTTTGAACGCGTCCACCAGAGTCGATAAGCTTTTGTGTACCAGTATAAAAAGGATGACATACATTGCAGATGTCAATCTTAAGCTCTGGCTTTGTAGACCTTGTTGTGAATTCGTTGCCGCAGCTGCACTTCACAACACAGTCAACGTATTCTGGATGAATCTCTTTTTTCATTGGCTACTCCTTATCAATGCCTTGGTTTCCGACCAAAGCGTCAAAACTGGCCAATGATATCACACTAGAGATCGAGTTTCCATAATCCGTGCAAATTACAGTACTCATAAACGGTCTTTGCAACTTCACCTTCACCAAGATAGAAATCAGTACATGGAGCCTCACCTGCGTCAAGTGGATGAATCTCGTATCCGTTATCCTTGACAAGGCAAATGAAGTGGATGTAATGCTCAGGAATCATAGGATGATCTACACTACCAATGTTTACATGAATATGGTTGCCATCAATTTTTACATCTGGAACGTGTTTTTCAAGTGCAGCGTCTTGTGTGTCTGCAACAAGTTCAACCATTGGTTCACCGCAACAAACTACCTCTGGGCCTGCATCATAAACCTTTACAACAATATTTCCGCAATGTAGACACTTATAGAATTTGACATCCATTTGTGTTCCTTTCTTTACAAACATTTAGGCCATTCCAAAAATGAGATTATATTTATCCTTTATAAACATATGTATACAAGTTCTGCAATGATGCTAAGGCGTTTCTTAATTCTAAGAGTCAAAATGAAAGCATTATTTACTTGACTCGATACAAGATCCGCGTTGAGGAACTTTTTTGATTACCGCATACGCAAATACTGCCACACCTGCAACAAATAATGGTATCGACAAAATCTGACCCATCGTAAGCCATCCACCAAAAATGTACCCAAGTTGCACATCGGGCTCACGTATAAATTCAACGGCAAATCTAACTAGCGAATAAATAATTAGAAACAACCCAAGAAATGTTCCTTGAGGCCTCGGCGGAAGCTTCCTTGAAAGCGCATATAGCAATATAAACATAAAAAGGCCTTCTCCAAGAGCCTCATAAAGCTGCGATGGGTGGCGAAATTCATCCCCTGCGCTTCCACCAAATGAGACGCCCCATGGCAAATCTGTTGGAGCCCCCCAAAGCTCACCATTAATGAAGTTTGCGCATCGTCCAACAAAAAGACCCAAAGACGCAGCGATCACACCGATGTCAGCCAGCGTCAAGTAAGGAATATGAGTGATTTTTGACGCAAATATCCCTGAAATAAGCGCCCCGACTAAACCTCCGTGGAAACTCATTCCGCCTTTATTAACCATAAATATTTCAAGCGGGTGAGCAAAGTAATATCCGTTTCCATAAAACAGACAATATCCAAGCCTAGCACCTACGATTATTCCAATAATCACACAAATCATGATGACCATTACATCATCTGAGTTAAAACCAAGTTTCCATCTCTTAGCTACATCTCTTACAAAAAACGCAGCTAGAGCAAAACCAACGAGATAAGCTATTCCATACCAACGAACACTAAAAGGGCCAACTGTAAAAGCTACAGGATCAATTGCATGATAAATCGCATCCAACATATAAATTTCCTAGCAAATACCCATACCAGCATTAAGCTCAGCTGCGGCCTTATTTACAGTGTCAGATAACTCAGGTGGAATTGCTTGAATTGATGTTATTTTGGCTCGGCAATTTGGGCATTCAAGGGTAAATAGTCCAAGGCCTGGTTTAACAACCATAAGGGATATGTAGTCAGTTAGATTTAGATCACGCATATTGCATGACGGACAAAACAAAGTATTGGAATAATCAGCCATAAGCTAGGCTCCTTAACAAAGAATTACAACAAAAAACGATTAGGGCGTCCCTGTCTTTTGTAATCATCAGGACGATCAGCAATATCTGGACCATTCTTTAAGAAGTTTTCGCAAAATCTGCAAATCTCCTTTACTGCCATATCGTAATCACGTTGTGGGTTTAGCAATATATCGAAGTCCTCGCATACAACATGAGCTTTTCTTGTACATGCCGCAAAATGGCAATCCGCTGGGCACGGCTCCCCTGGGATATTATGAGGACAGCGATTACGCATTTCCTCATCACAACCCCTAACAGACCAACAATCCAACTATTCCAACCCCCAAAACATATTCTTTAAATCAATTGTGTTTGCAAATAGTGACTTATTATTTCATGTCACCACAAAACTAACTCACCAATACAAAGATTAAACACCACTATAAAACAATTCGGCTAAAACAAAGCGACCCCTATATAACTATAAGGGTCGCCTAAGAACATTTTCCCTTTTACTTAAAACTCATCAGCTGGCTTTACAGAAGTAACACCTTCAACTCTGTCTTTCAAGATACGCTCAATGCCATTAGCAAGCGTCATCTGAGACATTGGGCATCCCTTACAAGCGCCCTGAAGCTCAACGGTTACAACACCATCATCGTCAACTTCAATAAGCTTTACATCTCCGCCATCAGCTTGCAAGCTTGGCCTAATTGCTTCAATTACAGCAGCTACTTCTTCTTTATCTACCATTTTTACTCCTTACATACGATTTATAAAATCATAGCATAGCTAGATTGCATGGTTTATTCTACGGGCATCCAGTCAAGACCGATGATGGCAATTACATCCGCTGACGAAGTGTAAAAATCGCCGCCATTTATAAGTCTTCCACCGCCCATATCTCTCATAACAGCTTTGGCAGAGCCTTCTTTGGATGGATCTGTATATATAACAAATGTCTCAGGATAAATTGTAGAGTCATCGGTGTTTCCCACCTTCTCTATGCGATATCCTAACCCTGAGAGCTTCTCTCCTAGCCTTCCGGCCGCACCCGTTGCATTCGCGCCATTTCTGATTTCTACTGTTACATCTTTTGGATTAATCCCTTCAGCGGATAGGTCCACAATATTAGGATCTTGCCCAACGCTTAAACGCTCCAACATCTCTGCCCAAGAATCATCCAAGATTTGATACACAACCGAACCATCTTCACCGGATTTTGATTCGTAATATGGAACCATCGTTGTATGTATTTCTAAGTTATCTATAGGGCGTAAAGATTCCGCGATTGACATCAGTGTGGTTACATCCATATCGGTCATTATGTGAGAACTGATATCAGAAATAAATCCGGCAAAATCAAGTACGTTTGATCCCAAAACCTCATCTGCCAAATCTATCGTGAAATTCATCCTGTTATCAGCAGTAATAGAGTATCCACCTTTGAAATTTGAAGCTTTAAGATACACCACACTTTGCTTACCCGTTAAATCCTGTAGACCAAACGGAATCACAGATGTACCAGCATATGGATCATCAATTTCTTCTGTGATGTCAACTTCAACTCCACCAAGGTCATCGACAACACCTTCAATGCCTTGACTGTTTGTATAAATGAAATGATTTATCGGAGCCCCTATAATTGTTGAGGCGGCTTCAATTAGCTCTTTATCTCCCCCGATAGATACGGCCTCATCAATTGGATGATTTGCGCCATCTGACATGCGAACAGCAATTTTTGATGGAAGAGTAATAATGTCTACAAGACGTGCTTTTGCATCGATCTTAACAACCAGATATCCAATAGAGTCCTGCGGGTTGTTTAGCATTAACTTGTTCTCTAAATCAGCAACACATAAAACGTAATATGGCTTTTCATCCTCAACAGCAACTAGCGCTTCAATTGCATTTGAAGATCTGAGGCTTAAATTTGAATTTGTCGAATGAAGGTATGCAAAAACACCCACACCGATTGCTATGACTGCCACAACCAAAAATATGCATAAACCAATTATCAGCTTTCGCCCTCTAGAGCGTTTACGCCGTTTTTCAGCTAATGTTTTTGTAGAAGTCTTTGTTTGACTTTGGATATCTGGTTGGCTTGAATCGCTAGAGATTTCCAAATTATCGATAACAGAGCCCCGTCGCCTAGGGTTTCCTGATCTGATATTTACCGAAGCATGTCTAGCGCTTCCACCATGTGCTTTTACTTCTACTGACGGTGAAAAACTGGGGCTTGATTCAAAACGAGCATTATTTTTAGAAGAATTTTTGCCAGATGCGCCTTGAGGTGATCTTCGGGCATGAGTCGCGCGCGACTTACCGGAATCTTTTCTCCTTGCATGAACGCGCCGATTTTGATCAGAAGGCGCATTGCGCGTCTTTCGTGAATTGCTTTTTCTGTCTTGCGCCATCTATCGTTACTCGTCACTTTTGCGAACTATGTCAGCACCAAGCTTTGAAAGTTTCCCGACATAATCCTCATACCCACGATCTATATGTTTAATTCCATAAACTGTTGTGTAACCTTCTGCCATAATTCCCGCAAGCACAAGAGCCGCACCTGCTCGCAAATCCGTTGAAGAAACAGGAGCACCTTGGAGTGAACGCACCCCTCGTACGACCGCATGGTGATCTTCTAGTGTTATGTCTGCACCCATTCTCATAAGCTCAGCTGCAAACATAAACCTGTTCTCAAATACGTTTTCGGTAATAACAGAAACACCGTCAGCTAAAGCAGCAAGCAACATAAACTGCGCTTGTAGATCAGTAGGAAAGCCAGGATGAGGAAGCGTTTGGATATCGATCGATTCCAAGTTATTTGTCCTTGAAACCTGTATCCAACTATCCCCCGTTTCTACGTTGCATCCCATAGCCTTTAGCTTCACTATGGCCATTCTTAAATATTCAGGATCGATCCCTGTAACTTTTACAGGACCTTTTGTAAGCGCTCCGCCTGTAAGAAAAGTCCCAGCCTCTATTCTGTCTCCAACAGTCGTATGCTCACATGGATGCATATCAGAAAGTGCGACTCCATCAACTTCGATATAGCTAGTTCCAGCACCTGATACCTTTGCACCCATTTCATTCAGCATATTTACAAGATCAACGATCTCAGGTTCTCGCGCAGCATTTTCGATAACCGTATGACCATCTGCAACAACAGATGCCATAAGCAGATTTTCCGTAGCACCCACACTTGGAAATTCAAGCATTACATGGGCTCCATGAAGCTTATCTGGGACGTTAGCAATTAAAGTACCGTGATCGATATCAAACGTAACACCTAAAGCTTTAAGGCCAACTAGATGCATGTCAATTTTTCTGGCTCCTATTTGGCAACCACCTGGCATAGCAACTCTTGCTTTTCCAAATCTGCCAATTAAAGGGCCTAAAACTGAAATGGATGCCCGCATCTGCGAAACAAGTTCATAAGGCGTACTGTAAGAATCAATACCCGTTGTATCTATCGATAGCGTATGACCCGTACGTACAACGCTCGCTCCAAGTCGTTCAAGAACTTTCGCCATAAGTCTGATATCTGAAATATCGGGAACGTTATGGATGGTCGAACAACCTTGCCCCAGTATTGTGGCCGCCATTAGTTTTAAAGCGGAGTTCTTGGCGCCTGAAACTTGAATTTCGCCCGCAAGTTCTCCGTTTCCGCAGACGACTATCACCTCTTCAGACATAGCCCTCCCAAACATGTCAACAATCAAGACTGATTAAATGGCCTACTAAAAACCGAGGCCACACAAATGCATGGCCTCGGATCTTGAATCAACAGATAGGTTTATTCTCCAAGCATAAAGCGAATAAAACCTTGGATTTCTATTTTTCCACCGAGCTCTTTTGCACAGTTCTCAACATACTGCTTTACAGTTAGGTCGGAGTCTTTCACAAAATCTTGCTCAGCAAGGCAGCTTTCCTTGTAGAACTTCTCCATTCTGCCCTGAGCGATCTTTTCTTGGATATTCTCAGGTTTTCCAGACTCAGCAGCTTGAGCCTTATAGATTTCCATCTCATGAGCGGCAATATCAGCTGGCACTGATTCACGTGTAGCAGATACAGGATTGATAGCTGCAACCTGCATAGCGACATCACGTGCGCAATTCTGGAATCCCTCAGTTGATGGGTCGATGCCCTCAACATCAAAATTAACCAAAACACCGATTTTTCCACCACCATGAATGTAGCAAGAAACCCCAGGTGCGCTTACCTCTGCAACACGCGCGATCTGGCAGTTTTCGCCCATCACATGAATGCAGTCAGTAAGGATCTCCTCGACCGTTTCCCCATCATGAGTACAACCTTTAAGACTTTCAACATCTTGAGGCATATTCTCAAGTGCAGCGCAAGCCATGCGTTTTGCATACGCTTTAAACTTTTCATTCATTCCAACAAAGTCAGTTTCGCAATTAAGCTCGAGTACAGCACCTTTTGTGCATGTCTCATCAATAATCGCCATGACTGTACCTTCATTGGTTGCACGTCCTGCCTTTTTAGCTACAGCCGCAAGACCACGTGTACGTAATACATCAACAGCAGCTTCCATGTCTCCATTGGCTTCTGCTAAAGCTTTCTTGCACTCCATCATTCCTGCGCCAGTCATCTCACGCAGCTCTTTAACCATAGATGCAGTTACTTCTGCCATCTTTTCCTCCTTATCAACATGTTACGCAAGCTATGCACTTACGCTGAAGTTTTACGCTTAAACCGTATACCTGAATTTACGATTGGTTTATTTTTGTGATGCTGAATCGATAATGTTTGCCTCAGCATCAGAAATCTCAGCATTGATTTCACCAGCAAGTTCTTGCTCAGCTGCCGCAGTAACAATATCGCTTTCCTGGACTTCATTTAAAGCGTTGTCTCCAGCATCATCTGCAGATTTTGCATCTTTTGCTGCATCTGTTTGGGTCATCTCTTCAACGCTGATATTTGCTCCAGCTCCTGCAAGCACTGCATCAGCAATAAAGTCACAAAGCAAACGAACGCTTCTGATTGCATCATCATTTGCAGGAATTCCGTAATCAACATCATCAGGATCGCAGTTGGTATCAAGTGTTCCAACGATCGGAATATTTAACCTGCGTGCTTCATGAACAGCAATTTCCTCGCGACATGTATCGATGATAAATACAGCGTCAGGAACCTTTTTCATGTTGCGAATACCATTTAGGTTTGCCTGCAATTTGGCAAGTTCTTTGCGCTTTAAGATTTGCTCCTTTTTAGGAAGAAGAGCCATACGACCATCAGCATCCTGTGCTTCAAGCTCTTCCATATAAACAACTCTCTGGCGAATTGTGACAAAGTTTGTAAGCATGCCACCAAGCCAACGAGCGTTTACATAAGGCATGCCACAGCGATTTGCAGCCTCAGATACAGCCTCTTGAGCTTGCTTTTTTGTACCAACAAACAAAACCGTGCCACCCTTACGTGCAAGATCAGACACAAAGGTGTAGGCCTTGTCCATATCAAGGAGCGTTTGCTTTAAGTCAATGATGTAGATATCTCCGCGGCTTCCAAAAATATATGGTTTCATCTTTGGATTCCATCTGCGGGTTTGATGACCGAAATGTGCACCGGCATCGATTAATGATTGAATGCTAACTTTGGTAGGGGTAGCCATACCTCATCTCCTATTCGTTATTCCTCTGCACAAGGTCATTCCATCTTCCGCAGCCTTTTCCAAGTGGCCACTAGCGAAATCAGGTCGCTTGCGCATGTGTAATGGATGAAACTTGTAAAGACTACCACAACATCTACGCAGATCAAAGTTAATATCTAAGAAATGTGGTTGTTATTTGAATTGCGAAGGATGCTTGGGGAAAAAATCAAACTTAGGGGGAAGTTCCAATATCTCAGATTCTTTTGCATTCCTTGCTTCATCGCTCACAATTTCTGAATTATCCAAAAAAGGTTTATCCCAGCTAAATAAATCATTTGGATCTACCTTCATGTGTTTACATATGAGCTCACAACCACTCGGAGCTATAGGATGCATGATCAGGGTGCATACACGCAAAAGATAATACGAGTCAACTAAAGCCTGCCTTCTAAGACACCCTGCGCTATCGCGGCCTTCCTTTTCTTCCTCTGTGGCTTTTGTTATCGCACTTGTCCAATACTTATTTGAATACCGAATAAACTCATCTGCAAGCTGTATAACAGAATGGAGCTCAGCAAGTTCCATCAGTTTGTCATATTCAACCAACACGCGCTTAGCTTCTATAACGACATCTTCAGTAACCTTACCAACAGGCATATATCCATTAAAGCTTTTTGCCGATTCATAAAAACAGCTTCTTGCAAGTCTATTGAAAACATTATTCAAAAGTGCAGCTTCTTTTAATGCTGGATCTGCAACTCTTGGATCATTTCTTTTCTCATCGTCTAAAGATGGGTCAAATGGTTTCGGCTTAAACCCAACTGAACGTTGATCAAGGCCTAAAGCTATAAAGTGCGCTCGCAGCTGTTCTGCCGTGTAATGCTCAAGTAAATCCTCACCTGACGGAGGCTTTACAGAACCAGATGATGACGCTTTATTCTTTCCAAAAAGCAAATGATGATTTGCGATAAGCACTGTTTGCCTAAGACGTGCATCATCTGTAGCACCAAATACTCCACGATTCCCTAAAGCTTCCCACAGTGCAGGCTGGGCTACACCATAAAAATAAAGATTATCTTGACCGATGAATTGATATACACACGCATCATCAGAACACCAAAAATCAAGCCAAGAGTCTTTAGCAAGTCCAATGGAATCGTTATAAGCAATCGTAAACGAAATAGGAGCCCACAAAGATTCTGGCCAACACCAAACCGTAAGTCCTTCTACTCCATCAAGAACCGGAGCCTTAACTCCCCATTCAATACTTCCAGTAATACGAAACGGCACTAAGGCCTTTGACGTCCTGTAATTGATGCCAGCATCATGAAGCATCGCCTTCGCGACATCCCTTGCTGCAAAATCATCAAATTCAAGTTCAAAACTTGGCTTATCTGGCGTTTCACGAAGAGTATGAGGTGGAAGAGACTTAGATATTTTTGTATAAGGCTCTTTAAATTCCTGTTTAACAAAAATTACAGGTGCGGAAAGAAACTCACTCACGGCTTTTGTAGCCACTGGGCGAATTCTTTTATCTGCACGCATCTCCTCTGTCCTAGATTGTAAAAAATCCTTAAAGTCAGGTAGATCAAAATA
Organism: uncultured Eggerthellaceae bacterium; assembly: GCA_964631345.1. Classification (GTDB taxonomy): domain Bacteria; phylum Actinomycetota; class Coriobacteriia; order Coriobacteriales; family Eggerthellaceae; genus MGBC163016. The sequence goes on along the minus strand of CAZVWE010000002.1, from coordinate 249,501 downwards.
CCAGTTTTTGACAGGTCTAAGTTCAGGTTTTGTGCCAGTCACTGTCGATACAGGATTGATTAAATCCTCAGGCAAATACTGATGCCCTAAATCACATTCATCCGCATAGCCATGTTCAGACTTGCAACCTTGCACAGGACATCTTCCTTGAACCTGGCGCCCGTTCAAAAACATATTTGCTTCTGCATCAAAAAACTGAAGAGTTTCATCAAGAGATAATGTGTCAGCTTCAAAAAGACCTGTAATAAATGCGTTAGTTACATCTTGGTGTACTTCTGCACTATGCCCAATACCGGAACCTTCAAAAATATCTAAGCTAACCTCAAATGCTTCGAGCGTTTCTTTCTGTTTTTCGTGGTTGCGTATTACATAGTCTTTAATGGTTCCACAAAAACCTTCTGACTCAACCGCTTTTCTATAGCCCTCATTAATTGGCGACCCATAGCAATCTGTTCCGCTAACAAATCGAACATTTTTAGAGCCGATACGGTCTCGTAAAAATCTCGCATAAACATCGGCGGGTATAAAAACTCCCCCAATATGTCCAAAATGCAGAGCTTTATTTCCATATGGCATGCCAGCTGTAACTACAGCTCGCTTTGGCCAATTAACACCGGACAAGTCGCTGATATTTCCATTAATGTCCAACATAAAGCCTTGATCTATCGATGTCTTATCGTTTGAACCATCGTCAACTGACATTAAATGACTAGCCTTTCTATTCAAAACCATACTTTTCTTTAAGTATGGAAATAGCTTTCGTAGACGACGAACCATCCAATGACTCACTGCCTAATAGATCAAGTAAAGATCCCAGATCGCTTCCTGAATACGAATAATCCACGGTCGGAAGAGCTCTACTAAAACCTGCAAGCTCTGATGCATATGCAATGGCATCATCAAGCGTGCCTATTTCATCAGCAAGACCACACTCAACAGCATCTATTCCTGTATATGGAAGACCGTTTGCAAGTGGTTCAACTTCGCTTATTTCCATGCCGCGACCACGAGCTACTGTTGCGACAAATTCTTCGTCTATCTGATCAACCATATGTTGATACCAGGCTTTTTCCTCTTCTGTAAGCGGCCTATCTCCATAACTTGCATCCTTTGAATCTTTTGAAGTTATGTTTTCGATAGAAATACCCAACTTTTCATAAAGACCAGAAAGATCGGTTACCTTTAGAGCAACACCAATCGCACCAATTGATGTTGTTTTGTTTGTAAAAATATAGTCTGCTTGCGAAGATATTTCATACGCAGCAGAAGCATTAGTAGATGCGCTTGCTACAACAATCGGTTTATCAAAATCCCAAACATAGCCACTCATTTCCTCACCAGCTGTAGCAACACCGCCACCAGAGTCAACGTTTAATACAACGCCTTTTATATTGTCATCAGATGAGGCTTTATCAAGGAGCTTTTTTAACCCCTCGGGGCTACATGCAGAACCGTCGTATTGAATAGTTCCATCGATATCAATAACCGCGATGGAGTCTGCACCATGTGTGCTCCAATCAGTAGATGGAGTTGATCCAAATTTATCGGCAATTCCCGCCATTGTTGCATTACAAGAACCTATACCAAAAAGAGTACATATACATATAGCAACGATTACAACAATGCCGACAATCCAACCTTTTCCTTGTCTTTTTTGAGGCACTGCATACGATGCAGAATAGCTCTGAGGATGCACGTCCTGCCCCACATAAACCTGTGAGGTACCGACTTCCGCATCAACTCTTTGTTCAGGAGCAGGAGGCATTTCTTTAGAATATGCGTTATCGTAGGCATTCTTTTCGCGGTCAAGGTCTTCTGCCACGGTCAATCCTTTCTAACCAGATGGCACCTCTTACAAAACCAGATTATCCTCTGATCTAGACTGCGATTGTGCCCTTTTTGCTGTGCGTAGCAAAAATTCCTGGTTGTTATCTGTCTTCTTTAAAGATTTTATCAACATATCCATTGATCGTTCAGTGTTATTCATATTTGCAAGGATGCGCCGTACTGCCCAAATAAGCGGAGCCTCTTGAGAGTTCATAAGAAGCTCTTCTTTCCTTGTACCGGATGCCACAGGGTCAATAGCCGGGAATATACGTCTATCCGCAAGATTGCGATCGAGCTTAAGCTCCATGTTACCCGTGCCTTTAAATTCCTCAAAAATGACTTCATCCATTTTTGACCCAGTATCCACAAGCGCAGAAGCAAGAATCGTAAGCGATCCCCCACCTTCGATATTTCTTGCAGCTCCCAAAAATCTTTTCGGAGGATACAGCGCAGTTGAGTCAACGCCGCCTGAAAGAATTCTTCCCGATGCAGGTTGTGCAAGGTTGTATGCACGAGCAAGCCTTGTAATAGAGTCAAGCAAAATCACAACGTCTTCGCCTTGCTCTACCAGTCTTTTTGCGCGCTCGATAACAAGTTCAGATACTGCAATATGGTTTTCTGATGGCATATCAAAAGTAGAAGAAATAACCTCGCCATGAACAGAGCGCTCCATGTCGGTTACCTCTTCTGGACGTTCATCAACAAGCAAGCACATCAAATGAACTTCTGGATTATTCGCATGAATAGATGCAGCAATATCCTTTAAAACGGTAGTTTTTCCAGCCTTTGGAGGAGATACAATCAGTCCTCTTTGTCCTTTTCCAATAGGAGCCACTAGATCAACCACCCTTGCTGTTAGGGTGTCAGCCCCATGTTCCATCAATAGTCGTTCATCTGGATAGACTGGTGTTAATTCAGAAAACTTCGGACGCGACGAGAGTTCATCGATAGGTACTCCATTTACAGAGAACACCTTTTGAATAGCTGCAAACTTATCGCCTTCACGAGAAGGACGTGTCTGCCCAACGATAAGGTCTCCTTTTCGAAGGCCATTTCTTCTTATAGTTGAAAGGCTGACATAAACATCGGTTTCTCCCGGAAGATAACCTTTAGTGCGCAAAAATCCATATCCATCAGAGATTATGTCTAGAATTCCTTGAACCTCTACGAAACCTTCAGCAATTGCCACGGCCTCATAGATTGCATCTATCATTTCAGCTTTTTTCATGCCTGATGCATCTATATTAAGCTCGGCTGCCTTCTCGCGAAGTTCAGGAAGTTTTAATGCCTCTAAATCCTCTTTTTTAATGCTTGGTGTGTATTCCCTTTGACGATTGTCTCTTTGGCGCATACGACGATGCTGGTTTTGACTGCGACCGTTTTGATTTCGCGCGCCTTTTTGATTCTGTCTATCTTGGTTCTGCTTTTGCTGTGAATCAGATTTTCTATGCTGCCTTGCGTGTCTATGGTCTGTCTGGTCTGCAGCATCCTCTTCGTTTGAAGAAGAAGTATCTTCTGATGTGGAATTCTCTGATGCGTCAATTTCTGGGTCTTCTTCTGGTTGACTGGAAGAGGACGTCTCTATATCTGAAGTATTTTCCGTGTCGACCACATCAGGGGTTGTATCTTCAGGAGTTGCATTTTCAGGAGCCGCATCTTCAGAAGTCGTGTCTTCAGAGGTGACGTCTTTGTTTGAATTTTTTGAGTTGGCTGAATTTTCTGAACCAGCCGCATCGTCAGTTGCCTTCTTCTTTGAACGGCTACGTTTTGTTTTCTTCTCTGGCTCTTCGCTAAGTTCTTTTTTATCTTTTGCGTGGTCGCTATCTTTAACATCGCTATCTTCCGCCTCGGATTTCTTTGGACGACCACGCCTTTTCTTTGCTGGTTTTTCTACATCATCAGCACTTGCTTCAATTTCAACTTGCTCTGGTTCTTTGTTGCTTACTTCTGTCATCTCGTCTGTTGTTTCCCTTTTAGCGACCATTTACTTGACTTTCTCCCAGTCCTTTAAAAACGATTCAATACCAGCATCAGTAAGTGGATGACTTACCATTTTTTTCAATACTCCAAACGGCACAGTAGCAATATCTGCTCCCATGAGAGCACATTGGGTTACATGATTAGCGCTTCTAATTGAAGCAGCGATAACTTCAATTCTCTCTCCGTTTACAGTCGAGTCACTGAAGTCATAATTTGAAACAGCTTCAACAATTTGTGCTACCTGGGCAATTCCATCTTCAGAGATGTCATCAAAGCGACCAATAAATGGCGAAATGTAACGAGCACCCGACCTAGCTGCAAGCATTGCCTGAGGAACTGTGAAGCAAAGAGTCATGTTTACACGAATGCCTTCATTTGCAAGTTCACGAGTTGCAGCCAACCCTTCAACCATGGTTGGAATCTTCACAACCACATTAGGAGCAATAGCGGAAAGACGCTTTCCATCCTCAACCATCGTCTTTCTATCCATTGCAACTGTCTCTGCTGAAACCGGACATTCAGGACCTACAATTTCGCATATTTTTTTAATATGACCCTCGAAATCGGCAAGTTTTCCACCCACCCTTGAATATAAAGTTGGGTTCGTCGTAACGCCTGAAAGCGCACCCCAACTAGCAGCCTCTTCAATTTCGTTTAAATCTGCTGTGTCCAAAAAAAACTTCAAGCCATCCTCCTGTAGTTAGTTTGCAGACCGAGTCGCACGAACGCACGGATATCCGCTCTGCAAGGTTCAATTTGGGATTTCAAATCATGGATTAGAAAACAAATAATATTAAGCTCGTTCAAAATATCACATGTATATTTACCATTCAATGAAAACAAACCTAATTTGTTTGCAAAACGGTTAATTTGATTAGCTTGACGGGCGCACATCGTGACTTGATAATCAAACTGTTACACCAAACGCTAAAGGCATAACAAAGTTACGGATCTATGTTTGTTAAGGAGGAAATTTGGACGCTTCGGATATTTCATACCTAAGACAAATAAGACAATGGATTAGATCAGAACTTGACTCATCTATAAAGTTTTGGCTTGAACATGGTATGGATAAAATAAATGGCGGAGTTTATACATGTCTTGATCGCGAAGGAAAGGTTTACTCCACAGATAAAAGCGTCTGGATGCAGGGACGATGCGCTTGGACTTATTCTTATCTTTGCCATATTTATGGAGTAAAAGATGAATGGATCGAAGCCGCAAAAAGCTGCATTGACTTTTTAGAAGATCATTGCATCAATCATAAAGCAGGTGACAGGCTTTATTTTCAAGTTACAGCAGAAGGAAAACCCCTTCGTCAGCGCAGATATAACTTCTCAGAAGGCTTTTACTGCATAGCCAACGCTGAATACTATGGAATAACTGGAAATACTGAAAACTTATCCAGAGCGCGTAGAGCATACAAACTGATATATGACTTAAACCATGGGCTCATTAAAGATCCTACCGGCTTTAGTCCTAAGGTTGATCCAGAAACCAGAAGCCTTGTGGCATTAGGTGATCCTATGATTTTCCTAAACATCATAAATATCATGCGCCGCGTTGATCCTGCTAATGCATCCGAATATGACCTTCATTCCCAAGAATGCTTAGATAGAATCATTGAATTTCACTATCGCCCTGAACTTGGATGCACTCTTGAAAGCGTAAATGCCCAAGGCGAGCCTGAACTTGACTATACCGCTGGCAGGGTTGTAAACCCGGGACATGACATAGAATGCAGCTGGTTCATGATGGATGAAGCAAATCGTACAAACGATTCGCACGTGCATAGTGTCGCTGAAAAAATATACAGACAAGCAATAGAAGCTGGATGGGATGAAGAATACGAAGGGATTCTTTATTTTATCGATGCAAAAGGGCTTCCAACTGAAGCATATGAACATGACATGAAACTTTGGTGGCCACACAATGAAGCCATGATTGCTTCATTGAAAGCATTCAGAGATACAAATGATGCTTACTATCTAGATTGGTTTAAACGTGTGATTAAATACTGCCAAGATCATTTTGCTGATCCCGAATATGGGGAATGGTATGGATACTTAAGGCGAGATGGATTGCCAACCATGCCAGCAGTAAAGGGATCAACCTTTAAAGGACCGTTTCATGTGCCACGCGCTTTATGCATGTCTGATGTAACCATCGGTGAGATCTTAGGAGAATAAATGAATTACTTAGGCATTGATTACTCTATAAAGAACACCCCAAAGCTTGATCCAGACTTTATTCCTTTTGGTGTATGGATGAAAGCCTACCTTGAAGGTGCAGACAAGCCAATCTCTATTGCAGTTGAGCGCGAAGACGGCTTAGTTTCTGTTCGTGAAAGTTTTATCAGAGGGAAAGGTTTCGAAGAAGCCGATTACAGATATGTCGAGCGCTTGGTCAAGTTTGAACTTTGGAGCATAGGCGGCTTTAGAGTCTATCTTTTTGGATGCGATGATATTGCAAATAAGCTAAAGCAAGCATATTCGCCTGACGGAGAGCGCAAGTTTGACTATGAATTCGTAGGCGATGTATACGAAAAGCCTCTTGAAGTAATCATTTGCACTAAAGATACTTTCCCTTCGGCAAATGAATCCGCAAAGCAAATTGGAGGCCACTTAGAAGGTTGCAGAATCGGTTTTGATGCAGGTGGATCCGATAGAAAAGTATCTGCAGTGATAGATGGAGAGCCTGTTTATTCAGAAGAAGTTGTTTGGTATCCAAAAATTACCGAAGACCCTGAGTATCATTTCAATGAAATAGTTACTGCATTTAAAACTGCCGCATCAAAAATGCCTAGAGTTGATGCAATCGGTGTGTCTTCGGCAGGCACATTTGTTGGCAATAGCCCAATGGTTGCCTCTTTATTTATTAAAGTACCGCGCGACCGTAGAGACGAAGTGAAAAGTATTTACGACAGAGCCGGTGCTGAAATTGGAGACGTACCTTTAGTAGTTGCAAACGATGGAGATGTTACTGCTCTTGCAGGTTATATGAGCACAGGTTCAGGCTCAATCTTAGGCATCGCAATGGGAACATCCGAGGCTGTTGGATACGTAAACGCCGATGGCAATGTCTTAGGTTGGATTAATGAACTAGCTTTTGCGCCAGTAGACTTATCTCCTAGTGCTATGCAAGATGAGTGGTCAACCGACTTTGGTGTTGGATGCAAATACTTTAGCCAAGATGCTGTAATTAAACTTGCACCCAAAGCAAATATAATCTTAGACCCAGAACTATCTCCTGCAGAAAAGCTCAAGGTAGTACAAGAGCTTGCCAACAATGGAAACGAAGATGCACTAGATATATACAGATCAATCGGCTGTTATCTTGCACATACATTAGTTTTGTATAGTCAATTCTATGAAATAAAAACCTTATTGATATTAGGACGTGTTGCCTCAGGTGATGGCGGTGATTTACTTATCGAAGAATGCAACAGAATTCTCAAAGAAGAATATCCTGAGCTTTTCGAAAAAGTTGCGGTCACACTGCCTGACGAAAAGATGAGACGCGTAGGTCAATCTGTAGCAGCAGCAAGTCTTCCTGAAATTTAATCGTTCAGAATATAGACTGAAATAATCTACCAAGAAATACAGAAGAGCTGCTTCACTGAATTTTTCAATGGAGCAGCTCTTTTTTAAAACTTGGCTGTTTATTTGTGTGTCTCTTTAGCCTGAATTACTAAAATCAAACTATAAAATTGCAGAACCTCTGACTATTACCTGTTTGATCTCCAGCGTTTCTTTATCAAGTAAAACAGCGCTCGCTATATATCCATCGTCTAAACTTCCATAGTCTTTATCAACATCAATCGCTTTCGCTGGATTTACACTTGCAGCTTTAACTGCACTTACAAGCGGTATGTCCATCTCTTTAACAGCCGTTGTAAAACAACGCATAAGATCACTTACCGATCCAGCCAACGCCCCATTTGCAATTGTGGCTCTAGGTCCTTTAACTGTTACATCCTGTCCACCTAAATCATAGGTTCCATCATCAAGGCCGGCTGCTCGTAATGTATCGCTGATCAATATCATTCGATCATCACCAAATAATCTAAATGCAAGCCTTACCATCGCTGGATGAATATGCACACCATCAGCAATTATTTCTGCTGTAACGTTTTCATTCTCGACTGCTGCAGGAATTGGTCCTGGTTTTCTATGATGCATTGGATCCATCGCATTGTAGAGATGCGTAATATGTTTAGCACCTTTGTCAAATGCACTTTTTGCAGTGTCGTAATCAGTGCAAGTATGCGCAACAGAAATCCTGACTTCATCTGCAAGAGATTCGATGAACACATCTGACCCAGGCTCTTCCGGAGCAATATCTATAAGCTTGAAAAGACCTTTTGCATGTTTTTGCAAACGCCTAAATTCATCAACGCTTGGATTTCTTACATACTCCGGGTTTTGAGCCCCGACCTTGTCAGGAGATATATAAGGACCTTCCATATTTATACCAACAAGATCAGATTCATTGCAAGAAGGCACATACTGAACTGCTGATTCCGCTGCTTTTATAAGCTGTTCCTCGGATAAGGTCATCGTCGCTGGACACATTGCCGTAATACCACGTGATGCTTCATATGCACCCATAGTATGCAACCCATCCAAACTGCCATCACTTATATCAGCGCCAGCACTTCCATGAAAATGAATATCCACAAGACCAGGAATCACATAGCATCCACTAGCATCAATATTTAAAGCATCAGCTTCACTGGATGCATTTGGAGACGTATTGCTATAAAAGCGCCCGTTGGATATATATAAATCTTTGTCTTCAAAGCCGTTGGTACTGAAAACACTTCCGCCTTTAATTGAATCTACCTTTTTACAAACACCTATGTCCTGTGTCATAGCTTGAGTCCTTTCTGCCAACTAAGTATTTAAGACGGGCGTTCAATTCCAAGATGTTCAAATGCTCTAAGTGTTGCTTGTCTACCCTTAGGAGTTCGTATAAGTAATCCCTGTTGCATCAAATATGGCTCATATACATCCTCTAAAGTATCGGTTTCCTCAGATAATGCAGATGCCAACGTTGTAAGACCGACTGGTCTTCCAGAAAATTGAACACATAGAAGTTCCAATATTTTATTGTCCATCGCATCGAGACCAAGCGTATCAACTTCATAAAATGTTAGAGCATCAGATGCAACTTCATGAGTGATTTTTCCTTGTGCACGCACCTGCGCCCAGTCTCTAACACGTCGCAAAAATCTATTAGCTAAACGAGGAGTACCTCGCGATCTTCTAGCAATTTCTAACGCACCTTCTTTATCTACCTCAATATCGAGGATTGAAGCTGATCTGATGACAATGCCAGACAGCTCTTCAGGTGTGTAATACTCAAGGCGAAGCCCGATACCAAACCTATCGCGCAAAGGACCTGTTAATAGACCCGTTCTTGTAGTTGCACCAATTAGCGTAAATCTTGGAATATCTAATCTAATCGATCTTGCAGCTGGCCCTTTACCAACGACGATATCGAGGGAAAAATCTTCTAAAGCCGGGTATAAGATCTCTTCGACCACACGATTCATACGATGTATTTCATCAATGAATAAAACATCCCCCTCTTCAAGGTTTGTAAGAATCGCCGCCAAATCACCGGTTCGCTCTATCGCAGGGCCAGAGGTAGTTTTAATATTCGATCCAATTTCATTTGCAACAACTGTTGCTAGCGTTGTTTTTCCAAGACCAGGAGGGCCTGAAAAAAGGATATGATCAACAACGTCGTTTCGTGATAACGCAGCTTCGATAAGAATTGATAGCGAATCCTTAACCTTTGTCTGACCCACAAAATCATCCAACATCTTAGGCCGCAAAGATCTGTCCATTGCAAGATCTTCTGCGTGTAGCTTTGGGTCAATCGAACGACTTTTACCAGAAAACGATCCATCATTTCTTATAGAAGATGCAGAACCTGTATCTTCATCATCGACGTTTGTGGAGTCATAGACAATTCCCTCTATTTGTATGTCCTTATTCAATCGTCTACCAATCCTTCAAGCATCATTTTGTATTAAGTTTCTTTAGAGAAAGCTTAATCATTTCCTCAACAGATAAAGATTTATCAACACCATCAAGGGCAAGATCGATCTCTAACTGTGTAAACCCAAGTGAAGAAAGCGCGTCTACAACCTCTTTGATGTTGCTAATTGAACCTGTATTTTGCTCATCGACTATATCAAGATCATTTGTAACTGCTGAAAGTTTATCTTTTAACTCAAGAACTATTCTTGAAGCCATTTTTTTACCAAGACCCGGCACATTCGTTAGTCTTTTAACATCTTGAGCAGTGATCAGACTTACTATTTCAGATGCTGAATAATAAGTTAGAACTGACAGCGCAATTTTAGGCCCTACACCACTAACACCTATTAGTAATTCAAATATTTCTTTTTCATCAGTGTTTTCAAAACCATAAAGAGAAATCCCCTTATCTGTCATGTTCATATATATATGTATAAGAGCAACTTCTCCTACTGCCGGGATCGCACTTATTGATGTTTGGGGCATTTCCACATTAAAGCCAACACCACCAACATCAATAATGACATTTGATGGTGCTTTCTGAATTACCTCTCCTTTCAGATAAGCAATCAAGTTTTTACACCCCCCTATTTACAACTAAACTTTAAAACCATTGAGCTTTAAGAAACAACAGAGATAACATTCATTAAAGACCCTGTATGGGTTGTATGACATATTGCTGCAGCAAGTGCATCAGCAGAGTGGTCAGGGTGTGGTATTTCTTTAAGACCTAACAGTTTTTGCACCATATATTGCACTTGTTCTTTTTCAGCAAAGCCATTCCCCACAACAGATAGCTTTATCTGATTAGGTGTAAATTCCATTACCTCAATATCTCTTTTAGCGCACCCAACAAGCGCTGCTCCCCTTGCCTGCCCTGTTCCAAATGCAGCAGTTATATTTTGTCCAAACCAAACAGTTTCTATAGCTGCAGCATCAGGCTCAAACTTTCTTATGACAGCATCGATTTGATCACAAATCTTAAGCAGACGCTTAGGCAAGTCACAAGAAGCGGTTGTGGTAATACATCCGTAAGCGATACAAGTTAAATTAGAGCCATCTTGGGATATAACACCCCAACCTGTATTAGCAAGCCCAGGGTCTATTCCAAGGATTGTATGTTGCGTCTTTTTCAAATCAATTCACTTTCATCGAATTTAACCATTATAGAACATTCGTTTGTTATTCCGCATCTAATAAAATCCTTTGATACTATTTTTATATATTCGCATCGAACTTATATATGCTGACCTTATACACCACCAATCAAGGGAGTTAATTTTTATGGCAAAGATTGTTGTTACCGATACAGACCTAGGTGATTTCAAATATGAAGAAAAAGAAATTCAAGCTAATGGAATTGATTTTGCTGGATATATGGGAGATGAAAATCGCAAACCAAATGCTTTGATTGAGCATCTTAAAGAAGCGGATGGGGCAATAACCTCATATGGACAATTCACAGCAGAGGTTTTTAAAAACTTGCCTCAACTCAAAGTGGTCGCAAAAACAGGTACAGGTGTTGACAACATAGACATAAAAGCCGCAACCGCAAATAACACTGCTGTATGTAATGTTGTGGGATATGGCACAGAAGTGGTTTCAGATCACGCTATTGCACTTGCCTTATGTTCTCTTAGAAGAATCAATGCTTTGGATGCAGACATGAGATCTGGAAATTGGGGATTCTTACAAGAACGCCCTTTGGGACAAACTAGTGGCAGAATTTTTGGTGTTGCAGGCTTTGGACATATTGGACACGCTGTTGCAAAAAAGGCAAACGGCCTTGGATTTAAAGTTCTGGTTTGGGATAGAAGCTTAAAGCCGGGCACTGTGACTGATGAGGGGTTTCAGTGCGTATCTTTAGATGACATTATTTCAAATAGCGATGTGTTAAGCATGCATTGTGCATTAACTAAAGACACTTATCATCTTATTGATGCATCTCGTATAGCAAAAATGAAAGAAGACGCGATTCTTATAAACACATCTAGAGGATCGGTTGTGGATACTAGTGCTTTAGCTCAAGCACTACAAGAAGGACACCTTTGGGGCGCTGGCTTAGATGTCTTCGAAGAAGAACCCATTGATCCAAATGATCCAATATGCAAAGCTCCACGAACAGTGCTCACTCCACATGCAGCATATTATTCAGAGGAATCCGCAAAAGAGCTCAGATGTAGGTGCACAGCATATGCGATTAATGTTGTCTTGGGAAAACAACCGGAAAATTGTGTAAACCCAGAAGTTTTAGATGCTGCTTTTGCTAAGTAGTCCCTGTATCTGAACTCTTCTTTATTGCTCATTTACATACACGGGTTTGCCACCAACAAACGTTGCCATTATTTTTATATCCAATAGGCTGTCATCAAGATGCTCGAATGGTGATTCATCGAATACAACGATGTCTGCAAGCATCCCTTCCTCAATACGCCCTACTTCGCATTCTCTGCCTGATGCACAAGCGCTTCCATAAGTGTATGCACAAATCGCATCGTGCATAGAGATGCACTCTTCCTCATGCCAAGAATTATCAATTGAGTTTCCATCCATGCGATCTACGACAGGATCTTTCCGGTTTGTTGCAGCATAAAGCACCCGTAGGGGATCTGTATTAGTAACAGGAGAGTCGGTACCAAAAGCAAGAATTGTCTCCTCGTTTACAAGAGTACGTAAAGGCCACGCAAGATTTGACCTCTTAATGCCTAAATCCCTTTCAGGCCCCCCTGGATCAAGGAGCATATGACGCGGTTGCACAGACGCAATTACATCGAGTTCTGAAAATCTTTTCAAATCTGTCTGATTGAGGTTCTCTAGATGTTCTATCACAAGCTTCGGATATTTGTTTTTAGTCTCAGCAGATGCTTTATATCTTTCGCAAATATCAAGGAGTTGCTTTGTTGCTTCATCTCCGATTGAATGTATTCTCACGCGAATATCTTTATCAAATGCCTCGCATATCATATCTTCCATAACGCGAGGATCGATTGTTGGACGACCACAATCCCCACTAAACCTGGGATTTTCATAAGGAGATCCTAGCCAAGCAGTATGTTGACTTGAAACTCCATCAAAGAATTGCTTAACTCCACAAACCCTAACACGGCTGCCCCTCTCATAGGGCAAAACATCAAAAAATCTGTTAAGTCCAGCAAGCAGAACTGGAAACATATTTACACGAATGGGAATATCTCCAAAATCTGCAAGCGATGCATAAATATCCCCATAGACAAAGTCATCTTCTGCAGAGGCGCATAAAGCCACATCGTCAACAGATGTAATTCCAGATGCGGCAAGTTTATAAGCAAACGATTTGTAAGAGTCTTCCAACTGATCTCTACCTAGATCAAAAGCAATTTTTGCAAACGCAGACATCGCTGCAGATTCTCTTAAAATCCCAGTTAGACGACCTTGCTCATCGCGTTCGTATTTGCCTCCTGGCAAATCTTCTACATCATCATCCAATCCAAGCTTTCTAAGACCGCATGAATTAACCCAAAGCGTATGAGCGTCCCCGGAATACATTGCACATGGCCGATCCGGTAAAACCTTATCAAGGGATAGCCGCGTTGGAACTTCAGGTATATCCCAAGAACTCTCGCGCCACCCTTGTGTCAAAATCCACTTAGCATTGGGGTTTTCAGATGCGAGCTTAGCTGCCTTAAGTGCGCAATCCTGCTCATTGAGCCCAACATATCGCACCATCAAACCACAATCAATTAATGCAGAGTGAAAGAAGTGAATATGGGCATCATGAAAGCCTGGTTGAATATATGCATTGCCAAAATCGTAAACGACACATGTTGAGGTGTTTTTTGAGATATATGAGGAATATGCGTTCAAAAACTTATCCCTATCGCATATCCAAAGTATCTTTTCGTTATGTATACCAATAGCTAAAGGTGCTGTGTCGCTATCTTTGCCTGTATCTTTGCCTGTAAAAACTTTTGTTGATGTAATAACAACACTAGCGCCTTTGTCACTTACGCCTTCAAAGAAAAAAGGCTTGTCCTGCACATCAGGTGCACAAGACAAGCCAAGTAATTCAGACATATTAGACGCATGGGACAAATCATCACCTGAAGGTTTTGATTTATCGAACATGCTCTACATCTCCTTTATTCTATTGGACTTTTCGCATCCTTTGAGCCTTCAACCCTACCTTCAAGATAAGCCCAATAAGCCTCAATGTCCTCTTTCATTTCCTCAATAATATGAGCATTTTCTGGCTTAAATAGATGCTTAAATCTTCCTTGAGGCTTTAGGAAATCCTCAAGAGGCTTCAAGTTCTTTTCCTTTACCTCGGTTAGCTTCCAAACACCATTATCCACTTCAAAAAGTGGCCAGAATTTTGTATCAACCGCAAGGCGACAAATTTGAGCCGTCTCATCGCTTCCGATTCTCCAGCCGCGAGGACAAGGAGACAAAACATTTAAGAAAGCAGGTCCTTCTACCTCAAATGCCTTTTCAGCTTTTGCCACAAGGTCTTTCCAATGCCCCACCGTTGACTGTGCAACATATGGAACCCCGTGAGCTGCAATGATTGACGTTAAGTCTTTTCTTACCTGCGGTTTTCCTTGGCCAACCGTTCCAACTTCAGCAGTTGTAGCCCAAGCGCCTTTAGGGGTAGCAGAGGAACGCTGGATGCCTGTATTCATATAGGCACCGTTGTCATAGCAAACATACACCATGTCATGTCCGCGCTCCATAGCGCCTGATAAAGACTGTAGGCCGATATCGTATGTGCCACCGTCTCCGCCAAATGCCACAAATTTCATCTTCTTGTTCGCAGGTATTTTCCCTGCACGCTGCATTCCCTTAAAAGCGGCTTCTACACCTGAAACTGTTGCCGCGGAATTCTCAAATGCATTGTGGACAAAAGGAACATTCCAAGCATCATATGGATAAATAGTGGTTGATACCTCAAGGCATCCTGTCGCGCATCCAACCACAGGTTCACAGTCCTCTGGAACACCAAGCATTACCTGTCTTACTGCCATAGAAGCTCCGCAGCCTCCACAAAGTCTGTGTCCGGGTGCTAAGCTTTCTGGCTTTTTGGAAAGATCTTTTATGCTAGCCATTCGTTTTCAGCCCCTTTCTGCTCAGACATCCCAAGATAAGCAAGGCTGCATGCACCTGCTACACCTCCGGATGCAAGCGTGGCAAGCTCGTCAAACATACCTTCGACGAGTTCATTTGTAAGATCATTTCCACCAAGACCATAAATGTAATTCTTGACCGGAATTTGCATGCCTGCATCATACAAGGCTGACATCACATCGCAGGCCAAAGGACCAAACTGTCCACCGATAGAATCTGCTCTATCCATGATCGCTATAGACTTTGCGCCTTTACATGCATCAACTATCTGCTTAGCTGGGAATGGACGGAACACGCGAGGACGGACAACGCCCACTTTCCTGCCCTCTTCGCGAAGTTTCCTTGCAACATGGCGAACATTTCCTGCAGCAGAGCCAAGTACAACAACAATAAAATCAGCGTCTTCTGTTTGCCATGTATCAACAAGATCAAATGGACGTCCACATACATCTGCCCATTTCTTACCAATCGACTCAATGATTGGCAGCGAAGACTGATTGGCTTTTCTAAGCGAATAGCGAGCCTTCATATAAGAAGACCCATTTGCAAACATACCAGCACCAATTGCATCAGCACTTGTAAGTAAACCATTTGCAGGTGTGTATTCTCCAACAAAAGCCTTAACAGTTTCGTCGTCTTCCATAACGCAACGCTCCATGGCATGTGATGTAATAAAACCATCAAGCGTTGTCATAACAGGAAGCTGCACGTCTTTGTTTTCAGCCACAGGAAAACTAATTACGGTGTTGTCATATGCTTCTTGCGCCGTCTCTGCAAAAAAGATGATCCAACCCGTATCACGTGCACCCATGATATCTGAATGATCACCATGAATATTAATAGGTGCAGAAAGTGCACGGTTTGCATTTGCCATAACAATGGGAAGCCTCATGCCGGCAGCAATAAATAGCTCTTCCCACATAAGAGCGAGACCCTGACTTGCTGTAGCAGTTGCAACTCTAGCCCCTGCTGCAGCAGCTCCAACACATGCAGACATTGCAGAGTGCTCAGACTCAACGGTTACAAACTCGGTTGTAACAAGCCCATTTGCAACATATTTCGCATAGTTTTCAACGATCGTTGTCTGTGGAGTAATCGGATAAGCAGCCATAACATCAGGATTTGCCTGACGCATAGCTTCTGCAACCATTTGATTTCCAGTTGCGGAGAAAGGCTTTGAAGTGCTCATTTACTCCACCCCTTCCGCTTCGTCTTCGCGGATATATTCAAGCGCATCAAATCTGCACTCGTGTACGCATACTCCGCAGCCCTTACAGTGGTCGTAGTCGATACCCGTCATCTCAGCGTCTTTAACCATAATTGATGAATCAGGACAAACTATCCAACACATAAGGCAATTTGTGCATTTCTCAGAATCCCACACAGGGCGCATTGATCTCCAACCGCCTGTGATATATTCGCGTGAAGTACCACCCTTACATATATATCCTTTTGGAAATTCAGATGGTTTCCAATCATCGAAAGTCTCTAAATCGGGCATTTTCATGCGCTCTTCACCTCCTCGTATGCTCTGTCAACAGAGGCAAGATTTGCGTCGATCATATCTTGCGAGAACTTCTTTTCAAACATTCCCACAAGACGTTCTTTAACAAGATCAACCGGAACAACTCCTGTTACTTTGGAAAGCGCGCCAACGATCGGCGTATTTGGAATATCACGCTTAATCGTTGCCATTGCAATTCCTGATGCATCAACTACAGCAACCTTAACTCCACTAGGAGCTTTAAGTGCAGCTTTTGCATCCTCTAGTGTCATCTCTGTATTGAGAATAACTGTGCCATCAGATCGTATGCCTTCTAAAACATCTACAGTTTCTAAAAGTGTGTCATCTAGCACGATTACAATATCTGGGTTAACAATGGTGTTGTGTACCTCAATTGGGTCTTCGCTTACACGCGTATAGGCCTTAAGTGGAGCACCTGTACGCTCGGGTCCATATTCTGGCATAGCCTGAATATAGGCACCCTGAAGCAATGCTGTGTCAGCAACAAGCTTTGCGGCGGTTACCGCACCTTGGCCAGCACGTGCATGCCAACGGATCTCAATGAGCTCAGACATTACTCTCCTCCCGTTTCATATGCAGGATGCACTTCCTCGTGGCACCCTGCTTTGGAATTGCTCCATATTATCAATCGATGTAAAACGAGTTGCGCCTTATAGCTTTTTAGAACAGCCAGGCGGCGGCTTGAGTTCTAGTAAAGGGAAAGATTGAAGGTGGGATGTCTAAATCACCTGTTTGTGAGCGGCGCAATGCCGACCACAAACGGTTTCGCATCCTTTATGTCTTGTAGATGACTTATGATTTCAAGCGTGCAATAAGCCACAAGTTTTAAACGCATTATTCAGATTTGTATGCATTTACTATCTGTATATATTTGTTATTTGCAATATAAGGGGGATGAACTTGGCAAGAAGAGCGCGTCTAATTACTGCGCTTATATGGGGATTTGTTGTCTCGGCAACAAATAGCTTCATTTTTATCGCCAACGAAATAAACAATGCAGGCCTTGGTATTGCAAGTTTATCGCCCGCTGTTTATATCCTCTGCGTACTTGCCTTATGGCTGATTTTCTCTTTTGTCGCTTACATCCTTTTAAAATACATAAGCCCATTTTTTAAATGGGTACAAAAGATGTGTTCACATACATTTAATAAGCTGCCACTAACTTGGTCTTGGAGAAACATTCTCATTTTAACTGCGGTTCTATTTGTTATTTGGATACCGAATATGATTTCACAGTATCCGGGATATATGGATATCGATACCGTTCAAATGGTTGCCCAATTCGCGACAGATGCACCTGTCGATTACTCGGTTAGGGCTGTGCCTGCAACCGTAGATGCGAAATACATCACACACGATCCGTTATTTGACACTTTACTTTTTGGTGTTGTTTGGATGCTAGATGAACTGCTCGGGGGATGCGGAGCAGGGTTTTTTATCTATGTAATTTTGCAATCTTTGTTTACGGCTTTAATGCTTAGCATGTCTTGTCTTTATTTAAACCGCCTAAATCTTCCAAAGTCATCGGTGTTTTTTGCTTATCTATTCGTTTTATTGATGCCAATATTTATGCGTACAGCAGCATCGATTCAGAAGGATTCCATCTTTGCGCCCTGCTTTCTCGCATTCCTTATTGGGTACATAGAAGCCTTCCGCACAAAGGGCGAGGCTTTCTCAAATAAGAAATTCTGTGCTCTATTTTTCATATTTGCATTGCTGACTATGCTCACCAAAAAAACCGGACTACCTATTGTTGCCGTATCGATAATCGTGATGCTTATAGTTTTAAAACGCAAACGAATTGCTTGTGCGGTTTCAGGTTTGATCCCTGTAGTCTTAGTTGCTTTTATATTGCCAGCAATTTTCTATCCATTATTAGGGGTTGCAAAAATCGGAACCCAAGAAGCGCTCGGGGTCTTTTTCCAGCAAACTGCTGAAGTTGTAAAAACTTATCCCGGTGACGTTACGGAAGAGGAAAAAGAAGCGATAGATGCGGTCTTGGATTTTGATAGTCTTGCGAAAAACTACAATCCACACCTAACCGATCCTGTTAAAAATACATATAAGATGGACGCGAGCACTGAAGATTTGCTCAACTATCTAAAAGTCTATATAGCACAAGGACTCAGACACCCAATTGACTACCTTTATGCGCTAGCTCTTACTAATGGTGGTCTGTTCGCTCCAGTGGATGGAATAGATCTACATTGCATTCTTCCGGAGAATTGTGTCGATTGGGTAGCTCAACATGAAGGCGAGTTTCATATGTATGAAGAGCAGCCAGAAACAATACTGGCAATGAATCATGCGTTCGGAGGAGTTTTCTGGTATTACTACGATTGCCTTGGACTTTTTGGACGCGTTGCTTTTTATAGCGGATGGCTTTCTCTTTTGGCTGTAGTCTCTGTTTTTGTATTTGCAAAAGGCAGGCGATGGATGTTGTTACCTATTGCCCTTTCTGTCTTAACGCTAATTGTTTCACCATGTGTATATACACGATATATGGTAGGAATACTTTACTCAGCGCCTCTTCTCTTTGCGCTTATCTTGTGGACGCAACAATTGGCAGATGCTCCGGTTGGACTAAAACCACAAGAAGAGCTAGACAGCGCACAAGAAGAGTCCATAGTAATCCAGTAGCAAAGACCTAGATAATGCCAAGACATTACCAAAATGATATAATCCGCAATTTGGTGTCGCAAATTGTCACATGAACCATCTTTGTGATTCATACATGAAATGCTTTACCTAGCATACTTGATGTGATTGTTTAACATACCTACTTATTTAACCAACTGATGAGGCATTAATTACATGGAATTCCTTGCGAATATCTTGGGACTTATAGTAAATCCGTGCTACGAGCTTACGCAAAACTGGTGGATAGCCATTCTGCTATTTACAGTGATTATTAAGATCATCCTTATGCCAATGGCTCTTTGGGTTCAAAAAAACTCTATCGTTATGGTTCAACTTATGCCCGAGTTAAACAAGATCAAAGTTGACCATTACGGTGACAACGAAGCTATCGGCGAAAAACAAAATGCAATGTATAAAGAAAAGCATTACCACCCGATGCTTTCACTTATCCCACTAGCTGTACAGATCATCATTCTTTTTGGACTCGTAGATGTGATCCACGGGATAACAGACCACGGTGCACCGGGAACCGAGTTTTTGGGAATGATTCCCGTTGAAGATGGCGGCCTTTCATGGATTATGCCCATTCTTGCAGGACTTTCTGCTGTGTGTCTTGGGTGGGCGCAAAATAGAATCAACCCGCTTCAAAAAGAACAATCCCGAGCTGAAAAAAATACAACCAATGGGCTATCTATTGCGCTTTCCCTTTTTCTCGGTGTATTTGTAGCTACCGGTATGGCCTTTTATTGGATTTGCTCCAACCTAACCGCAATTCTTGTACAAGTACTCTGCAACATCATCATAAAGCCAAAGAAATATATAGATTACAAACAACTAGAAGAGAGCAAAGAAGAACTTGAAATCCTAAACAACCTTGGAAAAAGCTCATCCAAATGGTGGAAGCCTAATCCTTTAGCCAAACGTGAAAAAAGTGACTACGAGCGTTTTTTTACAATCATTGATAAACATATAGTTTTCTATTCAGAAGGCAGTGGATTTTATAAATACTTCCAAGGTGCAATAGAGTGGATGCTCAAAAATTCGAATATTTTTATTCATTATGTGACAAACGATCCTGATGACAAAATTTTCGAGCTGTCAAAAACCGATCCCAGGATTCTTCCCTACTACATAGGAGAGAAGAAAGCCATTACATTAATGATGAAGATGGATGCTGATGTTGTAGTTACAACGCTTGGAGATTTAGACAACTTCTATATCAAGCGCTCATATATAAGAAAAGATATCGAATATGTATATATGTTTCACCACACAACATCGGTTGATATGACATCTACTGTAGGCGAATACGACAACTACGACACCTTGCTTTGTACAGGACCTCATCAAATTGAAGAGATGCGCAAGATTGAAGACTTCCGCAATATTAAACACAAGAAGCTTATTGAATGCGGATATGATCTAATTGATCGAGATATTAAAGACTATGCAGAAAGAAAAGAAGAACTCGAGAGGGGTAAAGATAAGCCCATAATTTTATTGGCACCAAGTTGGCAAGAAGGAAACATACTTGATAGCTGTGTTGAGTCGCTCATTAATCCCTTACTTGGCGAGAATTACCAAGTTGTAGTAAGACCGCATCCTCAATATTTAAGAATTCATGGCCCGCGTTATGAGGCTCTTCGTCAAAAATATGCAGACACGCCTTCAGATCAGTTAGTTTTTGAAGACGGAATCAGCTCAAATGATTCAATACTTAAAGCAGACATTCTTGTAACTGACTGGTCATCTGTATTTGCTGAGTTTTGTTTTTCCACACTAAGGCCAACAATATTTATAGACACCCCAATGAAGGTTAGAAATCCAAATTGGAAAGACTATGGCACCAACTCTACAGACATCTCCTTACGAAATGAAGTTGGAAAATCAATTGCGCTTGGCGAAACCGAGCATTTTAAAGAAATAGTTGATGAAATGCTTACCCATAAAGAAGATTGGGAAAAACAAATCACAACCATACGCGATGGATTCTTCTTCAATTTAGGCAACGGCGGTAAATGCGCAGGCGAATATTTACTTAATGCCGTGCTTGATGCTCAAGAGAAGCGCACAAAAAACGAGGCTGCCGCATGATGGTAACAGCTCAACATTTAACACATAAACACTCAATGCATCCGTATTCAATTCGCAATTTATCACTTTATATAGGTGATCTATTCGCCGTAATTGTTGTTTCTGCTCTTATATGTTTAGCGTTTCCAAACATTGCCCTTGCATACGTTGACCCATCGGTCATGACATACACCATTCAAGCGGTAGCAGGTGTTGCTGTTGCTCTGTCAACTGTTATAGGTGTTGCTTGGAGACGCGCGAGAAAAAAGATCTATTCGAAACTCAATATCGATGAGGATAAAAATAAACTTTCAGAACCTAAAGTTACAAGGATCGAGCCCTTTGAAAAACATGAGGTTGATCTAAAAGCTACAAAAACGGGTTCATTCGGGCAGATGGCACGCCAAGATCCTGATGTTAGACATAAACCCGATAGCTGGAAGAAGAAATTACTCCCCACCGTTTTGATATCGACATTTGCAACAGCGACTCTTCTATTGGTCGCACCATATGAGCTTGTTGCCGCTAATTCATCGTCTTTACTATTTGGCTTAAATGATATTTGGCTTCCTGTACTTATCGGAGCTGTTTTAGTAGACGTAATATTGATATGCATAATGATGTTGTTCAAAGGCCGCGCATATAAGATTGTATGCGCGTTTGTAACTGCTTTTGGTGTTAGCTGCTATTTACAAGCACTGGTTGCAAATTTCACACTTCCTGCAGCAAATGGGTTCTATATCGACTTTAGCGGATACACCACAGAAACTATTGTTAGCGCGCTTTTATGGGTTGCGGTTTTTTGCATAGCCTTGGTTTTCTGTGTAAAAAGCTCCTGGAAAGCACAAAAGATATTTCCACTTATTGCCGCTGCAATGATTTTTATACAGGGAGTAGGTGTAGCTTCCCTTTTTGTTGGCGCAAGCACAAACGCACTCGATGGAGGTGCTGGCAAAAGAAGCCAAAGTGATCTCGTGGTTACAACTAAAGGCTTAAACGAACTTGCACCTGCTAATAACGTAGTTGTTTTCGTACTTGATATGACAGATACAGACAACGTCTCTCATTTAATCCAAGACCATCCTGACTATTTTGAAAACTTCACTGATTTTACATTCTTTAATGATGTAACAGGCGCCATGATTCCAACACGTTATGGCGCAGGCTTTCTCTATACTGGCGAACTTCCAAAATACGGAGAACGCTTCAAAAAGTATTGGGATGAAAGATTCGATAGATCAACCTTTATTGAAGACATTTATGACCAAAACTACACCATAGGTATGTATACGGATTCTCTGTATAACGGAACGGAACATATTGCTGGGTTTACAGAAAACATTCATCCAATTAAGGGTGATTTAACAATTACAACTCCAGTAGAAGTTGTTGAAGTACTTTGGAAATGCTCATTCTTCAGAGATATGCCATGGCTTATAAAGCCTTTGTTTTGGTTCTATACAGATGAAATTAATAACTCTGCTGTATTTACAGGCGATGCAGGAGAAGGCCTTCCCTACCACTTTAATGACCCTCAGTACTACAAAAATCTAAAGGACGAAAAACTTAAAATAGTAGATGATGGCTCTAAGGGAGATTTTCGTTTTATTCATCTCTTAGGCTCTCATTGGCCGATGATAATGGATGAAAATGCAGAACTTGTAGGCCTTAACAATTCAGATCTTGATAGGCAAACACTTGGGTCATTCAGAATAGTTGACGAATATATTAGCCAGATGAAAGAGCTCGGTGTATACGACAATTCAACTATCATTGTTACATCTGATCATGGATATTTTGATTGCGGATACGATCTTGATGAACTTGAAAGACCAACAAGTCCAATTATGTTTGTAAAGCCAAGCAATCCTGAAAATCCAGGCAAGCCTATGGAGATTTCAGATGTTCCAATAACACATGGAAGTTTCCACCCAACCGTGATAGAGGCTGTAGGTGGAAATTATTCAAAATATGGAACTCCTGCTTTAAGTCAAGAAGACAATGATGAGCCGCGCTATTATTACTTCACTATGCATGATGGATACACTGATCACTACATTCTTGAGTATGAAATCACAGGTCCTGTATCTGATTTCAACAATTGGCATCTGACCGGAAAGCGCTGGAATGTAAATATGCATAGCTGGGAATAGCTATATTTCGATACATGTTTAAGCCTTATTTGATGTGTAGGCAACACTTATTTGATACGTATTCAACCCTGAATCTATAGATTGAATTTCAAGATCAGTTTTCTTACATTTTGTTGCCATTATTGATTTCTTGTAAAAGCGCAATTTTAACACCATAATTGGTCGAATTTATCGGATAATGGCAACAGCGAAACGCTCCCCTACTATTTGAGCTCAAATGCGTTCGCGACGAGTCAGGCGACTCGAAGACTAAAAGTTGGAGGGAACAATGAAACAACCGAAAGTTACAAGGCGTGGCTTCCTAGCGGGTACTGCTGCTGCAGGCACTGTCGCAGCCATGGCACTAAGCGGCTGTGGATCCAGCAGTCCTAAGAGCGAAAACACAAGTGGTGGTAGTGCTGAACCTGCTAGTGCTATTACAGCCGCTCCTGCATACTCTTCGACGAACTGCAACCCGATCGGCAACAGCTCGGCTTTGATGTATGCAGCAACGCTACATGTATTTGAGTCACTTTACTATCTCGATCTTCATGACTACTCAATCAAGCCAATGCTTGCTGCAGCCGATCCTGAGAAAGTATCTGACACTGAATACAATGTAACTCTTCGTGACGGCGCAAAGTATTCTGACGGATCAGATGTAGTAGCAGCCGACGTTGTTGAGTCATTTAAAGCAAACATGGCTGACGGCACATATGGCGACATGATTTCTTTCATCGCTGATGTTGCTGAGGTTGACGACAAGACGGTCAAATTCACATTGAAATACCCATTTGACGCTCTTCTTACACGTCGTCTTTCAATCGTAAAGATTGCTCAGGCTCAAGCTGTAACTGACTACCTGACAGCATTTGAAGCTGCTAAGGCAGCAAATGCTGATGCTAAAGTCGAAGAAGTAGATGTTGCACTTTCAAAGCATCCAATCGGATCTGGTCCTTGGGCATATGACACCATCAACGGTGATGAGGGTGGACGTATCGTCTTTAAGCCAAACGAGAATTACGAAGGCGATTTCAAGGCCACCTGTGAAGAAATGGACTGGAATGTCCTTAAGGATGACACTGCTCGTACAACGGCTATTACAGATGGATCTGTTCTTGCTATCGAGAGTGTTCCAGATGTAAATGCTCAGCAAATCGTTGATTCAGGTGCTGCAGTTGAATATGCACAGGGATTCGCACTTGCATTCTTTATGTTCAACACAAGAAAGCCACCATTTGATGACTACCGCGTACGTCAAGCTTTCTACTATGCAATTGATATGGACAAATTGATTGAGAATCAGCTCGACGGCCATGCAGTTGCAGCAACAAGCTTCCTTCCTGAAAACTATGCAAACTACAACAGGGCAGATACCGTATTTACATATGACCCTGAGAAAGCACGTGATCTTTTAGCTCAAGCTAACCAAACTGAGATCAAATGCGAACTTATGGTTAACAACAACTGGGTATCAACCCTTTCAGCTCAGATCAAAGAAGATCTCGCCGCTGTTGGCATTGATGTAACTTTAAATGAAACAGCAATTCAGTGGGCAAACCTTGCTCCATCAGATGAGGTTCTTCCATTTGATGTAATGCTGACACCAGGTGACCCATCATGCTTCGGAAATGACCCAGATCTTCTTATGACATGGTGGTATGGCGACAATGTTTGGACACAGGGTCGTAGCTGCTGGAAAGACACACCTGAGTGGGCACAGCTTCAAACACTTCTGCAATCTGCACGCGAAGAAGCCGACGGTGCAAAGCAGCAAGAAATTTGGAACCAATGCTACAACCTCATCGCCGAGCAAGTGCCGATCTATCCTCTATTCCATCGTGAAATCGGTACTGGATATATGGCAGAGAAATTGGAGAACTTTGCACCAATTTCAACAACCGGCCTTATTTTCCTTGGAACTACGCCACTTGCGTAAACAGGAAAGTATTTACGCCGAAAATATCGGCCGTTTGGAGGGTCTTACAAAAGACCCTCCTTTTTTATTATGTTTAAGACCCCAAAAGCATCCGAACGGATTAAACTGTTTCCAAGGCAATTACCATACTGTGTGTAACATTTGCACTCGGAAATTTACACAAGGAAAGGGGGTTGCGTGAATAACCTTATTAGATTGATTGGAAACAGAATTATTTGGCTTCCAGTCATGATCATAGGCGTCACAGTCCTCGTATTCTTTATCATGTCGCTCTCACCAATTGACCCTGCTTATTCGGTGCTTGGAGAGAACGCCACAGAGGCACAAGCTCAAGCTTACAGAGAGCAAAATGGGCTAAATGATCCCATAATCGTCCAATATGGAAGATTTATGCTTGGACTCTTTCAAGGAAATCTTGGAACTTACGGCGCTTCGCAGATGTCTGTAACAGACAGAGTTTTAGAGGCACTTCCCGTCACACTGCAACTCACATTTATGGGTCTTATTTTTGGCGTGGTTGTAGCAATGATTCTAGGTGTTATTTCTGCTCTTTATAGAGACAGATGGCCTGATCAAATTATTAGAATTTTTTCTATTGCATGCATCGCAACGCCTTCTTTCTGGCTAGCAGTATTACTCATCCTGGCATTCCAGGGTATTCTTCCAGCATCAGGTAAACTTCCCGACTTCTTTGTCGATCCAAGTGGCTGGTTTATGAGAATGCTTCTGCCGGCAATATCTTTAGGTGTTCCTGTAGCTGGACAGCTTACACGTGTTGTTCGTACATCGATGGTAGAAGAACTAGATAAGGACTACGTAAGAACCGCTCTTGGTGCAGGCATTCCAAAAAGTGTTGTAGTTGGTAGAAACGTTCTTAGAAATGCGCTAATTACGCCTGTTACAGTTTTAGGTCTTCGTATCGGATATCTTATCGGTGGAGCTGTTATCATCGAGGTCATCTTTAACTTACCTGGAATGGGTATGGCGATCGTTTCTGGCATCACATCAAACTATCTCTATCTTGTACAAGGCGTAGTTTTAACCGTTGCTGTCGCATTTATCATTATCAATATCATCGTCGATATGCTCTATCTCCTTATCGACCCGAGAATAAGGAGTGTATAGCTTATGACTTCTACAGAAGAGATGAAAGATTCAGCGAAACTTAGAGGGAAAACCACCCAAAAACTAGAGGGTAAAGTTCGCTTTAGACGCTGGAAAAGCATGACTATAGGTGCGCGTATTTCCCTAGTAGTCTTAATTGCTATCGTTTTTATTGCGATATTTGCAAACTTTTTAGCACCGCATAATCCATATGAGGTCTTTACTTCAAGACAACCACCTAGCGGCGAATTCCCATTCGGCACAGACGATAAGGGACGCGATGTTTTATCGCGCATGATGTATGGTGCGCGCTATTCACTCACAATTGGTCTTGGAGCTACCGCATTCGCACTAGTGTTTGGATCAATTATCGGCTCAATTGCAGCTGTTGTTCGTCCATGGATTTCAAACCTAGTCATGAGAATCTTAGACATCATAATGTCTTTCCCAGGCATCGCTTTAGCAGCAACATTCGTAATCGTATTTGGAAACTCGCTCCCCTCTTTGATTTTTGCGATTGGCTTTTTATATATCCCACAAATTGCAAGAATTGTTCGTGCAAATGTAATGAGTGAATATAACCAAGACTACGTAAGAGCAGTAATCGTGTCAGGCGCTAGAGCAAACTGGATTTTAGTTAAGCACGTGCTTAGAAACTGTATAGCGCCTGTACTTGTATTTACTATTGTTTTAGTAGCTGACGCAATTGTTTTTGAGGCATCGCTGTCATTTATCTCAGCTGGTATTCCAGAGCCAACACCTACTTGGGGAAATATTTTGGCTGATGCACGCGACGGTGTTTTAGCTGGACGTTGGTGGCAAGCTCTTTTCCCAGGTCTTGCAATTATGATCACCGTTTTATGCCTAAATATCTTCTCTGAGGGCATAACAGATGCGATGGCTGCCCCCGCTAAAGCTCCAGTTGCAGCAGGAGATGACAAGCTTTCTTCAAATCGTGAAGCTGATCGTATGGTTGCTGATCCTAAACTTGCTTATGCGGCTCAAGCAGAAATGCTCGAAAAAAGGCTCGCTACACTTCGCGAAATGGAAGATAAGAGAACAGATAGATTTGATGCAAAAACTGATGTACCTCCTATCCTTGAAGTCAAAAACCTTTGCATTCGTTTCCCAAGACATGGTGATGTAAATGTTGTCGATAACGTAAGTTTTGTTGTTCGTCCAAGGCAAACCATGGGTCTAGTTGGCGAATCTGGTTGCGGTAAATCGATCACATCTCTTGCAATCATGGGACTACTTGATAAGAAGGCTCAGATATCTGGTGAGATCATCTATAACGGGCAAAACCTATTGCAGTTAAATGAGCGCCAGATGAACCAGCTTCGTGGACGCGAAATAGCTATGGTTTACCAGGACGCTCTGTCATCACTTAATCCATCTATGCTTATTAAGTCACAAATGAAGCAGCTTACAAAGCGTGGTGGCACTAGAAGTGCTGAGGAGTTGCTAGAACTTGTAGGACTCGATCCTAAAAGAACACTAGATTCTTACCCGCATGAGCTTTCAGGCGGACAACGCCAGCGTGTGTTGATCGCAATGGCGCTTACGCGTGATCCTAAAGTGATTATTGCTGATGAACCAACAACAGCACTTGACGTTACCGTTCAAAAGCAGGTAATCGATCTTCTTAATAAGCTTCAACGTGAACTAGGGTTTGCGATGGTGTTTGTAAGCCATGACCTAGCCCTTGTTGCTGAGGTTGCAAACTCGATCACCGTTATGTATGCAGGCCAAGTTGTTGAGCAAGGCCCTGTTAAGGACATTCTCACAAATCCGGTACATGAATACACCCGTGGACTTCTTGGCAGTGTTCTTTCAATCGAAGCTGGAGGAGATAGACTTCACCAAGTTCCAGGCACAGTTCCATCTCCAAAAGATTTCCCAGAAGGCGATCGTTTTACCCCACGCTCAAGCCATCCAGAAAAGGTCTCTCCAATACGACCTACGCTCAAGCGTGTTAAAAACACCGATCATTACTATGCGGAACTTCCGGATAGCGAGCTTGCTCGTCTCGGTATAGAGCCTTACGCACCCGGCGGTCCTATCGAATGGACGGACAAATTATCATGACAGAGAAAACCCAAAATACAGATGTAGTTGAAGAATTCAAAGAGCAGGTTACATTGACGGAGATAAATCAAACAGACGAGCAAACAGAAAAGTCTTCAGACGCACATCAAGATGCTCAGTCAGATGCTCAGCCAGATGTGCAACCGATCATATTTCTTGACAACATCGAGGTAACTTTTAAGACTCGTACGGGATCGATCATTCATCCAAATCTCGTACATGCCGTAAGGGGACTTTCGCTTAAGCTTTGGCCAGGTGAGACCATTGGTATTGTTGGAGAATCTGGCTGTGGCAAGTCAACCACCGCAAATGTAATGTGTGGTCTGCAATCCCCTACTAAAGGCAAAGTGTTTTTTAAAGGCAAGGATGTAACACACAGAACAGCAGCCGACAGAGAGATGATAGGCCGCGTAATATCTGTTGTATTCCAAGATCCTGCGACTGCTTTAAATGCACGCATGACCGTTGCAGATCAACTGAAAGATCCAATGATTGTCCATAAGATAGGAAATGCGGAATCACGCGAAAAGCGCATTCATGAACTAATAAGCATGGTGGGACTACCAGAATCAGCACTTGATGCTTTACCAGGACAACTCTCAGGTGGGCAACGCCAAAGAGTTGCAATTGCTCGAGCGCTTTCACTAAAACCTGATGCCATCATTGCTGACGAACCTACAAGCGCACTTGACGTTTCGGTTCGTGCTCAAATTTTAAATCTGCTTATGGATCTGAAAAAAGAGCTTAACCTTGCAATGGTGTTTATTAGCCACGATATTCAAACCGTACGCTATATTTCGGATAGAATCATCGTCATGAATGCTGGACAAGCCGTTGAAAAAGGTACAGCAGAACAGGTATTTAATAATCCAAAAGACGATTACACTAAGCTTTTACTGGGGGCAGCACCGTCTTTGCTTCACCCAGACTTAGGTGTCTAGAAAGGCTACATAGGAAACAGACGAATGGAAGATCTATCAAAATTTTCTGGTGTAATTCCGCCAGTTATTATCCCGCTTAAGTCCGATAAATCTCTTGATCTTGAGGCCTTTAAATTCAGCATCAATCGTATGATCAATGCTGGCGTAAATGGACTTTTCTTTTTAGGCTCAAGTGGTGAAGTTGCTTTTTTAACAGATGAGCAAAGACTGGAAGTCCTTGAAGAGGCACTAACTATAGTCGATCGCCGAGTTCCGGTTCTTGCAGGAATCATCGATATCGAAACTATGCGAGTAGTTGAACAAGCCAAGCGTATCTCTAAGCTGCCAATTGATGCACTTGTTGCTACTGCTCCGTTCTATGCCTTAGGTGGTCCTTATGAAAACGAACGCCACTTTAGGCAGATTCGCGAATATACCGATCTTCCTTTATTTGCTTATGATCTTCCTGTAAGTGTTCACACAAAGCTTGATCCAGATATGCTTATTCGCCTTGGAAAAGATGGAATTATACAAGGCGTTAAGGACTCTTCAGGAGACGATGTGACATTTCGTTGGCTAGTTCTCCAAAACCGCGATGCAGGACATCCTATGCAGCTCCTGTCGGGGCACGAGGTTGTCGTTGATGGTGCCCTTCTAGGCGGAGCAGACGGATCAGTACCAGGTCTTGCCAATGTTGATCCTGAAAGCTATGTCCAACAATGGAAAGCCGCTCAAGTCAAGGACTGGGATAAGGTCGCAGAAATACAGGATCACCTTGCGCGTCTGATGATGATGACCAGAAGAGTCAAGGCAACCGTGGGTTTTGGAGCCGGTGTGGGCGCGTTTAAAACAGCTTTATGGCAAATGGGTGTATTTAATACAAACCAGATGCGTGAGCCTGTACAAGCGCTTGTAGATAACGATGTTTACGAAATCGTGGATGTATTACGCTTAGAGGCTATGGTGCCGTCTGATTTTGAAATTAGAACTGACTGGGCATCATAAACTTTTGTTTCATACGTCTTTGTTACGTAAATAACCCAGAAATAGTGAATTAATGAGTTGCAAGTATTTGCAACTCATTAATCAAATTCATTAATCAAGTTGTAACTTAGAGGCTGCTTCGCTGTCTAAAAATACCGTAACATCTGGATGAAGCTGCAAAACAGAAGCTGGTACTTGCGGGATCACAGAACCCTCAAAAGCTTTAGCAACGATTTCGGCTTTATCTTTTCCATTGGCAACAACAATTATTTTCTTAGCTTTCATAATTGTGCCAATACCCATTGTTACAGCAGAGGTCGGTACATCATCAATGCTATCAAACAAGCGACTATTTGCCTCTATAGTGCTTCTTTGAAGTTGCACCTCATGTGTAATAACAGGAAAGTTATCAGCTGGCTCATTGAATCCAATATGTCCGTTATGGCCTAGTCCAAGTACTTGGATGTCTACATATCCAGCATTCTCTATTGCCGCTTCGTAATCTTTGCACATTGCGTCAACATCATCCGCACAGCCATCAGGCAAATGAGTATTTTCCTTATCGATATCCACGTTATCGAATAAGTTCTTATTCATAAAATACCTGTAACTTTGATCATGCTCACCATCAAGCCCACAATATTCATCAAGATTAAAAGTGGTAATGTCTTTAAAAGACACTTCTCCTGCATTACAAGCATCTACAAGACATTTATACATTCCAATAGGAGTACTTCCAGTTGCAAGACCCAACACACAGGCTGGAGTTTTTGATATAACTTCCAAAATTGCATCAGCTGCTTTTTGACTCATCTCTTCATAACTTTCAGAAATGCAAATCTTCATCAATTCTTCCTTTCAAATTAAATGCCTTAATACTTAACTTTACTTGGCTTACTTCGGGTTAAACTCAATAATTATTTTCGCAATAAAGATACACTTTATTAAATACCTACTTCACCTCAGTTCTATGTCCAGAAACGATACATCTGCAAATAGTCTTGATATGCCCAGGAATAAATAGAGGAATACCAACCTGTTTCAGGGGTTAGACATAAAAGTCCTGAATAGATAACGCTTAAGGCAACCATCGCTATCAAAACCTTTAAAAGAAGTGGGCGCAAAGCAATTTCTTTCAAACTTGAAATACCATTGTTTTTCGCTTGCACTCTCCCTCGACGTCTCAAACTCATGCTAGATTTGTGTATGACATATGGTTCATCTGGTAAGTTTTCATTAACAATAAATGCAAGCAAAACTACAGCGGCAAAGAACATGAAACTAAAATCTGCATAATATCTCTGAAGAATTCCGGCCATTTCCGCATCCATTATTGCAACGAGAATTCCCGATATAACCAAAACCAAAATCACACCGGTTATAGTTTTTGTTGATCTTTGAGAATTCCTAAGCGAAATTATGGGTTTTGCAAAAAACAGTATCCAGAGAATCGGGTAGCATGCAAGGATCCCGCCATATGTCACTTCTTTAATAGTTTGTCCCATATAAGTAGTGGCAAAATCTGTAGGTTGTAAAAACGGGAAGATCCCGCACATATTAGGTGATTGAATAAAGTAAGCAAAGGCAGCAGGTGCAATGCGCCCAATATTCCATCCCCGCTTAGTCATATCATTAACAGTTAGATTGTAGTTGGCTCCAAAATCGAAAAAGCTTCCAAACCGTGCATAGTTATAGAACATAATTCCAACAATAACGACAATATAAGGTATGAGAAGACATACAAACTCAGCTATACCTTCCCGAGATTTGATTCTGCCTTTTGTGATATATGGTCCCCAAAAAATTGGAAAAGCAAGTGTAGATAACAAAACCAATTGCGGCCTACACCCAAGCACTAATGCCATACAAAGAGATCCTACAAAGAAACTTAATTTCTTATGTTTTGAGGTGCGGCCGCGCATCCAAAAGTAAAGTCCCCATACAGAAAACGCCAGGCCGCATGCAATCGGAAGAGAATAAAACGTAGGAAACTTAACTAAATAAAGAAGCCCACATCCAGCTATTAATGCAATCTGCAGTAGAAGATACAAACCTAAAGATACTCGTTTGAAATGATACCGAGCAAATCTATCAAGTAAAGCAGCGCTGCCAACAATAAAAGCGAGGATCGCAATCAGTACTCCAATAGCGGTGGGAAAAGGATTGCCGCAAATCAGATAATACGGAAGATAAAAAATAAGTACTGGCACTACTCCGAAATAAACATAGTAATGCCCATCATAATATGCCGCATCGAATAGATACCCTTCGGCATGTTCTTTTTGAACCTGATCGCGTGCGCCTTTATCATATGGATCATCCATCTCCTGTAGCCAATCAGGTGGAACTTCATCTAAATAAAGCTGACCCTTAGCAAAGGATTTGGCAAGTTCAGCGTATTGTTGCGCGCTGTCTCCGCCAACTTCAAAAGTGTTTACTAAAGAATGTCCATCCCAACTTCCAAAGTTATAACTCGATGTAGCAACGCCCACATTATTTGATCCAAAAAATAAAAAGGATGATATTAATACACATTCAATAGCAACTGCCGCAATTATGCCAACCTTAGATTTAACTGGTTCTTCGGAAATCTTCAATCGATAAATTGATGACTTAGGTCTAAACACATATACAAGCGCCAATATAAAAGCGACGCCTAAAAATCTGTCTACATTAAATCTAAACGGATAATGAGCATTTATATAGACCGATTCAAGGGTGATTGGATACATCACATCTTCGCTTGTTATCTCAATTTTCAAGCTTGAAACAAGTCCGGATGCATTTAGCGATACATATTCACTTCTAGATGAATTAGTGGCGATTTGCGTCACCGGAATACCCACCGTATATTCCGTCGTGTCAAAATATGTTTTATGAGCCTCGTCGGTGAATTGAATTTTAATATCAAGATTTTGGGCAGGTTGTTCTTGATCAAAATCTATTCGAACATTTTGGACTTCAGTATTGAGATTTGAAAATTCAAGTTCGTGATCAATAGATGTCAACAGGAAATAACCTTCTGAATCTTCACTCAAATCAATCCTGTTATGCAAATCAATCGTATTTAAGTTTGCTGTAGTGAAATACCTGAAATTAAAAACAAAAGTCTCAAGTAAAACAGCAAGCACAAGTATTGAGATCATGCTTTTGAGAACATGAATAAACGTTGCCCTAAAAGGCGCAACATGAAGCAAAAAGAAATAATAAATATTCTCTCTAAACGAAAGCATCGCATCTAATTATAATTAGAGCCTTGCCACTAATGCATGACAAGGCTCGAAACGTGCTAACTATAGCCGCATAACGCGTATATATTAAAGATTAAGCGTCTCTTTAATCTCTTTATAAACTTCTTTAGGATCGCGATCACCATCAACGCTTACCAACAGATCGCAACCTCTGTAATAATCTACAAGTGGGCTTGTAGACTTTTCATAGACATCTAGACGATTTCTGATAGTGGACTCATTGTCATCGTCTCTTTGGTACATCTCTCCACCGCATTCTGGGCACTTCGCGTCAGCTGCAGTGCCAATATGTCCGCAGTCTTTGCAAACACGTCTTGAGCTTAGTCTTTCAACGATAACGTCAAAATCAACATCAATCAAAAGTGCAGCATCAAGCGGGCGACCAAGCTCTCCTAACATTGTGTCAAGAGCAACTGCTTGTGTTGTAGTACGCGGAAAACCGTCAAGAATAACACCCTTTTCGGTATCAGGCTGCTGCATGCGCTCACGCATAAGATCAATGATTAGATCATCTGGAACAAGATCACCTGCATCCATGTATTCTTTGGCTTTTTTACCCAGCTCGGTTTGATCTTTAACAGCCTGACGAAGAATATCCCCTGTTGAAATATGGCAAAGACCCTCTTCTTCTACAAGCAGTGCTGCCTGGGTTCCTTTTCCTGCACCTGGTGCACCTAAAAGGACGATATTCATCTGATTTCCTTTCCTAATTGCCTAATGGCCAACATCGGCTCTATTTAAAGAAACCGTCATAGTTGTGCATCTTTAGCTGACTTTCAATTTTGCTCATAGTGTCAAGAGCAACGCCAATCATGATAAGAATTGAGGTTCCACCAAATGATTGGATCAGCTGATTGTTTGTAAAGTAGAAAATAATTGTTGGAATAACTGCGATTGCTGCAATGAAGATACCACCAGGAAGAGTAATTCGTTTCAACGTATTCTTAATGTAAGCAACGGTTGCAGCACCTGGTCTTACGCCTGGAATAAAGCCACCTTGTTTTCTGATGTTATCTGCAGTCTCTTCTGGATTGAATACCATTGAGGTATAAAAATATGCAAAGAACACGATCAGAAGAAGTGTCAGAATCCAGTTAATCCAACCTGTCGTACATGCATCAGCCACAGCGGTTAACCAACCAACATTGAAAAGCGCTGCAAGCTGAGCTGGAAGATACAAAATACATGATGCAAAGATGATCGGAATGACTCCCGCCGCATTAACCTTAAGCGGGATATAAGTGTTTTGGCCTCCCATCATCTTTCTTCCCTGAACGCGCTTTGCATAATTTACAGGAATACGTCTTTGAGCGCGCTCAACAAAAATGATCATAGGTATGCATGCAAACACAACAGCCAAGATCAAAATGGTAAGCGCAATTCCCATTCCTATATCTGCAGTTAAGTTAATAGATGAGAAGATTGCTGATGGAACACCGCTTACAATGCTTACAAAAATGATCAACGACATGCCATTTCCAACACCGCGCTGTGTGATAAGCTCGCCCATCCACATAATAAACGCAGTACCAGCGACAAGTGTGAAGATCACAACGGTGCATGTTAGCCAATAAGGCACATCCTCAGAAAATGTCACACCATAACTTGGAGATTGGAATAAAAGCAAATAACCAATAGCATTAATAAGACCTAAAGCTAAGGTTAAATAACGAGTAACCTGGGTGATTTTTTTACGCCCAGCATCGCCTTCTTTTGCCCAACGACCTATTGCAGGTATTACGCCTTGCATCAACTGCATGATGATCGATGCGGTGATGTAAGGCATGATTCCTAAGGAAAACACCGAGAAGTTCGACAAAGCGCCACCAGTAAAGAGGTCGAGCATGCTCATGGCAACGCCTGATTGCTGGTATGCGGTGGCGAACTCATGAAACGGTATGCCAGGAACTGGCACATAAGCACCGAATCTATAGAGCGCAAGGATCGCAAGCGTGAAAAGAATCTTCTTTCGAAGCTCAGGAACCTTAAACGCATCAACTAATGAGCTTAGCAAGGTAACTCGACCTTTCCTCCGGCTGCTTCAATTTTCGCTTTTGCGCTAGCCGATACTTTCTCAATTTTAACAGTAAGAGGTTTAGTGATTTCGCCATCGCCCAAAATCTTTACAGGATCATCAGTATGTTTTGTGATCCCCTTTGCTTTTAGGCTATCGCCATCTACAACATCGTTTGCATCGAATTTGGCATCCAATCTGCTTACATTGACTGCCTTATATTCAACACGATTAGGATTGCGGAAACCAGGAAGCTTTGGTAAACGACGGGCAAGTGGAGTCTGTCCACCCTCAAATCCGGATCCTTTACCACCACCTGCGCGAGACTTTTGACCATTAAGTCCTCTACCTGATGTCTTGCCGGTGCCTGATGCAGGGCCTCTACCTACTCTTTTTCTAGAATGAGTTGACCCCTCAGCTGGCTGTAGATCTTTGAGCTCCATTTTTACTCCTTATCGCACCCAAGTTTGGGTACTCGCTTTTGCTAATTATACTCGCTGAGGAATAAATCATTTATCCCTCAGCTTAACTAAATTTACAATTAATTAAATCTCTTCGACCTTAATAAGGTGCTTTACCTTAAAAATCATTCCTTGGACACTTTCGTTATCAACCAAATCTTTTGATTTGCCAATACGTCCAAGACCCATTGCCTTCAGTGTCTTATCTTGATCAGCTGGACGTCCGATTTGACTTCTGATTTGAGTCACACGCAGTGTCTTCTTTGCGTCTGCCATTATTTAGCTTCCTTCCTGCCAAACATCTCATCGACAGTGACACCACGACGTGCTGCTACCTGCTCAGGGCTTTCCATAGCCTTTAAGCCTTCTGCTGCAGCTTTCACGATATTCATGGCATTACTGGTGCCAAGAGACTTGGTGATGACGTTTTGAACACCTGCGAGCTCCATGATTGCACGAACAGGTCCGCCAGCCATAACACCGGTACCAGGAACAGCTGGCTTGATTAGAACACGTCCTGCACCATATTCGCCAATAACCTCATGTGGAACTGATTTTTCTGCGGTAACAGGCACTGTGAACATATTCTTCTTTGCGTCTTCAACGCCCTTCTTGATAGCATTTGGAACTTCTTGGGATTTTCCAAGCCCAATGCCAACCTTGCCATTGCCATCTCCTACAACAACGAGTGCTGTTAAAGACATGCGACGGCCACCTTTTACTGTCTTGGATACACGATTAATGCTAACTACGCGCTCCTCAAGCTCAGGTACGGCTTTTTCTTGTTGTTTGCGAGCCATTTAGTTTCCCTTCTAGAATTCTAGTCCGGCTTCACGTGCACCGTCTGCCACAGCTTTAACTCTGCCGTGATAAAGGTTGCCACCGCGATCGAACACTACCTGTTTAACGCCTTTGTCTTTTGCAATACCACCGATGATTTGTCCAAGCTTTAAAGCCCCTTCAACAGTCGATGCTTTTGCGCCAGACTTTTTAAAGTCAGCACCCAAAGTGGACGCACCACAAATCGTTGTATGGGAAACATCATCTATAACTTGTGCATAGATGTTTTTGTTTGAGCGAGTCACGCAAAGGCGTGGACGCGCAGGCGTTCCAGAGACCTTTCCACGGACGCGGCGATGGCGACGTGAGAGGCCTTTCTGGCGCTTAAGAACAGATTTCTGCATGAGAGATCCTTCCTTTCTGCCTCAGATAGGCTATTCCTTGCCAGCCTTGCCGGCCTTACGACGTACATATTCACCGACATAGCGAATACCCTTACCTTTATAAGGTTCAGGCTTGCGCCATTTGCGAATGTCGGCAGCAACTTGTCCTACCTGTTCTTTCGAAATACCAGATACGGTGATTTCATTTTGTGAAGGCACTTCAAATGTTATTCCCTCAGGTGCTTTTACAAGAACAGGATGTGAGAAGCCAAGTTGCAACTCAAGATCATGACCCTTAAGAGATGCACGGTAACCTACACCTACAAGCTCAAGCTTTTTCTCAAAACCTTCTGACACACCTGTAACCATGTTATGCAATAAAGAACGAGTAAGTCCCCAATATGCATTTGTTTGACGCTCTTCATCAGCAGGCGAGATGATAATTTCGTCTCCCTCTTGCTTGATGATCATTGTTGGTTGGAAAGTACGGGTAAGCTCACCCTTCTTCCCCTTTACAGTGACAGTGGTGCCGTCAATTTTCACCTCAACCCCAGAAGGGATGGCCACTGGCATTTTACCGATACGTGACATCTACAACCCCTCCGTTCTACCAAATATAGGCAATGACTTCGCCACCGATGCCAGCTTTTCTAGCATCACGATCGGTCATTACCCCGCTTGAAGTGGATATGATCGCAGTTCCAAGTCCACCAAGCACACGTGGAAGGTCTTCTTTTCCAGCATAAATACGAAGACCTGGCTTAGAGATTCTCTTGATACCGCGAATAATCTTTTCCTTTTTAGGACCGTACTTAAGTGTGAGCTCAAGGATATCTCTTGGCTTTGATTCAATTACCTCATAGCCTTGAATGTATCCCTCTTGGCTCATGATCTTTGCAATCTCGACCAGTTTTTTACTGGTTGGCATGCTAACCGTGTCATGCCCAGCAGTTTGTGCGTTACGCAGACGCGTAAGCATATCTGCTATGGGATCGGTCATTGTCATGTTTCGCTTCTCCTTTGACTCAAGATGTGCAATTACGCGTCGGTTCGATGAATGCCCTTAACACTCTCGCCTTTCGCGCACGCCTGAACCCTTGGCGTTTTTCCTAGATGGCCTTACCAGGAAGATTTTGTAACGCCGGGCAGTTCGCCTTTATTAGCAAGCTCACGTAAGCAAATTCGGCATAGACCAAACTTGCGATAGTAAGCACGAGGACGTCCGCAACGCATGCATCTGTTGTGCTTGCGAGTGGAATACTTCGGCTCTCGCTTTGCCTTGGCGATCATCGATTTCTTTGCCATGCATTCCTTCTTTCTAACCCTGTTCGCTTTAAATCAATAGCCATTTTTATAAACTGCTTAGTACACCTAAACCTAGTTTTCTTTAAATGGAAAACCTAATGCCTTCAACAGTGCAAAGGCTTGCTCATCATTTTTTGCAGATGTAACAAAAGCGATATCCATTCCCCTTGTACGATCAATTTTGTCGTAATCAATTTCAGGGAAGATCAACTGCTCGGTTACGCCCATTGAGTAGTTTCCACGTCCATCAAAGCTTTTTGTAGAAAGTCCACGAAAGTCGCGAACACGTGGAATAGCTGTAGCGATCAGACGATCAAGAAACTCCCACATGCGGTCTCCACGAAGGGTGACCTTACATCCAATTGCCTGTCCTTCACGAATGTGAAAACCTGCAATTGATTTCTTAGCACGAGTAATAGCTGGTTGCTGGCCTGTGATAACGCGCATATCGTTCATTGCAGCGTCTAGCAATTTAGAATCACCTGCTGCAGCACCAACACCCATGTTAACTACGATCTTTTGAAGCTTTGGTACATCGTTTACGTTTTTGATCTCGAGCTCTTTTTCAAGGGCAGAGACAATTTCTTCTTTGTACTTTTTCTTTAGACGGGGCTCTTCAGCCATTACCGTTCATCCTTCCATCCGTTGGTTTAAACACAGGATTTCCGACCCTGCGTCCCTCATTTTGAGGGCCAATTACTAGCTGAATTAACAGCAAGTAAATATGCGAACAAAAACTAATCGATGTCTTTGCCGCACTTCTTACAAACACGAACCTTCTTACCAGCATCGTTTACTCTGTGAGCAACACGAGTTGGCTTATTGCATGCAGGGCACACAAGCATGACATTTGATACATGCATTGGAGCTTCCATAGAAGAAATACCACCCTGCGGATTTTGCTGAGTTGGCCTCATGGCCTTTTTCATCATGTTGACCTTCTCAACAACTACGCGCTCTTTCTCAGGAACAGTGCGAAGGACTTTTCCTTCCTTTCCGCGATCTTTTCCTTTCAGAACTGCTACCGTGTCACCGCTTTTTACGTTGAGGTGGTTCTTCTTGTCAGTTGTCTTAGCTGCCATTCAAAACACCTCCTCTTAAAGCGTCTCAGGAGCTAATGAAACGATCTTCATATAGCGCTTGTCACGAAGTTCACGAGCAACAGGTCCGAAAATACGGGTGCCGCGCGGAGTGCCATCGTTGTTAATTAATACACATGCGTTTTGGTCAAACTTAATATAGCTGCCATCAGAGCGGCGAACTTCTTTGTTCACTCGTACGATTACGCAACGAACAACCTCGCCCTTTTTGATGTTGCCGTTTGGCATAGCCTCTTTGACACTGCAGATGATTACATCGCCGAGTCCCGCATAGCGTCTTTTTGATCCGCCTAGGACTTTGATGCATTGCACCTTGCGAGCGCCGGAGTTGTCGGCCACAGCGAGCATTGATTGCATCTGAATCATAAGACTTATCCTTACTTTCTCACCTAAAGCGCTATGCGCTATTTGGCCTTCTCAACTATCTTTAAAAGGCGCCAACGCTTCATTTTTGACATTGGACGCGTTTCCATGATTTGAACAGTGTCGCCAATTCCTGCCTCATTGTTCTCATCATGTGTGTGGTACTTCTTAGTAGACACGATCATCTTTCCATAAACAGGATGAGGCTTGCGCTCTGTTACAGATACTACGATCGTTTTGTCATTGCCGTCGCTTACGACGACGCCTTGACGAACTTTACGTTGGTTTCTTGTTTCAGACATATTCCCTTCCCTCCTATGCGCTCAACTCACGTGCGCGCATCTCGGTAAGGATGCGGGCGATGTCTTTTTTTACCTGCTTAACGCGGGCTGTGTTGTCGAGCTGGCTTGTAGCCATCTGGAAGCGCAGGTTAAAGAGCTCTGTGCGAGCCTCTTTAAGCTTCTCGTTCAGATCCTCGGCTGAAAGCTCACGTATCTCTGATGCTTTCATCTATTCCTGCCCTTCTGTCTCACGTGTGACGATCTTGCACTTAATCGGCAGCTTGTTAGTTGCCAGGCGCAAAGCCTCACGAGCGGTCTCATCATCTACACCATCAATCTCAAACATGATGCGACCGGGTTTCACAACTGCTACCCAACCTTCAGGATTACCCTTGCCAGAACCCATGCGAGTCTCAGCAGGTTTTGAAGTTATTGGCTTATCTGGAAATATGGTGATCCAAACCTTGCCGCCACGCTTCATATGACGAGTCATAGCAATACGAGCAGCTTCGATTTGACGGTTAGTAATCCAGTGAGCCTCTTGAGCTTGAAGCCCATAAGAGCCGTGGTTTAAGCGCGTCCCACCTTTGGCTTTGCCTTTCATGGAACCGCGCTGCACCTTACGGTGCTTGACGCGTTTAGGCATTAGCATTAGTTACGCCCCCTGTCGTTGCGGTCGTTTCTATCATTGCGACGCCTTGGTGGTCTAGATGAACCCTCAAGAGCTGGATTTATCATCTTTTGATTTGGAAGAACGTCTCCGTGATAAACCCATACCTGCACACCAATTGCACCCATTTGAGTGTTTGCTGTGGCAAAACCATAATCAATCTTTGCGCGA
This sequence comes from uncultured Eggerthellaceae bacterium, assembly GCA_964631345.1. Classification (GTDB taxonomy): domain Bacteria; phylum Actinomycetota; class Coriobacteriia; order Coriobacteriales; family Eggerthellaceae; genus MGBC163016. The sequence goes on along the minus strand of CAZVWE010000002.1, from coordinate 208,360 downwards.
AGTGTCTGTAGTGGAACTCTGCCTTCACGGTACCATTCACGCCTTGACATTTCAGCGCCACCGAGACGTCCAGAGCATTGGATTCTAATACCTTTAGCGCCTGATTTACGAGCAGATTGAACAGCTTTGCGCATTGCACGTCTGAAAGCCACACGACCTTCTAGCTGCTCAGCCACTGATTGAGCAATAAGCTCAGCATCAAGCTCAGGACGCTTGATCTCAATTACCTCTACAGCAACCGTACCCTCTGCAATTTTTTCAAGCTTTTTGCGAAGTGAATCAATCTCTGCACCCTTTTTGCCGATAACGACACCAGGACGTGCGGTTGTGATGATCACCTTTATTTTGTCGCCCGCGCGCTCAATCTCAATTTTTGAAACTGCAGCACGAGCAAGATGCTTCTCTAAAAACTTACGAATCTTAAGATCGTTCTCTAAGGTCTTCGCATAGTCTTTATCAGCGTACCAACGGCTACGCCAATCCTCTGTAATTCCAAGCCTAAAGCCTGTAGGGCTAACTTTCTGACCCATTAACTCAAGCCTCCTCTCGCGGTGCTACGGTAATCGTGATGTGGCTCATGCGCTTATTAATACGTGATGCTGAACCCTTTGCGCGTGGACGAATACGCTTTAGTGTTGGTCCTTCATCCACAAACGCCCTCTTCACGACCAACGTGCTCGCATCGAGGTGGTTGTTGTGTTCTGCATTTGCAACAGCGGAATTCAATGTCTTTTCGACAGTTTCAGCTATTCCGCGATTTGTAAATGCAAGGATTTCACGTGCTTGTTGAACGCTTTTCCCACGAACAAGGTCAACCACGACTCTAGCTTTACGAGGGGAAATGCGAACATATTTCGCAACTGCTTTAACTTCCATCTCTCCCCTCCCTTACTTCTTGCCTTTGTCAGCGGAATGTCCGCGGAATGTTCTTGTTGGTGAAAATTCACCCAGTTTATGTCCAACCATTGATTCAGTGATGTATACAGGAACATGCTTGCGACCGTCATAAACAGCGATTGTATGTCCTACCATCTCCGGGAAAATGGTTGATGCGCGTGACCATGTTTTAATGATCTCTTTTTCGCCCTCTTCATTCATCTTTTGGATTCGGCCGAGAAGGCGCGGCTCGATGAAAGGTCCTTTTTTAAGACTTCTACTCAACTTTCACTCCTTGACAGCTATTTCTTACGACGACGAATGATCAGGCTATTAGACGCCTTTTTCTTATTACGAGTACGATGACCCTTTGTAGGAACACCCCATGGAGTTACTGGGTGACGACCAGATGTCTTATTCTTGCCTTCACCACCGCCATGTGGGTGATCTACTGGGTTCATAACAGTACCGCGAACGTGAGGACGGATACCCTTCCAACGATTGCGTCCGGCCTTACCAATCTTGATGTTTGAATGCTCAGCATTTCCAACTTCGCCGATAGTTGCACGGCAAGTAAGAAGTACGCGTCTCATTTCTGAAGATGGCATACGAAGGATTGCATATTTTCCTTCTTTACCCATAAGCTGGATGCTTGTGCCAGCACTGCGCGCCATAGAAGCGCCTTTACCTGGCTGAAGCTCAACACAATGAATAAGCGTACCAACAGGGATATTCTCAAGAGGTAGAGCGTTTCCTGGTTTGATGTCTGCATCAGGACCAGATACAACGGTATCTCCTACCTTAAGTCCCTTTGGATGAAGAATGTAGCGCTTCTCACCATCTACATAATGAAGAAGAGAAATGCGTGCTGAACGATTTGGATCATATTCAATCGTAGCAACCTTTGCAGGTACTCCATCTTTGTTGCGCTTGAAATCAATTACGCGATAGCGACGTTTGTTTGCGCCACCTTTGTGTCTACATGTAATGCGACCTTTGTTGTTGCGGCCAGCCTTGTTGGGCTTTTTTGCCAGAAGTGATTTCTCAGGCTTTGAAGTTGTAATATCCTCAAAGTCCGAAACCGTCTGGAAACGCCTACCTGGGCTAGTCGGCTTGTATTGCTTTATTCCCATGCCTTTCCTTTCCTGCCTTCGCCATAAGTTTTAGCGAAAGCCTTTTCAAGGATTACTTGTTCGCGCGCCTCTCCGCACACCAAGTATCCTTTTCCTGCCTTTTGGTTTTGCGATTGCCGCATCGACAAAGGAGGCTTTGCCGGCGACTCCGCCTAACCACGCGTCCGGGTGTGTCCATACACGTACAGACGCAAATTTGAATTCTAACACAGCATCGGCAATTATTCTCTAGTTTTTTTAGGTCTAACTAGACACTTTTTGTCATATCCGATTAGATCCTCGCGACCAGCTTCCTTCAAAGCACGACGCACAAGGTTATGATTCTTGGGATTTCTGTATTGAATCAATGCCCGCTGCATTGCACGTTCATCTTCGCTTCTGGGGACATACACTTCTTTCATGGTTAAAGGATCATATCCTGTGCAATACATAACGGTTGAAAGCGTAGATGGCGTTGGGTAAAAGTCCTGTACTTGTTCTGGGTTAAATCCCATATCCCTTACAAATTCCGCAAGCTCAATCGCATCTTTTAAAGTGGAACCAGGATGTGAAGACATAAGATACGGAACTACATACTGTTCAAGGTTGGCCTTTTTCGTGATCTTATTAAATCGTTCGACAAATTGATCGTATACATCACGCATAGGCTTTCCCATAAGCGTAAGCACATCATCTGATACATGCTCAGGAGCTACGCGCAATTGCCCCGATATGTGATGACATATAAGCTCTTTTAGAAACTCAGGGTTTTTGTCAAGTAAAGCGTAGTCGTACCTAAGACCACTTCTGACAAACGCTTTTTTAACCCCAGGGATTTCGCGAACTGCTTTAAGCAAGTCAGTATATTCAGAGTGATCTGCATCAATCAGTTTGCAAGGTTTAGCACCTAAGCACCTTTTATTAGAGCAAACGCCTTTTTCACTTTGTCTGTCACAGGAAGGATGGAAGAAGTTTGCCGTAGGGCCTCCTATATCTGTGATGTATCCCTTAAATCCATCACGCTTTGTAATATTGCGTGCTTCATCAAGAATTGATTCTTTGCTTCTTGTGCTTACGACCCTTCCCTGATGAAATGAAAGCGCACAAAATGAGCACTCCCCAAAGCATCCCCTGTTTGCAGTAATGGAAAATTCGACTTCAGATAAAGCAGGAACACCTCCTGCCCCGTCATATGTAGGATGCGCTTTATATGTAAACGGAAGCCTATATGTCGCATCCATTTCTGGTGTACTCAAAGGCATTGCAGGTGGGTTTTGTACACAAAACAAACGTGGAGCGTATTGTTCTACTAGCCTCATAGCTGATACGCTGTCCGAATTCTTATATTGAATCGCAAAGCTTTCCGCATAAGCATATCCAGAAGATGAAACTTCATCCCATGAAGGCAACTGAATATAGTCGACAATGTTATCTAACGATTTAACGGTAAAAGCAGTGCCATTTATAAAAGTTAAATCCGAAACCGAAAGCCCCGCATTTAAAGCATCCGCAATTTCAACTATAGTGCGCTCGCCCATGCCATATGAAATTAAATCCACAGCTGAATCTACAAGAAGTGACTTTCGCATTGAATCCGACCAGTAATCATAATGCGCAAGCCTTCTAAGCGATGCTTCTATGCCCCCTGCGATAATTGCAACATCTTTATATGCTTTGCGAATTAAATCGGCATAAACCGTGACGGCTCTATTTGGTCTTCTGCCAATAACGCCGCCCGGAGAATATAGATCACAATGTCTTTTCTTTTTTGAAGAAGTATAGGCTGCAACCATTGAATCCACATTGCCAGCAGATACTAAAAAACCAAGACGAGGTTTCCCAAATACCTTTACAGAAGAGATATCTCGCCAATCAGGCTGCGAGATTATTCCGACCTTATAGCCTTCGCGTTCAAGCACCCTAGATATGATTGCAGGTCCAAATGTTGGGTGGTCTACATATGCGTCCCCAATAACATAGGCGAAGTCGACCTCAGTCCAACCTCGCCTGTGCATGTCATCAGCATTTATTGGTAGGAACTCCGCTTCATTCATTGGATTTCCCAAAATACTTTAATTGTTTATTCCTCTGAATCAGCGGACTCTGATTTAGCATCCTCTTGCGTTGTGTCCTCTTTTGCTGCATCTTCTGCTTTTGGAGCCTCAGGTACACTAGCTTCTGGATCAACGATTTCTATCTTTGCATTCTCCAAAATGAATTTATTTGCTTTTAGCCTTTGAGCTGATTCACGAAGAGCAAACCCACGGCCAGTATTTTCAAACTGCATACGAGTTTGTCTTGGGTTTGCGTTCGGGTTCATCATGGCACAAGCCGCATCGAGGTCTTCATCTGAAAGCATCATCTTTTCATGACGGAAAACCGCATCAAGCGAGAACCCTTGAACAAGTGTCTGGCGAACCTGCATCATCATAAGCATTCCAAACTGCTGCTCGCCACCGTTTTCCTCAACGAACTGCTCCCAAGTCTTTCCTTGTTGCTGAAGAGACATTCTGAAGTTTGTCATGAGCTGATCACGCATCGCCTCATAAACCTCATCAGCAATCTTGCCTTCAAATCTGGTGGATAGCTCTGCTGCAGCCACCTGCATGCAGTAAGTATCATATTGCTCACGTGCTTGCTTCTCAAAAGACTTAAGCATGTCTGCCTTTAATGTATTTAGATCTTTATACATCGGCATGTTTTTAGCGATCCACTCGTCATTGATCTCAGGAGCAACTTCTTTTTCAAATCCCAAAACCGTAACGGTTGCATCAACGAGCTGCGTGCGCTCATTCATGTCCTCATCAAAGTCAGGGCCTTCAAATTGAAACTGCTTAGTTTCCCCTGCCTTCATGCCGATGATCTCTTTTTCAAATCCTTCAGGCATATATCCAAGACCAGCCGTATAAGTACGACCATCGGTTGATAGGCCTTCAATAAGCTTGCCATTTTCAGATGCTTGAAGAGCAATTTTTATATGATCGCCCTTTTCAACTACTTTATCAGCATCAGCATCTGGATCTTCTTCATAGGTCGTATACCTTTCAGCCATCTGCTTAAGCTGATCATCAACTAAACCTTCTTGCATCTTGAAAGGTGGAACTTTGATCTCAACGGGGTCATAAGATTTAAGTTCATACTCTGGTTTTAGAGCAACTTCAATTTCAAACTTGAACTCCTCACCATGTTTAAATTGAGTCTTTGGCTTTGGAGTCGGTGGATATGATGGACAGATGTTTTTCTTATCAAGTGCAAGCGGTACAAGTGCCTCAATCGCAGATGCCTGCACAATAGAATCGAGATCTTTGATTCCCATTTGCTCTTCTGCAACTTCATCAATATTTGCACCTTGTGATGGTGGCTTTAATCCCATAGATTGCGCAAAAGCAACTTTCGCTGCATGCAAAGCCCCGTCAACTTCTTGAGCAGTTGCAAGCACATCTAGCGTAACGTTGTTTTCTTCTTTCTTTATCTGCTTTACCTTCATGCTAAGCTCCCTCATTTGTAACGCCTTTAAGTAATACCCTTAGATATATTTGAAAACTCAATTATCCAGTCGGTTTATCAACCCTCAGGCTTTAATTCATTTGCAGAAATTCTAGCATGTACTGGATTGTCGCGATTGTATGCATTAGGTATAAGGACTATGTTTCCCTTAAGGTTATTCACTCGTTACTTTTTAAGCTTTCAATCATGTCAATGCTTGCCAATTTCCCGCGCATAACAAACATCACGAAAACCGCAAATACTATAGTTAAGATAAACGCAATGGCAAAACTTAAAGCATGGATTTCTCTGCCAAACATCACATAATCAACTTCAGCAGAAACGATTACGAAACCCTCTAACACTATTCCTAAAACAAGCCCAACAAGCGCCCCGATTATAGTGAGCAAAATGATTTCTCTATATATATACATATTTACCTCGTGAGGAGTAAATCCTAGGACTTTCAAGGTCGCAATTTCACGCTTACGCTCAGTTATATTGATGTTGGTTAAGTTGTAGAGGACGATAAAAGCAAGAGCTGCAGCTGCAACCACCAAAACCACAACTATCATGTTTACGCTTTTAAGCATAGTTCTATATGCATCTATTGTTTCATCATTAAAAGCAACCGTGTCAACGCCTTGAATATCTTTCGCAGAGTTTCTGAAATCATCACGTACATTGCCGTTGTTGCCCACCTCTGCAAGCATCATGTTTGCAGATGGCGCATCTCCAAATGTGTCTTCATATATCTGTGTACCTAAAAATACATAGTTAGCTATATAGTTTTCCATGATGCCTGTGACTTTAAGCCCATAAACATCACTTGTTGCATTGCCCATCGAATCCTGTACAGCAAGCGTTATTTCATCCCCAACTTTGATCCCTGTCATTGTTGCTAGCTTTTCAGTAACCACTACCGCATCAGGGTCAAGCTCTATAGCCTCATGTCCAATACGAGTTCTCATGTCCCATAGTTCTTGGAAGCTTTCTGAGTCAAACGCAGTGATCACACTCACTGATATATCAGAATGATCATCGCTTTCGGCAATCATGGTATCTTCATTGGCAAAAGCTACATTGCCAGCAAGTTCAGATAGCTCCATCTGAGAATCCTCTGAAAATGCATCGTCAGTTCCTACCCATGCGTCATATTTGACAGTTTGACCATATTGCTTATCGATTATGTCGTTAATTGAATCCTGAAGACCAAGTCCTGTAAGTAAAAGTCCGGTACATCCCGCAATACCAATAACAGTCATTACAAAGCGCTTTTTATAACGAAAGAGATTTCTAAAGGTTACCTTCCAAGAAAAAGACATGCGAGACCACAACGGCCTAATACGCTCAAGTAAAATCCGCTTTCCTTCTTTGGGAGATTTCGGAAGCATCAATTGCGCTGGGTTTTCTCTAAGCGTACTTGCAACCGCAGCCCATGTTGCAACTAATGTGATTCCAACACCAAGACCAGCAGAAGAAAGTGCGATTGGAATATCAATCGGCATCAAGGCACCGTGAGGTACCGAATATATAATCGCGTATGCTTCCATAATAATGACAGGAAGCACTAAAGACAGAATTACTATTCCTATAACACTACCAAGTATTGAGGCAAGCGCTGCATATATTAGATATTTAGAAGTAATGCGCGCCTTTGTATATCCCAGTGCTTTGTAGGTGCCAATAAGAATTCTCTCTTCTTCAACCATGCGAGTCATAGTTGTTAATGCCACCAAGGCAGCTACTAAGAAAAAGATCAATGGGAAAAATGCAGCAATCGAATCTACCCTGTCTGCATCGTTTTCAAAACTGACAACTCCAGGGTTTTTCGTTCTATCCATGATGAGCCACTCGGGCATCTCTAGGTCATCAATTTCAGCCTGCGCATCAGCAATTTTTACTTCAGCATCCTCTAGTTCAGCATATGTTTTATCGTAGTTCTCTTCGTATTCTAAAAGCCCATCTTCGTATTGTTTTTCACCATCAGCCAACTGCTTCTTCCCGGAATTTAACTCAACTGACGCCGCATCTAGTTCTGCTTGACCTTGTTCAATTTTCGCTTCAGCATCTAAGCGAGCTTGAGCTAGATCTTCTTTTGCTTCATCAAGCTTTTTAATGCCTTTGCTGTAGTCAGACTCTTTATCTTCATATTCCTTTTGGAATTTGCACAGCGCCTCAAGTTGCGCGATAGATTTCACGAGGGCTTCATACTGAGGTGCTTGAGAAGGATCTGTTGGATCCAAAGTTTCAAGTGTTGCCTTCATTGCCTCAATCGCAGAAGGCGCGGTAGCAGGTGTCATCCCAGCTGAAGCCCAACCAGCATCAAGTTCAGCTTTAGCCGCATCTAATTGCTTGCGAGCACTAGTAAGTACTTCTTCGTTTTCGTCAATTTGTGCTTGCGCTTCATCGAGTTTTGCATAAGCATCCGTACGATTTTGTTCAAGCTCATATCGTCCTTGATTGAGCTTATATGTACCTGATGCAATCTCTGCTCGAGAAGTTTCAATCTTTGCTTTAGCTTCATCTAATTCGGACGCCGCATTTTTAAGTTGCTCATCTGCATCTAAGCGCGCATCTGCCAACTTTTGCTTTTCTTCATCTAATTTTTTTTGAGCATCAGCCCTGATCGAGTCATATCTAGCTTGCTCTCTTACAGGCGCAATTTCTTGCAACTGCTTTATAACTTCATCTACCTTGCTTTGATAAGAACTGCTTCCATGCATCTCATCTTTCGCGTCATCAACTTGAATAAAGGCCTCCGTGTATGGAAGATCGGCCGAGAAATCATTTTCTGGCACAAACATAAATTGGTTGATTTTGCCAGAGCCAAGCGTTGTGGTTCCCATGGCAGTAGTTGCCACGTAGTAAGGCGAATGAACAAATCCGACAACCTCATATTGGAGAACATTTAAAGTGTCATCTAAATCTTGCACACCACTATCAATTGTTATCTTATCTCCAAGAGACACAGGTGAATTCATAACATTGTCGGCAGAAATTACGCATTCCCCAGCAGATATTGGAAAACGACCTTCACTCAAGATGAGTTTATTTTGCATACTATCAATTGCGCTAATTGCTTCTTCCTCACTTATTGGAGAAGAATCTTTCGCAATATATGGAAGTGAATGAATGCGCATTGCATATTGTTCACCATTTAGGGTTGTCATCACATCTGTCTCAAAGGCACCTTGCACGCTTGCAACACCCGGAAGTGCGGCCATTGAATCAATGTCAGATTCTTCGAGTCCCAGAGTTGACACAACGCGTATATCCATAAGACCCGTTGCATCATAATACTCATCAGATGCCAACTTCATGTCAGGTGAGGTCATGCGAAGTCCGGCATAAAAGCCGCATCCTAATGCGACAATTCCGGCTATTGCCAAGAATCTGCCGAGAGATCCTTTAATGGATCGTGCTATGTCTGTATTAAAAGCGTTTTTCATCTATAAACTACGCATTACCATTCAAGCGTTTCAGCAGAAACTGGATGATCATTCATCGATACCTCTGAAACACTTCCCTCTCTCACATGGATTACACGATCAGCAATATCGCAAAACGCAAGGTTATGCGTAACAATAATGACGGTCTTTCCGGATTGCTTACTAGTATCTTGTAAAAGTTTCAAAACCGACTTACCCGTTTCATAGTCAAGCGCCCCTGTTGGTTCATCACAAAGAAGAATCTTTGGATTTTTGGCAATTGCTCGTGCGATAGCTACACGTTGCTGTTCTCCCCCTGATAATTGACCAGGGAAATTATCAATTCTTGCAGACAAACCAACCTGATTAAGTACAGAGTCAACATCTAGGGGATCATCGCAGATCTGCGTGGCCAACTCCACATTTTCATGAGCAGTAAGGTTTTGAACGAGATTGTAAAACTGAAAGACAAAGCCTACATCGCCTCGCCTATATTGCGTAAGCTGTTTTTGAGAATATCTGCTTACAAGGTCACCATCCAACTTAATTAACCCTGAAGTACAACTATCCATACCGCCAAGCATATTCAAAAGTGTAGTCTTGCCAGCACCCGAAGGCCCAACTATAACCACAAATTCGCCTTCTTCGATATCAAAAGACATGCCTTTTACAGCCGATACTTCAACTTCGCCCATCTTATATATCTTATCGACATTGCGAAATTCGACAAATGCCATACATTCCTCCAGCTACAGTTACGTAAACCTTTACACTTAATATAGCTGAAAACCTAGAATAAACAGAGAGTATCTCTATCATCTATAAACAGACAACAAATAAAGGTGGTTCAATCCAGCGCTAACAGGCGGTTAAGTTAAAGACTATCAACGCTTATCCATATAGCTTGAAACACAAAGTAAACAACATAGCGGCGGAAGGAATTTGAAATGGCTACAAAAATGAATAAGACGCTCATAATCGCAAATCCAGCAGCCCAAAATGGAGCAGCCGCAAAAACCGCAGAAATTGCATGTGGAATACTTTTACAAATGGCAGGAGATGACACAGTTGATCTAGCCATGACAGAAAGCGCAGGACACGCCATACGTCTTGCAGCAAATCTTAAGGGCTATGACACAGTGTTAGCGCTCGGAGGCGACGGTGTTGTACATGAAGTTGTAAACGGAATTATGCAAAGACCGAAAGACTCGCGTCCAATATTTGGAGTTATCCCATCAGGCTCAGGAAACGATTTTGCTAAAGCTATCAACATGGATGAACCCATCGAAAAAGTATGTCAAATGCTTGTACAGCTCGACCCAAAAGATACTGATCTTGGAAATGTAAATGGAAATTGGTTTGCAGAAACAACTTCTTATGGACTTGATGCTGCTATTGCTCTTCATACTGTTGAAAACAGGATTCTCACTGGAAAAACCGGCGCACTTTTATATGTAGATAGCGCCATGCATGAACTCAAAGAAAACTATAGATTCTACGATTACACGCTAGTCGTAGACAACGAAGAACCAAGATGCGGAAAATCCATTACGTTTGCAGTGCAAAACGGTCCATTTTATGGCGGAGGTTTTATGATCTGCCCTGAGGCAAAACTCGATGACGGAAAACTTGATATTTGTATATCACATCCACCTGCATCAAGACTTAAAGCAATCAGCGCATTTATGAAAGCCAAAAATGGCAAGCATACAAAAATGAACGTAATGGAAGTGTTTCAAGCAAAAGAACTTGATATAACTTTTACAGAAAACCCGCCTGCACAAAACGACGGTGAGCGGATTGGCGGGAACCATTTCCACATCACCGTCGAACATAACGCGCTAAAAGTGATTAGGCCTTAGCTATTAAATCTTATCCGAAAACTTTAAAGTTCAACTAACAGCTTAAGTGTTGCCTAAAACTTACACTACTTAAATACTTAAGATAAATCCTAAGTATTTAAGCGCTAAAGATTTCAATGGTGTCGCCTTCTGCAAGGGTAACCATTGCCTTTTTCCACGAACGTGTAAGTCCTTTTTTCTGATAGCGTTGACGTTTTGGCTTTGGTTTTACATTAAGGGTGTTCACCTTTTTAACGGTCACACCAAAAATGCTTTCAATAGCCTGACGAATTTCTATCTTATTCGCATCATGTGCCACCTCAAATGTGTACACATTGTTGTCCATGACATCATAGCTGTGCTCAGTAATGACTGGACGAATGATGATTTCTCTGGGATCGCGCTGCATTATGCAAGTACCCCCTCAATGTAATCCAAACATGAATCAACGATTACAAGCTTCTTGTTATCAAGTAGGTCATAAGCATTAATTCCATTTACGGGCAGTATGTCTACTCTTGGGATATTCCTAAACGACAGATATGTGTTGATGTCGTCATTGTCGATCACAAGAGTAATTCTTGTATTCTCAAGCTCAAGCGCCTTCAAGATGCTGACAGCTTCTTTTGTTGAAGGTGCCTCAAAATCGAAAGGCTTCACAATTACAAGCTCACCATCTGCAACCTTTGCAGAAAGCGCACTGCGCATCGCAAGCTTAACCTCTTTTGCATTGACCTTTTGATCGTAGCTTCTTGTGTGAGGACCAAAAACGGTACCGCCACCTCTCCATTGAGGTGCGCGAATTGTACCTTGACGAGCGCGACCTGTACCCTTTTGTCTCCAAGGCTTTTTACCGCCACCAGAGACCATGCCGCGAGTCTTTGTATTGGCAGTACCTTGACGCCAACCTGCAAGTTGAGCCTTTACCATACGATGCATAACGTGCTGATTGGGCTCAATGCCATAAACAGTATCAGGAAGCTCGGCCTTGCCGCAAGCCTTGCCTGCTTTGTCCTTAATCTCAACAGTTGCCATTATCCAAGCTCCTTACTTCTGCTGCGACTTCGCAACGCATACACGTACGATGCCATTAACTCCGCCAGGAACAGCACCCTTGATAAGGATTAGATTCTGTTCCTCGTCTATACGAACGACATCAAGGTTCTTAACAGTGATGGTCTTGCATCCCATGTGACCTGGAAGGCGAACGCCCTTAAACACTCTTGAAGGGGTTGCGCACTGACCAACTGAACCAGGAGCTCTATGGAAATGAGCACCGTGTCCACCAGGGCCACCGCCAAATCCGTGACGCTTGATAACACCAGCAAACCCTTTACCCTTTGAGGTTCCGGTTACATCAACCTTAGCGACCTCTGCAAAAGCATCGACCTTTTGCTCATCGCCTACGTTGTACTCCCCTGCATCCTCAACGCGAACCTCACGAAGATAGCGCTTCGGCTCAACGCCATGCTTGTCGAAATGACCTTGCATAGGTTTGTTGACCTTTTTTGGCTTAATTGCACCAAAACCCATTTGCACAGCGTCGTATCCGTCAGTTTCCTTGCTCTTTACCTGGCATACAACATTTGGCTCAGCCTGAATCACAGTTACAGGCACAACTGTATCGTCTTCAGCAAAAATTTGGGTCATCCCCACTTTCTTGCCATAGATAGTGTTTAACATCTCTTCCCTCCTACAGCTTAATCTCGATGTCGACACCGGCAGGAAGGTCGAGACGCATCAGAGAGTCAACCGTGTTAGGTGTAGGCTCAATGATGTCTATCATGCGCTTGTGGGTGCGCATCTCGAACTGCTCACGGGAGTCTTTATCCACATGTGGGGAGCGAATCACGCAATACATGTTGCGCTCCGTTGGTAGCGGGATAGGGCCAGAAATCTTGGCACCTGTCTTCTGAGCCGTATCCACAATAAGCTTCGTGGACTGATCCACGATTTCGTGGTCATAGCCCTTGAGGCGTATGCGTATCTTTTGATTAGCCACTTGCTATACCTCCAATGAATTCCAGAACTTAAGCGTTTCCGCCGGCTTTACTGATAATCTCTGTCGCAACGTTTTTAGGAACAGGCTCATAAGAGTCGAATTGCATCGTATAGACTGCGCGTCCTTGAGTTCCTGAACGAAGATCTGTCGCGTAGCCAAACATCTGTGAAAGCGGAACTTTTGCACTGATTGCAGTAGCATTTCCGCGCTGTTCCTGTCCTTGAATTACACCACGACGAGATGGAATGTCTCCCATAACAAAGCCGGTGTATTCCTCAGGAGTTTCAACCTCAACAGCCATGACAGGCTCAAGGATTACTGGGTCTGACTTCTTAAGAGCATCCTTGATTGCCATAGAACCTGCAACCTTAAATGCTGCCTCAGATGAGTCAACCTCATGGAAACTTCCGTCTATTAGTTCAACTTTAATGTCTTCAACAGGATATCCTGCCAAAACACCAGTGTTGAGCGCTTCCTGGATTCCCTTATCAACTGCAGGGATAAATTCTTTTGGAATCACGCCGCCAACGATCTTGTTTTCAAATGCATAACCAGATCCTGGCTCTTGAGGATACATATTGATGATCGCATGTCCGTATTGACCATGACCACCGGATTGGCGAACGAACTTGCCTTCCGCATTCATGACCTCATGACCTGGGCGTTCACGATAAGCAACTTGTGGTTTACCAACATTTGCTTCAACCTTAAATTCACGAAGCAATCTGTCGATAATAATTTCAAGGTGAAGCTCACCCATGCCTGCGATGATCGTTTGACCCGTCTCATGATTTGTAGAAACACGGAATGTTGGGTCTTCTTCAGCAAGCTTTTGAAGTGCAATTGCCATCTTATCCTGTTCAGCCTTTGTCTTTGGCTCAACAGCAATGTCAATTACAGGATCAGCAAACTGCATAGACTCTAAGATGATGGGGTGGTTTTCATCACACAGCGTGTCGCCAGTAGATGTATCTTTAAGACCAACTACAGCAACGATATCACCCGCTGAACACTTCTCAACGTCTATCTGCTGGTTTGCATGCATCTGAAGCATACGTCCGATACGCTCTTTTTTATCCTTCACAGCATTTAAAACATAGCTGCCCTTATCAAGAGAGCCTGAATAGCAGCGAAGATATGTAAGCTTTCCTACATATGGGTCAGTCATGATCTTAAATGCAAGGCTAGAAAATGGTGCTTTTGGATCAGCTGGCCTTGACTCCACCTCATCGTTTTTCGGATTAACGCCCTCAATTGGAGGGATATCCACTGGAGATGGTAAGTAATCAACCACAGCGTCAAGCATTTCCTGTACGCCTTTGTTTTTGTAGGCGCTTCCCACAAAAACAGGATTTAACTTACAAGCGATAACGCCCTTGCGGATTGCGTTTTTGAATTCCTCAACGCTAACTTCCTCTTCCATGAGGACTTTTTCCATAAGGTCATCATCACAATCAGCTGCTGCTTCTAAAAGCTCTTGCCTATAAATTTCGGCATCAGCCATAAATTCCTCAGGAATTGCATCCATTGCTTCTGGGTATGTCATGCCCTTGTCATCAGCCTTAAAGTCCCAAGCTGTCATAGTTACAAGGTCAATTACTCCCCAGAATTGATCTTCTGCACCCATTGGAAGCTGGGCTGCATAAGCTGGTGCATCAAGTCTGTCACGCATGGTTTGGATTGCATGAATAAAATCAGCGCCAACGCGGTCATATTTATTGATGAATGCAATACGCGGAACACCATAACGCTCAGCTTGGCGCCAAACGGTCTCTGACTGAGGCTGAACACCTGCAACAGCGTCAAACACAGCAACGGTTCCATCAAGTACGCGCAATGAGCGCTCTACCTCTGCTGTAAAGTCAACGTGGCCTGGTGTGTCAATAATTTGGAAGCGGTATTCTTTGCCGCTCTCTTCACCACGAGGATACTTCCAAAAGCAAGTAGTCGCAGCAGATGTAATAGTTACGCCACGCTCTTGCTCTTGAACCATCCAGTCCATGGTAGCTGCACCATCATGAACTTCACCGATTTTATGAGTCTTTCCTGTGTAGTAAAGAATGCGCTCGGTGGTTGTGGTTTTACCAGCATCAATGTGAGCCATGATACCGAAGTTACGTGTGTCTTTAAGTGGTAATTGTGCCATTTTCATCCTGCCTTAGAAGCGATAGTGTGAAAACGCACGGTTCGCTTCTGCCATCTTGCGCATATCTTCGCGCTTCTTGATAGCATTACCGGTGTTTTCAGAAGCTTCGATAATCTCGCTTGCCAAGCGCTCTTTCATTGTGTGTTCACGCCTTGTACGGGAGTAGTCCACAATCCAACGAATAGCAAGGGTTGTAGCGCGTCTGGAGTTAACCTCCATTGGTACCTGATAGGTTGCGCCACCTACACGCTTTGGCTTGCACTCAAGTTCAGGGCGAACGTTGTCCATTGCCTTTTTAAATACCGACAGTGGATCCTCGCCAGTTTTCTCTTGAATAATGTCGAACGCTCCATAGACAATGCGCTCGGCGAGAGACTTCTTGCCATCCATCATGATCTTGTTGATCAGTTGAGTGACAAGACGATTGTTGTACTTTGCATCAGGCTGAATTGGCCTTCTTGTTGCTGCTGCACGACGTGGCATGCGTTTCTCCTTTTCTCTGCGCGCTTCGGGTCGAGTGGTACGGCCATTAGGCAAATATGCCCGCGCGTCTTAACGATTGCTACTTAGGTCTTTTAGCTCCGTAGCGACTTCTTGCTTGCATGCGGTTATCAACTGGTGCGCAGTCAAGTGCAGCGCGGATAACCTTGTAACGAACACCTGGAAGATCCTTAACACGACCACCGCGGATCAAAACCATTGAGTGCTCTTGAAGATTGTGACCAATACCTGGAATGTATGCGGTAACTTCCATTCCATTTACTAGTCTTACACGGCAAACCTTACGAAGAGCTGAATTAGGCTTTTTCGGGGTTGTCGTGTAAACACGGGTGCAAACTCCGCGCTTTTGCGGATTGCCCTTGAGTGCAGGTGTCTTTTTCTTTTCGACCTGCTTCTTGCGCCCCTTGCGCACAAGTTGGTTGATAGTAGGCAAAGCTTTTTCCTTTCCAATCTTTTCCCGTACAGGCTTTACTAGTTAATATTACGACCCATTTTAAGGCGCGAGTTGCAATACTATAGTTACCTTCCCAGCGTGTCAAACGCCACGCACCCGGGAGTATCCATAAACGATTCATTTATTTCTTAAGCGGCTATTGAGAGTTACAGCACAGTAACTTCTGCAACAAAAAAGTGGGATACAGACAAATCTGTACCCCACCTCTAGATATATATAACACCTGTTATTCAGTAGCCTTAAATGCCTCAATTGCTTTATCAAAGAGTTCTTTTTCATGAGGGCACTGATCCATTTGTGGATAGACCCCCATAAGTTTGGCATTCATTAACTGCGGCATATAAACATCTTGAGAAAATGGATAGAAACCACCGCCACCGTTTCTATAAGGCGTCATAGGTCCTAAAACTCCTCCCAATTCGCCCAGTTGTACAGCATCGATAACATGGCTGAAATATGGTGTAGTTAAAATAGATTCGACATTGTCATTAGAAGATACAAATTTTATATATTCAGTTTCAGTAGTCGTTGTATATGTACTGGAAGATTGTCCATACCTACTATTGAGGGTCATCTTTACAGGGTAACCGCTACTGTCAAACTCATTATTTTGCACAAATGTAGTATCGCTGCTTTTAGCTGTTATGCTTACCGCAAGATTATCAGTTCTCTCGGCAGTGCATGAATTTGTATAGGTAGTATCGGACCATTTAGAAGTGTCACTGATACTTACAAGCATTCCATTATCACTATAGCCATATTCGGTTTTATCAGTACCCGTATAACTTGGACTTGATGAATATGTAGACGTACTTGTTGTATCAGAAGAAGCTAAAAGTCCCTGGTCGTTAAATGAATACGTTGTTTCAGTTGAAGTTGATGATTGATTATATTTGTATGAATAGTGCCCCGCTGCTAACTTTCCGTCAGTATATTCGTAAGTATATGAGGTCTCCGATCCAGAAGAACCACCGAATGGTACTGACCTTACTGGGTTCTTTGATTCATCGTACTCAAAACGGAAACCATACTTATCGTCAGATGATCTGTAATGATATTCCCATTCTCCTAAAGTTCCATCATCGTTGTATGTATACGTAAAATTCTCCCCATACACAAGGCAAGCTGACAACCTATTTTGGTCATCATATTCAAAAGTCCAGTCATAATCTGAATCACCAATATCTACTTTTGTTAACCTGCCTTTTACGTCATAAATAAAGTCCTTACTATTAGAAGATGAACTTCCAGAGTAAGTTTCTTTCTCCTTTTTTGGAAGTTCTCTAAAGTAGAGATTTGCCTCATCTAACCCAGTCAACTCCACTGAAGGATCACAGAACAGAGATTGAACTGCTGAATTCTTAGATAAATTAAGCTCTGTTATTGAATTACCACGAAGATCGACATATTCAGCTTTTGGCACATTTGCCATATCAGCCTCACTAATGCCAGCTGATGGCATAACTACGTTTTTAACATTAGGGAAATGCTTAAGGCTTGTAAAAACATCTCCTGATGCAAGTCCTCCGGCGTTGTTTTCCTCAAGGCGCATTTCAACAATGCTTAAATAACTATCATCCATTGACTGACCATCAGAAATGAGCACCGCAGCATGACCGTTATATGCGACAGTGGTTACAGACTCTCGCTCTTCTTTCGTTAGAATCTCATCGCCATCTTTGTCTACATCACGTAAAACCGCTTGGCGCATCAATGTGTTAGGGAAGTTTTCTTCATTTACGCGAGTGTCAAATGTCAAAACTTTTGTTGCAAAAAGAATAAAGATGATAACGATGATAAGGACTATTACACCGCCGATCGCCATTGGTACGATCTTTTTCTTTTTCGAAGCAGCAATCACACCAGCGGCTACATTTGTAGGCATTGCAGTACCTGCTTGCGCATCTGTGGCAGTTTGTGTGGTTGCTGGTTTTTGAGTTTCTTCCTGTGACCTCATCTGTTGGCCGCATGAAGCACAAAACTTTGCACCGTCTGGATTTTCGGTGCCACATTTTGGACAGAACATATCGCCTCCTTGCTAGACCTATAAAGCAATAATATCCATCCTATATAACAGCAATGTCTATAGAAGTTTAGTTATGACCTGCTTTTTACGCGAAAGGATACTGGGCATCCAATTTCCGCCATTTGGATTCACCTTAATATCAAAAGCATGCTCTACAGCTTTTGGATTTCCTTCAAGAATGAATTGACTGCCTTCTGCCACAATATCTGTAATCATCAAGAGTACAAATCCATATCCTTTTGCACTTAAAATTTTCTGCATATGCTCGCGAATTTCCGCCTCACGAGTCATGGCAGCTTTAAGGTCTACTGTTTCGTGTTGTGCAATTAAAACAGTACTGTCACCTACTTGGAATTCCTTTGAGTCGCTTTCAACAAAACTCTTGATGGGCATTCCCTCATCCCCACCGCGCGCGCGAAATACCTCCAACCCAAATTCCACAGGATCGCATCCAATAACACCGCAAAGATAATCAACTTGATCTCTATCGATATCAGTTGTGGTTGGAGATTTCAAAATAACCGTATCAGTCATAATGGCTGACAAAAGCACTTCTGCAATACTTTGCGGAACTTCAATCCCTTCGCGTCTGAACTCATAAGTCACGATAGTTGCGGTGGAGCCCCATGGGAGATTCAAGAAGCGAATCGGATTTGCAGTTGAGACATCTGCAATTCTATGATGATCAATTATTTCAAGCACATCTGACTCTTCAAGACCAGGAGCTGCTTGGCGCGTTTCATTATGGTCAACCAAGATAACTTTACGTTTAGGCGCTGCTGCTACATCTGAACGCGTAACTATACCTAAAGGACGACCTGTAGTATCTAGTACAATTCCTTCGCGAAGCTCACTTTCCACAAGATCAACTGCAGCCTCATTCATTAGACCATCTGCTTCTAAGACAAGCACATTTGTGGCCATGAGTTCTTCAACTTTTTGCGTCAAAGAATCAATCAAAGAACTTGCAACCGCCATACTTGATGCGGGATCCCCTTCTGCAAGTTCATCTGTTGCTGAAATATAGCGCTCGGCAATGGCACGTGTAGAAATAAGCCCTAGAAACTTACCATCATCATCTAGAACAACTAAAGAGCGAATATTATGCTTTCTAAGAAGACGACCTGCTTCAAGCATTGTTGCATTCTTAGATATGGAAATTGGATTTTCAGTCATTACGTCTTTTACGCGAAGATGCACATGTGTTAGTGGGCGCGGCGCATCAATATTGTTTTTCTTTAAAATCCATTCACTTTCAGGTGGCAGCGCACCCAGCGTATATGCTTGATATTTATCTGTTTTAACTCCATCTCGTTTAGCTATAGCATTTTTTAAATAAGCATAGCCAACAGCAGAACATATAGAGTCATTGTCAGGGTTTTTATGTCCACAGACGATGACTGACGGTTTCATCTTACCCTCCGAATTTTTTATAAGACTAATTTTTGCGAATGTATTCAGCGATGATAGCTTCCACTAATCTCGCATCATCTATTAGATCTATAAGCGATATCCATTCATCTGTTGAGTGGAAATTGGTCATCCCAATACCCAGAGTCAGTGCATCAAAGCCTTTTGTCTGCAAAATATTTGCATCAGCCCCTCCACCAGTTGATACCGATTGATAAGCAAGACCTAATGCCTCTGCGGCTTGCTTGAAATGCACAACAACATCGTTTGACTCGTCCCATGAAATACTTGGATAATCATATGTCCACTCTACGTTTAGCGTCGCACCATACTCTTTACAGGCATCTTCCATAGCTTTTTGCATAGCATCGCGCTGATGTATAGCTTTATCCTCTACCAAAGATCTGCATTCACCTTCAACAATGCATCTACAAGCAACAATATTAGTGGCTACCCCACCGTCAATTGTTCCAATATTCGCTGTTGTATCAGCATCGATTCTAAGAAGCGGCATATTTGATATAGCCATTGATGCCACCTCAATTGCAGACACACCGGCTTCTGGCTCAACACCAGCATGTGCTGCTCGACCATTAAATTCAGCCTTAAACGTATAGTGACATGGCGCTTTAAGAATTGCAGATCCAGGTGCTCCGTCAGCATCGAGTACATACATTGGAATATGCCCGTTTTGAAGTGCCTGCAAATCATGTTTAATTTGAAGTGCGCAGTCTTGTTTAAAGCTTGAAGATTCTTGAAAAGACTCAATGCATGTCTTTACGGTATCTATTTTCAAAGCACCGGATCCAAGAAGGCTTTGTTCTTCGCAAACTGTAAGAACAACAATTATTGATGGAAATCCCGCACGATTTGCATTGCTGTCTAAAGACGCTGTGATTCCTTCAATAATGGACGCAATACCGGCTTTATCATCAGCAGAAAGAATCGTTTCGCCTTCACTCACAAACGCTTCTACCATCTGCCCATTGCACTCACGTTCACATCTTTTAATCGAAATTTCAGCACAAGGAAGCACTGTGTCCATATGCGCAGAAAAAGCAACGATATCAGAGGCTTCACCATTTTCCAGTGATGTGCCCGGCAAATAACAAATCACATTTGAAGCATCCCCGCCAACAATTGCTTTCGCATCGTCGGCTATAACATTAAATCCTAGACTTAAGAATTCCTGCATACATTTTTCTTGCATGGAGCCTTCATGCCAAGAAGGGCTTTCAATTGATGCAAGCTCGCAAAATGTATCCAACACTTTGGGTTTACTCAAATTATCTTCTTTCACTACTGATGACACCCTATTTAATTTTCACGATTGGCGCATAGTCTTTAAGCAACTTTTTTACCTGACCAGTCTTTTCGAACTTAACGTGAAGTGTGTCACCATCGACCTTTATAACAAATCCCCGACCAAATGTTTTATGGTCGATCACATCGCCTTTCATAAAATGCTCGTGAGCACCTGCGCGTTTGCCAGAATCTGAGCTTCTGCGCACGGATTGGCCTCTAGAAGATAAATGGCCACCAGCACTTGATTGGCCAAATACACGTCCATCTCCAGCCTCAGTCCCAGAGCCAGCAATGCCTCTTCTGCTTCCACGTTTTTCCCAACCTGTTCCAGAAAATCCAGCAGATCCCAATCCTTTGGTATCACGAAGTTCAGATGGTATGTCCTTTAAGAACCTTGAAGGCGCATTTGCATTAGTTTGCCCAAAAAGTTTTCTGGTTTGCGCGCATGTAAGGCATAACTTTTTTCTTGCGCGTGTAATCGCAACATATGCAAGTCTGCGCTCTTCTTCTACACCTTGAGCATCCATCATAGACGCCATATGCGGAAAAATGCTTTCTTCCATACCTGCCACAAAAACACTGTCGTACTCAAGACCTTTTGCAGAATGTACCGTCATAAGCGTAACAGCATCGTCTCCTTGAGATACAGTATCAAGGTCAGTTCTAAGCCTTACCCACTCGATAAAGTCAGAAAGTGAATCCCCTCGAAGTTGACGAGGTGGCTCTTCACCTTCTTCAGTCTCTTCGGTTAAAGACGGTACGTCAAAAAGCGCATCGGCATCATCGTGTGTTTCAGTAAATTCCTGAACTACACCAAAAAATTCTTTAATGTTTTCCACACGTGCATAAGCTTCATCTGTACCCTTGTCTTGAAGTGCAGACATAACACCGGTTATTTCGACAATGCGCTCTACAACTTGACGCAAATCTCCTTCATATTGACCGCATTCCTGAATGCTGTTTAGAAAACCTGCGATGGCATTTTTTGTTGCCTGTCTTATATCATCTTCTGCAAGAAGCATTTCTGCGGCTTGCATCATAGGCATTGAATACTGCACAGATATAGCATGGATTTTTTCTATGGTACTTTTACCAATTCCTCTTGCGGGAACATTTATTACGCGCTCAAACGACACATTGTCCGAAGGATTAACAACCAACGTAAGATAGGCCATCACATCTTTAATTTCGGCTCTATCAAAAAACTTTGTACCACCAACGATTCGATATGGAACACCTGCTCGCAAAAGCATATCTTCAAGCATACGAGACTGTGCGTTTGTTCTATAGAAAACTGCAACTGAACCATATGGTGCACCCTTTGCATGAGCACGCTCTATCTCAGATGCAATCCATCTTCCTTCGTCCCGTTCATCAGTTGCATAATAGACGCCTATTTTTTCGCCATCGCCGGCTTCCGTGAACAGTTTTTTTTGCTTTCTGTGAGCATTCCCTGCAATCACCTTATTTGCTGCGGCCAAGATATTTCCAGATGAACGATAGTTTTGCTCAAGTTTTACAACATGTGCATCTGGCCAATCCTGTTCAAATTCCAAGATGTTTCTGATATCCGCTCCACGCCACGAATAAATCGACTGATCATCATCTCCCACGACCATGATGTTCCGGTTTTTAAGAGCAAGCATTTGCGTGATTGCATATTGTGCATGATTTGTGTCTTGGTATTCGTCAACTAGTATGTAGCGAAACCTGTCTTGATATAGCTGCAAAATATCAGGGTGGTTTTTGAACAACAAATATGTATATATAAGCAGGTCGTCAAAATCCATTGCGTTGGATTCTTTTAGGCGCTTTTGATACTCGATATATACCCGCGCTGCAACTTTCCCTACCGGATCAGTTACATCATTTTCAAAATCTAGCGGAACAATGAGTTCGTTTTTTGCCATCGAAATTCTATTGATAATTGAACCAGGTTGAAATAACTTTGGATTGATATCCATCTCAGCCATGATTGTTTTTATCAGACGTTTTTGGTCATCAGTGTCATAAATCGTAAAGTTACGTGTGAACCCTAGAAGCTCCGCATTACTTTTAAGAATACGAACGCACATACTATGAAACGTAGACACCCACATGCCTCTAGATGAGGCACCAATAAGAGATGTCAGTCTTTCGCGCATTTCTGCTGCTGCTTTATTTGTAAAAGTGATCGCAAG
This sequence comes from uncultured Eggerthellaceae bacterium, assembly GCA_964631345.1. Classification (GTDB taxonomy): domain Bacteria; phylum Actinomycetota; class Coriobacteriia; order Coriobacteriales; family Eggerthellaceae; genus MGBC163016. The sequence continues at coordinate 185,590 of CAZVWE010000002.1, read as the reverse complement.
GATTTCCCAAGGATGCGCGGCTTTTGACTCGATTATGTTTGCAATCCTATACGTGAGCACACGGGTCTTCCCGCTCCCAGCACCAGCTAAAACCAAAAGTGGCCCATCTATTATGCTTACTGCTTCGGCTTGGGGTTCGTTTAAGCTATTCAGTTCTAGAGGCAAATCGCCCTCCATTAATTAGTTGTTCGACGTTTTCAAATACATGCTAGACGATTTTCTTACCTAACACTGCTGCAAGTTCACGTAGCTCTTCCATAAGCTCCCTAAACTGTGCAGGCGTTAGTTGCTGAGGACCATCCGATAGCGCCTCGGGAGGATTCGGATGTACCTCAATCATCAAAGAATCGGCACCCGCAGCCACTGCAGCTTTAGCCAATGATGGAATCAAATCACGCTGTCCTGCAGGATGCGAAACATCGATACATACCGGATACAACGACTGCTTGTGAATTACAGGCACTGCTGCAATATCTAGCGTAAAGCGTGTTGCCGTCTCAAATGTACGAATACCGCGCTCACAAAGCACAATGTTGTCATTGCCACAATTAGATATATAGTCACATGCAGCTAACCACTCAGCAATCGTTCCAGCAAATCCTCGCTTATAAAGAACCATCTTGTGAGATTCAGCTGTTACCTGTCCGATCTTTTTTAACAACGAAAAGTTTTGGAAATTCCTAGCTCCAACCTGAAGGCCGTCAACATAAGAATGCACCAGCTCACAATGAGCAGAGTCCATGACTTCTGTAAGGGTTAAAAGCCCATATTCATCTCCCGCACGCTTCATGATCTGCAATGCCTCTTCGCCAAGTCCTTGGAAAGAGTGCGGATTTGTACGAGGCTTAAATGCGCCGCCCCTTACCCAATGAAGTCCCAAATCCTTAACACATTCAGCAATTTCATCAAATTGTTCTTGAGACTCCACAGAGCAAGGCCCTGCATAAATTGTTATCTCATCTGTACGTTGTCCGAGATCAGGAATTGGAGGAATACTTACTTGCTTCATATTGATGGGGTCTCCTTCATTACCTTAAGTATCGTTTGATATATTTCACGCAAATTCTCGTTATAGAGAGGCCCTTCGTTATACTCACAAATCTTGACAAGAATTTCTTCTTCGCGCTTTGCATCAAAAAGACCCATTTTTGCCTCAGGTTTTAATCCTCTAATAACGAGAGAATGGCCTGCGCGCTTGTTTAAAAGTTTGACTATCTCGCGATCAAGTTCATCAATTTGATCCCTATGACGCTCAATCTCGGTAAACGCCGCATTTTCCTCAGGCATATTTGAGTCCTTCCATCTTGGTATATGTATTTGGATAGTCTTATAAACCTTGAATCAAGGCATTTTGCAAGTTGCTATGATAGCGCAAAAGACTTACCCGATATGAGGGCTTCAGAATTCGTGGGTAATTTTAATTTTGATTTAACTTTAAGCTTAATTAGCTGACTTTAAGCAATGCTGGATAAGACCGACCTAGCGTTTGTCGAGGTTAACTCAGATATCTCTGTATAGCTAACGCCTCGAACTTCTGCAAGTCCTTTAGCAACATTTTCAAGCTCTTGCCTCCAAGTACCCGCATCCCAGTCACTCCCCTCATGCGCCGGAGCATCAGTTTCAAGAAATAGCAGTTCATCAGGGATCGCACGAGCAAATTCTAGACCTTGTTTATTTCCAAGCATTCTCATACCTACTGAGAAATAAAAACCAAGGGATATCGCACGTCCAAATTCATTAGGAGTACCCGAAAAACTATGCATGACACAAATATTGTTTTCCAAAAGGCCATGTTCTTGAATAATACTCATCAACTCATCGGCTGATTTGACCGCATGAAAGAAAATAATCTTGCTATCTGCGGATTCCTTAATGGCACCTATCAACCGTAACAAACAAAGAACCTGACGATCATGAGATAGTTTGAATTTACCATGTAAATCAAGACCAATTTCACCGATAAACGACGTTTCTGGACAAAGCGTACAAAACCTTGAAATATCTGCCTCGGTTACACGTCCATCAGCAATCCACCATGGATGCATACCTAAAGCAGTACGAATATTGTCAAAATCAGAGAACTTACCTTTTGCGCCAACATAGCTAGATGGCATAACTGTTGATGTAATAGCTTCAATTTGCAGATCTTTTGAGTTCTTCGCAACATTTATTTCATCATCTGCGAAATCTAGGTGGCAATGCATGTCATAAAGGCAATCCATCACATCCTCCTTGCCTACATCAGAACATTCATCTGGAATACTCCTGAAATACTACATTGAGAAAACACTAAACATCTAACTGATGCATTAGCGTTACTCAGCCATTTCTAAACGTTAACAGTCCATAGAGCATATCTCGCTATGAAGCTATATTGAATATGAGAAAATCCTATGCCATTGATTTTTAAGAAACCTTTGCTTCAAAAATCGCTATATTAATTATCGATACTCAAAATATGGCCGAATAAAATTTTAAGTAATTAAGCCATTGTGGAGGTGTTAGTACCTTTTGGATATGCTCATTGAAGCTCTGAAAGCTTTCTTTATAGGTGTTGTTGAAGGAATAACTGAGTGGCTCCCAATTTCATCTACGGGACACATGATTTTGGTGGATCAATTTGCGAGCCTGGACGTAAGCGCAAAATTTCTTGAACTTTTCTTGGTCGTTATACAAATCGGGGCAATTTGTGCCGTAATAATTCTGTATTTCAGAAAGCTTAATCCATTTTCCAGAAAGAAAACTCCTAAAGAGCGCACCTCAACTTGGCGACTCTGGGGAATGGTTGTTATAGGTTGTATCCCTGCGGCAGTTGTAGGAATTGCGTTTGATGATTTCTTCACTGAGCATTTTTACAATCCTTGGACAGTAGCCATTGCACTTATTGTTTATGGGATTATATTCATCCTTTTGGAAGCTCATAACAGACGTCGCGAAAAAACCTTCCTGATAGAGCATTCACCAACCACACCACGCGGCAAACACGCTAGAGTCGTAAAGACTCAAGGCGATGGCGACGATGCAGAAATGTCTTTATTCAAAGTACAAAGCGTTGATGAAATCAACTGGAAAACAGCCATTAAGATTGGATGTTTTCAAGTGCTGGCAATAATACCTGGAACATCACGTTCTGGATCAACCATCATAGGCGGCATGCTTTGCGGGTGCTCAAGAACAGCGGCTGCAGAATTCACTTTCTTTTTAGCAATACCTGTGATGTTCGGATGGGGGCTTTTAAAACTAATCAAATATATCGCAACGATCGGATTGTATTTAACATCTACCGAAGCTTGCGTTTTAGTCGTGGGAATAGTAACCGCTTTCGTTGTTTCAATTTTGTCGATTAAGTTTTTGATGGGATATATAAAGCAAAACGATTTCACGGCATTTGGTGTATACAGAATCATATTGGGAATTTGCGTATTGGGATACTTCGGAGCAAAAGCAATTGGTATTTTTTAACGAAGGTTCTTAATTTTTATACGTTTTCTTTAATCAGCTTGCTTTAACTCGCCTTAAAGACAAAATATCGCAACAAGGATGATGATTAAAACTACAAGTAAAGGTATAGCGATCTTCACAAATCCAGGAAGAGCAGCATACCCACTTTTAGGAGCGGTATAGTTTCTACGACCGGATATTGTGTCGCTTAATGATCCAATATCCCTATCAGATCTTCTTCGATGCATGTTTTGAGAACTTGGAAGATGTTGCGTAATTCCAGGATGCAAGTAAGTATCCTGTCCTGCACGAGATGCCCACCTGGAAGGCGAGATGGTCGTATCAACCATCGGGTCATGTCTATCTCTACCATCAATCGTATACCCAACAAGTTCATTGAACTCATTGAAAGCTCTGGAATCAACGCTTCCTCTTCCGTCAATTAATTCCCTATTAGACGTTCTGGCAGTACGTGTGGGTGATAAAAAATCTCTGTCTTGACGTGCGCGCTCATAACCTTCTCTAGAAAGAGTTGTCCTTTCATGACTTTCTTTCGAGCTAAGCGGAACAGCCACGCGTTCTTTTCGCTGCTCAGCCATCAAGATGTCAGCACCTGCCGCGTCTGATCTTGCTTGAGCCTGCTCTAAATCTCGTTGAGCTCGCCTTTCAGCGGCTCGTATTACTTCTTGCTCACGCCTGCGCCTTTCCAGTACCTCCCGCTGCTCAGCTCGAAGTTTTGCATTTAATGAATTGACTTCATATTTGTTTATCACTTCTTGTGTCTTTAGGCGCGCATTTCTTGCACGGGCAGCACTCTCTTCATCATATCTGCGAACAATATCATCACGCATATATTCGCGACGCTCAGATGAAGCATCACTGACATTTGGTGGCCATGATTGTTCGTGCTTGTCCATATCCTTATGCACCTTTCTGGAATTTATGCAAAAAAGGTCTGGTTAAGCCACGGGCCGTACTCTCCCGTCCACATGCTTTCAAGATTACCAAAAACTGTTTTCCAATCCACCTTCACATCAAAAAGAACTTCAAGATAATGGTAGTTTTCTATGGCAGCTTCTGGGTTTGCAAGGCAAGCTTGCGCGATCGTGTATGTACATGTTGGACACATTGTGATCAAGTGATCGGCATCTGTTGCTTTTGCTTCATTGATCACGCGCCAAACCCTAGTGTCGGTAATCACTGGATCATATGATCCGACAGCTCCTCCGGCGCCACAACAAAGAGTGTGTTGCATATTGTGATCCATTTCCAATTGGTTTGTATTTGGCATATGCTCAGCAAAAAGTTTCCGAAGTGCTTGAGAGTTACGCACATCATCTCTGTCATGACATGAGTCAAAAAATGTTACCGCATCAAATTGCATTGGAGAAAACCCGGACTCTCCGCCATTGGTGATTCTTTGCTCTGCCCCACTAAGTAAAACCTCAGGAAGTGGAACCAATTCGATCTCATCGGGTAAATCTTCTCTAAACTCATCCGCACATCCTGGACACACGGTAATCATTCGGGTAATACCAGCGTCCAGCATCTTATCTACAAGACCCCGTCGATGCGAATTTGCACGATCAAACAGTCCAGCGCTCATAAGAGGACTTCCGCAGCAACTATCCGAATAGGCCCACTTAATGCCTGTATCATCTAACCATTTTGCAATAGCGCACATCACATTTGGAGCATATGTTACAAGCGAACACCCTGGAAAAAACAGAGTATCAACCCATCCAGGACCATATTCAGCCGCCCCATCTAAAGTCACAAATTCTGGATAGGCGACTCCATATATTGCGCGATACGCAGAAAAAATATGCCATTCGTTATCAACCATTACAAGCTTTGAATCATTTTCGTTCGTAATTCCTGCATCCAAAAATAACTGACGCCACTTACGCATAACTGAAGGAGCCGCTATATGACTTGCACAATCAGACGTACAGTGCCCACAAAAACAGCACTGACGAAGCGCGTTATACAGAGACGGTTTTTCGCTCACACAAGCCCGCACCGCATCCAAACGCTCATTTCCAGAAAGCTCAATGATCTGCGAATAGGCATCTTCGATCTCTCCTATATCCAGATCCGGAGCTTGCAAAACTTCACAATTATTTCGACATTTCCCACAGTGAGAACAGCTTGAAAGCAACTCTTTATTAATATCGTTTAATGCGTTCATTTTAATTCCACCTTCTATGCAAAACGCTATGAGTCTTCAAATTTAAACTAGTTAATAAAGATAACACGCTTAAGAACCAAAACTATATTTCGAATCTAAGCACTCATAATTTCGCCCGTCCGCCACTTGCATTCAAAACGAAGTAAACGTCACAACAAGCTTATCCTATTATCTTAGCGCGTATAAAACCAATGGATAGGATGAACGAATGAATCTTGTATGTCTTGACCTAGAGGGTGTTTTAGTGCCGGAAATATGGGTGGCTTTTGCTGAAGCTACTGGGTTGGAAGATCTCAAGCGCACAACAAGAGATGAACCCGACTATGACAAACTCATGCAATTTAGGCTTGATGTACTAAACAATAATGGGTACGGAATAGAAGATATCCAGAAAGTAATTGAAGGAATCGATCCGCTTCCTGGCGCAAAAGAGTTTCTTGATATGCTTCAAGAAGTCACACAATTCATAATCGTCTCAGATACATTTACTCAATTTATAAAACCCCTTCTTCCAAAACTTGGATGGCCTACTGTTTTTTGTAACGATCTTATTGTTGAAGACGGAAAAATAACCGGATACAAAATGCGTTGCGAAGAAACTAAAAAGACCACAGTTTGCGCATTGCATGAAGCAGGCCTTGAGACCATTGCATCGGGGGATTCTTTTAACGATCTTGGGATGATCCTAAATTCCAAAGCAGGTTTCTTTTTTAGAACAACAGAAGAGCTTAAGGCAACATATCCAGATATTCCAGCATATGAGGAGTACTACGATTTGCTAGAAGCTATTAAAGAAGCTCTCTGATAAAGACCTGCATCCTCAAAGCCAAGCTTTCGATAATATCCTTTGGTGCCGATGGCGCTTATTACTTTAACGCCGTTATAGCTATTTGACGCTGCAATGCTTTTTGCCTTGTCTACCAACTTTCGCCCCAAACCTACATGCTGATTTCCAGCATCCGATTCGTGCAACCTCGATACGCGACCATATACATGCACTTCTCGAATCATCGCGTCGTTGTCGTCAAGTGCACATTCGGGGTTTTCGCATTTAAGCTTTTGAATGCAGTTATTATCTGGAAGGGAAAGGCGAAGAAAAGCGGCAAGCCTTCCCTTTTGATCGATATATTGCAAAAAGTATTCCTGGGTCGATAGCGTATCGTATGAAACAACATCGATTGTCAAAGAATCTAGGTCAAGATCATCGCATGCAATTTCTCTCATGCGCATTTCATGTACGATTTTGCCAGTACTTTGAGCTTTTGTTTCAACCATCTGTCTTAAGTTGGTTTTCTTATTCCCGGCTACTATGTCTTTTGATGAAATATCCCTTATCATGCGCGATATTCGCATATACACGGGCGTAACTAAAAGCGAATCAACTAAAACAGATGTAAGAACATCCTCAGAATACGGAGTCCATCTCTTGTTTTCGTATTCGTCCATCAAATGAGAAGACGCAACTAAAGCACACGGGTAAAGCTTTACTTCGTCTGGCCTTAGAGCCGGATCATCCACCAAATTCTTAAATTGTTGTATATCGCTTTCAGGTGTTGCTAAGGGCAGATTATCCATAATATGTACGTGTGTTTTGAACCCATAAAGACGCATAAGCGAAAGCGCAGACTTAATGTCTGTAAACCTTGACACTCTTCTGCAAGCTTTTAAAATCTCGTCATCTGTACTTTGGATCCCAATTTGTAGCTTTGTACACCCTAGGCGTCTTAAATGCTCAAGAGACTTGCTGCTCACCTTTTCCGGCTGCGTTTCAAACACAAGTCCAACGCATCTGCAAGCCGCATCTTCATTCTTGATTTGTTCGCCTATGAGTTTGTCGTAAAGCACACTTATATCTTTAACTGAATGACTATCTCCGTCGGATTCATCAATTTGCATAGAAGCAGTATCAGCATCTATCTGCAGTAATTCTTCATCAATAACTTTTGAGTAGATATCCCCTAATTCACGAAAAGCGTCGTTATATGAAAGCTCTCCCGCATCAATTCTATTTTGCAGGTGCTGAATATACTCACTTTTCTCTTTGGAATTTTTCAGATCAAGCGACCCGTTTAAATCGTTTAAACCATCATGAGCTTGCGCGTCAGTGCTCGATTGCTGCCCAAACTTGTATTCGTCCACATAACGCTCAACCCCAAGTGCTGACCTTCTTCGTTTTGCCTCTATTGCACCTGCTTCAGTGCCAAACTCATTTAGTGCCCTAAACACTTGGAGAACAAACCAAACCCTATAGCTTTCTGGATAATCATCCCATGTGCCGCCAAGTACAATAATCTCGACTTTATCGGTTATGTGCCCCATATCTTTTAAAGTGCTCAGACGTGAATAAGTTTGAAGATAGGGATCAAATGCACATCGTATCGCACGCTGGCAAGCCGGCTCATCAGACAAATAGCTTTTAGGCATACGGATATCATTTGGGCAATATATACAATCGTTGGAACAAGGCCAGGGCTTTGTAAGCAGTGTCACAGTTGCAACGCCAGATGCAGTTCTTCTAGGCTTAGCCCGAAGAAGCTTGATGATCCTCTCATCTTCTGCTGTACTTAAATTCCAAGCTCGCCAAAAATCGTCTTTGTTTTTCCGACATTCCAGATAAACCGGAAGCAAACGCCTTTTCGCAATCCTGCGTGTACCATCATGCTCTTCTCGATTTCTCCGCCTAATTAAAGAATCAAGAGCATCCGTATCAAAATCGCTATTAGCACGTATTGATTTAACTAATTCATCTAATGTTTTTCTCATGTCATCGGATTATACTTGCATGCACACATATAGACCTACAGAATAGGTCTGCGAAATAGACCTGTGGAGATCTTTTGAACAACACATCGATCATTGAACTAAATGAATTGAATAAGGCTTTTTACGAAAAGAACTCTGACTCTTTTTCTAATACGCGTCAAAAACCATGGGATGGATGGATACAGCTATTTGAAATTCTGAAGCAAAAAGGTTTTTGTGACAGAGCATTTCTTGACAACAATCAACCGACTATTCTCGATATAGGTTGTGGAAATTTAAGATTCGAACACTTCTTGGACTCCGAATTAAAAACTTGTGAGAATGATTGTCTAAAACCGCGATGTGTATGTATAGATTCTTGCAATGAACTTTTAGCACTCGGAAAAAGCGATCTTCTGAGACAAATAAATGCAACCTGTGCCTCTATTGATGTGATTGATTTAGCTCTAAAAGATGATTTACGACCTAAGCTTTTATGCTTGAATGATGGCAAACCATACGATGCAATTTGTGCATTCGGATTTTTTCATCACATTCCAACCGGCAAACTTCGCATTAAAATCCTTCGCGATATTATGTCGTCTGTAAATCCAAAGGGGATCGTTTGTATGTCGCTTTGGAGATTTTTAGATGAACCTAAATCAAAGAAAAAGGCTGATGCGACAAGCAAATCTGCTGAAGAATCATTAAACATTGCAATGGATCATAAAAGTGGCGACAGGATTTTAGGATGGCAAAACCAAGCTGGAGCTTATAGGTTCTGCCATGGGTTTTCCGACAGTGAAATTGAAGATCTAATTCATGTAGCTGAATATGCAAACGGAAGAATTATCGCTAGGTTTTTTGCGGATGGTAAAAACAATTCCTCAAACGAATACCTAGTCTTTCAGAAGAATTCGTAAAATGCCGTACCCTCTAAAATTCTTCCCAAAAAAGAAAATTGCCACCGCATTTGGTGATGCAGAAATATCCTATGCGATGGAATCATCGGGGCGAATTCTTAAACTTTTAAGAATTGACGACTCTTTACAATCTGCTACCTATCTTGGTAAAAACTGGGCAGAGCCCACATTTGAATACATCAGAGCATTTGATCACATTTTCGACGCGCAAAAACAAGGCTTTACCATACGCAACATCCTTATGATTGGCGGCGGAGGATTTTCCTGGCCAAAACACGCGATTATTGAAAACCCTCAAGTTAGATTAGATGTATGTGAGATAGATTCAACGATGGTAGATATCGCACGGGATAACTTCTACCTGGAAAGACTTGAAAAGCACCTTGCGAAAACCCGCAAATCCGACAGGCTTTCTATCCATATCAACGAAGGCCTTGATTATTTAGAACATACAGCGCAAACATTCGATTCGATCATAAATGACTCATTTAAAGCCTCAGAACAATCAGATGAGCTTTTAGACTCCTATGGGGTATCGGTGGTTAAATCACGTCTTAATCAAGCAGGAATCTATGCGATAAACGTAGTGCTTGATATGAGTAAATCCGGAGCCTATGCCATGTATAAATTAATAGATGTACTTAAAAGCTATTTTTCACATATCTCAATCGTTGATGCAACAGACCATGAATATGGTGGAGCTGAAAACCACGTTGTTTTGGCCACTGATGGCAATTACTCATTTTCTGGATGCATACCTTACCTCGAAGATATCTAATTGAAACAATTCACAGTTATAATGTCTGTCGATTTATTCGATTTATCGAAGATGTAATTTATTCAAAATGTATTTGTTTGGAGTTTTTAGGTGTATCAACTAGAAGCAGAAGCCAGCTTTGATTCAGCTCATTTTCTCTCAGAATATCATGGCAAATGCGAAAACTTACACGGGCATAGATGGAGAGTAGTTGCAACAATTTATGCCGAAGAACTCATTGCATCAGGGGACGAACGCGAGATGGTTTGCGACTTCTCAAATTTTAAGCATGCCCTAAAAGACATCGTCAAACAATACGACCACACGTTTCTTGTAGAAGACGGAAGCTTGTCGGAAAAAACTATTTCCTGTTTAAAAGACGAAGGATTCACACTTACAATCCTTCCCTTTAGAACAACAGCGGAAAACCTAGCTAAAGATATTTTTTCTAAACTTGAAGCTTATGGATTTAATGTTTTATCAGTTGAAGTTGATGAAACCCCTAACAATCGATCTTGCTATTTGAAAGGATCCCCATGGCACGAATGAATGAAAACTATAAAAAACTTCCGGGAAGCTACCTTTTCGCCGAAATCGCAAGAAGAACTGATGCCTGTGAACGCGCTTGTCCTGACGCCAAGATAATACGTCTCGGAATCGGAGATGTAACTTCTCCTTTGGTTCCCGCTGTTGTTGCTGCAATGCATGAGGCAGTTGATGAACAAACCAATGCGTCAACTTTTAAGGGTTATGGACCATATGAGGGATACGATTTCTTGCGCAATGCAATAGTTGAGGGTGACTACAAATCCCGTGGGATAGACATATCAGCTGATGAAATTTTTGTATCCGATGGCGCAAAAAGTGACTGCGGAAACATCGGAGACATCTTTTCAGAAGACAACATAGTTGCTGTGTGTGACCCAGTGTATCCTGTTTACGTCGACAGCAATGCTATGTCTGGCCGCGCTGGAGAATATGACGTTGATAAAGAGTGCTGGACAAAAATACATTACATGCCAACAACAGCAGAAAATGGATTCTTCCCTGCAATTCCAAATACAAATGTAGACATTATCTACCTTTGTTCTCCCAACAACCCAACAGGCACCGTGCTTAATAAAGACCAGCTCAAACAATGGGTGGATTACGCAAACGAAGTAGATGCCGTGATCATGTTTGATGCTGCGTATGAGCGTTTCATCACAGAAGACGATATTCCGCACTCCATATATGAAATAGAAGGTGCTAAAACTTGCGCCATCGAATTCAAGTCATTTTCTAAGACAGCCGGATTTACTGGCATGCGCTGTGGTTACATGGTTGTGCCTCATGAACTTGAAAGAGAAGGACAGAACTTAAACGATATGTGGATGAGAAGACAATCCACTAAGTTCAATGGAGCTTCATACATAATTCAAAAAGGCGCAGCTGCAATTTATACACCAGAAGGTAAAGCACAAGTTGAAGCGGTGATTGCAGAATATCTAAAGCGTGCAAAAGCCATTAAGACCGGCCTTGAAGAATGCGGTCTTCAGGTATTTGGCGCAGTAAATTCGCCTTATGTATGGGCTAAAACTCCAAATAATATGGGTTCATGGGATTTCTTCAATAAGCTATTGGAAGAAGCGTATGTGGTTACAACTCCAGGCGCTGGATTTGGTCCTGCTGGTGAAGGATATATTCGACTCACTGGATTTGGTGACGAAGACGCAACTATCGAAGCGATCGAGCGTATCAAGAAACTCCTTGCATAGACTTCAATGATATCTATGCATTTACATAGATATCTTCATCTATACAGAGTTCTTCCTTGCTAAAAACAGTAAGCAAGTACACATAGTCATAGCGATTAGCCCAACAACATCAAAAGCTAAAAAGCGAATAATAGAAGACGTAAGTAGCTCAAATCCAGAAGCCGGAAGAGAAAACATAATCATCGTCTCACCTACGGCTCCAATTGCCTGTTGTACACAGATAACAATACCAAGCACCTTAAATTGATTAGGGTTAACGATGAAAGCGGGGTATGTCGCATTCCACATCAGAAAAGCAACACCTATACCTTGAATTGCTGCCCTACCTGAAACACCTTCAAGTTGATATGCGCCCATATATGCTTCTGGCAACACAATGAACTGAAAAGCGCAAGTAACATTCAAAACGAACACTACAGCAAAGCAAACACGACACAGCCAAATATATTTTGACCGAGTTAAAACCTTTGAATTGTCGGAATCTCTATTGATCACTTTCATGCCAGCACACTGTCTTTGGCATACCCTCTATAGTATCTGCATTAAAAACGGGATTTTTACCTTCGCGTTTTTGCTTTGAATAATCATCGAGCGCAGCTAATGCCCACTTTCCAAGCAAAAGTATCGCAATTAAATTGATGATCGCCATAAAGCCCATGAAAATATCAGCGAGATTCCAGGCTAGATCAAAACTGTTTACTGCTCCATACATTATGGCTGCAAGACAAAAAAGCCTAAATACCAAAAGCAGTGTTTTATTATCTTTAATAAATTTTATATTTCCCTCTGCATAGAAATAGTTTCCTATAAGAGATGAAAAACCGAATGCAATAATCGCAGCCGTAATGAGATGAATACCAAATTCTCCCACTGTATGGTTCATTGCAAGCTGCACAAACAGCATCCCATTTACACTTTGTGCGGTTGTAGGGTCTTGAACATAGAAAATAAGCATCATAAACGCTGAGCAACTGCAAATAAGAATGGTATCAATATAAACCGAAAGGCTTTGAACAAATCCTTGCTTGCATGGATGTGAGACATCAGCAGTAGCCGCAGCATTTGGTGCAGATCCCATACCAGCTTCATTGGAAAAAAGACCCCTCTTAATCCCCATCATCAAGCAAGAACCCGCAAGACCACCTGCAAACGAAGCTCCACTGAAAGCCTCAGTAAAGATCTGAGAAAAAACCTCAGGCATAACAGAGATGTTACTTATTGTTGTCCATACAGCGATGCAGATATAAAGAATAGCCATGATAGGAACTATGACCGACGTGATAACTGAAATCCTGTGAGCGCCACCAAAGATAACAACAGCCGTTGCTATTAACATTAAGAAACCGATCAATGCATTTACAGCTAATTCGTAATCATCCACAACATAGTAATCAATAGCGCTTGTCACATTAAATGCCTGAAGACCATTAAAGCCAAACGCAAAACAAAGTATCAAGGCAACTGCGAACACAACGCCAAGCCATCTGCTCCCTAGTGCTTGCTGAATGTAATAAGCAGGTCCTCCACGAAACGTTCCATCAGGATTTTTAATCTTCCAGATCTGTGCCAATGTTGATTCAACAAAAGCTGATGCAGCACCGATGATAGACATCAGCCACATCCAAAAAACTGCTCCAGGTCCTCCAACAGATATAGCAGTTGCAACTCCTACTATATTTCCCGTTCCAACTCTTGATGCCGTTGAAACCATCAAAGCCTGAAAAGATGAAATTTGCTATTTAGCTTTGAACTTCTCATGATTATTCAAGCTTGCATTTTCAAGCTTCTCATCAGATGAAAACTCGGCTTTCTCTTCATCTTTTATCTTGTCACTTGACGATACAAGCGATGTAAACATTTCTTTGATATATCGAATCTGTACGAATTTAGTACGTATAGAAAACCATATGCCTACAGCTATAAGAAGGATGACCAATATATATGTATACATAAAATCATCAATTACGCCTGTAATTGAAACAAGGGCGCCATTTACTGCATTTAGATCCATGGCCATCTCCTATATTCAATACGTTGCATTTCGAAGCCTCTTATTGAATGCTTTTAAATGCAATGCAGCATCTCCTTAGTTTACATGCAACAATAATTAGGATTGTTGCTGTGTTTGAGACTCTGAAGACTCAGATGATGGCGCCACAGGATCTCCCACTGCACCTTCTGCCGCAGGCTCCACTCCTGTTGGCGCATATATCCATTCGACCTTATCGCCATCTGCAAGAGCTGCTGTATCGCATGTCATAATTGTGGTTTCACCATTGATTGTAAACACCCACGCATTGCCTTCGCCTAAAGGACCAATATCGGTTGTATCTTTTACATCATCAAGGGAATATAAAAACTTTCCGTATTCATTTTCCTTGAGCTCATATGTTGCACCCACTGCATCAAGTGCACTCAACACAGTACTAGCACCCGGAACTTCAACGCCATTTTCAGAATAGAGTTCATCACCTGTGACATCATTTTTTACAACTACGTCAACATGTAGTGCTGGCAAAGGACGCGCAATGCCTTCTTCCTCATTAGATGAATTATTGTTTTCTTCACCTGAACAACCCAACGCAGATAGTCCAAACATAGCAATTACCAAAGCCAAGCCTGTGGCAAATGTTTTCGACACACCGATTGAAAAACGCTGTTTAAGGTCAAACAATTTAATGGTCTTATCTTTCATAATTCGAGCTCCTGTCGAATAAATCTTCACTCAACTTTATTGTGATCACAAAGACGCAATCACAATGCAAAATTTTAGCAAAACTGAAGTTACCACATTAGATTTTGACCGATTCGTTTTCTGCCGCCTAGACTACCAAATTGCTATGCAGGACGCTGGCACTCAAGTAAGTATTCAATATTTCCCGCAGGACCTTTTACAGGGGATGCAACAACCCCGATCACAGTTAATCCAACAGATGTCATTGCAGATGACACTTCATCTACAACGCGAAGACGCACATCCTCATCATATACAACCCCACCTTCAGTTTCTCCTTTGCGAGACTCGAATTGGGGCTTTATAAGAGCAAGAAGCAATCCACCCGGTTTGATAAAGCTAGCGATTTTACTTGCAAGGCTTGAAAGACCAATAAAACTCACGTCAATTACAACAACATCAAAAGGGCCATCAATATCTTCTGGACAAGCAAGTTTAATGTTTGTGCGTTCATAAACGCTTACTCTAGGATTTTTGCGTATCTCCCAAGCAAGCTGACCATAA
This sequence comes from uncultured Eggerthellaceae bacterium, assembly GCA_964631345.1. Lineage (GTDB taxonomy): Bacteria > Actinomycetota > Coriobacteriia > Coriobacteriales > Eggerthellaceae > MGBC163016. Next base: position 170,541 of record CAZVWE010000002.1, on the reverse strand, counting down.
TTTACATCCACACATGTAACATGCGCAGCCTGAGCCTTCAAAAGGCAATCGCTAAACCCCCCGGTGGATGACCCTATATCCAAACAATTTGCTCCCTGAATATCAACCCCAAAATGCTTGATAGCAAAATCGAGCTTTTCTCCTCCGCGAGATACAAATCGCTTTTTAGATGCAACTGACACATCCACATCAGGCATCACCTTATCGCCTGGTTTTAAATCTTTCCTGTCGCAAACCTTAACCTCGCCTGCCAAAATCGCTCGAGCAGCCGCATCGGTATCGGAGAAAAACCCCCGACTAACTAAAAGTGAATCAACGCGAACCTTACTTAAAGATTTACTCAAGGCAGCATTAACTCCGCAATTTGTACAGCGTTAAGCGCAGCGCCTTTTCGAATCTGATCAGCCACATCCCAAAAAGATATTCCATATTCAACAGACTTATCGCGTCTAATGCGCCCAACATAGGTATCTGTAGTATTCGCAAGAAGTCCAGGCATTGGATACTCGCATTTGGACGGATCATCCATAACACAAACACCCGGTGCATTTTCTAAAGCATCCAACACTTCATCCATTGTGATTGGATTCCTAAATTCCACATTGATAGCTTCACCATGGCATCGAAGCACAGGAACTCGTACACAAGTTGCGCTTACCGCCAAATTTTCATCGTGCATGATTTTTTTGGTTTCTTCCACCATCTTCCATTCTTCTTTAGTGGATCCATCTTCCAAAAAAACATCAATATGCGGTATGCAATTAAACGCAATTCTATGTTGAAATGCTTCAACATTCAGGTCTTTCTCATCTACACCATTTAGAAAATCACCCGTTTGCGCATAGAGCTCGTCCATGGCTTTAGCACCTGCACCTGATGCAGCTTGATAGGTAGCAACAACCACTCGCTTTATTGGAGATACATCGTATAAAGGTTTAAGCGCTACAACCATCTGTATGGTTGAACAATTAGGATTTGCAATAACACCGCTGTTCCACGTTATATCTTCTGGATTGACCTCAGGAACAACTAAAGGTACATCTGAATCCATACGAAATGCACTTGAGTTATCGATCATTACAGCACCTGATGCAACAACTGCCTCTCGCATCTCCTTAGACACAGAAGCTCCGGCTGAAAATAGCGCAATATCTACTCCCTTGAAAGACTCATGCGTCATTTCCTGCACTTCTATTTCCCCTGCAGGCACATCCCCACAACCATCAAAATGAAGACGCTTACCAGCAGATTTAGCACTTGCAAGTAAACGTATTTCTTTTGCTGGAAAATCTCGCTCAGCTAATACATTTAAAAACTCTCTGCCAACAGCACCTGTTGCCCCCGCTATTGCAACAATAGGATGTTTTGGCATGACTTTATTCCCCATTATTACTCCTCATAATGCTTCTCTTTAGGTTATCTACAGGGTTTAACGACCCTTGTTCATTTTGTCGGCAATTTCTTCAGCGGATAACTGTGTCTCTTCAAAAACGCTATCAGAATCAAGCTCAAAAGCAGTGTGTAAAACAGACACAGCCTTTTGGGTATCCACAGCCTTAATCACCATTGAAAGCCTAATCGGAGATGTTGAAATTGCCATTATATTTATATCGTTTTCACTCATCGTGCTAAACGCAAGAGCAGATACTCCTGGAGATGATTTCATCCCTGTGCCAACAAGACTGATCTTTGCAACATCTTCATCAACATCGTATTTATCAGCACCAATTTCTGGAAGCACTTTATCAAGAGCTGCTTTTGCACGACCTAAATCAGCCTCTGGACAGGTAAATGAGATATCTGTTGCCCCATCAAGTGAGGTGTTTTGAATGATCATATCCATGTTCACCATATTTGAGGCAAGAGCAGAAAATACCTTTGCTGCAACACCTGTGTTATCAGGAACGTGGCGAATAGTTACCTTCATTTCTGAAGTGTCATGGGCTATGCCAGTAATGACGGCTTGCTCCATTTGGCTTTCCTTCCGTATATAAGTCCCAACATCATGAGAAAAAGCTGATCGTGCATGAATGATAACGCCCCATTTTTTAGCGAACTCTACAGCTCGCATCTGAAGCACTCCTGAACCAACACTGGATAACTCAAGCATTTCGTCATAAGAAATTGACTCAAGTTTCTTTGCGCGCGGATTTATACGAGGATCTGTCGTATACACCCCATCAACATCGGAATAAATCTCACAGATATCCGCACCGATTCCCCAAGCAACGGCAACGGCTGTGGTATCGCTTCCGCCACGCCCAAGGGTTGTCATATCTCCATTCGCATCTATTCCTTGAAAGCCAGCAACAACGGGGATATAGCCCTCTTTCAGGGCATCCTCAATTCGTTCATTGTGGACTTTAACTATTTTGGCTTTGTTGTGTGTACCGTTTGTTTCAATACCCGCTTGACGTCCTGTAAAGCTTATGGCTTTATGTCCCATACTCTCGAGCGCTAGCGCTAAAAGCGTCATCGATACTTGCTCACCTGTTGAAAGCAGCCTATCAAGTTCACGAGCAGGAGGATTCATGTTGACCGCATTAGCAAGCCCCATGAGCTCATCTGTGGTCTTTCCCATAGCCGATACTACAGCCACAACTTGATCACCACCATCGCGAATTTCCGCGAGGCGTTTTGCAACATTTTTTATACGTTCTGGCGATGCAACTGAAGTGCCACCAAATTTTGCAACTATTAATGACATCTTTTCTTTGTTTCTCTATTTATTCAATTCACGAACGTTGATTATATAGGTATGAGCGCCTCTATAATGCAAGAATGCTGTTCATGGAACGTTAGGAAGTGTATATGCCTGCTGTAATCACTCATTTTCTTTTCGGAAAAGAAATATATGAGAAGCAATTTGAATCAATTGGGGAAGATAAAGATACATTCGATGCATTTATAGTTGGCAATCAAGGGCCTGATGTTTTCTTCTTTAGCGTACCAAATCCTCGCTTGTCTTCTGTTTGGTATTTAGGGCGCATGATGCACAGATCTGATCCCGTAAAGCTAATCGAGGCCTTCGTAGATGCGATACGTATGCTCCCACCTGATCTTTATCCAATTGGAAAGAGCTATATTCAAGGACTGATCTGTCATTTCGAACTAGACAGATCGATGCACCCATTTGTTTATTCACAACAATATGCAATATGCGACGCTGGAATTGATGGCCTCAGTCGAAAAGATGGATCAGAAGTACATACGGAGATCGAAAGCGAACTTGATATCCTTTGTCTTTCAACAAAGCAAAACACTACGATTTCCTCTTTCGATATATCTAGTTGCGCTCTTCGGATGAGCCCCCGCACAGCCAAGGTTATTTCGCTTTTATACAAAAATATAGCCTTTAATTTATTTGGAAAAACAATTCCTGAAGATGCGTTTTCTGTATCTCTTAACAACTACAAAACACTACTATCAATAACCAGGTCTCCCACTGGCACAAAACGTGCAGCTTTTGGGTTTGCCGAAAGGCTCTTTAGAAATCACTCATTCTTGCAAGCGTTTAGTCACCAAAATAAACTCATATACGAGTCTGACTTTGATAATAGAAATCACGAAAAATGGGTGAATCCTTTTACAGATGAAATCTCAACCGACAGTTTTTGGGATATCTATAAATCGGCACAAAACCGCGCTTTACATGTTGTGCCCCAACTTATGGACATGAATAGCACACAGATTGAGTCTATTGTTTCAGGCGTTGATTTCAATGGATGCCCAACAGATGCTGTCGTTGTCAAAATCGAGGACATCTAACTGACGCTTTCGATAATATCAGTACCTCATCACGTGTTTTTCAACACAATAGTGGATACGATGTCCGCCGCATGTTCGGTTGCATCGGCGCATTTTTCCATTCGTTCATAAAGCCTCGACCAAACAAGTACATGCAACACATCCATGTCTTTTTGTGTGTGCAAACTCCTCATAGCCTTGGTATATAAAGCATCAGCTTCTTCTTCATATGAATTGATATCAACAAGCAACTGTCTGAATTTCTTATTCTTCTTAAAGTTATGGAATTCACAAATCATAGAATCAAGCGCAATACAGGATTTTCTGATCAACTTCGCAAACCCTAGTGCATTAGGCGATATTGTTTGCACGTTGTACATATACATGTGTACAACCACATCTTCGATATAGTCCAAAACGTTATCAAGAGCACTTGCCAAAGAGACGATATCCTCGCGATCAACCGGTGGCATAAAATCTGTTGCTACGTAAGAAAAGATGTCATGATTGATCACATCGCCTTGATTTTCTAAGGCGTGCATTTCTAGCATTGTTCCTTCAAGCTTCTCTGTGCCATCAAAACCCTTGATAGTTTCGATAAGTAGATCAGCCTCACGTACAGCCAGACCCGTTAAGGTTTCATAGGCCTTGTAGTAGTTAAACTTACCTTTTTTTGCCATCAAGCACCTCCGGTGATTTTGCAAACATGAAGCTGGATAAACTGAACTTTAACAGATGATTTAACACATCAGAAGATAAGTAAGAATATCTTCGCGAATACAAAACCTAAAAGGCCACATCCGGGAAAAGTTAGTACCCAGGTCTTCACCATGTCAATCGCGATTGACCACTTAACACGCTTTGGGTTTTTCGCTGCACCTACGCCCATAATCGCTGTAGTGTTTGTATGTGTGGTTGAAACTGGAAGACCTCCAAATGTAGCCACCACAAGGCTTATACAGGTTGATAGGCTTGCGGCAAATCCTTGATAGGCTTCAAGCTTTACCATATCAACGCCAACACTTTTGATGATACGCTCGCCGCCCATAGCGGTACCAGCACCCATCGTTAGCGCACAAATGATCATAAGCCACACAGGAAGCGTATCTAGAGCAGATGGATCCATCCCAAGGCCTGCAGCCATCATAATCGCAAGGATAAAAATACTCATGAACTTCTGGCCATCTTGAGCACCATGCATAAAAGCAACACCTGCACCTGCAAATATCTGAGCTCCCTTAAAGAAGCGATTTGCGTTCTGGCGATTGGCATTTTGGAACAGCTTCATAATTACCTTGAGATTTATCCACCCAAGTCCAAATCCCATAAGCGTTGAAAGTAAAATGCCATAGATCACCTTGATCCATTCAGACCAATTGATCGCATCCAAGCTTCCCATAAGCGCAATGGCAGCTCCTGTAAGCCCTGCGATCAAAGAGTGAGATTGCGATGTGGGGATGCCAAACCACCATGCGGTTGCTCCCCAGACGATAATGGAAACCATAGCAGCCATAAGCGTTACAAGCGCAGAATGAGCATCGGTTCCAAAATCAACCATATTAAATATTGTTTGAGCAACGGCAGGAGATATCAGTGAAATAACTAAAAGACCTACAAAGTTACAGATAGCTGCCATAATGATGGCATGCCTTGGCTTCATCGCCCTAGTTGAAACCGCGGTAGCAATTGCATTCGGTGCATCAGTTGCACCATTTACGATTATGACGCCAATGTTTAAAATCGCGACAAATAGAAACATTGGACTCGTAATAAGTTCGTTCAGAAAAAACGAGAGCTCGAGTTCCAAGCGTTTCCTTCCATCAAAATCAAAACCAAAATCAAAACCAAAACCAAAACCAAAACGATTCTAACAGAGCATGAACGCTTATTCGGGTTCATCTCCAAAGACGGCAAACGTACGTCGCTCATTGCCTATAGTTGTTGGTGAATTGTGACCTGGAAGCACAACAACATCATCCGGAAGCTTTGCTAATTTCTTCATAGAAGCCGCCATCTGAGCAACAGATCCACCTTCAAAATCGGTACGTCCTGTGCATCCCGCAAAAAGTGTATCCCCACTAATAAGCACTGGAAGACCATCTTTATGATTGCCAAATTGAGGAATTAAAAATAAACATATCGATCCCGGCGAATGTCCTGGAGTCTCAATTACTTTCCACTCCATACCACCAGTTTTAATTACATCCCCGCTTTTCACCCGTCTATCAACGCTGCAAGCAGTACCTTTGATTCCGGCATATCTTTCCTCAGGGTTTTCGATCCAAGATGCATCATCAACAGACGCAATAACAGGAGCGCCTGTTTTTTCTCTGAGTTCACATGCAGCTCCAGTATGATCCCAATGTCCATGTGTAATTACGATTGCATCAAGCTTTCTATCTCCCAATGCAGCAAGTATACGCTCAGCATCATCCGATGGATCGACCACCAAAGTGCCCTGTGCATCAGAAATGATATAGACGTTGTTCTCAAGCGGCCCTATGATCAAAACCTCAACATCAACGCAGAGTCCTTCTATCGAATACGACTTGCTCGCCATATCATTTCCTCTCACTTTTTTTGGTCATGGCCTCATTAGGGTTCATGCGCCTTGCATCAAAGACACATTCAACATCCTTTAGACCCTCAATTGCTGTCTCGATCTTAGAAAGATCGCTGATCTCGATTAGAAACCGCATCTCGACCATATTATCTCTGTGTGTGTTGGTAGAACACGACAGTACATTCGCTCCAGCCTCTGAAAGCACCCTAGATACATCCAGCAGTAAATTCATGCGATCTATAGCTTCAACGTAAAGATCAACCTTATAAAGAACTGTAGATGAAGGCTTACTCTCCCAAGAGACCTCAATTATGCGCTCCGGATTGCGCTTTAAATCATCTGCATTGGGACAATCAGCGCGATGTACACTAACGCCGCGACCTCGTGTTACAAAACCTATAATGTCATCTCCTGGGACTGGATTACAGCACCTTGAAAGACGCACCAACACATCATCTATTCCCTTTACAACAACACCATTACCTGCATGCGTTTCGTGTTTTTTAGGACGTTTCACGCTCGTAAGCATCGGCGCCATTACGCCAGTAGAGCTAGAACCTGTGCCCATATTCGGGCGTTCTTCTTCAGCTTTTGCATTGTCAACCAAAAGCTTAAGCATTCTATTTGCTACATGTTGCGCATTTTCTTTCCCACGCGATAACTGTACAAACATATCATCAGGATCCGTAAAGCCCATAGCCTCAGATACTGATTTTAAGGCGCGCGCTGTTCGTGCACTGGAAAGCCCAAATCCGTGCTTTCGCATTTCGCGCATAAGCATATCGCGCCCATCTTGCACATCGGTTGAACGTGTCATCCTAGAAAAATGAGCACGTATTTTGTTCCTTGCAGATGGCGTTTGAACAATGTTTAACCAATCACGCGATGGGCTTGCGCTCTTAGACGTAAGAATCTCTACGCGATCTCCTGTTTTTAGCTCATAAGTTAAAGGAACAATGGCGCCGTTTACCTTCGCACCTACACAATGATTTCCAACTTCTGTGTGGATGGAGTATGCAAAATCCACAGGGGTTGCACCAGCACGAAGTGTTTTCACATCTCCATTTGGAGTGAAAACGTATACCTCAGCATTATCAAGATCCATCTTAAGAGTCTTTAAGAATTCGCGAGAATCCTCTGTTTCATCTTGCCAATCAATCATCTCGCGCAACCACGCAAGCTGTTTATCCAGCTCATCTGTGCTTACTTTTCCAGAGCCTTCTTTGTATCTCCAGTGCGCTGCCACACCATATTCGCTTGCTCTGTGCATCTCTTCAGTTCTAATTTGCACTTCCAAAGGCCGTGCGGCAGGGCCCATCACCGTTGTATGCAGCGACTGATACATATTGTATTTTGGCATCGCAATGTAGTCTTTAAAGCGACCTGGCATAGGATGCCAAATCGTATGCACAGCACCTAGCGCTGAATAACAATCTTTGACCGTAGGAACAATTATCCTTACAGCTATAAGATCGTAAATCTCAGAAAAGCCTTTGCCTTTCTTGGTCATCTTTTGATAGATCGAATAAAGATGCTTCGGACGTCCCATAATGCGTGAAGGAACCCCGACTTTATCCATTTCTGCTTGAAGAATATCGATCACATTTGAAAGATAGGCCTCACGCTCCGTTATAGAATCTGCAACCATGCGAGAGACTTGTTTATATTTATTTGGTTCAAGGTAAAAGAAGGCTAAATCTTCAAGTTCCCATTTAATCGAATTAATACCAAGTCTATGAGCGATTGGCGCATAAATTTCAAGTGTTTCGCGCGACTTAAAAATACGCCTATCTTCCTTCAGGGATGCGAGAGTGCGCATATTATGCAGCCTGTCAGCAAGCTTAATTACAATTACGCGAATATCTTTTGACATGGCAACAAACATCTTGCGGATTGTTGCTGCCTGTTCATCTGACAATGACTCAACTTCAATACGCGTGATTTTTGTAACGCCTTCCACCAAAGCGCGTACATCGGAGCCGAATCTATCTTCTACATCCTCGGATGTAACTTCAGTATCTTCTACAGTGTCATGAAGAAGTGCTGCACAAATTGTTTCGGCATCCATTCTTAAATCAGCGAGGATAATTGCAACTTCAACTGGATGCACTATAAAGGGTTCTCCAGATTTACGAAGTTGTCCATTATGAGCATTAAGCGCAAACTCATAAGCTTCACGAATCATGGCCTGTTCAGGCTCAGACATGTATTTAACGCAAAGTTCTGAAAGCTCTGAGAAAGCTTCCTCTGGCGTTTTGAACTCTTTATTATGTTTTGAATTAGCTACCATTTAAATCAAAACCTTAAGCTTAATCATTACCTTCACTATTGCTTGGAGTTATAGGATGCGTGATTCGCATAGAAATACCATGTAAATCACATCTCATAGCCCAATCCCTAAATGCCCTAAATGAATCCATCTCGTCTAAGCCTTCACGATATCTAACCGAATCGGTTAGTTCAACCTCAGGAGCGTTTTCGTTAATGCGGAATTCCCGCTCTTCAACACCATTATTAAACACCTGTTTACAATCAATTAGCCCAAGCTCACTAAATACAGAAAGACCGCACTCACAAGCTTGCGTTGATATAATTCTGAAATCATCGCTTACAAGATCTGCTAACTGTTCGAAACCCATGCGCATCCAGCACCCTGGACGTTTTCTTTGCTCTTCGCGAATTTTGCTATAAACCTGTGCCATTACATCACGTGCGGGAGTCATCTCTGTAAGGATTCCCTCATTAATAGCATAGTCTTGTTTTCCATAAAGAAGGTGTACCCAAGCATCACGTCCATCGCGTCCTGCACGACCTGACATTTGATTAAACTCGACATCGGAAAATGGCATATGGTAAAGCACGACATGACGAATATCTGGGATATCAATACCCTCCCCAAATGCCGATGTTGATACAAGAACCTGCAACTCCCCTTTTCTGAAAAGCGATTCTATTCGAAGTCTTTCATCACGTGAAAGGCCAGCATTATAAAACCCAATGCGCATAGCAAGTTGCGGGACACGACGTCTAAGCCTTCTTGCAACACCAACGGACTGTTCACGTGAATTTACATAAACTATGCATTTTCCACCGTTAGCTATAACACACGCCAAATAATCATCGCGATTCTTAATGTTGCGCCTGTCATCGATATGCAGATTATCCCTGCTTGAATTATCTACAACGCTATCTTCTATTGGAAGGACTCGAGATATCTTAGATGCAACATCACTTGGAGCCGTGGCAGTAACCGCAAGAACAGTTGGTCTGCCAAGCTTTGCGACTACATCATCGAGTTTTCCATAAGAGATACGATTACCCGCTTTTGCAAGACCGATATGGTGAGCCTCATCAATCACCATAAACCCGATACGCCCACATTCGGCAATTTTATCAGCATGCAGCTCAAGATATTCAGGGGTAGTAAGCACGATATCTACCTCCCCTGCTTGAAGGCCTGCATATATTCGATCGCGTTCCTCTATCGTGCTTTCGCCATTTAGAACCTCAAGCCTAAGACCAAATGCGGCAAACTGGCGATCCATGTGATAAGCCTGATCAGCCATTAATGCCCGAAGTGGATAAACAAAGAGACTGACCTTTTTATTTTGAAGGGCTTGCAGAGCAGCAAACACCTGAAATACAAGCGATTTTCCTCTACCTGTAGCCATAACACCTAAAGTTGAAATCCCTTCACGCAATCTATCCAAGATTTCTGATTGCGCAGCATGCATGTTATTGTTCCCAATAACGGCTGACACAAGTTCACCTATCAACGCCTCAGGGTTTTGTCTTGCCTCATCTTCCCACTTACGACGGGCGCACTTTAATTTTTCACAATACGCCTTGTGTGCAGGCGCTTCTGCACTATGACAACCATGACGTCTTCTACATATAGACGAAGCAGTAAGATCGTTTTCCATAAAGAGTCTTTTGAAAAAAACAGCCATTTCAGGATCTACCCACGAATCACATGCACAACAAGAATTCGCAGGGGCTAGAACTTCAAGCATTGCTTTCACATTGCGTCTGCCTCGCCATTCGTCAATTTGAACGGTGAAAGCAGCATTTACAAGTCTGTCGCTATAAAGAAGCGATTCCAAATTCTCGCAATGGAAAAGAATTGCATCTATGCTATAAAGCCCATCTGTAAGCGCACAAGAAAGATGATTTTTATCTGCACCAACTGCTCTCACCTTTTCAAGGGCAACATTTTTAGCAAGAAACACAGGAACGGGATTATCCTGGCCAAAAGGAGCCAAAACATCCAAAGCGGCAACATTTTCAAGCGTTAACTCAGATAATCCTACGCACACATCCACATCTGTCATTGGCTCAAAGTCTTCTTGCGGAAGCTTTTCCATATATTCGTTTAAACGTCTTGTAAATTCGGGGAGTTTATCAGCTGGAAGGGTTACTCCAACCGCAGCCTCATGACCCCCAAATCGCGTAAGCAAATCGCTTGTTGATTCAACTGCTTTAAACAAATTAACGCTTCCAACAGAACGACCCGACCCTCGTGCTTCGTCATTTTCTATCGTAAAAAGAACGCACGGAACTCCATATTGGTTTACAAGTCTTGATGCGACAATTCCTTTAACACCTTCATGCCACCCAATACCTGCAACTACCAAAGAACGCTCACCTGCATATACATCACTTGCTTGTTCTTTCGCAATAGATGCAAGTTCGGCTTCTTTAATTCTTCTTAAGTTGTTTGTCTCTTCAAGTTTGGCAGCAAATTCATTAGCCTCTTCGAAACTATCTGACATCAGCAAATCAAGAGCAAGCTGTGCATCCCCCATGCGTCCAGCCGCATTGAGTCTAGGTATCAACGAAAAGCTTAAGTTCGTAGACGTAAGCTCTTTATCTAATGTGCCGCATACCGCTCGCAACGCCTCAATGCAAGGCCTTGGACTTTCATTTAGTTTCTGAAGACCATCGGTTACAAGCGCTCTATTTTGTCCAACCATTGGCACACGATCCGCTATTGTTCCAAGAGTTGCAAAATCAGTGTAGCTTCGCCATAGATACGGAAAACCTTTGCGTGAACCAAGCGCTTGTACAACCTTTAAGGCAACGCCTACCCCTGCAAGAATTGTATTAGGAGAATCAAAGGTCAGTTTCGGATCACAAACTGGAACATCAACAGGTACAAGCGTACCCGCTTCATGGTGATCGGTTATAAGAACCTCTATGCCCGCGTCCGTCAACTGCTCTACCTCGCATTTGCAGGATATCCCACAGTCAACCGTGATTACTACATCTGGCTCAAGCTCTTTCATACGCTTTACTGCGGCCTCAGTTATCCCGTATCCTTCAGTAAACCTTTTAGGTATAAACGGTGTAGCCTTCCCACCAAGTGCTCTTATTCCACGCGTAAGAACTGTAGTTGCAGAAACCCCATCAAGATCAAAATCTCCAAAAACAACAATGTGTTTTCTATCGTCAATTGCACGCGTTAACGCATCAACCACTTCTTGCATAGCTGGAAGCTCATATGGATTTCTCCAATCAAACTCAAGGGAGGGATTTATAAACGCTTGAGCTTCTTCTGGAGATTCGATACCACGTGCAGCCAAGGTAGCCGCCACAAAACGTGGAAGCCCCAACTTTGATTCTATGCAAGCAGCGGCACTCTGGCTCGCTTTTCTGAGCCTAAAACGAATCGTCATATAATTTTGGTACCTTCAATCAACACTTTTGTTTTCCGGATAATTGTCTCATATCCGCGACCACTAAAGGCTTGTGCACTAGCAAAAATCACACCTGAGCAATGGATTTAATAGCGAAGTTGTTTCTATACACTATGATTAAGGAACAACCTTAAACATCACCCAATTTGAGGAGGAGTTCATGGGTAATTGTCTAGTGGCTCAATCAGGAGGCCCTACTGCTGTAATAAACGCATCTCTTGCAGGCGTTATTAGAGCAAACCAAATAAATCCAATATACGACCATGTGTTAGGCGGTATTCATGGGATTGAAGGCGTGCTAGCTGACAAACTCTACGACTTAACCGATATCGCAAAATCAGAGATCGACATACTTAAACAAACACCATCTAGTGCTCTTGGAACATGTCGCTATAAGCTAAAGCGTGGCCAAATTGAAGATTTCGCAAAACTTGAAGAAATAATGGCAAAACACGACATCGATACCATGTTCTACATTGGCGGAAACGATTCGATGGATACAGTAGATGCGTTATCAGAGTGGGCATTAGAAAATGGAAGCAAGCGCCGTTTTATCGGCATTCCAAAAACTGTTGACAACGATCTTGTGCCACCTGATCACTGCCCTGGGTTTCCATCCGCTGCAAAACTTGCAAATCTCGTAACACATGCAACAAGACTTGACTATGACGCATACACTCGCCCAGAGGTTTTTGTTCTTGAAACGATGGGCAGAGATGCTGGGTGGCTTGCAGCAAGTTGCTGTGTTAGCGGAGACGTTGATCTTTTGGTTTTACCTGAAGTCGACTTTGACAAAGACAAATTCTTAGGGCTCGTTCAAAAGAAAATGGATGAAACCGGGTCATGCTATATCGTTGTAAGCGAAGGTGCACACTACAAAGACGGAACATATCTTTCTGCTGGAGAAAGCGCAAACGATGGATTTGCACATGCTATCTTAGGTGGTGCCGCCGCAACACTAAAGCAGATGATAATTGATGCTGGCATTGCACCTCGTGGCATCGTCCAAGATCTCTCCCGTGCTGCTCGCTCATCTAACTTCGCACAATCAGCAGTTGATGTATCCGAGGCTTATGAGCTTGGAATTTCTGCACATGCACGCTCATACGATGAATCCTTTACAGCTAAGGTTGTGGGCGTTAAAAGAGCATCCGATCAAAATGGAGCATACGAACCAGAGTTTTTCGCAGGCCCTGCATCTGAATTCGCAAACTTCGTGAAGGCATTCCCAGTTGATTGGATTCAAGCAGATTATGCAGGCGTTACGGAAGAGGCGCTAGATTACTTCCAACCTCTAATTGCTGGAGAGCCTGATATTAAGTATGGAGCCAACGGACTTCCGCTTACTGTTAAGCCCTACAATCTCAGATAGTTTTAAACATATATATTCAGTCAGAGGGTGCCTTCAAATGGCACCCCTGCATTTATTTCAGCTTGACCGTGGCTTATTTCAGTAATGGCCGTAATCAAAGCATCTGCAACTTCATCTTTGCAAAGCACGCTTAAGTCAACAAAATCAGAATAATTAGACTTCTCTATCTTTGCATCAAAGTCTGGCAATGTGCGAACCAAGGCATCATATACCGCATATGCAATTTTGAGCGTTATGCGTCTTATCACAGACATCTTAACTATGGTGGCCGTCTGTATGGCCGCATCAACTGCACCAGTATAAGCTCTTACAAGGCCGCCTGTTCCTAAAAGAGTGCCACCGAAATAGCGTGTAGTTACGCAGGCCACATTCTCAATATTTGCATGCTTTAGAGCATCAAGTGTTGGCATGCCCGCCGTTTTTGCAGGCTCACCATCATCTGAATATCTACATCTTCCATCTGAAAGAATATATGCATAAACATTATGGCGAGCACTTGTATTTTCGTGCCTTATTCGCTCAATATGATTTAAAGCGTCTTCTTCGGTGTCAACATGAGCAAGATGCGCGATAAATCGAGATTTCTTGATTTCAATCTCCGCTTCACACTCGCCATCAATTGTTAGAAACTCCCTCAATTAAACCTATCCTGAGCAACAATAAGTCCATCATCCAATAAAACCTGGCAAGCATCCGCTGCTTTTTCTATCCCCTCTTCAAAAAGCGCAAGCATATCACCCTTAGGAGTTGTGAGCACATAATCAGATACTGGCATACGTCCCGGTGGCCTTCCAATGCCCACGCGAATTCTATAGAAATCATTTGTTTGAATCTTGTTTGAAATTGACTTAAGGCCATTATGACCTGCAAGACCCCCACTGTATTTAAGTCTTATTGTTCCAGGCTCAATGTCTAGTTCATCATGAATAACAATAAGCCTATCAGCTGAAATTTTATATTTATCCATAAGTTTTGATATGGGACCACCTGATAAATTCATAAAGCTTTGAGGCTTTGCAAGTATTAAAGAGTTACGACCTACCTGTACATGAGCACAAATTGCACCACATTCATCTTTCCAATAATTTGCACCATGTTTACTAGCATAGAGATCAAGTGTCATAAAGCCCGCATTATGACGGGTTCCCTCATATTCCTTGCCAGGATTTCCGAGTCCTGCAATCAGACAGCATAAGTCATCTTCTATGCTCTTCTTTTTTAGAAGAACCACGAAAACCATCCTCTAAAAGTCATAGCCATAAAGCTATGTCCTATAACATTATCTATTGCACCCCTATTAGAGGGTAAAACTTAAAGAGCAAAATCAGGATCAAATAAATCGCTAACAGAGCCGTTGTTGTACACATTCGCAATAGCCCGAGCAAAAAGCGGAGCCACGGAAATTACTTTGATCTTGTCATTTTGACGCTCAGGTGGAATCGGGATGGTATCACAGACAACAACCTCTTCAACTGGAGCCTCTGCAAGCTTTTCATAAGCAGGACCAGAAAAGACCGGATGTGTGCAGCATATATAAACCTCGGCAGCACCTTTTTGTTTTAATGTCGCGCTTGCTGCAGCAATTGTGCCACCCGTATCAATAATATCGTCGTTGAGAATGCAGATCTTACCCTCGACATCTCCAATAAGTGCGGTAATCTCTGCTTTATTGTGTCCAGGACGTCCTTTGTGCATGATCGCAAGATCTGCTTCCATCATGTCTGAAAACTTCTTAGCAGCTTTTGCTCGTCCTACATCAGGAGACACAATGCATACTTTATCTTTCGGAAAATTCTTCGCCTTAAAGTAATCGACAAAAATTGGCAGTGCTGTTAGATGATCCACTGGCATATCAAAAAAGCCTTGGATCTGTCCTTGATGCAGATCTATTGTCATCACACGTGTAATGCCCGATATAGTAATTAAATTAGCAACCAACTTTGCTGTAATCGGCTCACGTGCAGCAGATTTTCTATCTTGACGAGAATACCCATAATGCGTAATCACGGCTGTGATGGTTCTAGCAGATGCTCTCTTTGCAGCATCAGCCATAATCAAAAGCTCCATTAGCGCGTCGTTTACATGCTCTCCTGCGACAGATTGGATAAGAAACACATCCGCTCCACGCACGCTTTCCAAATACCTTGCATAGATTTCACCGTTTGAGAATGTCTCAAGCCTGACCTTCCCAAGGTCAATTCCTAGTTGATCTGCGATCTTATCTGCTAATTCTGGGCTTACTGATCCAGAAAAAACAGCCAATGATTTCTGCATTTCAGTCATTTATACTCCTTGGGTTTGGTCTGACATTGCTATTTAATATGCTTCTTTTTGGACCAGCCTTCAATGATTCTCTCTCTTGCTCGAGCAACCGCCAAACATCCCTCTGGAATGTTTTTCGTTATCACAGAGCCAGCGCCAATCGTTGCGTCTGCCCCAATGCTAACTGGAGCAACCATCATAGTATCCGATCCAACAAATACCCTATCCCCTATTTCGGTTGGATGCTTCTTTTCACCATCATAATTGCAAGTAATTGATCCTGCACCAATATTAACGCCTGTGCCTATAGTGGCGTCTCCAATATATGAAAGGTGAGGAACCTTTGAACCAACGCCTACAGTAGATTTCTTGATTTCGACATGACATCCCGCTTTTGCGCTCTTGCATAAATGGGCACCCGGACGAAGATATGCTCGAGGACCTGAAGTGGCCTCATCTTCAAGAATTGCTTCGTATGCAATGGTTTCTTCAAGCACACAACCGCATCCTACGGTTGTGTCAAATAAGCGGGTGTTTGGTCCTATTACACTGTCTTCCCCAATAGTGGTCTTCCCTGATAAAACCACATTTGGCAAAAGCGTTACATCGCGATCAATATGCACATCAGGACCACACCAAACAAGTTCAGGAGCCACCATCGTGACACCCTCATCCATAAGTCGGCCATTAATTCTTGCTTGCATAACATGACTTGCATAAGCAAGCTGACGTCTGGAATTCACACCGAGACATTCAAGCGGATCTTCTGCTCGAAGAGCAATACATTTAAGACCAGCGTTTTTCATTTCCTCAAGCACATCAGTTAAATAGTATTCACCTTGTGCATTATTTGAATCAACTTTAGCTAAAGCAGCCTTTAGCGCATCTGCATCAAAACAATAAAAACCCGAGTTACATTCGCAAACTGCTGCTTCTATATCGGTTGCATCCTTTTGTTCAACTATCCTAAGCACTTCCCCTGTGCACTCAGGATTAACCTTAGAAGGTGTATCCTCCGCAAATGTGTCTTCTCTAATAATTCGTCCATAACCAAAAGGGTCATCCATAGCCATCGTAAGCACAACACACGATGCACCTGTTGAAGCTTTGGTATCCACCATGTCTTTTATGGTCTTAGCTGTAATAAGTGGACAATCGCCTGAAAGCACCACAATAGATCCATTAAAACCTTGAAGCGCATCAGATAGAAGTCCGGACTTCACTGCATCTGCTGTGCCAAGCTGTTCTTCTTGAATTGCTACAGACGACTTGCCTTCCACAAGCGGAATCACTTCGTCTGCTTTATGGCCTACAACCGTAACTATACTTTCTATTTCTGCATCTATTGCCGCATTCAAAACCCACTCAACTAAAGGTCTTCCTAAGATTTCGTGTGCAACTTTTGGTTTCTTTGATTTCATACGGGTTCCCTCACCCGCTGCAAGAACTATAGCTGCGGCTTTATTTAAGCCCATGCAAACTCCTCCTAAGAATTTGAATATAGACCAATATTATTCCAAATTAATCTTCGCTGTCTTCATCTTTTAAATCGTCTCGTTCAATTTTGATTACTCGAGTTCCGTCTGAGTCACGCCTTTCCTGATCAAGTTCACGCGCAAGATCAGCATCTGCAAGTTCAGCTATAACAGCATCAGCTCGCTCGGCAGCTTCAATATCGTCCGTTGTAACATTTCCTTCCTTTGGATTTGTAGTAATGAAACTAATCCCTTTGCGCTTTGCTGCCTTTGCTTCCAAAAGCAAAAATACAAAACCAATTACTCCAGCGATAAATGAAGCAAGAAGAATTCCAAATTTTGCTTCCGATACAAGGAATGGATCGGTGTATGCAAGATTGGCAACAAAGATTGCCATCGTAAATCCAACGCCACCAAGAATAGATGCACCTAACATATGAATCCAGGTAACGTGATCCGGAAGAGTTGCGATTTTCAGCTTTACCGTAAGGAAACTAAATAACATAATTCCTATTGGTTTACCAAGCAAAAGGCCTAAAGATACGCCATGAACAACATTGCTTGAAAGCATCGTCATTATTTCGCCACCCGCCAGCGTAACACCTGCATTTGTAAGCGCAAAAAGCGGAAGGATTAAGAAATAAACCCATGGATACAGTGCATGCTCAAGCCTAGTTGCCGGAGGAATGACCTGCTTTGATACATGGGAGAGTTTATCTACAGTACTTAAATACTTCTTCTGTGCAATGATCGGCACATTATCATCATGATCAATAACTGCTTGCTGAACTTTTTCATCCGACCACTTTAAGAAATTTTGCATATCTACACGCGAACCAGAAGGGATCGTAAAAGCTAGAAGCACACCGGCAATCGTTGAATGCACGCCCGACATAAATACACAGAACCACAAAACCGCACCAACCAATATATACGGCGCAAGTCCATATATATGGCACTTGTTCATAACCACAAGACACACCATCACAAGCGCAGCTATTGCAAGCCATAAAAAGCTTGGGCTTTCCCCATAAAAAATAGCAATGACCAAAATAGCGATTATGTCATCAGCTACCGCAAGCGTTGATAGAAACACTCTGATACCGTTTGGAATCCTATCGCCAAGCAGCGCCAAAATACCTAATGCAAAAGCAATGTCTGTTGCCGTAGGCACACCCCAACCATGTGATGTATTCGGGTCAGATATATTAAAAATAAGATAGATAACTATTGGCATCAATACACCACCACAAGCTCCAAGTATTGGAAGTGCTGCTTGGCGGATATTGGTAAGTTCGCCAACTGTCATCTCGTATTTAATCTCTAATCCAACAAGCAGGAAAAAGAGAGCCATGAAAATGTCATTGATGATGTGTTCAAGTGACATCTCAATATGAGCGCCACCCACACCAACAAATGCATGCATTTCCCAGAACTCTAAAAATCCTTCACTTGCGGGAGTGTTTGCGACAATAATGGCAACTATTGCTGCGACCAACATGACTCCTGCCGCAATAGTTGAAGAGTGCGTAAAATCGATAATTTTCTTTAGGCGTTTGTTGTGACCCTGGACTTCTTGGATGAAAATGCTCGCATGATTTGGTGCAGTTTTCGCTGCGAGCGCTTCTTTTTCGCCTGCATCTTTACTGTCCATAAACAACCTTCCCATCTTTTTAGAAATAGGCTATCGCAACGAACCTGATTGAGTACATAAATATGAGGTAATTGTTATCGATATGCCAACGATCGGCATAACTTGCAAAAATAATCGCAAGACAGGTTATTCTTAAGTTGTCCTATAAATTTCGAGAAACAGAGGTGACATCATGGACATCACCGTATCGGGGAGAAAAATACCAATTAGCGATTCTCTTAGAAATTACGCTGAGGACAAAATTGGTAAGTCAGTTGAACAGCTTGATGTTGATGCTATTGCATGCGAAATAGTCCTTTATAGAGAAAAGAACCCAGCAAACCCAAATCCTGCAGTATGCGAAGTAACGGTAATTCTTAAGGGAAGTGTTGCACGTGTTGAGGAAAGCGAAGAAGACATGTTTGCAGCAATCGATGTTGCAGCTGCAAAAATTGCACGTCAGCTTCGTAAATACAAGACGCGCCTTAGGGATAAAAGGAAGAAAAAGACTGAAAATATTGAATCTGAGCAGCGCGAAGATGCCCACCCAGAGACAGATCTTGACCTAGATCGTTTAATGGATGAACTCACAGATGATGAAATCGTTCGCCGCAAGGCTATTGATTTCGCACCTATGACTGAAGAAGACGCACTCCTTCAAATCGATATGCTCGGACATGACTTCTTTGTCTATACGGACAGAGACACTGGAGATGTCAACGTTTTATACAGGCGTAACGATGGAACATATGGTCTATTAATGCCGAAGAAAGATTAATTAAGACTAGTTGATCAAGCGTTTTATTGCATAAAACGGCTTTCGTTTTCACGGAAGCCGTTTTTGTATTTTTGTATTGAGAGATATGACAGTTAAAGGATGTAGCTACATCAATATTGCAGATCTAATAGAACCTGCTGAATATAAGCTCCCAAACACAACTACAACCTGAACCGCACCGTGACCAGTGTCGACGTCGTAGGCATTATTGAGCGCAAATTCTATTGCCTCTTTTGGGGTTCTGCATTCGATTACCTCTTTATCAGATGCTATTTTACGAATTGTATCCGCCAAAGCATCCGCTGATAAAGCCCGTGGATTTGGTGCAGTAAATACAACAAACCTATCAACGATTGGCGCCATTTCTGAAATCATAGCTTCATAATCTTTGTCAGCCATAACTCCCATAACAGCCGTAATATGCGCCTTATCCAAAGACATATCTATCAAAGTATATTTAAGTTCGCATACACCTTGAGGATTATGGGAGCCATCAATCACAACAAATGGGTTTCTTGAAATAATCTCAATTCGCGCAGGAAGCTTGCTTTTGTAAATACCTTGCTTGATTGCATCTTCGTCTATACAAGGAAATACCCGCTGCAACATATGAAGGACATCAATGGCAACAGCAGCATTTTTTGGTTGACTGTGTCCAAGCATTTGAGTCATATAAAAGTTGCCTCTGTATGCGAATTTACGTAATAAGCATGTTGGAAACTGTGTCTCTGTTATTCCAAATATCTCAAGCTTTGAAAAATCTGTCACACACAAAGAACTCCCAAGCGACTTACATTTCTCCTCAATGACACGCATAGCACCTGGTTCTTGTGGCCAAGAGATACATGGAACTCCCTGCTTTATAATGCCTGCCTTTTCAAAGGCGATACTTTCTATAGTGTTTCCAAGAATAGATGTGTGATCAAGTCCGATGCGACAGATCACGCTTATTGCAGGAGTGATTACATTAGTTGCATCAAGACGTCCGCCAAGCCCAACTTCAATCACAACAATATCGCATTTCGCGTATTCAAAAAAACAAGCCCCGACAGCAAACATAAGCTCAAATTCGGTTGGATGGTCTCCTCGGATTTCTTCGACCTTGCATGCGGCGTCTTTAACTCTACGTGTGATTTCCAAAAGAGACACATCATCAATTTGCGTTGAATTAACTTGAATCCTTTCGGAAAAATCGTAAACATAAGGGCTCATAAACAACCCTGTTCTAAGCCCACTTGCCTCTAATGATTTCGCAATAAAACTAGAAACGGATCCCTTCCCATTAGTGCCTGCTACATGAACGCATTTATACGAATCCTGAGGGTTTCCCAATACTGAAAGCAAACATGCCATGCGGTTAAGGCCAAGTTCAACCTTTTGCCATCTAGGCTCATTTATGTATGCTCGAGCATCATCAGCATTTGCAAGTTCAAAAGTTACGTCGCTCACACGTGTGTTTTCGTTATTCAAAGTCGTTGTCGCTTTCAGATGTTGTCAACCCAAAGGCGTTGGCGCCTTAAGCGCGCTATCACTTTTCGCTCTTTTTGGGCTTTTTAGATGCAGGATCTATTGAACCTGAAGGTTTATCGGTAGCGTTCGGTCTATCACGTCTAGTAGATTCAACCCGAAAAGCTTCCCAACCACGCTCGCTTGGATGATAAAAACATCCCTTTTCAAGTCCTTCTGGAAGATAGCGTTGATCTACCCATGCACCTGGATAGTTGTGGGGATATTTATATGCGCCGTAATCCTCAGAGCCAGGACGATGTCTGTCTCGAAGATAATCTGGAACCTTTCTATCAGGCCCTTTGCGAACTTCATTTCTTGCTTCAAAAATTCCGCAGACAGCATTTGATTTAGGGGCTAGTGCCATATATGTTGCTGCTTGAGCAAGATTTAATTGACATTCCGGATACCCTATAACTTCAGCTGACCGAAAAGCAGCATCGGCAATTAATAGAGCTTGCGGATCAGCATTACCTATATCTTCTGAAGCCAAAATGAATATTCGCCTTGCAATGAACTTGGGGTCTTCGCCGCCTTCAATCATACGAGCCAACCAATAAAGCGCAGCGTCTGGATCGGATCCACGCATAGATTTAATAAAAGCAGATATCACATCGTAGTGAACATCTTTACCTTTATCATATGCAAGCGCCCTATGAGGAGTGGCGGTTCTTACCATCTCTTCTGTAATTTCAATAGGCTTGCCTGCACCTTTTTTGGGTGTCTCTTTATCAGATTTTACAAACTGAGAATTTGCAAGCTCTGATGCAAGTTCAAGAGAGGTAAGTGCACTTCTTGCATCTCCGCCTGATAGCAAGACAAGTGTATCTTTAGCCTTACCATCAAGTACAAACGCACCCTTTAGCCCCTTCTCACTTATGAGTGCTCGGTCAAGCAAACTTTCAATATCTTCGTCTGTGAGGGATTTAAGCTCAACAATTCTTGATCTGGAAATAAGCGCTGTATTCACTTCAAAGAAGGGATTTTCAGTCGTAGCGCCAATTAAAACAAGCGTCCTATTTTCAACTGCATGCAATAATGCGTCTTGTTGAGAACGGTTGAATCTATGAATCTCATCCACGAACAGTATCGTTTTGATATTCGACGATAAGAGCCGTTTTTCTGCAGCATCAATCTCACGCCGCAAATCTGATACAGTCCCGCCAATTGCGGACACCTCAACAAATTCGGACTTTGTGGTGTTTGCAATTACATGAGCAATTGAGGTTTTCCCAGTACCAGCAGGACCAAATAGAATTACAGAGCTAAGTATGTCTTGCTCAATGGCATTTCGAAGCCAACTACCATCGCCAATTGCTTCAGTTTGTCCAACGACCTCATCGAGCGTGTCAGGTCGCATACGAACAGCGAGTGGAGCAGCCTCTGATCTACGTTCGCTTTCTATTTCAGAAAATAGGTTTTCAAACGGCATGTTTTTGCCTTAGCTTTGATTTATGAAAGAGACCTTCGCGCAAATAATGCGTTATTTGTCGCAAGCCAACTTTCTATCGTGCCTGTGTCAAATCCATCTTCTGGATCCACTACAAGTGCATACATTTCCTCATCTTCAAGAAGCGCATCAAGCGCATCTGTCAATTGAACCTCTCCGCCAACACCTGGCTTAACATCATGTAGAAGCTCCATAACGCGCGGAGTTAATAGATATCTCCCAAACACAGCAAGGTTTGTAGGTGCATCTTCAAGAGCTGGCTTTTCAACCAGTGAATCAATCTTCCAAACACCGGGCTCGACTTCAATACCAGATATAACTCCAAAGCGGCTGACTTCCTCATCCGGCACAGGCATAACCGCTATAACTGACGCACCGTTATGCGCATCTGATACGGCTTTCATCTGTGGAAGCATTTTATTATCAGGTACAAGAACATCTCCCAAAAGCACATAAAATGTATCACCTGCAACGAGCTCTTCAGCACATCTGACAGCATCACCTAAACCAAGAGCCTCGTTTTGATAGGTGAATTTAACGGGAAGCTCACCTACATGATGGATCGCATCAGCATATGCGTGCTTTCCGCGTTCATTTAATAAATCTTCAAGCTTGGAATCGGGTGCAAAATGGTTTTCGATTGCAACCTTATCATGCGAATTAACAATTATTACCTCATCAGCGTCGCTTGCAATTGCCTCTTCGACAACATATTGAATCGCAGGTCTATCTACAACAAGAAGCATCTCTTTTGGAACCGCCTTTGTAGCTGGTAAAAAACGAGTTCCAAGACCTGCAGCAGGAATCACAGCTTTCATTTGCAAATTTCCTCTCCACGTTTAAGTTTTACCCCAGCGCCTTGAAGAAAATCTAGTGCGGGATAAGGTGGCTCAGATGCACGCTTATAACTGTAAGATGCATACCTATTAAGAACCATTGTAATTTTTTGTTTATCAAATCCACGTGCCTCAATTTCTTGCACGTTTAAACCGAAGTCAAGGTACAAAGAAAGTATTCCATCTAATGTTGAATAATCTATTCCCATCGATGCTTCATCAGATTGATTATGCGAAAGCTCAGCACTTGGCGCTTTAGTTAGTACATTCGAAGGAATTCTTGCATATCCTATAGTTTTTTCATCATGTCTGTTCAACCACTTTGCAAGCATATAAACCTGCGTCTTTAAAAGTCCTCCGATTGGGGAAAACGCCCCGGCTGTATCGCCATACAAAGTTGAATATCCCATTGCTGCTTCAGATCGATTTCCTGTGTTCAGCATAAGCCAGCCTTTAGCATTTGATAATGCCATAATGCAAACCATTCTGCATCTAGCCTGCGTATTTTCTGCAGCAAGACCTGTAAGGGCTTCGTTGGTTGCTTTAGCTATCTCATGTGTAAACATTTCATAAGGCTCAGTAATAGATATAGTCAATGACTTGATACCCATACTTTGCGAAAGCGTTTCTGCATCAACAATAGATTCTTTAGAAGAATAAGGCCCTGGAAGCATTACTCCATACACGTGTGCAGGCCCCAATGCATCTACCACTATTGCACATACTAGGCTTGAATCTATCCCACCTGAAAGGCCGATGACCACATCTTCAAAACCAGCAGCTTGCACAAATTCAGACGTAGCATCGCATAGATCCCGATACACTCTTTCCCAGATTCTCTCAGAATCAACACCGTCAAAGCTTATATTTGTGAAATTTCGGTTCATAGAATCTGCACTCATGCCGTACTCACGCTGTACTCATGCAAGACGTATCCGTTGTGCCAACCAATCAGCCCACGCATCTACCCCATCCCCGGTAGTTGCCGAAATCGGAAAGATCGGAGCTTTTGGATTTAGGGTTTTCACTTCCTCTGTGAAACTTTCTTCATTGAAATTAAAAGCCTGCATAGTGTCAATTTTGTTAAGGATTACTGCATCAGATACTTGGAATACTCCAGGATATTTAAGGGGCTTATCGTCCCCTTCTGGAACAGAAAGTATCATCACTTTAGCGTTTTCACCCAAATCAAAATCTGTTGGGCAAACCAAGTTTCCAACGTTTTCTATGATTATTAAATCCAGTCTCTCCAAATCTAAAACATCTACAGCACGTCTTACCATCGCGCTTTCTAAATGGCATGCACCACCCGTATTGATTTGCACGGCAGCTATGCCTTGCGCCTTGATTTTCTCTGCATCGACGCTTGATGCAATATCCCCTTCGATGACAGCGATATTAAATTCATCTCGAAGCGCATCAATTGTTGCAAGAATTGTAGATGTTTTCCCTGATCCAGGACTTGCTAAAAGATCCAGTACAAAAACATGATTTTTTTCAAAATCTGCGCGAAGCTTTGTTGCAAGTTCATCGTTTTTATCCAGTATTGGCTTTTTTATATCTATATGTGTTGCCATTTGCCACTCTTTCCAATCTATACAATCAACCCAAAATCAATCTAAATATCAATTCAAAAGACAAAATATAAAAGATCAATCCGGTAGATCTACTTCCATGGAATCTATTTGTAATTCTCGGCCACATATTAACTCTGTCGCAAAACTATCACATTGAGGACAAAACATATGAAACCGGTCGTGTTCAAACTCCGCACCGCATTCAAGGCATCTACTTTTTGGGCGAATCATGTTAACTTCAAGCTCAGCATCTTGAATCAAAGGATAGTCAGTCTTTAACGCTTCAAATGCAAATACCAATGCATCTTCTATAGCTTCTGTCATCTCACCTATTGAAAGCGTAATCTTAAGTACACGCTCCGCTTTGTTTTCTTTAGCAGACGCATCGATAGCCTCTATGACACCTGTCATTATTCCAAGCTCATGCATCTACTAAAACTCCTCGTCTTCCTCATATTGAAGTTCTTCGTTTTGTCGTTTAATCCTTCTTGCTAAAACTATTCGCGCAAGAAGCAAACTCAACTCATAAAGCGCAACCATTGCCGCAAACATTAAAAGCATCGTTATAGGAGACGCATCCGGTGTTACAACAGCACAGATGACCATTAATACAACGTAAACCATACGCCAGCTTCCACGCAGCTTCTTGTATGGAATCACATCAAATATAACCAGGTAGAAAATTACAAGCGGTAGTTCAAAAGCAAATCCAAAAGCAATTTCAAACTTTATGATTATGTCTATATAAGAATTCATCCTTGGCTCTACATATCCAAGGCCTTGAGCTTGATCAGTTAGCCATTGAAAAGCCGCGTTCAGAATAACCATGTAACAAAACACGGTACCTAAAATAAACAAAATCACAGCAGCTATAAATGTTGGCACGAACCATTTGCGTTCTTTTGGCTTTAATGCCGGAAGAAAGAACGCAAGTAGCTGCCATAGAATTACAGGAGACGTTGCAATCAAGCTAAAGAAAAATGCAATCTCAAACCTAACAGCAAACGCTTCAAATGGATCAAGTGCAACTAGGTTTACATATCCATTTTCAGGATTAAACGGAAGATAATCAGCTATCGGCAATAGTAAAAACTGCCCCATAATCGGCGCACTTAGATAGAAAACACAAACAGCAATGAAAACGCAGACAACGATTCGAACAAGCCTCATTCGAAGTTCGCCCAAATGATCCATCAAAGGCATGCGCGCAGGTCCTATTGGCATAATTTAATTCGCCTCCTTAGAATCTGCGGCTTCGCTTGCGCGTTTAGATGAAACAGAAGTCTTAGGATTTGATGCTTTCTCAGCCATAGCTTTTTCAGCTTGTAGTTTTTCCTTTTCTTCTTTTTGAGCTTGTTCTTTTTGAGCTTTAATGCGAGCTTGCCTTTCTGCATCATATTTCGCTTTGCGTGCAGCAAAACTTTCTGCTTTTGGCATATCTTTCACATCTGTATCTTGTGTATCTGATGTGCCACTTGCACTTTCAGCGTCTTTGTCAGCAGAGCCTTTATGTGCGGAATTCAATTTTGAGTCTTTGTCATTCTGACCATCTTTGCTTGTCTGATCGCTATTGCTACCCTTACCAACGTTTGCAACGCTTTCTAATACATCAAGCGGGTTTTTAAATGGCTCATCTGAATCCTTATCGATAATGTTTTGAGTCTTTAACTTTTCTGACATATCTTCTTGAGCATCTCTAAATTTTGCAATGGCTTTCCCTAAGGTCTTTGCCATAGAAGGAAGCTTTTCGGGTCCAAATATTAAAAACCCGAAGAGCACAATTATCAGAAATTCAAAGCCACCTATACCAAACACTTATACACACCTTTATTGTGAAGAAAGCACCGTCAGTGCCATTGTAGGTATTCCAAGTGCGAGAATTAAAATCACACACACAACAACGGTAAAAATCTTTTTCATGCGCTCAGATCGTGCGCGTCTTTCCATCTCTCGTTTTTGGTTTTCTTGGGCTGCCTTCACGCGAGCTGTTTTTTCGTCGCGCGTCAGATTTCGCATTTCCCTTTTCTGGTCTTTTTTGGATTTCGCCATGCCCTATACCTTCAATTACCCTTCATGTTTAGTCAAATCAACAAGCTTCAAAATAAACATGTTCATTCTAGTCTTACAACATGCCTATGACTTCAGTTTTGTCCTGATCTCTATAACACGTCCAATATTGCGAGCAATGTCGGAATTGACCTGCCATTTACCTTTTTCATAAAGTGGAACTCCACCAATCATAGTCATCAAAATATCTGAAACAGTACAAGTATTCACAAGTGCAGATATCGGATTCACCTCAGGAGATCTATGAGAGCTTGATAGATCAACCGCTATTATGTCTGCCTTTTTCCCACGCTCGAGAGAACCAATTTCATCATCAAGCTTAAGGGCACGAGCACCACCGATAGTTGCGAGTTCAAGCATCGTGGCAGAATCCAAAAAGCGCTTTGTGTCATGTGCACGATGTAGCAGAAGGCCTGTTCTCATTTCAGTTAGCATGTCTGTGGATTCAGTTGCTGCTGGAGAATCAGTCCCAAGACCTACACGCAAACCCGCTTGAATGAAATCTCCCAATGGAGCAACGCCCATTCCGAGCTGTGCATTTGCACGCGGACATGTACAAATTGCTACATTTTTAGAACGAAGCTTTTGTATATCATCATCATTAACATAAACACCGTGTATCAATAAAACATTCGGCGCATCAAAAGCGCCCCAGTTAAGAGCATACCTAACAGGCGTTACTCCAAATGGAAGCCATGGTGGAACTTCAACATAACCACGATAAATTGAACTTAGATTATCAACTGCAAACATGGAAGATCCACGCATAACAAAGTTATATTCCTCTTTGCTTGATGCAAGCCTCATAGCAACCGGAAGATCATATTCAATAGCCGTGTCAGTAATGCGGCCAAAAACCTCCGGATGATTCGCATAGATCGCCGCAGGGGCAATACCTATCGTCGTACGCGCAGAATCGCAGCTTTCTCTCCACTGCTCAATATCCCGCTCAGCTGCATGCATGGCATAGTCAATACGCATCTTATCCATGGCACCGACTTCACGATATATCACACTTCTAAGTCCAACATCTTGAGTTGCTTTCAATACTGCACCTGTAGATGTTATGTCCGCGACAGTCGTAATTCCTGAAGATAGTGCATCTAAGCACCCAAGCACAGCGGACTCATACCAATCAGAAAGCTCAAGCTTAGAGCTCTTGTCCATCACAGATAAAATCCACTGCGCATATGGCTGATCGGCAACGACACCCCTCATCACTGACTTTTCAAGGCGCGTATGAGCATCAACAAAGCCAGGCATCAAGGCAGCAAGACCATAATCTTCCACTTCTTCATCTGGATAAAGCATCCTTAACGTCGCCAAATCCATTACGTCTTCGATTTTGCCATCTTTAACAAGAATCCCACCGTCAGAGATAGGATCAGAAGTTATAGGAAAAACGTATTTGGCGCTTAATATCATTTCACGTCTCCATCTATTTCAAATAATGCACCTACTTGACGCATAACGTTAAATTTTATCAGAGAGAACCGTCCGAATACCCAAGGTAAAACTAGGCGGCAATCTCGTCTGGATATGTATGTATATAATCACTGCTATGACTTCCATTGATACAGCAACCGGTAAAGAAGCTGCGCCCGAGATTTCAACCGAGCGCGTATATAACGTGTTTTCCAAAATCGCAAAAAGATATGGAAGATTTAATGCCGTTTCAAGTTTTGGTCTGTATAAAAAATGGCTCTATAGGCTTGTTTCAATGTCAGAAATTGATAGCAACGACATTGTGCTAGACATAGCAGGCGGTACAGGTGATGTGTCTTTTGAAGTTGCCAAGATCAAACACCCAAAAGCAATTGTATGTACAGATTTAGTGCCAGCAATGCTTGATGTAGCAAAAATGCGCGAAGAGGCAAAACCTTGCGGCGTCCCTTTAACCTTTTCAGTGGCCGATGCACAAAATCTACCATTTGAAAATGAATCATTTAACGTTGTTACAATGGCCTATGGACTTCGTAATATGCCCAGACGAGAAGACGCATTGGCAGAAATATTTCGCGTACTAAAACCTGGTGGACACCTTGCTTGCCTGGATTTCTCAACACCTAAAAACCCAATTTGGAATGCTTTATATAACGTTTATCTTAAATACATGATTCCATTTTGGGGCACAGTTATAGCAAAAGACACAGAAGGCTTTCGCTATTTATCGAACTCCATTAAGTCATTTCCAAACCAAGAAGGCGTTGCCAAGCTAATGGAAGATGCTGGATTTACTGATGTCTCTTGGCAGGATTGTTCTTTCGGGATTGCTGCTGTACATATTGCAAACAAGCCCTTATAGCAAATCATTAATGATTTATAGACTTGCATTAAGCGTGGCTAGACCTAATTACAGCTTGCCTTAAATATAGCTTTACTTAATTGCGGGTTTCCTTAATTGAAGCTTGCCTTAAATATCTTGATTAATAAGGCTCAGCGAGATCAGCGTGTGCATAAGCATCTGAATCAATAGGTGAAAATTTTCCTTGCTTATACCTATCATATGCAACAAGAGCAATCATCGCCGCATTATCGCCGCATACATTCATTGGAGGCATAACAAGCCTTACCCCCTCTTCTTCACACATAGAAACATATGCATCTCTAAGAGCATCATTTGCGGCAACTCCTCCACCTAAGCACATAGTTGTTGCCCCAGTAGTCTTAAGAGCAGTTCTCGCTTTAGAAATTTGTACGTCTATTACGGCTTGCTGAAAACTTGCACATATATCAGCAACATTCAAAGAGCCCTTCTCCTCTAATTCGCGCTCGATATATGTAATAACTGCTGTTTTAAGTCCTGACAAGGAAAAACGAAGATCCCCTGAGTGCATAAGCGCACGCGGAAATGCAATAGCAGAAGGATCTCCCGATTTAGCAAGTCTCGAAATCTCTGCACCTCCAGGATATGGAAGACCTAAAGCTTTTGCGACTTTATCGAAAGCTTCGCCCACAGCATCATCAATGGTTTGCCCAACAACGTCATACTTTTGCCAATCGGACATGTGTACAAGAAGCGTATTTCCGCCAGATACTAAAGACACCAGAGCTGGGGGCTCGAAAGGATCATCGGGTGTGCATGCAAGTTTATTAGCATATAGATGCCCCTCGAGATGGTTTACTTCAATATACGGAATTTCAAGCGCCCACGCGGCACCCTTTGCAAAAGCAACACCTACGACTAAAGCTCCAACTAAGCCTGGCGCATAGGTTGCAGCAATTGCATCGAGATCTTCCCATTTAACATGCGCGGTTGTATCTACGGTTGTATCTACGGTTGTATCTAAAGTGGAATCTGAGTGGGCATCTAGGGAGGTGTTTAAAGTAGCGTCTAAATTAGCATCATCATATAAGGCAGCACGTTCAAGTGCGACATCCACAACGCCACAAATCGCCTCAACGTGTTTTCTACTTGCGATCTCCGGAACAACTCCGCCAAATCTAGCATGAAAATCGACCTGCGATGCAACAATGCTTGAAAGGATTTCTCCGTTGCTATCTACAACAGCCGCAGCCGTCTCATCGCATGAAGACTCAATTGCAAGGATCAGCGGATGTTTGCCTAACCTCTTACGGGTTTCGCAAGTTTTATAAACTTCATCAACATCGGCTATTTCTAATACATCTGCCTCCGTTTGATCTGTTTTCAACTCACCTGTTTCTAGTTGCATGCCAGCAACTTTACCCGCACTAGATTCAAGTTTGACTAATACATTTTCCAAATCTGCAGACATAACATAGGCATCTTCGCCATCTGAATAATATCTACGCCTTGATGCCTCAATGGACAGTCCCAGACTTGAATAAAAAGCAATGGCACCAGTATTCGATTCACGAACCTCAAGAAAGACTTTTGAAGCTCCTAAATTTACAGCATCACGTAAAGCTCTCTCAAGAAGAGCACTCGCAAGGCCTTTTCGCCTGGCATTTAAATTAACCGCAATTTTAAGAATTTCCGCAACATCACCAGCAACCAATACACCTGCATATCCCAAAAGTTCATCATCCGATATAGCCATCCACCATGTTCGTGATTTGGCTTTAATGTCGTGTAAGAAAGATTCCTCACTCCACGCATCGGTTCCCATGGACGCTTTTTCAAGTTCAGTAACATTTGACACATGCAAGTTATCAAGCGGTCGAATATGAACGCCGTCATCATTTAGGCAATCAATCTTTGATCCAACTCCGCTTGTCAAATCCCTCTCAGTTGTAATTGCCGCCCGCGCACGCTCGTTTTCTTCTGCATCAGATAGTCTCGTATAAATTGGCAGAAGAATTGCAGGATTGAATTGCGAAACATCTAAAATATCTTTTCCACTTTGCCATACGTATTGCACGCACGCTAGAAGTGATCTTCCAGAAGCTGTCCAAAGCTTCTTATCAACTACTTCTCCTAGACCTTCAAATTCATCTAAGTATTTTGTTAAAGCATCCCCACCGATATGATCCATATACTTAGATGTCACCTGCGGCAATGTATCGTCAATTGCAACGTCGAACATCAAGGTCGAAAGCCCATCATTTAAAGCTTTATCCGTAAAGTCTTTGACCTTAATCACGCTATCAGGGCTCAAACGCACAATGCCTGAATCAGTCAAATCAAAAAGTGACGGATAAACTTCTTTTCGCATCGCATCACTTACAACCAGCGCGCGTCCTCGAAGCCCATCTTCTTGCATACTCCATGCAATTGCCTCTTGAGTTGACACCCCGACAAGCGGACACCCTAGAGCTTGTGCAATTCCTTTTGCAGTCGACATAGCAATTCGAACACCAGTAAAAGATCCAGGACCTCGCCCAACGGCCACACATGCTATATCTTTATTTGCTATTGAAGCGTCTTTCATCAAAGTATCTATGCTCGGTAAAAGACGCGTGTTTGACGCTCTATGCGCCTCGTGTTTGCATTCAGCTACCAAATCGATTGTTTTATCTTGCACATTTAGGCGCCCGATACCTATCGATATAACTTCATTGGATGTATCAAATACTAAAACTATGTCTTTCATTTGGCATCAACACCAACAGATTCAATCCATCTAGCAATTATGCTTTTCGCATGTTCGGTATTTCCAAAAACAGATATCTTACGAGGCGTTTGTTTTATTGAGGCTTCTATTTCTTCGATTGAAGCGTTCAAACTATCAAAACAACCATCTAAATATTCAACTGATTCACCGTCGCAAACAGCTTCAATCTTTATATACACAATATCTTCTGGCAGTTCGCTTAAAAACTTATCAGCCCATTCAATAACGCTTATGCCACCCGATGTCTCATCGGTAGATTCATAAAACCCTATATCTTCAAGCTCATCTACATCGTCAAGCCTATAAAGATCAAAATGCCTAATTTCGGTATCTCCACTCATATAAACATTTTCGATGTTAAATGTAGGGCTTTGAACTTCCTCTGTTATGCCCAAAGCACTTGCAATACCTTTTGTAAACTGCGTTTTTCCAGCACCAAGGCCACCTATAAGCGCAATAGAGTCCCCTGGTGCAAGCATGTATGCCAGTTTTTCAGCACACATTTTCGTTTCGTCTGTGGTAGTACAAACACAGATCTGTCGCCATTGAGCGTCATCCATTATTCTTCACTCTTTTGCTCTTGGCGTTTTTTCCTACACAGACATGTGCAGCATACATCGCAAGACCAACGAACACTCCGCCGACAATATTTCCAAGTGTCACAGGAAT
Organism: uncultured Eggerthellaceae bacterium; assembly: GCA_964631345.1. GTDB lineage: Bacteria > Actinomycetota > Coriobacteriia > Coriobacteriales > Eggerthellaceae > MGBC163016. The sequence continues at coordinate 137,874 of CAZVWE010000002.1, read as the reverse complement.
CAAATTTGTAAGGAATGGCCATATACTTTCAAGAAGCGAGACATTCACACCTGCTGACATTGCAAGTTCAGCATATCCGGTATTCATAGCCGCGAATATTCCAGCAGGTATGTAGTACATATTGGCTACACAGTGCTCAAAGCCCGCAATAACAAATCCGAATATCGGGAAAAATGTTCCAAGAATTTTTCCGGATGTATCATGCGCGGTGTTGCCCAGATAGATCGCAACACATACCAGTAGGTTACAAAAGATCGCGAGCACAAATGAGTTTGGGATTGGAAGTGCACATTTTGCTGCAGCAATTTTTATCGTATAGGCGCCAAGAGCTCCTTGCCCTAATTCAAACTGTCCAAAAAACGCCATCAAAAAGGCGACCAGCGCAGCACCCAAAAAATTTCCAACATAAACAATTCCCCAATTGCGCAACAGATGGCTCCATTTGATTTCGCCAGCTATTGCAGCGGTAACCATCAAAGCATTTCCTGTAAAAAGCTCAGTTCCAAGGAGCACCACCATCATAAGTCCTATAGGAAACACAGCTCCTGTCACAAGCTTTGCCACACCGGCATCAGGAATGCCATTTGCTACAGTCGATGACGCCACAGCACCCATGCCAATCAAAACGCCTGCAAAGAAGGCTAAAAGTAAAAGTCTCCATGCTGGAGAGGAAGCTTTTACTTTTGAAGTTTCAATATATCCTTCAGTAATATCTTTAGGAGAGTTGATAGGCATTGTGCATGTTCCTTTTCATCTGTTTCATTTAATGTTCAACTTACTAATGCTAGTTATGCGAAACTAGCTTTGCAGCTTTTACAACGTGTTCCATCATGACGGCACTCGTTACTGACCCAATGCCTCCAGGCACAGGAGAAATTGCCCCTGCAATTGGTTCAACCTCATCATAAGCAACATCTCCCGCTAAACGACCATCGGATGTAGTACCAATACCAACATCCAGTACATACTGGCCTTCGCAGAAATGGCTTTCCCCAAATGATTCAACTCTTCCCGTAGCGCAAACAACAATATCTGCTTCGCGTGTAATTTGATCCAAATTTTGACTTCTGGAATGAGCGATAGTTACTGTAGCATCCCGCTCAAGCAATAGCATTGCAATCGGGCGCCCTATGACCAAACTTCGACCAATTACAACTGCCCGCTTGCCTGATAGATCGAATTTGTAATAATCGAGCACCTTTATACATGCTTCAGCAGTCGCCGGCGCGAACCCAACCTTCGCCCCAGTAAATATCCCCGCAAGAGACATAGACCCCGATCCATCAACATCTTTTTCAGGTGCAATTAAATTGATTAAGTAAGCCTCATCTACTCCCTTTGGAAAAGGCCGAAACATAAGACATCCATGAATGCCTTCATCTAAATTTATTTGCCCAATCACATCTTCAAGTTCTGACTGACATACATCTTCAGCAAAATTGAACTCACGTATTTCAATTCCAACTTTTGAAGCAGCTTTAGCAATACCTCTTGCATACGCTTTATCGTCTTCGTTATCTCCTATGCGAACACAGGCAAGCATCGGATATATCCCTTGTTGTTTTAGATCGACGACATCAACAGAGACCTCATTTAAGATGGCATCTGCAACAGGCTTTCCTTTAAGAACTTGAGCCATATCCCCCTACTTTATTCGCAACGCGCAAATATATTTCATCTGCAAGGGCTTCCCCTTGCTTACAAAGTGCATCCGCTTGGCGTCTGTAATCGCTTGCAAGCTTTTCATTATCAAGCGAATTGATGTTTACAAAAACATTCAAGCTAGCTCCTACAAGCGCTCCGTTTGCAAGCACTGCACATGCCCCTGCATCCGTAAGCGCAGACTTTGCGCCTATACGAGACATTGTGTCGCATTCAATCAATACATCCATACATGCTTGCATGATGCGAAGGGGCACATCGGTTGCACCAATCAATGCGCTTTGCATGCAACGGTTTTTCTCTTCTAGTTCTTCTTTTGTGGCTTTCGGCATCTTATAAGCCAAGGCGAGCGGTTCAAATGCACGAGCATCTTCATCTGCAAGCTCCAAAAGTTGCTTTCTGAGCATATCTAACTTGGCAAGTGATTCTGAAAGTTCCTCTTGAACATCGGCATAAGCGGCCTTTCCAACTGCCAAGTTTCCAACCATGGATGAAAGCGCAGATGCAACAGATGCGCACACTGCACAAGCTCCACCACCTCCAGGTGTTGGAGCCGCAGATGAGAGACGCTCTATAAAATCATCATTGAGCTTGCATACAGAACTAGGACTGTTTGCAAGCTGACCGTTTAAGTTACTCACAGGTTTGCTCATGGATTAGAAAAGACCCGTGATTACGCCGTTTTCATCTACATCAATATTTTGTGCTGCAGGAGTTTTACCAAGTCCTGGCATTGTCATAATATCGCCTGTAAGAGCAACAATAAATCCAGCACCCGCAGACACCTTAACTTGGCGAACAGTAATCGTAAACCCGCTAGGCGCACCAAGTTTTTTCGGATCATCACTAAATGAATATTGAGTTTTCGCCATGCAAACTGGCATTTTTTCAAACCCAAGGCGCTCAAGTTTCTCGATTTCTTTTACAGCTGCAGGCTCAAACACAACCCCATCAGCATGATAAATACGTTTTGCAATTGTGGTAATTTTTTCGGAAATTGACTCTGAGTCATCATATGAAAATTCAAATGTATCTTTTGAATGCCCAGCTTTATCACCGTGCTCACAAAGATCGATTACAGCATCAGCAAGTGCGCATCCACCTTCGCCACCTTTTGCCCAAACTTCAGAAAGCACTGCATCTACTCCGTGTTCTGCGCACTTAGCCTTAACAAGGTCAAGCTCTGCTTTCGTGTCGCTCGGAAAAGCGTTGATCGCAACGACACAAGGAAGCTTATAAACTTCCGTAATGTTTTGTACATGCTGCAAAAGATTAGGAAGGCCAGCTTCAAGTGCTTCAAGGTTTTCAGCATTAAGGTCAGCCTTTGCAACACCGCCATGGTTTTTAAGTGCACGAACAGTTGCAACTAGAACTACCGCATCAGGCTTAAGCCCTGCAAGTCTGCATTTGATATCCAAAAACTTCTCAGCACCAAGGTCTGCGCCAAATCCAGCCTCTGTGACGCAGTAATCACCGAATGCAAGCGCCATCCTTGTTGCCATAATTGAATTACAACCATGTGCAATATTTGCAAAAGGGCCACCGTGCACAAAAGCGGGAGTCCCCTCAAGTGTCTGAACAAGATTTGGCTTTAAAGCATCTTTTAAAAGCGCACACATCGCGCCTTCCGCTTTAAGATCATGTGCATAAACAGGTGCATCGTCATAGGTATAACCAATGATTATGCGACCTAAGCGCTCTTTCAGATCAGTAATTGAGGTCGCAAGGCAAAAGATTGCCATAACCTCACTTGCAACCGTAATATCAAACCCGTCTTCACGAGGAACTCCATGAGCTTTCCCACCAAGTCCATCTACTATATTTCGAAGTTGACGATCATTCATGTCAACTACGCGCTTCCAAGTGATCTTTCTTGTGTCTATACCAAGCTCATTGCCATTTTGAATATGCGCATCGATCATTGCAGCTAAAAGGTTGTTTGCAGCACCTATGGCATGAAAATCTCCCGTAAAGTGAAGATTGATGTCCTCCATTGGAACGACTTGTGCATATCCGCCACCTGCGGCACCACCTTTAATTCCAAAAACAGGACCAAGGGATGGCTCTCTTAGTGCAACAACTACATTTTTCCCTCGAAGAGCCAATCCATCTGCAAGGCCTACAGTAGTCGTGGTCTTGCCTTCACCCGCTGGTGTAGGATTAATTGCAGTAACCAAGACTAGCTTGCCGGGCTTTCTATCTGTTTCTTTTAAGACGTTGTAGTCAACTTTTGCTTTCAAATTGCCATAGCATTCCAGGTATTGCTCATCAATACCAACACGCTCTGCGATACTAGCAATCGGTTTAGGTGAAGCTGCCTGAGCTATCTCAATATCTGTAAGCACCCTATGCCTCCTTATACGCTCGAGCCATCAGACGAAGCCCGGTTAATGTAAGCTTCATGTCTACGTGTGTAATTTCAAGAGAGTGCGCAGCTATTGTTTGCGCAAGCCCTCCGGTCGCAATCACTGAACACGCAAACTCGGACTTATCTCTTTCCTTTTTTAATGATATTTCACAAAGCTCAGCTTTGACTCTCTCAATCAAGCCATCGGCCTTACTTGCTTCCCCAAAAATGATACCTGATTGCATAGCCTCTTCAGTATTTCTTCCGATAACGCAATCAGGTGCTTTCATTTCAATTGCCGCAAGTCTAGATGCATTCGATATCAAGGATTGCGCACTGGTCATTATGCCTGGCGCAATCACTCCACCAACAAACGAGCCTTCACAATCAATTGCTTCAATATTTGTAGCCGTTCCAAAATCCACCACTATAGAAGGTGCTCCATAAATTGCACGCAACGCTATAGCATCCGCAATCCTGTCAGCGCCAATCTCTTCAGGCTTATCATAGGTGGTTTTGAAAAGTCCCAGTTCCATTCCAAGACGCGCATTACACAACAATGGCTCAACAGAGTAAAGCTCGCACATTGCATCACGCCACGAATTTTGCAATGTTGGCACAACCGAGGCCATACAAACACACGTCACATCTTCACGCATAAGACCTACACCAGCAAAAAGAGAAGTGAGTTTGGCCTCTATATCACCTGACGCATCTGTCTTTTGAGACGCAATTCGCCAAGTAACTATCGGATCGTTATCTTCTAAAGTTGCATAAACACCAACGTCTGTTTGCGTATTGCCCACGTCCACTGTAACCAACATAACCGTTTATACCAACTTTCTGGTTTGAGAACGTTTACTTTTGTGGATAATGTTTGAATAAGATTACACTAACAGTTGCGTGCTAGGACACACAAGCAAAAGCTAGCAAAGGAAGGCATAAACAGATGACTGAATCAAATACTAGAATTCTTGTAGTTGACGACGAATCGACAATAACCGACTTTGTTGGCTATGCGTTAAAAAAGGAAGGCTATAACGCCGACATCGTTCAAAGTGGCGAAGATGCGTTAGACCTTGCATCAAAAAATGATTACGATCTTTTCATTCTTGATATCATGCTTCCAGGCATGGATGGATACGAACTTTGTAGACGCCTTCGCAATAACACCGAAGCTCCAGTATTATTCCTCTCAGCAAGAGATACAGAGCTAGATAAGGTCGTTGGCCTTGAAATCGGTGGAGATGACTACCTTGCAAAGCCATTTGGCGTACGCGAACTTATCGCACGTGTAAGAGCATTGCTTAGACGAGGATCTGGCAATGTGGGTACAGCTCACAATGTTGTAACAGTAAGCGGAATCACACTTGATGAGGACGCACATACAGCATCTGGATCAAACGGCGAAATTGATTTAACTCCAAGAGAGTTTGAACTGCTTGCATCGTTGATGAAAAGCGCTGGCAAGGTTGTAAGCCGTGAAGATCTTCTACGCGACGCTTGGGGTTGGGAATATCTCACAGAAACTAAAACTGTTGACACCCATATCAAACGCCTTCGCGATAAGATTTCCGCCTCTGGCGATGACCCGGCTTTAGTAGAAACAGTTAGAGGATACGGATATCGCTTCAAAGCATAATTTATTTTAGATTAGCATTTAAAGCATTAACTATGCCTTGTATTAGATGATCGATCTCTCATCTCTTTTAACTTCTGCACTACATCGGGCGATAGTCTGTCTTGAATTGTGCGCTTAGATGCAGGATCTGGGCTTATCTCTTGCCTTGCACCATCAAAATTGCTTGCAAGTTCTTGGCAAAATCCTTGTGCGCTCATCCTAGTAACACCGCCACCAAAAACGGTTTCTTGGATTGAGGCATCACTTGTTACAACCAAAACCTCTTCGTGTCTCTCACGGCCTTCATATGCAAGCTTTTCGATGAGACGATCCGCTGACTGACCAGGCTGCGAAAACATTATGCTCACATTGCCAATCTTTTCTTGCTCCGTAGGGCGCGAATAAGGATTTCCTGCGCCGTCATAAACAATAATTGCCTTCATATCACGCCCAGCATAATCAATTACATCATTTACCAGTCGCTCGCGCGCAACATTGAAACTGTCATCAGTGTAGTCGGGTTGCGTGATTGACTGATATCTGCCACCAGAGCGAAGTACGTTATATCCATCAACTATGAGTAGTCGCTTTCTTGAAAAAGCCATCGTGCCTATACCTGTTTCTATAATCTGTTCTACTAATCTGTTCTAATAAGAGATGTTCATTTCCCGATGCTTATAGATAGTAGCTTACTATTCGAATTGCTAACCTATTTACTAACCGAGCCGCTAACCGACTTGCCGGCCAAACGGCTAACCGACTTCTCCATCAAACTTTAAGTTTTGATGCAGCCATTCATACATAAAAACAGTAGCAGCTTGAGCAACATTCAATGATGAAATCTTTCCCATTTGCGGCAGTTTGCACCTAAAATCAGCATCCTCTAAAAGTAGCCTAGAAACACCTGTTTCCTCATTCCCTAAAATGAGTGCAATTTTTCCTTTGAAATCTGTATCCCAGATAAGATCATCTGAATGCTCCGTTGCAGCTATAACCCAAAACCCATCGCTTTTTAGCTGTTCAATTGCACTTCTCAAATTAGAAACCATGCAAACCGGGATATGCAATACAGCACCAGCCGAACTTTTAATTGTTGTGGAATTCGGTGTAGCTGAGCGCTTGTTGGGGATGATTATTCCACTTGCACCAACAGATTCAGCTGACCTTGTAATAGCTCCCAGATTCCCTGAATCGGTTAAGTGATCGCACACAACTACAAGAGCACTACCTGATGACTCCATCGATTGTTGTGCTGCAAAAAGCATATCGTTAAACTCTGCATATTGGAAATCTGCAATTTTTGCCACTACTCCCTGAGTGGTTACCTTGCGTGTCTTATCTTGTGGAAATTCTTTTCTTGAATTCTGGGATTTTGTATTCTTATTTTTCGGGGATTTAAAACTTCGCGAATCTTGGCTGATCAGCTGATCGAGTTTTCGTTGTGACACAAATTGCGTTTTCACGTGAACCTCATTTGCGAGATTTAAGATTCGTGCAATCGCATCACCTTCAGAATTTTCTAAAATATAGATGCATTCAATCGGAATTCTCGACACCAATGCCTCAATTACAGGATGTCTCCCATAAATAAATTCGCTCACGCATCCCCCTAAATATATCCCTAAAATCAAGGGCTATATTTTAAGCTAGCGCGAGCGATACTTATCTTAAAAAGCAGATTGTTCCGCCCAATGATCAATCCATAATCTATTCTTACTCTTTGTTTGCAGCCTCAACCTCTGCTTGCTCATCATTCATGAGCGCTTCATCGCCATCAATGATTGCAGCCATTTCAGCAACTCTAGCCGCAAATTCATCACGCTCTTCCTTTGTCATAACCTTCATTTGAGCTTTAATGATTTGCTCACGCATATCAGCAGTTTGGTTTGCTGCGTCATGCTCCAAATTTGTCGCAATCTCTTTGCCTTGATCAACGGTCAATTGACCCTTTTGAACAAGTTGATCGATTAAGTCTTGAGACTTTTCTGCGCCAATCGCTAGCGCTCCTATACCTGCAAGAAAGATTTCACGGAAAGGATCTGTAACATTAGCCATTGCAAACCTCCAATCATCTTGCGCCACACTAAAACACGATGTGGAACAACAAACCAACATGCAATCAAAAGTTCTGAAAGTCTCTCACGTCAGATTGTGATCGCAATGATTAAAGGCGTCTATAAACGCACCCAATCGTTACGCAATACTTTTATAAATGTTACAAAACCGTATTGAGCTTTATCCGCAAAATCTAGGACTGAGATATATTAAAGATGTCTGCAAAAACCATGATATCGTGCGTGCCCATATCGCGAAGTTTGCGATTTGCAAAAGCCATAAGTTCAGGCAACTCATCCAAAGAAAAATCAGCACGTTTACCTGTGCGTCGATGTCTGAGTTCTACCTTGTTCTCTGCTAGTCCTCGCTTACCAACAACTACCTGCAATGGCCAACCAATAAGATCGGCATCCGCAAACTTAACACCTGCACGCTCATCACGGTCATCAATAACTGTTTCAAGCCCAATCCTTACAAGACTATTCGCAATTCTTTCCGCTGCTGGCTGAACAAGATCATCTCCAACCGTTAATGGGATAACACAAACATGCGCTGGAGCTACAGAAATAGGCCACATCATGCCATTTTCATCATTATGTTGCTCCACAATTGCAGCAAGTGTTCGTGTAACACCCACTCCATAGCAACCCATAATAAACGGGCGCTCTTTTCCATCTTTATCCAAATAAGTTGCACCCATCGATTCTGAGTATTTCGTTCCAAGTTGGAAAATCTGGCTAACCTCAATGCCACGCGCACCCTTTAACGCGCATCCGCATTCAGGGCAACTATCTTGCGGTTTCACAACGCAAAGATCAGCCCAAGTATCCACATCAAAATCACGACCAGCAACAGCACCTGTGTAATGGAAGCCTTCTTCATTTGCACCAACTACCCAAGAATCAAGTGCCTTCAGTGAAGAATCCGCAATTATCTTTGCACCTTCCGGAAGACCAACAGGACCCATAGATCCTTTATGAAGACCAAATGCCTTCATTTCATCATCGCTTAATAGTTCAAAGCCTTCAATTAAACGTGCTGCTTTAAGTTCGTTTAATTCATGGTCTCCAGGAACAAATAACACATACAAATCCCCTTCTGTATCATGTGCAGAAAGAGCCTTAACTGTAGAAGTCTCTGGAATCGATAAAAACTGAGCTAACTCTTCAATTGTATGAACATTTGGTGTTTCAATCTTAGTAAGAGAAGTTGTTTCATATGAGGTTGGATGAGCATTGCATGCTCCCGCTTCGGTATTTGCAGAATATCCACAGTCACAATAAACAAGTTCAGCCTCACCCGATTCAGCAAGCGCCATAAACTCAGTCGTAACCTTGCCGCCAATTTGTCCTGAATCGGCTTCAACACCTCGCCACGTAAGCCCGCAGCGATCACATATCCTGCCGTACCTTTCACCCATTGCATCATATGTTTCCTGTAGTGATTCCGCATCAGCATGGAATGAATAAGCATCTTTCATTATGAATTCACGCGAACGTAGAAGTCCAAAACGAGGACGTATTTCATCGCGGAACTTAACCTGGATTTGATAAAGCGTTAAGGGAAGCTGTTTGTAAGACCGAACTTCGTCTCTAATAAGAGACGTAATCAACTCTTCGTGTGTAGGTCCTAAACAAAAACCGTGGTTATGCCTGTCCTCAAAGCGCATAAGCTCAGGGCCATAGTCATTCCATCTGCCGCTTTCCAACCAAAGTTCGGATGGCTGAAGGGCTGGCATCATGATCTCAAGGGCACCAGCTGCATTCATTTCTTCACGAATGATTGCTTCAATTTTTGATAAAACGCGATACCCCAAAGGCAAAAACGTATACACACCACTTGCAGTTTTACGTATCATCCCAGAGCGTAAAAGCAACTTATGACTAGCTATTTCTGCATCTGCCGGATCTTCTTTTAACGTCGGAACGTAAAGTTTGCTCATCCTAATTAACTCAGGCATTGTTTTTGGCCTCGCTTTTCAGTTGTGTATCGGGCTAGTCAGACAGGGATTCGATTTCTTGTAGCAATGCGTCGACAATTTCCGATTCTTTAACCTTACGAACAATTCTACCATTAGCAAAGATCGCACCCTCGCCTTTACCGCAAGCTACACCCACATCAGCATCACGTGCTTCTCCAGGCCCGTTAACAACACAACCCATAACAGCTACTTTTAAAGGCTTAGTGATGCTAGAGAGACTCGTCTCTACTTCTTTTGCGATATTTACCATATCAACTTCGCAGCGCCCACACGTCGGACAGCTTATGATCTCAACACCTCTTTTTCTGATATCCAAAACGGAAAGAAGAGTATGCGCAGCTTTAACCTCTAAAACTGGATCATCTGTAAGCGATATTCTAAGAGTATCCCCAATGCCCTCATTGAGTAAGATGCCCAGTCCAGCTGAAGACTTTATAAGACCCTGGAATGCTCCTCCCGCTTCTGTTACGCCAATATGTAACGGAACGTGAGGAATTTCATTTGATATAAGCCTATAAGCATCTATTGTTGTTTGCACATCGTGTGCTTTTGCAGAAACTACGATGTCGTAAAAACCGCGATCTTCTTCAAAATGTCTTACATATTCAACAACTGATGCACACAACTTTTCAGGCAAAGTTAAGTCTTTTCGCGCAGCTAATTCCTTATCAAGAGAGCCAGCATTTACGCCTATCCTAATTGGAATTCCAGCACCTTTTGCTGCGTCAATAACAAGGTTTGTCTTTTCAAGTCCACCAATATTTCCAGGATTAATACGAAGCTTAGCTGCACCTCTCCAAGCGGCCTCTATTGCACAGGTAGCATCGAAATGGATATCAGCAACTACCGGAAGTGGACTTTTGTCGCAGACCTTTGCAAACGTATCTAGTGAATTCCTATCTGGAACTGCCATACGTACAATTTCGCACCCAGCTTGCGCCAGACGACGAATTTGCTCAACATTAGCTTCGACATCAGAAGATGAAGCGTTAAGCATTGACTGCACAGCTACAGGATTACCCCCACCTATTGCAATCTCGCCAACATGCACACATCTTGTTTGATTCCTAGCAGCACTAGCAGTATTTTTCGGCATTTATCTACCCTACTCACCAATTACCAAATATGAATCTTTGAATATCTTGATTCAGCATAAAGATAAAAAAGACCATAAACAATGCCATTCCTGCCATAGAAATATAACCCATTACCCTCATGGGGACGTCTCGCTTAGTTATTTTTTGAATAATTTCGATTAAAAATCTTCCACCATCGAGAGGAGGTATAGGAAGTAAATTCATTAACCCAATAGATATCGATATGATCGCCATGAAAAACAGCGCATCGGCAACTCCCTGTGCAAAAAAATCCCTAGACATAACGGCAATTCCAACAATGCTGGTTGAATTGGAAACCGTCTCCGCGGCGGTTTGTGGATTAAACAACCCCAGTATTGCCTGAAAAGTCATAACTATGCAACCAAATCCTGCTTGGATTGATTGCAGAGGATTTAGCAAAATATGATGCGTTACGCCACTTGCATCAACATAATCGACACCGATTATTGAATAAACAACAATAAACGCAACTATTGCAAAAAGTAGATTTACAAATATTCCAGCAAGAAGGATTACTGAACGCTTCCAAAAGGGAAGATTTCTATATTGTTGCTTTTTTTCTCGTTCAAAAAATAAATTTATATCGCGAACTTTTCTTTTTGTTCCTGCGTTTTCAGGATTTTGAACAGACGTATAAAGGGTTTTCGACAATGATTTTTGACGTTTCGTTGGCACAATTTTAGGGGTTAAATAGATATCTGGTTGGCCTCTTTTGGTCTTTCTTTCTAAGCTTCCCCATTCAACTAATTCGTCAAGCGCTTCTTCTGCGTCATCATAACTAATTCCTAGATGCTGCGACACAGATTGCGCATCCGTTGTGCCTTGCTCTAAGCAAAATGCAAGTACGTCTTTTAGATGCGAATTGACAGGGCCTGTTTCCATGCCACAGACCTTCGCATATCCTCCTAGCGGGACTGCCGTAATACCAAATTTAGTTTCACCAGATGTAAAGCCAATGCAAGGACCAGGTAATCCCACCATAAATTCTACAACACGCACACCAAATGCTCGTGCGGCCAAAAAATGTCCGCCTTCATGAATGACAACAATAACTCCGATCACGATCACGGCACACAATATGGTGAAAAGCACATCCACGTAAGATCCCTTCAAATTTCTATATGAATTGAGGCAGATTCTATATGTTTTTAACAAGAAAACAAAACCCTGTATATGAAACACATATTAAATTAATTCAGAATTGGCTTTTATTTAAAACCAATATAGAAGCAATTTTTCAAGCATTTCTATAATCTCGCGCGAGATCGCAAAAGGTTTTTGCGAGGCCTTGTCGCTAATATCTCGGCTCATCTAGAAATCGATGCAGGACTAACCCTGCCGTTTGGAGGATGTGCCAATGCCCAAAAATAGAAGAGGCAACTTTGCCTATGTAAAGTTTTTCCTTTGTGTTTTTCTTGCCCTATCTTTGGCGATGACGCCAACGCTTGCATATGCCACAGGAGTTAAAGGCGTCGCAAATGCCACAGCTAACGCATACGGAACAGATAGCAGCGCACAAGAAAACCCTGGTCTTGGGGATGCTGTGTCTGAAAATGATATATCTGAAAATGTTCTAACTGAAGATGCTACACATGAGGATGCTGTTGTAGAGAATAGTCTCTCCGAGAATCTGGAGCTAAGAGAGCCTCAACAAATAAATCGCAATGAATATCTAGCCGAGTTCACCACAGAAGACGTTCCGGAAATCAAAGTGCATCCAAGCAATATTATTGAATCAACGCTTTCGCTTTTCGGAATGGATTTCACATCTCTGAAGGACAGTGGACACACTCTTTATCTAAAGCACACTATTGCAGATGATAAAGCGCTCTATAAATATCCATCTTTTGATTCCTTCTTTAGCAGTGATATATGGCTAAATTCCCTGATCGCACAATACGAACTGTCCGCAGACCTACTTGATCCAGGAGATGGCTCTGATTGGTTTATAGCACTTGCCAATCCCTCGGATATCAGAGGTGAAAGCAATGCTTGTGATTATGTATTTACAGAGATGAATAACAACGGTGTTCAAGTGGAAGGACCTTGGATAGACCTTGAAAGCGGAATTGCTTACGTACCTAAATCCCTTTATTACAAAGACGGAGAAGAGATTCCCTTTGCCCTGCAAGCACAAATCTTGCTACCGGGAAACCTGGATACACATACGGATTGTACATTTGATGTGAATATCAACTGCAATGATCTGCGAGTGAAAGCCTTGAATTCCTATTCGATCAAAGCTAATAGATACGATATATCTGTAAGCATTCCAATAGTGATATCCGAATTTGCAGAAAAAGTTACTCTTTCAAATATCGATGTAAAGCTCAATGGAAGCGATAGTTCAATAGATCTCATCGATGGAACGAACGCTTCATATGATCCAAAAAGCGGAAAGTTAGAGCTATTCATATCTCCAAGCGAAATAGCATCCCTAGATATTGAGATCAAAGCACCATCGGTTCTAGATATGTTGACAGAAAAAGCCATCGCTTCAACTTCTGCAGAATCACTTTCATTTGTGCCTGAAGTTAAATTCGAAGGGCTGAACTTTGATACGTTAAAAATCGGCAATTCATACGAGTTTGATTGTGACCTTGCATATTGGTGGCCAAATCCAGACCCAGATGATCATGCATGGGAAGCATGTGTCGAAACAGGGCAATACTGTTATTCATGGGTTAACGATCCAGATAGTCTTTATGAATACATAGCTTGGCAAAATGGCGCAAATTGGAATGGAGTCGAAGAAGGCGCTGTATCTAATTTCCATGTCACACCTGATGGAAACCAAGCTTCGAGAAATTATTTTAATTACATATTTCTTTTAGAAAACATGACAACAGATGACCAAAATTGGTACTCAGAAAACTGGCCAATAAACTGCGTATATGATTATGGAAAAAATTATTCCCATTTCGGTCTTCAATGCTGTCATACAAAAAATCCTGTATCCGTACAACCTTCCGGAAGCGACCAGGGCACGATGGTTATGCGTGTACTCGATCTCCAAACGCAAATCGATAGACCTTATATTGTGCTCGGTTTTGTAGGTCCTGCCGTTGCAAACCAACCGGGTGTTGGGATATATAAATTCGATATAGAGGCATTCGGAAGAATTCAACTGGATAAGTCTTCAGGTATCCCAGATATAACCGATTCAAATAAATGCTACACGCTTAAGGGAATTAAATACGACGTCTTCTCAGATGATGCCTGCACAAAGCTCGTAACCAATATCATCTTAGACGAAAACGGCCATGGAACATCTAAAGGACTAAAAGATGGAACATATTACGTTAAGGAAAACCTTGGGTCGTGTCTTGGTAAAGGATACGCTTATGATGCAAGCATATATCACGCAAATGTAAGCACTGGCTGTGATACTGATCTCTCAGTTAAGGATATACCCCAAAGTGCAACGCTTGATTTGCTGCTTGCAAAACAAGACTCCGATACCGAATGCGGCAACACACAAGGAGACGGCACTTTTGACGGAGCAGAATTTACGGTTGAATTCTACCCTGCGCATTTTGATACACCCGAAAAAGCTGTCGCTTCTGGAAAGCCTCTTAGAAGATGGGTTTTCAAAACTGACGCATCGGGTACATCAAAGCTAGACGAAGAACATCAAATTTCTGGAGACAAACTTTTCTTTGATAGCAAACACAACCCATGTCTTCCCATTGGATGTGTGCACATTTTTGAATCCAAAGCACCACAAGGCTATCTACTGTCTGAACGTTCGGGGGAAATTCGAAATATAACTTCACGTGGCAGCTTGGAGACCATTACAGATTATGTGTATCCCATTATTAGCGAAGACGTTATCCGTGGCGGGGTAAAAATTCATAAGCTTGATTTAGAAAGCAAACTCGAATCACCTCTTGGCGCAGCGACATTTGAAGGTACGACGTTTTCGATAATCAATAGAAGTAAGAATTCTGTGAGTGTAAATGGAGTATTTTACAACCCAGGCGAAGAAGTCACAAAGATTGTCTATGTGCAAACTGATGCACACACATCATCTGACGCACTGCCATATGGAACTTATGGAATAAAAGAAGTCTTTGCAAGCAAAGGCTATCTACTAACCGATCAAGAAGAGCGTGTATTCAATATTACAGAAAACAACAAAATGGTAGAAATTGCTCCAAATTCATCTCCTGCAAATCAGGTAGTCAGAGGCGATTTAGAGCTCATCAAATGTAGAGCTTCCGATCAATCAAGAATGGCAGGAGTACCATTTCGCATCACATCTAACACAACAGGGGAAAGCCATGTTTTACTTACCGACTCCAATGGCTGCTTAAAAACTTCTTCTAGCTGGATAAAGCACACAAGCCACACAAACGCAAACGATAATGCTCTTGATGAAGACGGACACTTTGATTCAAGTAAATCTATAAAAGATGCTGGAATTTGGTTTGGAAAAACTCAAAACGGAGACATAACGCAACCAGATGATTCATTAGGAGCACTCATATATGACACATATACCATCGAGGAACTCCCCTGCAGTGTAAATGATGGCTTAGTATTGGTGACTCTTCCAAAAGTCTCTGTTTCAACTCATGCACTCAGCATAGATCTAGGTACCATCGAAAATAGAGCACCTCAAAAACCACATATAGAAACAAAAGCACGCAACGCAACAAGCGGCACTTCAATGCTTACCGCTGATTTTGCATCTTCAGTAGTAGACAGGGTTTCATTCGAATATTTAGAACCAGGACACTCTTACAGAATGGACGGAATCATAGTTGATGAAGATGGCAACCCCTTAACAGGTAGTGACAATGAAAACATATCAGCTTCCATTGAATTCACCCCTGAAGATTCAAAAGGATATGTAGACGTCGTATTTGAATTTGATTCAAGCAAGCATGCAGGTAAAAGAATCGTTTGCTACGAGTCATTGGTTGATCTATCTAGCGAAAAGGTTGTCGCAGACCACAAAGACTTACTAGACTTCGAACAGTCACTTCTCATTGCAAAGCCTGCAATAGGAACACATGCAACCATCAAGTCTACCGGCACAAAAGAGTTTGACTCCACAGCCACAGCAAAAGTTGTCGATGAAGTTAATTATACAAATCTAGTACCTGGCAAAGAATACACCGTATATGGCATGGTCATGCGCAAGTTTACAAACTTGGATGGAGACACCGAAGCAGAGATTGCAAAAAACCCTGATGGCAGAGCAATTACTACACAGAAAACCGTTATCCCAGAAGATGCATCGGGCACATTTGAAATCGAATACGAAATCGCACCGAGTACATTTTCTCCAGGCGATGAACTGGTAATATACGAAACGCTAGAAGACAACGGGATTGAATTGGTTTCACATACAGACCCAAACAATGCAGCTCAATCGCTTCGCGCTCAAGGCCCTGTACTAAAGACAACAGCAACTGATTTAGATGATTCTGATCATGAATTAAGTCTTTCGCAGACAAACTGCATAGTTGACAAGGTGCAATACTCAAATCTTGATACAGCATATGGTTATACCATAAAAGGTACTGTCATGCAGGTGGTTAAAGAGGATGGCTCAGACATATCCATCGATGTTTTGCGTACAGATAATAGCCAAATCCTTACATCTACAGTCACCTTCCAACCAGAAACATCTTCGGGATATGTGAATGTGGAATTTCCAATTGATACAACAGCAATCCCTGGCAAGAGGCTCGTTGTATATGAAGAACTTATAAAAGATGGCGAGGTAATAGCATCGCATAAAGCGCCTTTAGATGAATCTCAAACCGTATATATAGAGACTCCACCTATTTTTCCAGATGTAAAACTCCCAACCACTCTTGCGCAAACAGGAGATGGGAAACTTGATCTTATGTTTTTGCTTATCTCAATTGCTGGATTAAGCTCTGCGATTGCTATGTACTCATTTACCAAACGCCAAAAACTGCTGTTGAGTTTAAAGCGCTTATCCGGCTTATCCAGAAAAGATAACTCTTCCGTCCAATAAGTGCACTAGCCAACAAATAAATAAGCCAGTAAATCAGTGTCCTTATTTCGGCCATTGAGAAATCGGCTATTGAAAAATTACTAACCATTACTCAAACAGACAAACAACTAGCAGGTTTTATTAATACAGGTGATTGAAGTGAAATTCAGAACTCTCTTTACAAGACATTCTGTCGCTATTTGGATAGAAAAACTGTTTTATACATTACTTATAGCTGAGATGTTTGTACTCGCAACCGTTGTAGCCACAACTGTTTTGCCAATCCCATTTGGATATCAATCATATGCGGTTATGACAGGGTCTATGGATCCTCAAATACCTATTGGCAGTCTCGCATATATAGACACAAAAGCATCCTTTGAAGAAATCATCGAAGGAGATGTTATCGCTTACAAAATTAACGAGACAAGCGACAACGTATGTATGCACAGAGTAACAGGATTCGATTGGGAAAAAGAGGGCTTGATAACGAAAGGAGATGCAAACGAATACACAGATTTGATCCCTATTGAATCCAACTCATACAAAGGAAAGGAGGTGGGATGCATTCCATGCCTTGGATTCATTGTTGACCAACTAGCAAATGCTAAAGCTCTCGTTATATCAATCATTGTGTCAACTTTTTGCGCATGCATCACGTCTGCTGCTTTTGTTTCAAGCAAGGCAGAAAAAGAGAACCAGAAAGGACTCGAATGGAAAACAGCAAACTGCTAGAAGAAACGGGTATGAACAACAAAGTAAAAACGGCTATTGCGCTAACAGCTTTAACATGTGCTGCGACCGCAGGTACAGCGTTGGCATACCTTACAGATTATGAGGAGGTTATCAATCGATTTAACTTAAATACTGACTTTGCAATAGAGCTCACTGAGCCCGCGTTTGACACATCACAAGCAGCTACCATCGTACCAGCACAGTCTGTCGCAAAGGATCCACAAATTTCCAATACCGGACAAATTGATGCTTATATTGCCGCAAAGGTAGAAGTGCCTCTTTTTGATGGATCACTAGTAAACGCCATAGGAAACACAGAAAGCGTCAAAGATCATGACCTTTTTTCTTATTCTATAAATGAAAGTTGGACTCAGTCAAATGAGGAAACCTTATCTAACGGAAATAAGGCCTACACCTATGTATACAACGACGCCATCGCACCAGGAGAAGCAACTGAATCAATCTTTGATGAAGTAACTCTTGCAAACCTTACCAAAGGCGCAGGCATCAATGAGGCACATATCAAAGTTAGCGCATTTGCTATTCAAGCAGATGGATTCGACGATCCTTTATCTGCATATGAGGCCTATATAGCGCAATCAACAATGAATACAACTGCATAAAATGAAAACGCTGACACATATGAAAAACCATAGACATATACACAAGATGGCGCTTTTGGCACTCGTGTCTTTCTTTTTCGCCTTAAGTAGTTTTACAACATCTTTTGCAATCGCATGGTTTGTCGATTCAGATATGTGTGTCAATGACTTTTTAATATCCAATAAATTGGAATCCGACTATGTCGCAGTGTATGGTCAAAACGGTGTTGGGTCTGCCTTGGTTTTGGGCAGAGCAAATGAAATACCCGCAGTCCAAGATGGACTAACTCTTATAGAAAGCTGGAGAGGAATAGAAGATGGATCCTTATTACCGACTGGGTCGGTTAGAAAATTGTGGCCATGGTATCCATATAACAAAAGTATAACCACAATATATTGCGCAGAGACCGCCATTGAGAACTCTATATTTCCAACAACTATGCAAGATTTCTTTTTTGCATTTAACAAAGTTGAATCTATTGATTTAAATGGCATTGAGTTAAAAGAAGGCACCTCACTAAATGAAGCATTCTGTGACTGCGCCTCATTAACAACATTGGATCTTTCTCATTGGAAGTCCAAAAAAGCTCCAAATATGGACGCTATGTTTTCTGGCTGCCACTCTATTGAATCAATAGATATATCTAATATATGCACTGATAAAAACGGAGGTAGCTGCAACAATTTAATTAGATCCTGTACATCTCTTAAAGAGCTCAAGATCTCATCCTGTCTTCGTCTAGATCCAGGCAACAGCAACGCATCCTTTCCGACTCCAAGTGCGAAAAGACCATCTGGTGTTTACTTAAATGGTGGTGGATATTGGTATCTATCAGGGCACGATGAAGCAATGACAACAGATGAAGCCAAATCGTTTCAGAACAGCCAGCTCGGTTCTCAAGATGTAAATATATGGACAACTGATAAATCATGTTGGTACGACACTGACTCATATGCAGGCGTCTACGGAACACCCAAAGATTGTGTTCTCCTATTTGGTCGTGGGAGTAAAATCCTTGATTCATATTTAGGAAATCCCCTGCTATTAGAAATTAGAGAAATCGAAGCATCATTAGCGCGATATTCCTATTCAGGAATTCGTTTGGGTTGGATGGAATATGCATCCAATATCAAAAAAGTTGTTTTTAATGCATCTGTTACCCCCAATACAACAGAATGCTGGTTTATGGGCTTTCTAACATGTACTGAGTTTTCGGATTTAGATCTACTAGATACAAGCAGAAGTGATTCATTTAAGTACCTATTCAACAATTGCAAATCCGTAAGTTCATT
This sequence comes from uncultured Eggerthellaceae bacterium, assembly GCA_964631345.1. Taxonomy (GTDB): domain Bacteria; phylum Actinomycetota; class Coriobacteriia; order Coriobacteriales; family Eggerthellaceae; genus MGBC163016. The sequence continues at coordinate 118,486 of CAZVWE010000002.1, read as the reverse complement.
AAGTGGATTAAATAGCTGGAAAACCTCATCTGTGAACGATATGTCTAATGTATTCCAAGGTTGCACTTTGCTTGAAAAAATCGATATTTCTATGTGGGATTTAGAAAAAACAACAACACTAGCTAATATGTTTAAGAATTGCTCAAATGTAAAAACTATCGATCTTTCAAATTGGGTAGTTCCAAAAAACGTCTCTTACTCTGGAATATTCAACGGTATGCAATCGCTTGAAACGGCAATAATCCCCACAACGTTTAAGTTCAAAGGAAAATCTGGAGATTCATGGACAACACTGCCAACACCAAATGCACGTTCTCATGAAAACTGGGATGGTTTTTGGTATATCAATGGATATGGTCACCCATATTCATCATTAGATATTGCCAAACTTCATTATGAAACCACAGACACTTATGTCTATACATGGATATCCCACGCAAAGGATTTAGCCTATGCAGCAATATATAGCTCTGGATCAAATAAGACACTTCTTTTTGGACGAGGAGAAATAAGTCCAACAACACCTTATGGGGAATTAGAGTCCACATACCGAGGCCTTGAAACTCAAAGTAGAGATTTCTCAAACACATTATGTCCATGGACTACATATAAAACATCTCTTACGTCTGTCATGAGTGACCCCACTTGCTGCGGTGAAGATGAATCTACGACAAGGCGAATTTCTATTCCATCCCTCAAAAACGCATTTTCTAATTTCGCCAAATTAGAAAATGTCGATATTCAAGGACTCGACCTTGCAAAATGCGTATCTATGGAAGAGGCATTCAGTGTATGCACATCTCTTACATCCATAAATTTTGAAAGCTCGAACACAGGCTCTAATACCCAATCTCTCACAAATATGGAACGCGCTTTTTCAGGCACAACTGCCCTTAAAGAAATTCGAGGTCTTAATTCATTGAATGTAAGCGGGGTTACAAGCTTTGTTGGCACATTTTTAGGAACCGCGATAGATTTTCTAAACTTAAGCTCTTGGAATACATCTAGTGCTCAGAACATGTCTGAAATGTTTAGAGAATTCACAGGAGATTTAGTTTTGCCACCCAACTTTATCCAAGGCAGCGTCACAAACACTTCAATGATGTTTTACTACAGCAACATTGAGCTACTAGACACAAGGGCTTGGGACACATCTAGTATCACTACTACATGGAAAATGTTCGAACACACTCCCAACCTAACTGAAGTCATAGGTATCTCGAACTGGAATACATCAAGCCTTCAAGATGCAACAGATACTTTCTTTATGTGCCCTGAACTTATAGCTGATTGTACAGGCTGGGATATAAGCAATGTAGACGCGCATGATAGATTCAACTTTGGATCACCTCATGTACTCTCACCTTGGGATGAAACAGGTGATTCCACAACAAACAAACCCGAAGAAAGCGGTGTCCTAAACACTGCCATCACATCAGACACACCCGAAGAAAATGATGCCCTAAACGCTTCCGTCGCATCAGACACACCTGAAGAAAGCGATGCCCAAAACACTGTCATATCAAATGCACCAACAAGCATCAAAAATAGCACAGACGATGTGACGACCAATCACAATTACAATCCCGATCAGGTCGAACCAGAAACAGATAATAATTGACACACCTATTAGTTAAAAAGAAGACATGCATCCCTGCATGTCTTCTTAGCTATTTCCCATTATTTGATTGAGCTTTCTAACCTTTTAATTAACTCTGAGATACTTTTTCGCCTTTTTGCGAGCACAAAGATCGATTTCTTCAAGCTGCTCAATGCTTTCTACGGCTTCTCTTTCGCTTTGATCAAGCACATACTCAACACAATCAGAGATATCCAAGTAGCTGCAAGCTCCATCCAGAAAAGCAGCAACAGCGACTTCATTTGCAGCATTCATCACACAAGGAAGCGTCCCCCCGGCCTTGCCTGCATCATAGGCCAGTCTTAAGGCTTTAAAGGTTTCCATATCTGGCTCTTCAAAATCTAAAGTCCCAAGTTGCCTGAAATCCAATGGCTCAACTGGCGCATCCATCCTATTTGGATAACTTAGCGCATATTGAATAGGGATACGCATATCTGTTGTACCCAAATGCGCCTTGACTGACCCATCAATAAATTCCACCATAGAATGAATTGCACTTTGTGGATGAACAACAACCGCTATGTCATCATAGTTCATTCCAAACAAATGGTGCGCCTCTATTACTTCAAGTCCCTTATTCATTAAAGTTGATGAGTCTATGGTTATTTTTTTACCCATGGTCCATGTTGGATGTGCAAGAGCTCGATCAACATCAACGCTAACCAATACGTCCCTTTTCAATCCCCTAAAAGGACCACCTGAAGCCGTAATCCAAAGTCGTTTGACCTCGTCTTTTTTCTCCCCAACAAGACACTGAAAAATTGCCCCATGTTCAGAATCTATAGGCATAAGCATACCTGGTTTGTTGTCAACCATAGGCATAATAAGGTCTCCACCAACTACAAGAGACTCCTTATTTGCAAGAGCAAGCGGAATGCCACATTTAAGGGTTTCATAACTTACACGAAGCCCGGAGGCGCCAACAAGAGAATTCACAACAATGTCAGGATGCGTCTTTTCGATAAGAACAAGCGCTGCATCTAACCCTTGCGCCATATCAGATATACCCAGCTCTTTGGCTTGTTTATTCATCAGTTGAACATTACTCGCACAGGCAAGACCCACAGCTTTAAAGCTATCAGGGTGCTGCTTGATAACATCAATTGTCTGTCTACCAATTGACCCAGTAGATCCAAGAATTAAAACTCGTCTTTGTCTTTCATCTTGCAATTCAGGCGATTGATTACCCACACTATCTTCACCAAACGCATTATCTTGATTAAAAGAATTCATACGGAATGCACCCCCCGGCCACTAATAGTGCTGCCGCCATAACAGATGCTAAAAACAGCGAGTCGCATCTATCCAAGAGCCCTCCGTGTCCAGGCATAATGCTTCCGGAATCCTTAAACCCGAAATTACGTTTAATTCTGCTTTCCGTTAGATCGCCAACAACCTCAGCAACACCGCAAATTACCCCAAAAATGATTGCCATAATTACAGGCATATTAATCCCAGGTATGAATGCAAGAACGACCCACACTAATGCAGACCCCACAAGACCCGCAAAAAAACCTTCCCAGCTTTTATTGGGGCTCGTCCTTGGCGCGAGCTTATGCTTGCCGATTTTGCTTCCAACAAAGTATGCAAAAGCATCGTTTGTCCAAACGCTCAAGAAAAGAAGAAACAGAGCAACGCTTCCCCAAATTCCAGGTACTGCTTGCCTAATTACAACAAACCCGCACAACAAAAGACCCGTATAAGCCGCTCCAAAGTAGCTAATACCAACATCTTGAATGCGAGCGCGTAACCAAAATACATACCAAACCAAAAGCGCAACAAGCAAAACAAAGGACACCGCAAGAGCCCCTTCAAGACCCCAAAAATACGTCGCAGGAATAAATAGAACCGCACCACCAATACCTAAAGCTTCATTAGGTAACTTCGCATCAGATCGCAGCATATAGAAAAACTCACCTGCGCAAACACCGGCAACCACCATAAGGTATACCAAAAATGGGATATCACCAGCAAATACGCAGACTATAGTTAAAAGGGTATATACAAGTGCGGTGCGAAATCTTACCTGCAAATCCGATGGGTTCTTAAGCTTATCTGGCGCCTTATCTTTGGCTTTATCCTTAATCTTTTGAGTTTTTTCGGAGCGCTTTGCCTTTTTGCGATCTCGTTCAGCACGCTGTTCTGGAGTTAAGTCATATCTCCATGGTGGTCCATCAGGTGCATCTAATGGATCAGATACTACAACCGCTTTCTCAAGCCTTTTTGCACGCTCCTCTTTGATGATCCGAAAAGCTTCTTCCTTAAGGCGTTTTCTAGCAGCAAGCTGTTTGTCAGTTAAGCCATAGCCTTGTTCTGGCATACCAATCTGTTCAGATGCCTGCACATCATCTGAGTCATTTACAGTAATAAAGTCCTGGGGGTTTTCTTCTTCAGCACCCTCGATAAAAACAACTTTTGAGTGTTCAGCGGAAGCCATCAAACCCCACCAAATCTCCGTGCTCTTGATTGATACTCAAGTAAGCATCGCAAAAATTCATAGCGGTTAAAATCCGGCCATAAAACATCCGTTGATACAAATTCAGAATAAGCAGCCTGCCAAAGAAGAAAATTGGAAAGCCGCATTTCGCCACTTGTGCGAATAATAATTTCTGGATCAGGAATATCAGCCGTATAAAGATGTGATTCAAGCGCAGTTTCATCAAGAAGACCAATATCGCTTAGAGATACCCCAGATGCGATAGCATCATCACGTTCTTTTATCCACTCATGTACTGCATGAAGGATTTCAGCTCGACCCCCATAATTAATCGCAACTACCAATGTCATTCCATCATTGTCGCGAGTTTCATCCCACGCTTTTCCAAAGGCTTCTCTAGTCTCTGCAGGCAATGGCGATAGATCCCCTATTGTCATCACGCGAACGTCCTCAGCGTTTAAGCCATCAACTTCTGCGAGCATAGTAGTCGCAAATAAGTCCATAAGTCCTGTTACTTCATCTTCGGGACGCTTCCAGTTTTCAGTAGAAAACGAATAAATCGTTAAATACTTAACTCCAATATCAGATGCGCACCTTATCGTTTCGCGCACCGCTTCAATGCCAGCTTTATGCCCCCGCAGTCGATTTAGCATCCGAGCCTTTGCCCATCTTCCATTGCCATCCATAATGACTGCAACGTGTTGGGGAATATTGCCGACATCTAGGCTTTTTGGATCAAGCCCAAAAGGTGGATCAGGAAATATGTAATCTAAAGGTTTATTCATAAGGATTTGTTCATTCAAGGATGCATTTCTTTACAAGATGTATCCAGCTTGCACAAATCAACGACCATCAGCGTCGTTTTAAACCTCCATTATGTCGGCCTCTTTTTTCTTTAGAATCTCTTCAACTTCAGCAACATATTTATCTGTTAATTTTTGTGCAGAATTCTCTGCTCTATGTGCGTCATCCTCTGGCAGACCATCATTTTTCTGCGCTTTTTCTATTGCCGCATTGGCGTCACGCCTTGCATTTCTTATTGCAACGCGACACTCTTCAGCATAAGTCCTGCATTGCTTAGCGAGCTCTTTTCTTCTCTCTTCAGTCAAAGCGGGAAACGGAAGCCTGATAACTGTTCCGTCATTATTTGGGGTAACGCCAAGATCGCTTTCTTGAATTGCTTGCTCGATCTTCTTTAAAACAGATTTATCCCATGGCTCTATCACTAAAAGATGAGCATCCGGTGTTTTAATACCTGCCATTTGGGCAATTGGAGTAGGGCTTCCGTAATAGTCAACCATAATCCTATCGAGCACCATTGCATTCGCTCGACCAGTTCTAACGCTAGCGAAATTATCGTGAAGCGATGAAATAGCCTTTTCCATACGATCCTCTGTATTTAATAGAATCTCATCAATTTCAGCCATCGCCTCGTCCTTTCCTCAACCTTCAAATTAGTTAACCTTCAAATAAATGCTTTAACGTTTTGAATTGGCTGTTTGCACCGATTATCAATTATTGGCATGCACTGTTGTGCCAATGGATTCTCCGCGCAATGCTTTTTGTATATTACCTCGCTCGGTAAGATCAAAAACAATCATTGGGACATCATTGTCCATGCAAAGCGAGGTTGCGGTCGCATCCATCACATTTAGACCACGATTCAAGACATCCATATATGTGATGTTATCGAAACGCTTAGCGTCTGGATTCGTTTTTGGATCACAGTCATAAACCCCGTCAACTTTTGTAGCTTTCATAAGGCAATCAACGTCAAGCTCGCATGCACGAAGAGCTGCCGTTGTATCTGTTGTGAAATAAGGATTACCAGTACCTGCCGCAAGAATAACTACGCGCCCCTTTTCCAAATGACGGATAGCTCTGCGCCTAATATATGGTTCACTTACTTCTTGCATATTGATAGCGCTTTGAACTCTGGAATAAATTCCATGTCGCTCAAAAGCATCCTGTAGTGCAAGAGCGTTCATGACAGTTGCAAGCATTCCTATGTAGTCAGCTTGAGCTCTATCCATTCCTTCAGCAGACCCCGAAAGGCCTCTAAATATATTGCCTCCGCCAACTACAACAGCCAGCTGTACGCCATCTTTTACAATATCAGCGATTTCCTCAGCAAGATCATCCACAACTTTAGGGTCTATACCATACCCAAGATCCCCCGCTAATGCTTCTCCCGAAAGCTTCAGCAAGACTCGGTCATACTCATAACCTTCAGCCATTTATGCCCTTTCGATCTTTATCGCAAAGCATATTGCGCAAAACAATTATCGAATACATATTAACCGATCATTATACGCAGGCGCATGAACATAAAGAAATGGCGCCAGATATACTGGCGCCATGTTGCATTGTTATCAATATTTAACTAGTGCATCAGTCTTTTATCTCTGACCATATCCAAAGAGGTCGTTTAGATCTGGAAGTTGTTGCTGTGGTTGTTGTTGCTGCTGATTGTTTTGTTGAGTACTTGCAGAACTGCTCTCTCCAAGCGTTGCTTCCAACTCAACATCTTCTCCGTTTCGAGAAACCACGATTGTTACTTTATCTCCAGGGGCTTTCGTTCTTACATCTAACACTAGATCACTTGAAGAGCTAACCTCTTTGCCATCAAATGAAATAATCACATCACCAACTTCGATTCCTGCATTAGCGGCAGCGCCACCCTCAGTTACATTAGTAACATACGCACCTGATGTAACGCTTAGTCCATATCTTTGCGCAATTTGAGAAGTCACATTTGCTGTAGTTACGCCAAGCTGCGCATGCGTTGGTTCTTTGCCAGCAATTATGTCTTGTGCAATGCTAACTGCATAATTTGAAGGTATGGCAAATCCAACTCCGGAATAATTTCCAGAATAACTAGAAATTAAGGTATTTACTCCAACTAGCTGCCCATCTGCATCAACTAATGCACCACCAGAATTTCCTGGATTGATTGCTGCATCAGTCTGAATAAGGTTTGGATAGATGGTCTGTCCAATTGAACCTGAAGGGTCAATGGTTGATGAGTCCATAATTTGCGACCTGCTAGTTGCAGAGATAATGCCAGTTGCTACTGATTGCTCAAGACCAAATGGGCTTCCAATAGTCATAACCCATTCACCAATGCGTACATTATCCGAGTCTGCTATCTCAATTGGAGTAAGGTCAGTTGCATCATCGACTTTCAAAACAGCAATATCAGAACTTGCATCTTGTCCAACCAATGTTGCCTCATGAATATCGCCTTCAATATTCACTTCAAAGCGTGTGGCATTTGCAATTACATGGTAGTTGGTAAGAATATATCCATCGTTTGAAATTATGATTCCACTACCAAGGCCTGACATAATTTCTTCACCGCTATCTTGACTGCCACCATAGAAGTAATCATATAAAGGATTTGAACTTCCGCTTGATCCAGTTGAATAAGTATTAATGGAAACCACGGATGGAAGGCACTTATTAGCTACTGCCTCTGCAAGCGACGCCTCAGCTTCGACTGCTTCAACAGAACTACCAGAACCTCCAAGCGTTACATTTACTCCATTACCAGAGCCAAACGGGCGAAATCCCATAAAGAGACCAAATGCCACGACACATGCTACGGCCGCCCCTGCAAAAGCAAGTAGAAATGTTTTAGCGCCCGAACGTTTTTGCTGTGAAGGATTTACTATTACTGGAGGTACAACTTGCGAAGTAGTCTGTGGAGCAGATCCGGGTATTGACTGTGGCGCTGCCTGTGTGGACGGCTGTGGAGCTGCCTGATAAGAAGGTTGGGCAGCATATTGCTGATACTGACCCTGCGGCTGTGTTGGCTGCTGTGTCTGTTGTTGTGTCTGCTGTTGTGACTGATATCCCGATGGCTGGCTTTGAAACACTTCTGTTCCAGCTACTGGAGGCTGTGATGGTTGCGCATGCTGCGGTTGACTATACTGTGAGGCTCCATAAGCAGCCTCATATGCACTTTGACTTCCCTCTATATTGTTACTGTTGGGGTCGTTTTGCATCTGACCATTTATTTGATTCGAATCCATTGGCCTTACTTCCTCTCATAAAGTCTGGATTTATAAAGACTTTTTGCATGTAATGACTTTTGCAGACTCTACCATGCAAAATTCAAAGAGAAAGCGAGCACAAGATGTTTGAAACTATTGCATTACCTCAATACACCAAATGGTGTACACCAGATGCTGAAGCGACGAGGGTGCAGCGACTTTTAAAGGGTAATTACTAGCTTGATATCCCCTCATAACTTGAAAGAAATGCACGGGTTCGCTCATGCTGAGGATTATTGATAACCTCTTTAGCTAATCCCCGTTCAACGACAACCCCGCCATCCATGAAAATCAGCTTGTCGGCCACATCCCTTGCAAATGACATTTCATGTGTAACTATCACCATAGTCATATGCTCAGCGGCGAGCTCACGTATGGCACGTAAAACTTCACGGGTAAGCTCAGGATCAAGCGCACTTGTAGGCTCATCAAAGAACAAGACATCTGGATTCATGGCAAGAGCACGTGCAATGGCAACGCGCTGTTGTTGTCCTCCCGAAAGTTCGCACGGCACCATGTCTTCTTTACCTGCAAGACCCATCTTTGCCAGTAGTTCATGTCCACGTTTGAATGCCACCTCTTGAGATATCTTCTGTACGCTTATGAGAGGATCCGTCACATTTTTGATAACCGAGAAATGAGGGAACAGATTGAAGTTTTGAAAGACCAAGCCAAAACGCGTCTTGGCCTCACGAATAACATTCTTGTTTCCATAGACCTCTCGCCCTTCTTGTTCATCCGCAACAACAAGATCGCCATAACACAGCGTTCCTGCATCGAGCGTTTCAAGTAGGGTCATACAGCGTAAAAGCGTTGATTTTCCTCCACCTGATGGACCAATAATCGCAAGGATATCTCCTTTGTTCACCGTAAGCGAAATGTCACGCAACACCTGATTGTCATCGAAGCTCTTGCGCGCATGTGTAAGCGATACGACCGGTTTTGTTGAGAGCTGATCACCAGAGGCATTTTCGTTCGATGTTCCCACTTCGGGTTCTTGGATAATTTCCATTAATACACTCCTAATCGTGATAATAGTTAAGCCTCTTCTCCACCTTATTCAAGATGAATTCGATCAGGAGGCAGAAGATCCAATAGATAAGAGCTGCGATTGCATAAGGAACCATAGACACCTCACGAGCTGCAAGCGTCTTTGCCACAGAGAACATCTCTAACACACCCAGAACAAAGGCCAACGAGGTGTCTTTAACCAATGTTATTATTTCGTTTCCCATGGCAGGTAAGATTCGTTTGATAACTTGTGGAAGAACGATCTTCATGAAGGTCTGCCCCCGTGTGTAGCCAAGCACATTAGCAGCTTCATATTGTCCATGCGGAATGGACTGTATACCACTTCGATAGATCTCACCGAAATAGGCAGCATAATTCAATATGAAGCCTATAGCGCACGCTGTGAATTTCCATCCACCTCCCATTTCGAGGTGGAAAAGATAATAGGGGCCGAACATGATTGCCATCAATTGGAGCATAAGGGGGGTTCCGCGTAAGATGGAAATATAGAACTGAGCTAGAAGTGAAAGCGGTTTGAATTTACTCATACGGCAAAGTGCTACCACAACACCAAGCGGGAGCGATCCCACAAGCGTTATGAAGAATATCTCGATTGTAAGGATGAATCCTTCTCCGAGCACGCTTAACATGGTTGCTAATTCCACAAACACTCCTTAAAGGTAAACTCGCAAGGATGTCCTAGCGTAAGGGCACCCTTGCGAGTTCGCTCATAGCAGAGGCGGAAGACATTCGCCTTCCGCCTCATACGAACTAGAACATCAACGCTTAACGCAAAATCCAATTCTCAATAGTCACACCCTGATCAGCATATTTATCGATCAAAGTTGCAACGGTGCCATCCTCATACATTTCCTTCAAGGTCTTGGTCACTGCTTCTGCTGTTGCCGTATCGCCCTTCTTAAAACCAACAGCATAATGCTCAGAATTCAAAGACTCAGGAAGCACAATGTAGGCATCTGGATTGGCAGCCATGTAATAAGCAGCAACTGATGAATCGCATGCAATTGCATCCACACCAGTACCAGCATCAAGCTCAGTGAAAGCGATCTGATAGGTATCAAGCGGATTCAAAGCAGCAAAGGTATCTGCTAGATCCTTTGAGGCTTCAGGATCGGTCAAAAGAGTTTCTGCAGCACTGCCAGCCTGAGTTACAACAGTCTTTCCTGCCAAATCATCAAAGGATTCAATCCCTGAGTCTGCCTTTGCAACGATGACCTGCTCATTGAGCATATACGGATCCGAGAACGTGTAGTCATCCTCACGGGTTTCCATCGTAAAGCCGTTCCAAATGCAGTTGATCTCGCCTGAGTCTAAGAGCATATCCTTAGTATTCCAATTGATGGGGGAAAGCTCCAATTCCCAACCATTGCGTCTTGCCACTTCTGCAGCCAGATCAAGGTCGAGTCCAGTATAGGTACCATCTTCAGCCATATAACCATATGGCGGATAGCTTGCGTCAAATCCTACGATCAAAGTATCAATTTCAGCTTGACTTGTCTCTGTTGTATTTGTCGCTGCATTAGAGGCTGCATTGCTTGACCCTCCAGATGAACAGCCCGCAATGACACATGCACTTAGTGCAAGTGCAGCCGCAGCAATCATTGCGCCTACAAACTTCTTCTTCATGAACCCTCCCTTTCGGTGCAGAGACCCCAACGTCTCCACATTAGCACTCTACTGTGATAAAGCAAAGAGAGTATATCATGCCTTGCGCGCTCCGGCCTCACATCTATTGCCCCAAGCATCTATTAGTTTTCCGTCTCGGTATACACAGATGACTTCACAATCATTTGAGCACTTTCCGCACTCTTCTTCTCGGGTTACAAAATCAAAGTCAGAAATAGCGTCAAAATCAAATTTTCCAGTTGCAAATGGACCATCTGCCGCCTGAGTATACCCCTGCTTAGATGCAAGAAGAGCAGATCCAAAGGCTCCCATTAAATGGCCATCCGCATCAACCTGTACCTCTTGACCAAGAATATTTTCAAACGCTTTAACAACGCCTTCGTTTTTTGAGACGCCGCCTTGAAAAACTATAGGAGATGCAATTCGTTTGCCCTTACCAACATTATTTATATAGTTAGAAGCAACAGCATGGCAAAGACCAGCGATGATATCTTCTCTTGCATATCCAACCTGTATTTTGTGCACCAAATCCGATTCCGCAAAAACTGTGCAACGAGCAGCTATATTTGCAGGCTTACTTGAGCTAAGTGCGATGCGTCCAAAATCCTCAACCTCAACTCCAAGTCTATGAGCTTGACTTGATAGAAATGCACCTGTGCCCGCAGCGCATAGGGTATTCATCGCATAATCAACAGCAATGCCATCATCTATGCAAATAATCTTGGAATCCTGACCACCAATTTCCAAAATCGTTCTTACATCAGGATGAACAAATGTAGTGCCAACCGCATGCGCTGTGATCTCGTTTTTAACAATACTTGCACCCATCATTGCGCCAACAAGACGACGAGCGCTTCCAGTAGTGCCAAGGCCTCTCACGCAGAAATCGCTGTCAAGCTGATCTGCAAGTTCACGCACAACGCGCTTAGATGCATTGATCGGATTCCCTTCTGTCCAAAGATATGAACGAGCAATAATATTTCTAGACTCATCGATCACAACACCTTTAGTTGAGATCGAGCCAATATCAATACCTAAATACCCATCTGCCATCTATCTAGCACACCGCCTTTGTTTTCTTCATTTCAAGCATGTCATAAAACGCTTCAAGTCGTGTCATAAGCCCTGTATCGCTGGTTTCTGTGTCGTAGGTTAAATAAAGAATAGGAATCTTATAATCATCGCTAATTCGACGAAGAGCTGGCATACAATCAATCTCTGGAGTGCACCCGCTGCACTTTGCATGGATTAGTCCATCAAAACCCTCTTCTGCATAACGCTTTGCAGCAGCAATTGTCATCGTAGAGGTAGGACCTGAATCAAACTCAATATACTCCGACGTTTCTGCGCGAAGTTTTTCTTCATTGTAGTGAGAATATCTATTCGAAAAATTAAGCATTCGATGAAGTTCAACCCCCATCTTCAAAAGCTTTTCATCAAGTTCGAGATTGGATATTTCATCTATTGCAGTATAGAGTTCTCCGATAATACCTATACGGATCGGGTTTGCAGGAATGTCTGTTTCAATACCGTCCATCGTATATAGACAATCATTAAACGCCGCATCCATAGAACGCCTGTCGCTGCATTTCATCAAATTTGCCAAAAGTTTGTTCCAAGCTCGCCTGTAGGCACCCTTTTCTTTCTCAAACCCCGCATTTGCCATATAAATATCGCGAACTTCATCAATTCGATTCAGCATGTGTCCGCAAGCAATTAACTGTCTGACTCCAAAAGGAATATCAATATCTGGATTCACAATCCGTAAAACTTCTTTAGCCCAGCCTATATATCCATACTCAATGCCATGAGAGAAATTAAGCATCGTAAAGTCGTATCCCATGTCTTTTAGGATTTTCTCTTGCATCTCACCATAGTATCCAAGCCTACAGGGACCACCGACTTGAACAAGTACATCTGCGCCAAGATCTAGCGCCTCAATCCAGTCCCCCATCATATGCTTAAACGGCGCACATACATCATCGGGTGACACACGAACTCCTTGTTCAACAGTTGTTTTAGTAGGATTTGGAAGCTTTAAGAATTCGCAATCTAAAACCTGTTCAACAAAATACTTAAACACCGGTTCATAATATGCATACCTAAAGGCTGCAATCAATTTGTCTTTATGGGAGTTCTTGCGCGCGCTTCTATGAGAATTTTTCTTCAAATGATTAGGCATCTAAATATCCACCTTTTCCTTTAAATGAAAGAATATCCATAAAGCTTTCTATTCTTGTTTGCACACCCGCCATCGCGTTTTGAGAATCAATCGTCAAACGAAGCATCGGTATGCCATCAACGCTGCGCTCAAGTTCATCTATAAATAATGAATCGGGTCCACACGGAAAAGCACTGATAACAACAATTCCGTCCACCTTATCTTTAAGAAGTAAAACAGAACCTACAAGTTCTCGATTAATAATCCAGGGAAGCGTTTCTGAAAACTCAAAGCTTTTCTCAAAAGCGGCCTGTTTATCAGTGTGATCTGCAAACAGAACAAAAGCACCTGATTGCTCTAGCGCTTGAATAACATCGGATACAACATAATCATCTAAATATATATATGGATGCGCCACCACCAAAACGCGCATAGGAGTTTTATATTCTTTAACCTCACATAGATGGGTCTGTTCTGCAAGGGTTGTGTGGGTTTGTTCCGCGCAAGTTGCTTGTTCTGTCTTTTCAAGACTGTCTAATGTCTGCATTAGATCCAAAGATTCTAATTGCATACAAGCTAAGCTATCCGCATTTTTATGATATGACCTAAAAGCGCGCTTCCATGCGTAAGCAGCAATAAAAGGGTTTATTCCTAGTTTGCGCGCCATCTCTATGTAGGGCTTTTTATGATCAGATTCTTTAGTAATCTTGCTAACCATGATAGTCAAAAACTCAGCACGTTTCCCATTAACTACAGTATCTCGAAATGTGTTTCGCACTAGATCAGGTAACGATTGATAGCGTGTACAGAAACCCGCTCTTACGTCATCGCATCCAAAGCCAGGAACAAAAATTGCATCACATTTACCAATTAAATTTTGAACATGTCCTAGATAAATCTTTGAACCAATACAAACCTCATCATTGGAAAGACTGTCCCCTATATCAAGAATGTCTTTATTGGTAGGATCGCTTACAACTACATCAAAGCCGAGTTCTTTGAAAAATGTCTCCCATAATATTCCATATCGGTAATACATCAATGCCCTTGGGATTCCAATAATCATCGGTTTCTTTTTTGTTTTGCGAGGCAAAGGACTACTTCCTTTCTTTGCCGATTTAAACAGAGTGCATTCACAAATGCGTCTAATTGCCAATCCAAAATTGCTAGTATAGTCAAATGTATTGATCGTTCGTTTAAGGAATACGATGAGCGCCCGCAAAAACACCCTTCTACTTTTTAGTAAGTTACCAGAACCTGGTCTTGTAAAGACAAGACTTACAACATTGAAAGACGGAATCTTTACTCCAGAAACTGCCAGCGTTCTTTATCATTGCATGCTTTTTGATGTCGTTGAGATATGCATGGCAGCATTTGATGCCTTAGAAAAAGACGGAAATGATGCAATCAAAGACACGTATGAACTTGTAATTTCTACAGCGCCTGAAGAAAACTTACCCAAAATGCAAGCGCTTTTTGAAGATGCCGGGACTTGGCCTCGCCCTATAAGGTTTGATTGTGATAAAGGCGAAAGTTTCGATGCTCACTATAACGATGCATTCCAAAAAGCTTGGGATAAGGGGGCGGATTGCATTCTTTCAATGGGTGCCGATATGCCCGCACTTACCGTTAAAGACATAGCAAATGGCTTTAAACTTCTGCACGATTTAGACGATGCTAATCGAAAAGGTATAGTGATTGCTCCAGATCAAGCTATGGGTGTAAGCATCATCGGATGGAACAAATCAACCGATTTTAATCACTCAGGTATTTACTACAACGAAGATGGTCTAACAGTGCTTCCAGCATATATACGGAAAGCAAAAGCAGCTAATCTTGATGCTATTTATTTACCAGCAGTACCCGATGTAGACACAATGTTTGATCTTATGCATAACGTAACTTTAATAGAAGCACTTTGCTATTGCGCTGAATTCGATGGTGGCACACCCCCATGGAGATGCGCCAAAGCCTTAGATGAAATGGGATGGTCTGAGATACGCATTATGCCAAATGGACTTATAGATCCAAGAGGCCATATTGATAAAAAGGAAAGCGAAGACTAGGTCTTCACGAAGGCTTAGTCTTAGAACTAGCTATCATCGCTAGGAATGAGCCTCGTCAGAATTTACTGCCGTCTTTGGCTTAGCCTCTACTTCAGATTTCATTTCTCCGGATGCAGGTACTTTGTCATCTGGTGCATCAAGCGTGTTTTTGATGCCCTCCAAAAAAGCTGTTGTCTTTTGAATAGCGCCAACATACTCTGCTTCATTTTTTATACGCTCTTGCCTTATGTGCCCAAAAGCAGTGCTCCAACGAGTTCTAATTGCACGATCGATGCCCTCGCCATACATACCAACAGGAGATCCAAACATATAAGCAACAACAATGCCTATTACGAAAAAGAGAGCTCCTTGCCAACCAAAAATCTCACACCCCATCAAAAATGCCGCAAGCGGACACCTACTAAATGCTGCAAAAAACGATACAACCCCAACAGCGGCACCAAACACCGCATCACCGCCGGACAGGTAAGAACAAGATGCACCCAGTAAGCCACCTATACAAAACGACGGCATAATTTCTCCGCCTTTAAACCAAAAACCCAAACAAATAGCGGTAAGGATTGCTTTTATCAAAAAATCCCATGCCCCAAAACGTCCATTAAGAACACGATTTAGCGTATCTCCACCTGAGCCTGTAAGGTAGTCAAGATTAAAAATAGTAATTATTGCTGCAAATAAAAGACCGCCTACTATCACCCAGAGAAAATAGTTTTTACTTAATCTCCAAGTTAAATCGTGTATCCAGTGAATGACTGAATCAAAGATCGTTCCAAATATTGCTGCAGCAACACCAATAACTACGCATTGGCCAACAACCCTCCAGTCAATTAAAGGAAACGCAACCTTTGTGATAATGTCTCCGATACCGATAGTACTTGCGATAAAAAACGCTACAAAGCAAGCCACAAGCATAGACACAAAATGGCGCGTTACAGATTTTTTAAATCGCATCAACTCCAGCACAAACATACATGAACCCAAAGGTGCAAAGAAAAGAGCTGAAAAACATGCGGCCATTCCTGTAGCTGCAACTGCATCATTTAGTTTTTCATCGTAATTGCGCCTATATATCGACCTCAGCTTAAAAGGGCGCGAAACTAGACTTCCAAGAGATGCACCCATCTGTAAAGCCCCAGCTTCTTTACCTACAGATCCACCGCCGAGAATGGTCATGCAAGTGCCAAGCAAAATTCCAGGTGCTAGAAAATATGAGACTGGCTTATTGTCTCTCATGTGCATAATGACCCGATGCGTTGTCATATCAGGCCGTAATTTCCACCATTTATAAAGAGCAAGCTCAAAGACGCCAAACACTGGCAATGCCCAGATCAGCCACTTGAAGTCTTTAAATAAATCATATGACCAGCCAACGCAAAGACACAGCACCACTGAAGCTAGACCACAAACAACTCCAACCACTACGGCAAAAAGAAGATGCTTGATACATTGGGAATAGTCTATTCCTGTTGCTACATCGTGCTTCTGGGCTGCCGTCTTTGCGCTATTTGGCCGTGTTTGCATTACGCTACACCATAAGCTTTGCCACACGTTGAGCAAACTCAAGTGGATTATCTATCCGAATGCCCTCAACCAACAAAGCCTGATCAAACAAAATGCCTGTATAGTCTTCGACCTTTTTAGAATCACCTGCTTTGTATGCCTCTTTTAAGACTTCAAACACAGGATGCTCTGCATTAAGTTCCATCACTAATTTAAGTTCTGGCACCCCTTCTTCAGAGACCTGTTGAGCCTTTAAGAGTTGCGCCATTTTAAGCGACATTGCGCCTTCTGTCGTAAGCACAACGGGAGCGTCTGTCAATCTTGTTGACACGACAACCTTTTCGACCTTATCACCAAGAGAATCTTTCATGAACTCAAAAAGACCAGCATTTTCCTCAGTTGTCTCTTCTGCCTTTTTCTTTTCCTCTTCAGTTGTAAGACCTAAATCTTCGCCACCAACATTTTTGATAGGCCAAGCCTTCGATTTGCCTTCTTCGCCTTCTTGTTCATCTTCTACATCGTATGAACCAAGTGCCATCATGCAAAACTCATCCATGCTCTCATTGCACAGCAAAACGTCATAGCCTTTTGCAAGCACTGTTGTAACGATTGGCATACTAGAGAGTCTTTCGTATGTATCTCCCGCAGCAAAATAAATCGAGTCAGCGTTCTCAGGAGCATCCTTTACATATTCTGCAAAAGTGATCATTTTCTTTTGCTTCGCTGAATAGAACAAAAGCAAATCAGCCAAAACATCACGAGCGGTGCCATAAGAAGCATATAGTCCGTATTTCATCGACCGGCCAAACTCATTAAAGAAGTCTTCATATTTTTCTCGATCATTTGCGAGCATATTTGCAAGCTCGCCTTTAATTTTCTTTTCCAAACGGCGAGCAATAGCTCGAAGTTGACCGTTGTGCTGTAAAGTCTCACGGGAAATATTTAGTGTAAGATCGGCTGAATCAACAACACCTCTTACGAAGTTGAAATAATCAGGTACAAGCTCTTCGCATTTATCCATAATCAGAACACCTGAACTATAAAGAGCAAGACCTTTCTTGTAATCCTTCGACCACATGTCATATGGCGCATGCGCTGGGACAAACATCAATGCATCATATGTAAGTGTTCCCTCTGCATGGAGGCTCATTACATCAATTGGATCATCAAAGTCATGGAAATCTGTTTTGTAAAACTCGTTGTACTCCTCATCAGTTACTTCACTTTTCTTGCGTTTCCAAATTGGGATCATTGAGTTGATGGTCTCAATTTCTGTGTAATTCTCAAACTCTGGTTTATAGTCCTCTCCTGCATCGGCAGGAACTGGCTTCATACGACTCTTGACTACCTCCATTTGTATTGGATATCTGACGTAATTGCTATATCGCTTGATGAGCTCAGTTAAACCATCTTCTGTTGCAAAATGACTGTAGTTCTCATCGGGCTCATCATCTTTAAGGTATACATAAACATCTGTACCATGCTCATCGCGCTTAGATTCTTTAATGTTGTATCCCTCAACACCATCAGATTCCCATTCCCAAGCTTCATCTGATCCATATGCCTTTGATACAACTTTGACTTTATGACCAACCATAAATGCGGAATAGAATCCAACACCAAATTGTCCAATTATGTCTACATCAGCTGCAATATCTCCATCTGTAGATACATCATCTAGTCCTGGTTTATCAGTTGCACTTTGCGCCTCTTTGAATTCATAGGAATCCGAATGCGCGATCGTTCCTAGGTTTTTATCTAGGTCATCTTTAGTCATTCCAATCCCGTTATCTGAAACTATTACTATGCGTTCATCTGGATCGCAATCCACAGTAATAGCCAGATCTGACCTATTAATTTTTACAGTTTCATCAACAAGACTTCTGAAATAGAGCTTGTCGATTGCATCAGACGCATTTGAAATCAACTCTCGCAAAAAAATCTCTTTATTCGTATAAATTGAGTTAATCATCAAATCGAGTAGCTTCTTGCTTTCTGTCTTGAACTTTCGCATCTGTTGTTACCTTCTTTCGTGTGGAATCTGTCTCAAATAGATTCTATTTTTCTGTCATCCAATACGATATGCAAAAACATAAGGAAGGTTACTTTGAACCTTCCTTATGTTTAGAAAATGTTGGCTCTTGTGCATCGCCCACCATTGCGGCGAATCATTTTGCACAAATACACGCCTATTAATTGCTATATATCACGATGCATCAATTTAAGGAATCATTTCCTTCAATTCATCCGGAAAGATTTCCTGGAATTGATTGATTAGTTTTTGAAGCTCAACGTTTACGTTATAGGGCACATCTGCTGGCATCTCAGAAATGTATAGCTCAGAATCGCTTGCATAGTTATTAAATCCCTTTGAGAAAGCAAGTGCAAACTCGTAGTCAAGCACACTTTTGCGATACTTCTCAACAATATCTGCAGGGATTTCATCTAGTGATTCAGCATCTGCATATTCAGGCATAGATGCTTGAATTGATACAAGAATTGACGCGTCCGTTGAAGCGCTCGATGGCTTTTCCTTGACGAAGTCATCTTTCATCATTTCCCTTATAGCAGTATCTATTGCTGTAGCTTTTACGTAGTATTCCGAATAACCCGTTTCAGCCATCAACTTATCAAGCTCTTCTTGTCCGCCGAGATCATCTATATATTGATCAAAGATCGCATCTCCCTCTTCTTCAGAGATAACGATTTTGTTTTGCGAAGCAAGTTGCCTGTCTAAATCAAGTGTCATATATGCAGATATGACACTTTCACGAACAGTCTGAGGTGTATAGCCGTATTCAATTAAGTATTCAATCCATGCATCATCACCGTCAAGACCATGAGCGTGCCTAAAGTTGGTTATATAGTCAGTGATTTCAGATTCGGGAATTTCTTCACCATTAACGCTTCCTGCAATTCCCTCCGGAAGTTCAGCAACCACCATGGCCTCTTGGAAGTCAAAATTACCAGGCTTCAGAGATGCCTGTTGCTCCTTTACGTCATTTTGACCGGTTGCTGCAAAAACTACTTGCACACCAACACAAGCGAATGCAACAAGTAGTATAAAAATCATGACAGCAACTGATGCAACAGGAATTTTGCGATCTATAACTACAGCTTCCCCTTGATTGTTGGTTTGATTTACCTCTGTGCTTGCCATGTCCTACCTTTCGACAAAATGCCGTACAAATTCTTGCAATATTATTTTGTGATCATAAATTTAATAATAAACCATAGCTTGCACAACGTTGAAATAGTGAATTATTTCTAATACGTCATGAAATCCCTATCTTGAATCACGAACATTCTATTTTTTTACGTAACATCCGCGAGAAAATAAGTGTAATTACAGGAATTGCAAGTGCAAACAAAGCTCCGACATCAAACCCAACCATACTGCCGAAATAATCAACAATAATACCTGCAATTGTAGGACCAATTGCGATTCCACATGTCATTCCAGAGTTGATCCACGTAATTGCCTCAGTAAGACGTCGCCCAGGAACAGCCCGTTCACAAGTCGCATTAGAGGTTATTAAAAACGGTGCATACGAAAGTGCGGCTATACAAGAAATAACAAAAAATGATAGAGCGCTATCAATTAATGCCATAAGACCATATATAAGTCCCATGAATACTGAAGTTACAATTTGCTGCGTGCTTTGTTTTGCGCTGATTCGCACCATTCCAAAAATGAATCCAACAAAAGCAGAAATAATCGCCGACACCATAAGAGCTGTACCAGCTATGTTTGGATCTCCCAACTCCTCTGCAAACGCAACTCCAGATGAATCAAATACCCCATAAAAACATCCGGTTAAAAACATCAGCAGAAAAAGAACTCGCACAACCGAAGATTCCAAAATAATGCTTCTAGTTTTTTTGGAATTCGATGACCCAACATTAGATAGCTGATCTAAATTATCCGAGTTATTACTCGCGTAATCTTCTGAATTCGACGCATCTTCTTCATCGGCTACCCATCCTGGCACAGGTTCAGTAGATTTAGACAAACTAAGAACGAATGATCCTATGACAAAACAAATTCCACCAATCGCAAGTCCCGCTATGGGGGCTACTGCCGCCGCCATAGCTATCGCAAAAGGAGGACTGACCATAAATGCAACATCATCTAGAACGCCTTCATAAGAAAAAATTGTTCGTATATCAGGTGCATTATCACCAAGTTTTTTCGTTCTAAGAAGGTATGTCCACCTTGCTCGTGCCATTGCTTGCGGATTGGGGATACACCCCATAAGTATTGCCGCAAAAAACATGACCCACACAGGCCCATTGAAGCATACACACGCAAGTAATCCACAAAGTCCAATGATTACTACAGCTGATGCCTTTGGAACGATTTTTGACTGTCCATATTCGTCTACTTTTTTCGAAATTCTTGGAGAAATCAGAAAAATCGAAAACGCTATTGCTGACGCAGTAAGTCCTGATTCCAGGAATGAATACCCTGCCAAAGAGAGCATACTTACTGTACCAATACTCATCATATATGTATAAAAACGCATAAGAACGCAAGCAACATCAAAAGGATACGCTTTGCGTACCCTTAGAATCGAGCTATATACGCGAGGATTTATGCTTGCCATAACTTACCGATCATCAATCAACTATCACCCTATAAAATAACTAAGCTTGAAAACACTCAGATGATTCCTATAGGCATTTATTTTGTAAATAGATAATGTACCGCAAAATAATATTGTCAGAAACTCAAATAAATCATTAATTGGATATTGTATGCTATTGGATTATGTCTTATAGTGTCTATGGTCTGAAACACGCAGTTGAGCCCGTCGTTACCCCAACGATGGGCTTAATTGTTTATTATGGGTATGCGCCGTTTCTACGGAAACATAGCAAACTAAGACGTAATGGTGGTTGTGTGCCACTGGTTTCATTGACATATAGACAAGAATGGAATTCTCCAATTGGTGAAAGACCCATACAAAATACTCGGAATCAATAAGCAAGCTAGCGCTGATGAAATCAAACGAGCGTACAGAAAAAAGGCTCGCAAGTTTCATCCCGACTTACACCCAAACAATGATACAGCTCATGAACAAATGAATGAAATCAATGAAGCATATGCGTGCATCATGAATCCAGATTCCGATAAATGTACATGGCAAAGAGAGTGGGCAACTCCTGGTCATTCAGGCGAATATTACGCATATGCTGTGGCATACGACATAGATACAAAAGAGATTACCCAAATTGCAGATTTGATAAATGCCAGATCATATGAAAAAGCCGAATGCTTACTTATGGACATTGCAGAAAATAATAGAGATGCAAGGTGGCATTATATGTATGCCCTTGCTTGCCTAGGAATGAAGAAAACCGTAAATGCATATAACCATATACAGATGGCAAGAAAACAGAGTTCAAACAACATAGATTACATTCGTGCGGAAAACGCTATAAACACATACGGAAAAAGCTACGAAGAAGTCATGCAAGCTGGCGGATTTTCAAAATCGGGTATTGGATCAAATCTTTTATGCTGTCTCTGTCTTGATCCTGCAGTTTATTCATGGGTCGCAAAAACAACTGCGGGAAAATCTCGCACCCAATAGAGCCCGTATCTCTTTTAGCTATTGTTTTTTTCACGAGCGCCTTTTTAGCTATCACCTCTTTCCAATTATTGTCTCTTCCCGGTACGTCTTCTCATAACTTCTTCTCTATGTTGTCTTATTGCCCTAGCCTCGCTTGGAAGCATTCTTTGCGGCACATCTTCAACTACGCCTTCCGCACCTTCGCCTTCTGAAAGTTCAGGGTCTGCCGGATCCATTAAAGGAACAAAGGTAGTGCGTTCATGCACCTGTGCTACAGCCTGAGTTCTTGCTCTTTCTAAATCATTTAAGTTGCGCCTAATTCGGAAGTATTCCCAGCCTAAAAGCGTAAGCATAATACTCTCAATTATGAGATAGCTTAAAACTGCGCCCTCAAGCTCAGCGTAATTTACAAGCAAATATGGAATGAACAAAGAGAACACAAATGTGATAAGGAAAATAACTGTGACATCTTTTTGACGGCGCATAATCGTAATAACTTGGTACAAAAAATCTATCAAAGCTGTAATTCCGCCTGTTATCAGCATGATATATAAAAGTCCTTTGTATTGAGCAAAGTCCACACCATACAAAAAATTCAAAACAGGTATGCCGACCCACGCCATGACTAACCAAAAAACTGCGGTTATGCCAATAATGACAGCGGTAAGACCCACAAGAATCAAGTTGAACTTAAGACGCTTACTAGCATCCTGCCAAACCCCTGCAATCCTTAAAAGCAGCGGTTTATAGACAAGTTGAGAGGTTAAAAGTATTGTCTGTGCAGGGAAATAAAGGGCATTGTAGTAGAGCTGGTTGTCGTATGGAAGCAATCCTTCCATTGCGAATTTCGGCATATTTTCTACAACATTGAAGAAAAAGATGGCGACAAAAAGCGGTGCCGTCAATTTAAATAGAGAAAGAATGCTTTTGATGCTCGCAGTCTTGGATTTTGGGGATTCAAGCAATGTGAGTGGCCAGGTGACAACCACAAACGTTGCAGCGGCAGCAATAGCCATCCCGTAACACGAGACAACAGGCGAATGTGTGATAAATAAAAGTATTGCAAACACGATAAAAGCAAGAGCAGATCTCAGTGTTTGGGAAATTCCTGCGAGATATAGCTTGTCTACCTGCTGCAGCCTGCCTTCATACACATCAGCTAAGGCATCAATCATTTTGTAAAGAATAATTGCTATCGAAATATCAAACATTTCTTGACTATAGCCGCGAATACTGCAGTAAAACCACCCACACGCCACCATCACAATACAGGTAATCCACCTGCTTATTTGATAGTCCAAAAATGAATGCTCTTCATGGATATCCGATATTTGATATGTACGTGCTCCAAAATTACCTAAAAACATTAAAAGTATTCCAACAACAAACGCCATGGATATCATGCCAGCCTGCTCGGTTCCAACAAGCTGAGTAGAAACCATGGTTACTAAGGGAAACACTGCACCCCAAGCTGCAGCACCAACTGAATTCCATATAAAATCTCGTGTCGTTCTGTGTGATTCATATTGAGCCGCAGATTCTGAAAGGCCCTCCCCTTTCATAGCACCCATAACCCGGTCAAACCAATTATTTACCAGTCGGGTAATAAAGTTTTGTTTATGTTCCCGAGGTGGCCGCACATCATTGTCAGATAAATTATTTTGACGCCTTAAAAAGCGCGGATCCGTATCCTGAATCCGTCTTCTATGTTCGCTTAACCTTGAATCATCGCCATTTGGATCCACATGTCTTGCAGGTTGACCACTTCTAATATCTTGCATATTGCTATTTTTGTTTTGATTTTGTATTCCGTTGTTTGGCGTCATACTCGAAACCATGTCCTTTTTCGTTCGGATTTAGTGCAGTTTTTGTGCATTTATAGTATAGTTTCACTTCAGGTTCACTGTGCTAATTTGAATGTAGATTGAAACCAAGCAGCGCGCAGTGGGAAGGATGTTTACCAGGTGAGCGAGGCACAATCACCAGATAATTCTAACTTTGACGGCACAAAAATAGGCGGTGCGATGGCCAACCATAGCACGACTTCGCCTAATGCATCCGCTCAAACTATAGATGCTTCACCACAGATTGTCACTGTTCCCGTTGTTACAACAGTGCCGCCTGCTGGCATAGATACACCCATCCCCACAAACGTTCAACAACCTGTATCGAAGCCCCAGAAAAAGAAAGGTAATCGCCTTTTAATAGCCGAAATTGCGATATGCCTGCTTGCAATAATTGCGCTAATAGCCACCTTAGCTCTTTTGCACTTTAAACCGTTTGGATTATTCCAGGATCCCGCTCCTTCAGCACCTTCAAGCTACGAAGTAGAGCAGGCATTTTCAACCGCAACTATTCCTGACCCTGATTTAAGAAGCTACAAATACATCAAAAGAGACGGGTTTAAGAGCGTTGAGCTTTCAGAGTTTAGTGCATCTGAAGTTCAATCAAACGACAACAACACCTGGAAATGTACGGGCAGTGCAACCGCTAGCGAAGAAAACGAATCTGTTTCTGTTGAAGAAACATTATCAATGACAATGAATTACACAAACGGGAACTGGCAAGGATCCACCCCCACCATAGGAAGCATGAGTGTTACTCCATTAGCACCCGCAGAATTAAAAGAAATTGAAGGAGACATACAAAATATCCTCCGCGCATACGACTCAGAGGCAGCCGCATTGTTTATTAATGCCACTGTAACATCTGAGGCAAGCCTAACAACAAGCGGCGGAACAATCGTTTTTCATCTATCAAAAGACGACAACGGCACCACCAGAGAATGCACGCTTAATTGTGATGTTTCTTGGAAAGATGACACCGGGTGGAATGTAGAAGTTAAATCCGCAACAGGCCTAGATGACGAAGGAACTCCAACTGATACATCTACCGAGAATCAAACACCTTCACAATCTGACACATCCGATGTATCACAGTCTTTGCAGCCAACAATGCTGCTTCAATGCTACTCAGGTGATCTTGTACAGGTTCCAGGGGTCATACAAATCCAAAATAACGGCACCATTCTTTTAAAAACAGACGATGTTATCAGAGTGGAATTTAATGACAGAGTCTATATCACAACCTATTTTGAAATAAGAGGCGTTGGCTCGCTAACCAATGGACGCCATATGATTATCAGTGGAGCTATAAGTGCAAATGGCAATTTGCCCGAAGCACCTTTAGTTATTAATATGGACTACGAATAGATCCATCCTCTCTGATTAATTTTGAAATAAAAACGCTCTATACAATCTGCTCTTTAGGTTATATGTCCGACGTATAAAATCGGAATAGCTACGCGTCAGCTACTATGCAGCCTTCACTCCCCTATCCCGATTTATAGTTTCTTATATATACCGGAGCAGAACTTCCACAAAACAGCTACATATATACAACTTGGTATAAACGTATAGCCATGAACTCGTATAACACATGATATTCGAGTAAAAATAAGCTTCATATCACAAATAGTTATGCATTCACACTTGCAAACAACATTGATGACCTCGGGGAAAGGATGTGAATTCAATGACAACAACACACACCACGACATCAAATAGAGCTTCTATTTCCGATCAAAATAGACCAGAAAACTATCAGGGAAAACAGCGTATAGACTGGAGCTCATTTTTTGGTGGATTACTAGTAGTACTTGCCGGAATCATAGTTATATACTGGCCGGGATTAACATTAGAAGTTTTAGCTACGATCGCAGGAATCGTATTTCTTATAGCCGCCGTTGTAGATATAGTTACATGGTGGAGAATGCGTAATTCAGAAGGTGCAAAGCACTCTGGATGGACACTTTTAAGCGGAATATGCGATGCTGTTGTTGGCGTGATGTTTTTAGTAAATCCTATTATTGGTGCTGGTGTTCTTACATTTATGGCAGGCATATTCATAATCGTTTATGGATGCTTTGCCCTTGTTTCAAGCTTCGGGATTAGAAACTTATTCTCCTCTTGGTGGATCATGCTTCTTAACGGGATTGTTTCCATCCTTTGCGGGATGATGTTCATCTTCAATCCTGCCGCTTTCGCAATTTTCTTGGGAGTATTTTTAATGATGCGCGGCATAACAATGGCAACATATAGCATATTGGCTCCGCGACAGGTGAAATACCTCTGATTAAACTCTTTAAGCAGTTTTGTATTCACCTTCCAAAAATGGGGAGCTTTAAACTGTTCAAAAACAAATAACAATCAAGAAAGCTAGGGGAAAATGTACGACGGGGATAGAGAATTTGGCCGCAACGACGAATGCTGGTGTGGAAGTGGTAAAAAGTATAAAAAATGCCATTTAGAGTTCGACAAAAAGTTGCAAGCTCTAGCAGAATCAGGCGAAAATGTTCCTGCTAGATATCTTCTAAAAACCCCTGAACAAATAGAGGGTATAAAGAAAAGTGCCGAAGTCAATATAGGTGTGCTTGATTACGTATCCGAGTTAATCAAGCCAGGCATTACAACCGAAGACATAGATAAATGGGTCTATGAGTATACGGTTGATCATGGCGCAATTCCAGCACCTCTTAATTACGAAGGCTTTCCAAAAAGTGTGTGCACATCTATAAACGAAGTCGTTTGCCATGGCATCCCTTCTGAGAATGAAGTTTTACATGATGGAGATATTATTAATGTCGACTGCTCAACCATTAAAGATGGGTATTTCTCAGACTCTTCCCGTATGTTTTGCATAGGTGATGTGTCGCCGGAAATACAGGACTTAGTTCAGGTTACAAAAGAGGCCGTGCAGCTTGGACTTGATGCGATTAAACCCTGGGGACATCTTGGCGATATTGGCGCAGCAGTCAATTCATACGCAAAGCAACACGGATATTCCGTTGTTCGAGAATTCGGCGGACACGGAATAGGTCTTGAATTTCACGAGGATCCTTTTGTTAGCTTTGTTACGAAAGAAGGAACAGGTCCTATTTTGGTTCCAGGACTCATGTTCACAATAGAGCCAATGATCAACATGGGTAAAGCGAAGATAGACATGTCAGATCCTAATGGCTGGACAGTACGCACTAAAGACGGAAAGCCTACAGCACAATGGGAAGTTCAAGTTGTTATTACAGAAAACGGATTTGAGTTAATTAGTTGGTAAGAAAAGGGTGTGCCTATGGGTTGCTTTAAAAAGCATATTGGCACCATCCTTCAAATATTCAAGCGTGACTGGACACGGCTTCTTAAAAACCCGGTTGCTATTGTCATTATTATAGGAGTCTGTTTTCTACCGGCACTTTATGCATGGTACATAATCGCTGCCAACTGGGATCCTTATCAAAATACCGACAACATCAAAGTTGCTATAGCGAATAACGATGAGGGTGCATATACAAACATCTCAGGAAAATTAGATATAGGACAAGAAGTTGTAGATGACCTAAAAGAGAACCATTCTCTTGATTGGCAATTCACAGATTCAACTGAAGCTCTTGAATTGGTTGAATCAGGAGACTGTTATGCCGCTTTGATTATTCCAAGCGATTTCAGTCAAGATTTTGCTAATGCATTTGAGGGAAATTTCAAACGCCCAGTTATCGAATACTATGTAAACGAAAAACTTTCTGGATCTGCTGTTGAGGTTACTAACACAGGCGCTCAAACGGTAGAAGATGCCATCAATAAACAATTCGTAGATTCAGTAAGTGATCGCCTTATTGAAATCAGCCAACGTGCAGGTGCTGGTCTTGTAGATAAAACAAATTCAGCTGATGACTCACTTGCATATACTGTCAAGGAATCCAAAGAGGCACTAGATGGATGCCTGACTTCAGTATCAGAAATGTCTGCTGCATTTGATGAAGCAAAAACGGCGGTCTCCGATTCATCAAGTGCACTGGAAAATGCATCAACCGATGCGGTGTCGCTTGAGTCAGACTTACAACACGCATCCAATACACTCAAAGAACTCAGAAGCGATGTTGCGACCTTTTCTTCCGATGCAATGAGTGCAATATCAAAAGCAAGCGTTGCTATAGGCAATGCTGCAGCCTATGCAGGTAGTGCCGCAGGAAGCGCATCGGCTGCTATAGAGAAATCAAAAGGAAGCGTAGATGCTGCACTATCAGCTGCGCAAAGTGCCTTACGTACAAATCAGCAAATACTTTCAATCCTTAAAGCTGAACCACAAACAGGTGCATTGTCTACAGAAATAGCAAGATTGGAAAGTGAGAATTCTGATCTTGAAAAAACCATATCGGAACTATCGGATGTGTCCAATGAGTTCGATACTGCAGCTACATCAGCCGCAGCGTCTATTGAGTCCATATCAGATACTGTAGAAGAAGCCACCAAAAGTCTACAGAGCGTCGCTGAAAAAATATCATCTGAAGACATCCCAGAGCTTGAATCAGCGCTTGACGACTTATCGGATGCATTAGGCTCATTAAGAGGAGCATTAATTGCAGCAACACCCGAAATAGATGACGTAAGGAGTTCGCTTAAAGCCTTAGATGAACTTCTATCTCAATCCGATGAAGCCTCTAGCGGAATAATCTCTTCCCTTGAAAGCGCTGAAGAGCAACTTGAATACACGCTTACTGATTTAAACGCCCTCAGGGATTCAGCTGCATTTAAACACTTGACCGACTACATCAAAGTAAGTCCTGATGAAATCGGAGAGTTTTTGGCATCGCCTGTCGAGCTTAAAACTGAAACTATATATCCAATAAAAAACTACGGAACAGGCGTTGCGCCTTTTTTCACAAATATTGCTCTTTGGGTTGCCGGGTTTATTCTTATGGCAATTTTAAAAATCAGAGTGGATCCTGCTGGCCTTCCAGAGTTTTCTGCAATAGATGCATATTTTGGTAGATGGCTTACATACATTGTTGTAAGCATCGTCCAAGGCTTAATAGTAAGCATTGGGGATTTGATTATAGGCATTCAATGTGTACACCCCGCAGCCTTCATAGGTGCAAGCCTGCTTACAGGAATTGTGTATACAAACTTGATGTTTGGTCTTGCCTATTCACTTCGACATATTGGAAAAGCAATTGCAGTTATCTTGTTGATTATGCAAATACCAGGTTCATCTGGAATGTTTCCCGTGCAGATGCTTCCTGCGTTCTTTCAAGGGTTGCACCCTCTCCTTCCGTTTACGTATTCAATTGATGCAATGCGTGAAGCTATAGGGGGATTTTATGGCTTTCATTATTTACAGGACATGCTGGTCTTAGTCCTTGCATTTTTCCCTCTAGGATTGCTCATTGGTCTTTTGATTGGAAGATATGGATACAACATAAACGTACTATTCGATTGGAAACTTAGACAAACCGATTTATTTGTTGCAGAAGCAGGAACAGGACCTAAAAAGCGTTTCCGTACAAATAAAACCCTAGCCACAATTAGAAATACG
The DNA here is from genome assembly GCA_964631345.1 of uncultured Eggerthellaceae bacterium. Lineage (GTDB taxonomy): Bacteria > Actinomycetota > Coriobacteriia > Coriobacteriales > Eggerthellaceae > MGBC163016. The sequence continues at coordinate 89,026 of CAZVWE010000002.1, read as the reverse complement.
CCTGAGTTTAAAATTCTCGCTCAAAAACGCGCATTGGTATTTGATAGGCTATATCCAAAGCTTGCAAGAATTGGCTGGATATCGATTATATCGATGCCAATACTTATGATGGTAGTACTTGGCTTCTTTCAGGGAAGTGCGGATGCAAAGCTTACGATGCTTGCTTGGTTCATTTTGCTATTGGTTATTGTATGTGCATACCTAATAGTACTTTTGTATATAGAAAGCCTCATAAAGCGACACTTATTCATTACTGATAGCGGCACTGGGGTTCCAGTGGACACATCATCTAAGGACGATAGATCTACAAATTACGGATCTACAGATGATAGATCTACAAATGCCGGATCTACAAGTAATGCATCTGTAAGTGATGTAAGTGACGCGCCTTACAATAACGACCCTACAAACAATACATCTGCAACCAATGCGCAAGAAGGTGATGCAGATGCATAACATATTTGCAATCTTTAAAACAGATTTAGAGCACCTTATAACAAACATGGTTGCCGCAATTGTCGCAATTGGACTTGTTCTAGTTCCACCAATGTATGCATGGTTAACAGAACTTGGTTTTTGGAATCCTTATAACAACACAGGAAATGTAAGTATTGCTGTAGCTGATAATGACGAAGGCTATTCATCTGCTTTAATTCCATCAAGGATAAATGCTGGGTCACAAATCGTGGAAGCTTTACACGAAAATGATCAATTTGACTGGCAATTCATGGATAGTGAATCTGCAATAGACAGCGTTCGTTCGGGCAAAAGTTATGCAGCAATCGTGATACCAAGTGACTTTTCAAAGCGATTAATGACAGCCTTTTCTAGCACATCTGAAAAACCTGAAATTGATTATTACGAAAATGAAAAGACGAATGCCATTGCCTCACATGTCACAGAGACAGGTATGAATGATCTGCACGAACAGGTAAATGCAACTTTCACTAAAACAGTTACAGATATTGCCTTATCAACAACATCTAGTCTTTCAGAGTTTTTAACAGGAGATGGCCTTATCAATTACGCCGCGATGTTGATGCATCAGTTAAACGTCAGCCTCGATGATTTGAATAGGCTTGCTGACGGAATAGATTCAATAGACGCTCTAGTACAAACATCTAAAAGCCTTGTTTCTACAAATGTAAAATCCCTTGGACAAAGCGCATCGATAACAAACGACACAAAAGACATGCTCAACGATGCAGCAAGTGCAATATCAAATGGAAGCGATGCCGCAGAAGGCATAGTTAGCGAAACAGACTCTGCCATAAATGATGCGTCGTCTTCATTGAAAGAAATCGAAGAAGCAATTAATACCGCATTCGATGCTGTTGAAACCGATCCTGATGATGCATCTGTATTGCTAAGCGATCTTGCAACTGACACTGAAGGGGCAATAGCTACCTATGAGTCAATTAAATCAAGCCTCGAAAGTATTGGGGCACCACAGTCATCAATTGACAGCATTGACTCAATTATTGCCTCTTTGAATAGGTTAAAAGATGCACTTAACTCCGCTGCATCAGATATCAGCTCGTCAAAAACTACGCTCAATGAATCACGCCAAAAGATAGAAAAGTATTTGAATGAAGCACAAGCTAGTATCCAGGGCTTACAGGGAAACCTAGATGAACAAATTGAATCGAATATTGAATCCTTATCGACAGAGCTTGAATCCATTCAAACAAGCGCTTCAAGCATAGGGCAGTATTTAGAAGATGCCGCAAAAAGTGTGGGAGATGCGGCAGACGACCTTGAAGGCGGCCTTAACAAGATGCATGTCTCTCTTTTGCAGGCATATGATGCTTTAACAAATGCTTCTAGTCTTCTTGAGAAAACTAAAGATCAATTGAATGCAGCAATTGAATCAAACAATATGGAAGAAATAAGAAAGATCATTGGATCGCATCCCGATGCATTGGCGTCATTCTTAACAACACCTGCCACCCTAGAGCGCCATGCTGTATTCCCTATCAATGACAATGGAAGTTCGATGAGTCCTTTTTATACATCGCTTTCGCTTTGGATTGGCTCAATTTTCCTAGTGGCACTTACATCTACAAATGTATCAAAAAGACAACTCAAGACATTAAAAGACCCGAAACCTTGGCAGCTATATCTAGGTCGCTATCTTGTATTTGGAATGCTTGCCATCATGCAAGCGATCGTCGTATGTATAGGAAACGTATTTATAGTCGGCATTCAGTGTGAGCATTTTTGGCTTTATTTACTAACGTGTATTGTTTGCGGAATCGTTTTTTCCAATTTCATATTTACTCTAGTTGTATCCTTTGGAAACATCGGAAAGGCGCTAGCGATAGTTTTGCTCGTCATGCAACTTGCAGGCTCTGGTGGAATCATGCCAATACAAATGTCGGCTCCGATATTCCAAGCGATATACCCTTGGCTTCCATTGACTCATTCAATGGCTGCAATGCAAGGGTGTATTGCTGGATTTTATGGAGCGCAATTCTGGGTGCCAATTGCATGCTTGCTCGCGTTTTTAATTCCTTCGCTTCTTTTAGGATTCGTACTAAGAAAGCCAATGATCAAAGCTCTTGATTATGTAAATATGAAGCTCGAAGAAACTAAAATTCTCTAGCGTTAGTCTCTCTCATCAGGGCTACGAACCGTAATCTCTTGCTCTTTCACAGCGACGCGTGAATGAGGTGGCACGCTAAAAGTAACGAATGTTGAGCCTGCAATTACAGAGCCTTCTCCAATTACAGTTTCTCCACCTAGAACTGAAGCATTTGAATAAATAGTTACATTATCTTCTATGGTTGGATGTCGTTTAACACCTGAAAGCCTTTGTCCACCACGCGTTGAAAGTGCACCTAGAGTAACACCCTGATAGATCTTGACGTGGTTTCCAATTTCGGTTGTTTCACCAATTACAACACCGGTACCATGATCTATACAGAAATACTCGCCTATAACCGCGCCTGCTCCTATATCAATTCCTGATCCAGAATGAGCAAGCTCTGTCATGATACGCGGAATAATTGGAACATTTAATTCATACAGAACATGTGCAAGCCTATAAACAAAGATGGCATACATTCCCGGATAGGAAAAAATAACATCCTCTTTTGACGCTGCTGCAGGATCGCCCTCAAATATTGCCTGAACATCAGTTAAAAGAACACGTTGTACACATGGGAGCTCATCGAAAAATGCAGTACAAATATCGGATGCTTGAGCAAGAATTTCTTCCGATGTTGTTTCATTGCTTATCAATCCATCTTTATCTGGATTATTGGCTACATACGTAAGTGCAATCACGGTTTGTTGACGCAAAAGCCTTTCGATTTGGATAAGTAATTCACCTATAAAGTATTCAGGACTAGTTTTAGGCGAAAGCATCTCTGCACCAAAGTAACCAGGAAACACCACTCGACGGATCATTTTCAGCATTTCTTTTATTGCATGTCGACTGGGAAATTGAAGGCCTGGTTTCGTGAAAAATATCTCATCAGCCTCATAGTTTTTTTCTATCGCCTTGACTATGCGATCTAGGTTATCGCCAAACATCCTTCTCCTCTCGATTAAGAGTCAGTCTAAAAAGTGTACCTGCCGTTGCTATTCGTTGCTGCCGTTGCTATTCGTTGCTGTCGTTGCTGCCGTTGTTTTCATCACTATCATCGCTTACATCACTGCCATCTCCCAAATCAGCAAATCTTTGTTTCATCGTAGGGTTTCCGTGGGTAAGTCTTTTTATCGTTAGGCCTTCCGCCTTGTCGTTTGCAAGCCTTAAATTACGCTCACTTCCAATAAGGCCTTCCTTGACCTTATTTAGATGATCGATCGTCTTGTCAATTTCCTCAATTGCTTTGTTGAATTTTTCACTTGCGCGTCTGTAATTAGCACCAAACTTATCTTTGAAATCATCCAGTTTTTTCTCAAAATTCGAAACATCAATGTTTTGACGACGCACAATTTCAAGTTCATCTTTATATTGCGCCGCATCTAAAGCTGCGTTTCTAAGTAACGTGATCATCGGAATAAAGAATTGAGGACGAATAACGTACATCTTCTCATATAGATGGGACACATCCACAATTCCTTGGTTATACAACTCACTATCCGATTCAAGAGTGCTTACCAATACTGCATATTCACACTTTTTCTTACGCCTATCCAAATCCAGTTTCTTTAGATGGCTTTCATTAGTGTGTCGATTAACAGACGTTTCCGATTCTGTTTTCATCTCGAACATAATCGAGATAAGTTCAGCCCCTTCAGGGGTTTTTTCCCTAAAAATATAATCCCCTTTTGTGCCTTCTTTTGCTTCATTGTCCTTAGTGAATTCTGCATTTCGAAATGCAGTAGCGCGAAGCTGATTAAATGCGACTTCACAATGCTGCTCTAGGCTCTCTCCTAAAAGCTTTATCGAAAGCTTTTGACGCATATCTCGCAAATCCGCAATCGCGCGCTCTCTTTCCTGGATAGCATCATCTTTAGCTTTTAGTTTTATCGCCATTTCGTTCTTAAACGTTGTTTGCATACGTTCGGTATCAAGCTCATGGGAAGCCTTGATCTGATTTAACTCTTGTTTTGCAGCATCAAGCTCACGCTGGAGTTCGTATTTTTCACTTACAAATGCTTCACGAAGCTTAGATGCCTCCGCTTCCTTTTCTGAATCAAAAGACTTTTTCTGAGCATCTACTTCTGACTTAAGCCTATCAATCTCTAAGAGCTTTTGGGTGCGCTCTGTTTCCATATCAAGCTTCATCTTTTCGATTTCCGCTTGCTGCTTTGCATGTCCAGATTCTATTTCAGATTGCAGCTTATCGATTAAGCGATCCTTTTCAAGAAGCGCTCGCTCGCTTTCTTTCTCAACTAAAGCAGTAGCCGACTCAACTGCATCTTTAACTGCCTTGTCTACAGACTTTTCAAATTCCTCATCGCGTATCTGCAACAAAAGGCTTGCATATTCTGAACTATCAACCTTAAATACCGTGCCGCAATTAGGGCACTTAACTTCGCTCATTCATTCACTCCTAGAACGCTAAGTAATCCGACGCATCCGTCATAAATATCATCATATGTAGCATCAAAGTCTCCCGTATACCATGGGTCAGCCACATCTCTGTTACATCCTGCAAATTCAAGCATCTTATGTATCTTACCCTTGGGGTCTTCTTTGATAATTCGATAAATACCGCGCATGTTTTCTTCGTCCATACAAATTATTAAATCGAACTTATCATAGTCGGTCTTCTTAAATAACCTAGCCTTATGCCCTTTACAAAGAATACCTTCACGAAGAAGCCTATTGTAGGTTCCAGGATGCACAGGCTGTCCTAGCTCTTCTGTTGTTGTAGCAGCAGACTCAATATTAAATCTACTTCCTATACCCCTTTTTGAGACCATATCTTTAAACAAATACTCAGCCATAGGGGATCTACAGATATTCCCATGGCATACAAACAATACCCCTATTTTCTTATCCATATTTTCCCTATTTAAGTAATTCTTCTCTTTTGGCTTTAATAGATGCTATCTCTTCGCCATATTCAACAATTTTTTCATGTGGAGTCTCAAGATAAAATGGCAATCCAGAAAGTTTAGGATGTGCCGTTATGGCTGCTATTGCATCTAAACCGATATAGCCTGCTCCTATTGCCTCATGCCTGTCTTTATGCGAAGAGATTTCATTTTTCGAATCATTGATATGTATAGCACGCAAGCGATCAAGTCCAATTATTGCATCAAATTCGGAGAGCACAGAATCCAAATCTCCCACGATATCGTATCCCGCGTCCCACACATGACAAGTGTCCAAACACACACCTATATGATCTGAACACTTGATTCGATCTATGATTTGAGCAAGCTCGGTAAAAGTAGAGCCCACCTCTGATCCCTTGCCAGCCATCGTTTCTAGCAGCACAGTTGTTGTCTGTTCAGGCTGAATCACATCATTTAAGATCTCAGCAATTTTATCAATACCGTCATCTACACCTTGACCTACATGAGCACCAGGATGCATGTTATAGAGTTGACCCGGCGTGAATTCCATGCGCTTAAGGTCATCCGCAAGGGTCTCTTTCGCAAATTGCCTGATTTCAGGCTTTTTTGCAGCAGGATTTAATGTATATGGAGCATGCGCCAAAATGGTTTTAATTCCAAATTCATCTGAAAGCTCTAAAAACTTAGACAGATCATCAGGATCAATGTCTTTTGCCTTCCCGCCTCTAGGATTTCTTGTAAAGAATTGAAAAGTATTCGCTCCTATAGAATGAGCGTCTTGCGCCATCTTTGCATACCCCTTAGCACAGGAGAGATGGCAACCTATGGTCAGCAATCTATGTCCCACTTCCTCTAGTTATTTTGTTTTAATCAAGATCTTCGTTGTTTTTCATCTGGTGCCTGCTTTTGAACGTTTGAACAATAACATATACGCCCAAAATGAATGCACCAATATATCCCAAAACTCCTAGTACAGGCACTCCTAAAATCTTTGGATCCATGCTAGTTGTACAAAGAATGGATGATCCCAAAAACAAGCCGACTGAAATAAGCGAAAGGGACATGCGTCCAACCGATGCATAAATCGTTGCAAGTGCAGCACGTTCAACTTTAATGTTTCCAGTAAGTTCTATCTCGCCTTTATCAAGCATATCTATAGTATTTGACACTTGCATTGGAAGACTTAATAGAGCCTCAGCTGAAGATACAGCAGTTACCGCAGTCTCAAGACTTTTAGTTGCTAAATACTTTGGCTGCAGTGTAGATTTCAAAACATAACGACTGACCACATCTAGCACATTAAGAGTCGGAGACAGCTTCTCAGCCACACCTTCTAAAGTTACAAACCCACGCGCAAGCATTGTGATCGACGGCGTCGCAACCAAGTTCTGTTCGCGGAGTATATCCATAAGTTCAGACAGAATATCGCCAATGTCTAAATTGCCAACATCAGCAGAACCATACTTATCCAATAAATCTGATAACTGTTGCAAAAGTTGACTATAACTGACTCGTCCGCGCTTATTCGATATTCCCACAACAGCATTCATTAAAAGATAGGCATCATTTGATGTTACTGCGCGAAACATCTGAGATACCAATTGCCTTTGGCTTGCGCTAAGTTCTCCTGTCATTCCAAGGTCAATCCAGATTATTTCTTCACCATTTATAAGAATATTTCCAGGATGTGGATCTGCATGGAAAAATCCGTGATCTAAAACCTGGCCTACATAACTTTCAACTAGCCTTAAAGCAATGCTATCTAAGTCGACGCCATCTGTTTTAAGCTGCCCTAATTCGTCAACGAAAATACCTTGGACATATTCCATCACAAGCACGCTTGTATTTGACACTTTTGGATATGGTGTCGGACAAGTAATGCCGTATTGATCCGCAATTTCTGCCTTAAAACGAATGAGATTATTAAGTTCAGTATTGAAATCAAGTTCTTCGTTCGTTGTTTCTTCAAGCTCATCGAGTAAGCTATCAAAGCTCATTAGGAGGATTTCGTGTTTTGTGGTAACAAATTCAGCCGTAGCTAAAAGACGTTTCATAAGAGTAAGATCTTCATGCATCTCATCCACGATGCCAGGACGCCTTACCTTTACAGCCACAACTGTTCCATCTAGCAAAATAGCGCGATGAGCCTGAGCAATCGATGCTGATCCCAAGGGATTTGGATCAATTGCAAGAAATACTTCTTTCCAATCTTTGCCATAAGATGTATTAATGCATTCAATCACTTCATCAAATGACATAGGAGTCACATCGGCATGAAGTTTATCTAAAGCCTCGCAATACTCTTTTGGAAATATATCGCTACGATTTGCAACGATTTGACCCATTTTTACAAAAGTCGGCCCGAGTTCTTCGAGCATATCTACCAATTTTGCAGGAGTTATATCACTCAAAGGCATATATTTGCGAAGTACAGAAATTATTTGGTGCATGCGTTTGGATGATGTTTTATCAGAAACAGACAACTTCGCCATTTTGACAAATTCTGTAAATGTAGCCACTGCAAGCACCTCCTTAATATAGAAAATGATCGTAGCAATCTATATCACGGATACAGGCGAAAGCATCAAAATGATTGGATAACGTAATTGAAACGATCTCTAACTCTAAAACAAGAGAAACAATTGTTATATAGCTACTTTTACAACGCGGTTACTTTCTTTGATATTAGTTAAAATCTAGCCATGGCTACAAAAACTACAGTACATATAGACGACGATTTCGATCTGGAAAAAATCAAGGTATCGGGGCAGTGTTTTCGAGTTCGTGCGCTAGAAGACGGTACATATAAATTCATTACAAAAAATCATGTTCTTTTTATTCGAGATATAGGTAATAACGATTTCGAAATTTCATGCGACTTAGACGAATGGAAGCAAATTTGGTTTCCATACTTTGATCTTGAACGCAACTATTCAAGTATTCGCGCATGTCATAAAAACAAAAACGCCTTTATTGATAAAGCGATTAATTGTGGTCAAGGGCTTCGCATTCTATCCCAAGACCCTTGGGAGATGCTTATTTCTTTCATTATTTCCCAACGCAAAAGCATTCCCGCAATAACAACAGCCATAGAAACACTATCAAAAATGTTTGGCGAAAAACTTGACGACGACACATTTGCATTCCCAACGCAAAAGGCTTTAGCTTCTGCAAGCGAGTCCGATCTTCGAAAATGCGGCCTTGGATATCGCGCTCCCTATGTTATGGATGCAGCACAAAAAGTCATAAATGGGATCATTGATCTTAATGCAATCAAAGCCTTATCCGACGAAGAACTGCTAGACACACTCCAAACAGTGCATGGAGTAGGAAAGAAAGTATCAAGATGTGTTGCCCTTTTTGGGTACGCAAGATACGCATTAGTGCCCGTAGATGTTTGGATAGAGCGTGTAATACAAAATGAATGCGAAGGCTGCGATCCATTCCCTGAATACGGTAACGTTGCAGGAATTATGCAACAGTATGCATTCTTTTATATGACCAATACATATCCTTAATGCCATATAATTTTTCAAATACCACCAGGTGCGCAAAAATAGTACCCGGTTGATCTTTCAATTGAATGGGCACGAAAGAAGGATTTTAAAATGCCGCAATCAAATAACTCAGGCACCATAAGGGTTTTAGGAATAATCTCGCTAGTCATTTCATCAATTGCTTTATTAGCAACGCTTGCGGTTTCTATTATTCTTTTCGTTGGGCATGACTATTTTACAGAGATTATTACTGATGAAGCTCTTTATGGCACTTATGACACTTTTGATAACTTTGACTATTTCGATGATGATTGGGATCTATGGGATTATCCGCATCATTCGGACACACATCACAGCACATATACAGGCGAATTCCCACTGGATTCTTCGCTTACATTCTATGGATCAGGATCATCTGACTACTTCATGCCTTATCGTGCATTAGATGTATACGGTGCTATGTATAGCAGTGTATCTTTTGGTTTAAGCATAGCCACTTTACTTTTTGTCATAGCAACCATAATGAATGCAATCGTGGTTGCTGCTTCTGTCATCTGTATAGCAAATGCCTCTAAACCAGAAAAACGATCATCTGTTTTTGGATGGTCAATCGCCGGCGCAATCGTTGGTTTTCTATCTGCGAATATTATCTCAGCTATCCTGATGATCGTATCTGCAGTAATGTCATCAAAAGAAAGACAGCGCACGTCATTCAACCCACAGCAGCAATCGGCTATTCCATCAGAACCAATGCCTCCCGTATCTCCAATACCACCTACACCTCCAATGTCTCCCACGCCTCAAACACCATCCGCGCCAGTTGCTACACCTATAGATCCCACATCTCCTGCAGCACCTATGGCACCTGTGGCCATCTCTGATGTAGCCATAACACCAGTTGCTACGCCAACAGTTGCCTCTGATGCACCAGCAACACCAACAACTCACGTTGCAACTCCTGATGCATCCGATACACCTGCAACACCAGTTGCTACACCTATGCTTACAGGCACCACAGAAAATCCAGCAAAGCCACCCGAAGAAAATATGCTTCCATGAGACAATGGCTCAAAAAGAAGGCACCTGTAACAGAAGACCCATCTGGGAGCCTTGATGCCGCCAAGGCCTTCCCTATTCCAGATATTGATGAATCTGCATCAAGTCCACTTGCGCTTCAAGTATTTCCCTGCTTACTTGATATAGGAGAAGCGCTTCTCACAAATGGAGCAGATGTTCATCACGTTGAAGAATTGCTGCGTGACATGGGTAAGGCATATGGAGCATATCGGATGAATGTCTTAGTTATAACAGCAGCAATAATAGTGACTATGACATTTCCCGATGGTACAGAACGTACGCTTACGCGACGTGTCGGAGAAGGAGATATCGATTTTCATAAAGTCGCACAGATATCAACTTTGTGCAACGTCGCAAAAGACAATCTGACCTCTCCTGTAATCCTAAGAGATCGCTTAGCAAGAATAGTTTCCAAACCTTTTCCTGGATGGGCAGCATATATTGGATCCTTCCTTTCAGCGGGAGGGTTTGCTATCTTTTTTGGCGGAAGTTTTCTTGATGGTTTAGTGTCAGCGATACTTGCTCTTGGCCTTTGTTACTCAATACGCCATTTCAGAAGCTGGACACCAAACACCATGATCTTCAACTTTGCAGTTTCGCTTGCAATAGGCATTGTTGCATGCTGTATATCTCATTTCATTCCACAAGTCTCAACCGATATGGTAATAATCGGAGACATCATGTTATTGATCCCTGGAATAGCCATGACTAATGCAACTCGCGATATGCTTTCTGGCGACACAATATCGGGTGTCATGCGTTTTATTGAAAGCCTACTTTGGGCAACAGCTTTGGCTTTGGGATTTACCGCAGCACTTTGGCTTGCGGGGGTGATCGGGTGGTAGATGCTGAAGCATTGCTAAAAATTAGCATGGCATTTGTTGGCGCTATGGGATTTGCACTTTTCTTTAACGTTAGCAAAAACCAAATACTTTGCGCCTCTATTGGTGGTCTTCTAACTTGGATAATCTACTGGTTGTTAAACTCAACATCCGGGGCTCTATTTGTCCCATGTGTAATTGCGTCAACATTTGCTGGCACTTATTCAGAAATATGTGCGCGTATATTCAAGGTTCCCTCTACGGTATTTTTCATCATATCTGTAATTCCGCTTGTTCCTGGACGCAGTCTCTTTTATACGATGTCTTATATGGTTAATCAAAACTGGTCTGAGTGTTTAATTAATGCCCAAAATACCCTTCTTGTAGCAGCAGGAATAGCATTTGGAATCTTATTGGTGACCGCAGTATTCCAAACATATGTCTTTGCAAAACGCAAAATGAAAAGGCTGAAAGAGAAACTTCCAGAATTGATTAAACGATAAGGTAAGATACTTACCCTTCTAGCCTATTTCATCTGCCGCCACTAAACCATGTAGATATTGAATGATGTCATTGGACTCATACATTGGGCTGCCAGATATCACAAGACAAGGTACCTGACCTTTTCCACCAATTGATATAAGTTCATCCTTAACTCCAGGCTCCATGGTGTTTTTCATCTCGCATGCAATATCTTGGTTTTGCATATAAGCTAAAACCTTGGTGCAATATGGACAAGTCGGCGAATAATATAAAACTAGGTTTTCCAGATAAGCCATTGCGAATTTCCTTTCGTACTCAAAACTATGAATTCATAAAGCTATAAAGCAGCAACTATATCATCTACCGCTTTCTTCGCATCATCTAAAAGCATGTCTGTATTGTCATTGAAGAAAAGCGGATTTTGCACTCCAGCATATCCAGCATTTCCCATACTTCTTTTTATAACCACAACACGACCCGCATCCCAAACTCTCATAACAGGCATACCTGCAATTGGAGACTCAGGTTCTGTTTCTGCAGCAGGATTTACTGTATCGTTAGCACCAATAACAAGCACGGTATCTACATCACCAAACTCATCATTAATGTCATCCATTTCTAAGACATTGTCATAAGGAACTTTGGCTTCGGCAAGTAATACATTCATATGACCCGGCATACGTCCAGCAACTGGATGAACAGCAAACTCTACATCCACTCCGCGATCGATCAGCTTCTGCGTTAGATCTGCAACCGGAAATTGTGCCTGAGCAACTGCCATTCCATAACCAGGAGCTATTACAACACGCTTTGAGTCTTTAAGCATCTGAGCAACTTCTTCAGCAGTAACCTCTGTATAGTCTCCATAATCTTTTGCTTCAGTGTTTGAAGATCCCTTAGAATCGCCGCCAAAACCTCCAAGAATTACTGAAATAAATGAACGATTCATACCCTGACACATAACATAGGATAGATAAGCGCCAGATGATCCAACCAGTGCACCTGTGATGATTAAAAGATCATTACCCAAAGTAAATCCTGCCATCGCAGCTGCCCAGCCAGAATATGAATTAAGCATAGATACAACTACTGGCATGTCTCCGCCGCCAATAGCCAAAACTAAATGGGCGCCCAAAATAAGCGATATCACCGTAAGTATTACAAGGGGAACTATTCCTTCTGCTACCCCACGTGTATTCACAAGCCAGACTATCATTCCAACAGAGACGATAAGCATTAAAAGATTTATTCCATTACGCCCTGGTAGAGTTAGGGGTTTTCCGGAAATCTTTGCAGAGAGCTTAAGGAAGGCAACGATCGAACCAGTCAAAGTAACTGCGCCAATTAGTACAGCTAGACCCACTTCACCCATATGAAATGCGTTGGTTTCAGTTGATGCACCCGGTTCTGCAAAAAACGAATTAAAGCCAACCAGAACAGCTGCAGCACCAACAAATGAATGAAGCATTGCCACAAGTTCTGGCATAGCAGTCATCTGAACTTTAACGGCTCGCCAAACCCCAATGGCAGCGCCTATAACAATGGCTGCAACCATCAATCCAAATGTCACATATGCTGCTTTAGAAGAATCGATTAGAGCAACAACTGTCGTAGCAACAAGAGCGATTACCATTCCGATAACGCCCATTAGATTGCCACGCCGTGCACTCTTTTGCTTTGAAAGACCAGCTAGCGCAAATATGAAAAGTAGAGCTGCCGCAATATAAGCAAGTGACTGAAATTTGATTGCTGCAGTCGTTATGGTGCCCATAATTTCAGGAGTCTGTGTAATCATCATTCATCAGAGCTCCTTTGGAACATCTTAAGCATTCGATTGGTTACTAAAAATCCACCAAATATGTTTATAGATGCAATCGCTATTGCAATAAATGCAAGCGTTGTAACAACAGGATCCTCAGAGCCAATTTGTAAAAGTGCACCTACAATAATGATCCCCGAGATTGCATTAGTTACAGACATAAGCGGTGTATGCAAAGTGTGTGTCACGTTCGTGATCACATAAAAGCCAACAACAACAGCAAGCTCAAAGACTATAAAGTGGTTTTGCATCTCAGGTGGCGCGCAAAGGATAAGCGCGACACCAACAATACCTAAAAGCACCTTCCACCAAATACCTTTGCCCTGTTTACCTTGAGTGTGATTTGCAGATTCAACATCTGTAGCCGCAACTTTTAAATCGCCTTCTTTTGCAGCATCTGAAGCGTTTTTCGACTCCGTTTGTGACTTTGCAGATACGCTCACTTTAGGCGGAGGCCACATGATCTGCCCATCAAGTGTAATAGTCATAGCGCGTATGACTTCATCATTTTCATCTAAAACTAGCTTACCGTCCTTTTTAGGTGTGACGAGCTTCATTAGATTGACTATATTGCTGCCATAAAGCTGGGATGCTTGACTTGGAAGGCGATTAGGAAGATTTCTGTATCCAATAATCGTGATGCCATTATTTGTATGAACTATTTCATCTGGAACAGTTAGTTCAGTATTACTACCAAGCTCAGATGCCCCAAGATCAACTATCACTGAACCCGGTTTCATATGCGCGATAGCATCTGCGGTCAGAAGAAGTGGGCTTGGACGCCCAGGGATTTGAGCTGTAGTGATTATGATGTCATTTTTAGCAGCCTGATCTTTATAAACCTCAAGAATCTTGGACTGCTCGTCATCGCTTACTTCTTTTGCGTAGCCATCAGTTGATTTTTGTGTAACAGGTATCTCGACAAATGTGCCACCAAGGGATTCCACTTGATCAGCAACCTCAGGCCTCACATCTGTAGCAGACACAACCGCACCCATTGAATTTGCTGTGCCTATAGCTGCAAGCCCTGACACTCCAACACCTATTACATAGACTTTCGCAGGAGGAACTTTTCCTGCCGCAGTCATCTGGCCTCCAAACAGCCGCCCGAATTCATTTGCAGCTTCAATAACGGCTTTATATCCAGAAAGGTTCGCCATCGATGACCTTACATCAAGCGACTGCGCACGAGATATACGAGGTGCAGAATCGATAGCAATACCCGTAAGTTTTCGAGATGACAGTTTTTCTATGATGTCCGGATTGCTTTCTATCCTCATTCTACAAATAAGGATGCTGCCTGGATTCATAAGATCGAGATCTGAGTCAGAGGGCATGTCAAGACATGTGACGATATCTGACTTCCATACCTCATCTGAATCAACAATCTTTGCCCCAGCCTCAACGTATGCCTCATCCATGAAACTCGATATAACACCAGCGCCTGCCTGAACGCAGACTTCATATCCAAGTTTTATTAGTTTTGCAACTGTATCGGGCGATCCTGCAACTCTTGTCTCTTGAGGATCGGTTTCCTGTGGAATTCCAATTAGCATGGTTTTCTCCTTACCTCATAGACGATTCTACACACTCAAATCTATTGAAGCGTTGGACTTAAAGATTGCATCCAACACGTAAACCTTATGCTTTATTGGTCATATATACTTAAACTCTTGAAGGCTCAAACATAAACGCCTTATGCTATTGGAAAAAGTCAAATGCAAATGGCTATATGTAAATGTATAGACAAATATAAGTAGGAGGATTACGTGATCATCGGAATCACGACAACATTTAATTCTAGTGACGAATTCGAAAGGGTTAATGTCGAATACATCAAAAGAATTACAAACGCTGGCGCGACACCAATTCTATTGACACCTATTCCCGGTGGATATGAAGCAAATATAAATCACGCAAAACAAATTTTTGACGTTGTGGATGGTGTGCTTTTAACAGGTGGCGGAGATATTCACCCAAGACACTACTCAAAAGACGACGAAAATATTGTCGATATTCCAACTCCTATCGTAACTCCTTTTCTTGAAACTCCTGATAGACGTGCAGTTCTTGATATGCGTGAAATAGATGCACCCGATGATATTCTTCCCGTGCTCGAAACCGCTCTTGCTTTAAACGACAATAGAGATGGGCTAGAACTTGAGCTTGCAAGACTTTGTCATAAATCAGAAAAACCTATCCTTGGAATATGCAGAGGAATGCAAGTTCTAAATGTTGCGCTCGGGGGAACCCTTCATCGTGACCTACTTGAATGCGGAGTAACTAAAACATCCCATTTCCAGTCAAAACCCTATTCAAACACATGCGCAGAAGTAACAGTTAAACCCGATTCAAAACTCGCAGAAATCTTGCCTGAAAACATTCCAATCCCAGTAAATTCTATCCACCACCAAGGAGTTAATTCTCCAGGATCCGGTTTATCTATAAGCGCATATGGAACAGACGGAGTAATAGAGGCCATAGAAGACACATCCCTTCCATTCTATATAGGAGTTCAATGGCATCCCGAATGCCTCGATGCGCAGAGTGCCATTTTTGAACAATTTATCAAAGCCTGTAGACGTTCTTGAGTGCTCTTTAGCAAACATTTAGTTTTCGCGATTCATATACATACATCCCATATCAAAACCGCGCCTATAATTCTTGTTATATAACTTCCGTATAGCCAAAACTTATGGATGTACGACTGATATAGAAAAGAGAAAGGTTCTATAGCATGCCAGATGAAAAAACAATGCTTCCAGAAAACCCTACTATGGATGAACTGAAGGAATTCTTTTTTAAAGATAAATACGCAACCGAAGTTACCGGATGCAAGATCATAGAAGGCTGGAAAGGTCATGGCGTTGCCGAACTTGAAATTACCGATAAGCATAAAAATGCACAGGGAAATATCATGGGCGGAGCTATTTTTACACTAGCTGATTTTGCGTTAGCAATTGCAAGCAATATCGGTCAGGTTCCAACCGTAAACGCTACGTCGACAATTGAGTTTGTTTCCGCCTCAAAAGGAACAAAACTTATAGCTACCGCAGATTGTGTAAAAGATGGCTATAGACTGGCCTTTTACGATGTATTGGTTCATGACGACAAACATAATCTAATAGCAAAGACTTCCATAACAGCCTATAAGCACCATCCCAAATAAAAAAATTTAAAGCATTGCCTAAATTTATGCAGAACGCAGGCTGATAGATGAAAAAGAATTTCCGGAAAATATTGATTGGCATTGTAATTGTCATAGTGCTCGCCGTTATATTTATGCGTGGCGATCAACTTGAAGACATGCTAAAAGCGATGCGTGATGGATCTCCTTTATTTTTGGTGCTTGCTGTTATAAGCCAACTAGGAAAATACTTTACTCAAGGTGGACAATTCATTTGGTGTTTTAAATCTGTAGGAGCACACATTCCTTATAGCGAAAGCATTAAATTAGTTTTTGGAACCTTTTTTGTAAACACTATCGCCCCTTCACTTAATTTAGCTGGAACAACGCTTGTGGTTGATGACTCAGCAAAACGAGGAATTCCTGCTGGTAAAGCCACTGGAGCTGCGCTTCTTATGCAACTCTCGATAGATACTGGTTTTGTAATAATTATGCTTTTAGGTTTTTTAATTCTGGCACTAACCGTTGGCCTTCAACCTGGGTGGCTCTTGGTTGGCCTTCTGGCTATTGCCCTTGTTGGCGGACTTGTATTAGTCATGACATTAGGTGGGAAAAAACCTGATCTAGTTCTGAAGGTTCTACGTCCAATAGAACGTCTAATTGATACAATTTCGCGCAAGTTCAGAAAAAAGCCGATCGATCCATGGGTAGATCAAACTGTTCATTCATTTTCTGATGCAGCGTCGCTGATGGTACAACGCCCATCCACTACGGTAAAACCATTTCTGTTTGCCATGCTTTCAAGTACGTTTGAACTTACATGTTTTTCAATGTGCGGTCTTGCATTTGGCATTCATGGCATTGAATCTCTTGTGTGTGGATATGTCGTAGCAACTTTATTCGCCATGATTTCATTTACTCCACAAGGCATAGGCGTTGTGGAGGCTGCCGTGCTTTTGTCTTTCACTCTATTTGGAGTTGATCAAGCAACAGCAATGGCTGCTGTAATGGTTTATCGTGGGATAGTCTTTTGGCTTCCGTTTATCATAGGTGCAATCATGATTCAAAGAACGAAAGCCTTTAAAAACGCCGGGAAAGAATTGGATAAAACAGATGAACCTAATAATTAAAAGTGCGGCCAAAAGAACTACCGGAAGAACTGCCGGAAGAACTACCCAAGGTGCCACCAAAAGAAATAAGTCCTGCGTTGCAATGCTTCCGGTTTTATTAATTGCCTTAAATCTTGTGAGTTTTTCTGGCTGTTCGTCTGATAGCGGCGCTAATTTAGCAGCAAGATCGCCTCGCGGTGGAGAGATTTCTTATGATGACACCACAAAACAATACGATGGCTCCGGTTACTACAACGGAATAATGACATTTGAGGAGATTCTAGAAAAAAGCGAAACAACAGAAGGCGTTGCCTTTGATGGTCAGTTTTCAGAAGGCGCCTATATAGTTTCTAACGATGGCGTCATGAAACCCGGACTCTATTACGTAGAAGGGTCGCCTTCTGAACTTAATACATATGAAATTTGTAAACCCTCCAGTAAAGGAGAGGGGCTTTATTACGGCTCATATGCACTTGAGTATTTGTCGTTCTATCTTCTTGAAGCAGACGAAGGTGATGTTGTTGTATACAAGCCAGCGAACCCAGACTGTCAAATGTCTCTTGCGCCATCTAGCGCTTTAGATGTGCAGCCGCCTTATGGCAGTGGATGTTACAGGGTTGGAATAGATATTCCTGCAGGGGACTACATCATGCAAGAAAATGTAAGTGTTGTATCCGATGTACCCGATGCTGAGACAAAAGCTGGCGCATATATCATGCAAGACCTTTTATTCGACAACAATTCGATAATACAAGAAGTCACATTCCATGGAGAAAGAACTCTCCTTTTCACAGTTGAAGATGGACAGTATCTCGAACTATTTGCAGCCTCTGCAAGGCCTGTACAATGATGATGCAAAAACAGCATTTGCAACCATACGAGCACTCATTAAATGTGTGTGATACTTTCCCTCTTACTGCAAAAGACTGGAATGAGCTTTGGCAGAAAAAGCAATCCGTGAAGTCAGAAGATCATGACTCGGATTTTTGGGATATACGAGCTAAAACCTATACGGAAAAAGATCAACCAGATAAATACACCGATCAGTTTTTAAGCCTTGCCAAGATCCTTCCAAACGAAAGCGTCCTAGATATGGGATGCGGTAAGGGAAATCTTGCCTTACCTCTTGCAAAAAATGGGCATAAAGTTATCGCTGCCGATTTCTCAAAAGAAATGCTTCAAGGCCTTCAAAACCAATGCAATCCAGACAAACAATGCAAGAATAACATCGAGATCAAGCATCTATCCTGGGACGATAACTGGACAGAAAAAGGTATCAAAGAAAATAGTGTTGATGTTTGCATATCATCTCGCTCCATAGCCACTTCTGATTTACAAGGCGCTTTGGCTAAGCTAACCAGTACGGCACGTAGGCGTATATGTATCAGCGTGGCATATGGCTCATCCCCCAGAAATGATGACGCAGCATTGCGCCAAATTGGTATTCCAATACACCCAAGCTACGATAGTACATATGTAATCGCCATACTTATGGATATGGGATACATGCCCACACTGTCCTATATAACAACATACAGAAATGATGTGTTCGAAAGCTTTGACGCTGCATATAAAAAGTACTTAGCCATGATTGATAGATATGCAATTGATGACAGTGACTCGCAAAATACAGACCTACAGAATACAAACTACAAGCTAGAACACAATTTAAAGACATGGCTCAATGATCATCTAATTCGCTGCACTTAAAATGCATATATCTCCCCGAACGGGAATTTTCTCACACTCAAAAAACCACGCGAAGTGGTTTGGGTTTTTATTGCCTGGGATAAATAGAACAATAGGGCGATATAAAGAACTAGATTAAAAACTACTCGATAAAAGTAGCTTCAACCTCTTCTATGGAAGCAGATTGAAGCTTACTTTTTCTATATGCAATCACTAAAAGCATGCACCCAATTGAAAGAACTAGTCCTATCACACAAATTGTCAGCACAACAGTCACGGTGAATTGGGTTCCTGACATTTGTGCGAGTTGATCTGCCGCCTCTTTTTCTGATTGTGCCTTCATTGCTGACACACCTCTAGCAAGTGGTGTTGCTTGAGATGCGATATATACGGTCTTTCCATCGGATTGATCGCTTGTCATGGTGGCTGTTTGACCAGCTGGTAAAAAAGTAGGATGAGCGCTTATCGTAGATACAGTATCTGATACGCCACTTTGATCAGTCGATTCAAAAGCAGCAGTTTGATCAGCGTCGGTCATATTTTCTATATCCTCAGATACGGCAGTCCCTTTGTCGTTTGCTACAGCACCTGAAGTATCTGGAAGTGCAGTCTGCGTAGCTGAGCTTACAGGAGAAGCCACTGTGGATATAATCACAAAGGCAGTAAGAAAGGCTATGGCAAGGGAGGCAAAGAAAAACAGAGTGGTGCTATTAATCCGGATAACCCACTCATCGTTTAGAAGTTTATTCTTCCAATCAATGCGACGCATATTCACCCCCCAACCTTAAGAGGCTATCAATTAGTTCAAGAAATCCTCCAGAATCTCTTCTTCAGCCTCTTCTTCTGTAAGACCTAATGTCATAAGTTTAATTATTTGGTCTCCAGCAATCTTTCCAATTGCAGCCTCGTGTACAAGCATTGCATCTTCACTTGCAGCTTCAATTCCAGGGATAGCCTTTACCTTTGCATTTCCCATGATAATTGCGTCACACTGAACATGTCCTCTGCAAGCACACTCACCAACTACTAATGGATTAAAAGTTTGGATTGATTCATCCTGTGCAACAGAACGCGAGATTACCTGAACACTTGAGTCTTCACCTTTAAGGCGAATATCCATATTCGATGTTGCGACCTGAGAATCGTGTGTGAGCAATTTCTCGGTCAATATTAACTTTGAAGCGGGACCTAATTCTGCGTCTGTATCGCGAATGGTTGACGTAACTCCACGAAGTTGAATCATCTCCATTTCGCAAAATGCACCTTCATCAAGGTATACCTTAGTAACAGGGTTGAGAATACGATCTCCTGTTCCCTCCCCTTCTCCATAATGCTTTTCAACATATTTCACATGAGAGTTTTTGCCACAGTAAAAAGTATGAATGCCATCATGTTCAGCTGCAGCATGGCTTGAGTTATGGATTCCACATCCTGCGATGATTGTGATATCACAATCATCTCCAATATAGAAGGTGTTGTACACAACATCGCGAAGACCTGATTGTGTAACGATTACAGGAATAAAAACAGTCTCTCCCTTAGTGCCTGGTTTGATGTGTATATCAATTCCTGGGTTATCTGTCTTCGTGGATATCTCAATATTGGCAGATGAATGGCGCTCAACCAGTTCGCCATCCTTTCTGATATTGAACGCACCTTTCGGCATCCCATGAATATTTGTTATCGCAGCTAATAGCTCTTCGTCTATTGGTGTTATTGTCTTGGTCATCTTTAATCCTTTGATATCAAACTAGTTAATGAATTAATCAAACCCGATTAGCAGGTTGTTGGAATTTCTGTTAGATGCAAATCAATTGGTTCAGATAGCTGGCATCCATTTATGCCTTTTGCGACAAACCCAAGCTTTGGCATAATATCTTCAGGTGTACCAGTCTCAACTATTTTGCCTTCACGTAAAACCATTACCTCATCAGCAAGTGCAATAATTCTTTCCTGATGAGAGATGATAACGATCGAATTTCCATCTTCCATCTCATGGATGTCCTTAAAAGTCTCCGTGAGACGATCAAAGCTCCAAAGATCAATACCAGCTTCCGGCTCATCATAAATCGCAAGCCTAGGGTTTCTAGCAAGCATAGTTGCGATCTCAATGCGCTTCACTTCACCACCGGAAAGGTTTTTATCCACTTCACGTGTAAGGTAATTTGCTGAACAAAGTCCAACCTTAGCCAGATACTCATTGCAGGTAAGCATAGGAAGCTTCTTTCCTGCCGCAATATCTAAAAGTTTTTTAACAGTCATCCCTTTAAAACGTGCAGGTTGCTGAAAGCCATAACCAATGCCAGCTCGTGCTCTGTCTGTAATGGAGACATCGGTGATATCTTCACCATCAAAGAAAATCTTTCCAGAAGTTGGTTTTTCGATACCCATAACCAATTTGGCTAGAGTTGATTTACCACCACCATTTGGGCCTGTAATAACAATAAACTTATCGTCAGGTACCTCAAGCGATAAGTTGTCAATGATTCTTTTAGTCTTAGAGCTATCACCTTCCATGGGAACTTCAAAGACCAAATCTTTTATCTCTAACATTTCTCTCCTAAAAACTTCTGCACCATGCTTACTTCAAAATGTATCAAACCAACATCATACGCAAACATGCACAAATCTATCGTTTATCAGAACGGATTCTACCGCTATTAAAGACATAGACAATAACTCATTTCAAATGTTTACTTTTTAGTATTTTTTGAAACGTAATGTATGCAATTCGGAATCAAGCACCCTTTCGCAAACTTTATGCCGTATATGGGCAATATTCTGAGAGAAAACATAAGGAAACGATCCAAAAACTTCAATTTCAGATAGGCAACCATCCCGCATGGAAATTATGAAACTAATACTAATAATTTTTGCTTGCGTTATTGCATCGTCTGTTATTGGGAAATTTGTACAAAAAGTTGCACTTCCTTTAATCCAAATCTTGGTTGGATTTGTAATTGCTATGCTAGTGCCTGCAATCAATGGAATAAGTGTAAGTTCTGATCTTTTTCTTATGTTGTTTATCGCGCCTTTGCTTTTTAACGAAGCTCGAACTATGTCTAAAAAATCGCTTTGGGAAAACAAGGGTGCCATTGCATCCTTGGCCATTGGACTTGTACTTGCAACTATTTTCGTAACAGGGTGGGTGATGAACCTTGTTGTGCCAACCATGCCTCTGGCTGCAGCATTTGCATTTGCCGCTGCTATAGCCCCAACGGATGCAACTGCAGTCGATGCTTTGGGCTCTCGGGTTGGACTCCAACACAGAGAGCGTGCTCTACTAAACGGCGAATCATTAATGAATGATGCAGCCGGCGTTGTTTCATTCCAATTTGCAATTGCGGCGGTTGTCACAGGCTCTTTTTCTGCACTTGATGCATCGGAGAGCTTCCTCATTCAGTTCTTTGGTGGCATTGCATTGGGAGTTCTGTGCGGCGCAATAGCACTTTTAAGCATGAAAACACTTCGCCACTTTGGTTATGAAGACACTGTTGTCCATGTTCTTTATGAAGTATTCACACCGTTTTTGGTCTTTATGCTCTCTGAATGGATAGGAGTCAGCGGAATACTTGCAGTAGTTGCTGCTGGTTTGGTTATATCTGAACCTACCCCCAAACTTTTATCTGTGGATGCAGCAAAACGCGAAACCGTGTCTAACAACTTTTGGCGCGTTATAGTCTTTTTGATTAATGGAATTATTTTCACAATGCTTGGCATGCAACTGCCTAATGTCTTTTACTCAGCACTTGCAGAAAGATATTCTGTGCTATCGGTAATTGGGCTTTCGCTTCTTGGGACAGGTCTTGTCCTTGGATGCAGAATGCTATGGCTTTTAGCGATGGAAATTATTCACTCAGCAAAAGAGCGAAAAAAGGGATGGATCAAATCCGTCACTAAAAGTGCATGTGTCATGACGCTTTCAGGACCTAAAGGCGCAATTACGCTTTCTGTAGTTTTCACAATACCAATGTTTTTAAATGGAGGTGGCGCATTTCCAGAACGAGATCTACTAATCGTTCTTGCAGCAAATGTAATCCTCATAACACTGCTTCTCGCAAACTTTGTATTGCCAGTTCTAGCTCCCAAAAAATCCTCAGCAAACGACAAGGATATTCACCAGGCCATAGTGATAGTCCTGGAAGCAACTATTAAAGAAATCAAGCAACGACTCGACAGCGGAAACTACCCCGAATACACCCCAGCACTTAGTGCAGCTCTCGCAAAATACCAATCCAGGCTTGTTAGAGAACAGGTAAGCAATGACCCTGATGGCGCTATTATGAACAAATTATCAGCTGAAGTTCTAAAGCTTCAACAAAAACGCGCTGAAGAACTTCAGGTGAATTACTACGATAAAGACCTAGGAGACACAATCAGAAGTCGCCTTCCATACTATGAAGCAATTCGAAACATCAGAGCATCGCTTGGTTATCACGGCCAAGGCATGAAAGTAGGATCGCGTTTCCATAATATATTTGGCCGAATCGCTATGGCTTGGTCAGACACAGACTTTAAAGACAACTACAAATCGGAAGACGAAAAAGTCTATTACGATGCATGCATCTTCGCTATCGAGCTAGAACATGTAGCGCTCAATTATCTGCAAGACATTATTGATGAAGACAACGATAAAAAGCGCGCTGCCGAAATCCTGCATTCCGCTCATATTGTTGCCCTTAATTCTCTTTGGGGAAGAATAAACTACGGCCAAGACTTTGAGCAAAAAGATACAACTAATCTTGACATTCAAACACACGAAAAACTCCCGTCAGGTATGAAACCGCAATTCAAAACCCAACTTATAAAAGCTCTCAGATATTCAGATGAAGTTGATGCAACTGTTTTGTCAATTGAGTTAGACAACATTAGACACCTAAGCGAAAAAAACGAAATCAGCCCTTCAATTGCGCACGAACTTCGTCAACGTGTATATGCCATGCAAATGTATCTAGATGGATAGATAAAACTGACAGAGGCCTATGCGCCCAAAAGCAAAAGAAGCTTTCGTTTTATTGAAAGTGCGTCATCTGAAAGCATGAAATCTTTGCGATCGTTGTGCGAAACAGGTATGTCCTCAATGCTTAGTATGGTTGATGGGTTATTCCCTAAAACAGCCACCTTATCACCAAGGGCAATAGCTTCATCAACATCATGGGTGATCAGAAGCCCCGTAAGGCTCAGATCACCCATCATTTTAAGAAACCACTCACGAAGCTCCATCCGAGTGATTGCATCAAGTGCACTAAAAGGTTCATCTAGCAAAACTACGTCGTTATCCATAAGATATGTGCGCAAAAGTGCGGCTCGTTGCCTCATGCCACCTGAGAGTTGACTTGGATAAGAATCTTCAAAACCACTTAGTCCAAATTGAGGAAAGAACCCTTTTGCGCAAGCACGGGCTTCCTTTTTGTTTTTGCCTCTAATTAATAATGGCAGACAAACGTTATCCAAAATTTTGCGTTCTTGAAAAAGCAAGTCCTTTTGAAGCATATAACTCACTCGACCAGGCATACCAGTAGCATCGTGCCCATCGATTAGCACTTTCCCAGAATCAGGGATTTCAAGCCCTGCAAGAATGTGAAATAAGGTTGTCTTTCCAGTTCCTGAGCGCCCTACAATGCAAAGCATTTCTCCAGGCTCTACAGAAAAAGAGATGTGACTTAAAACTTTCCTGCCATCCCATGAAAATGATATGTCGTATGCCTCAAGCTTTGGCTGCATATTTACACCTATTGTGGTAAGTACTCATTTGTAAACGCTGTGTCTAATGGCAATTGCTTTTCGGTAAGTCCCTCTTCATTCATCCACTCATAAAATACATTCCATCTGCTGGAATCGAATACGCCCCACGACGGCGCATCATCTATATATTTATCTGCCAAATAGCGCTGGGATGCCAAAATCAAATCGTAATCAAGCTCAGGTACCGCATCTACTAGAATTTGAGCCGCCTCATCCGGGTGTTCAGCTGCAAATTCATAACCTTTTTGAGTGGCGGCAAGAAATGCACGTACAGTATCTGGGTCATTTGCCAAAAAATCGTCATTTGCAATTATCACTGGAGTATAAAAATCAAAAGTCGGGTCAATGGATATAAAGCTAAAGTAATTAACTGGGTATTCTTGAACAACTGCATTTTGGTAGGCCCATGCTTCATAGCACCAACTAGCATCAAACATGTCCGCTTTAAGTCCTGATACCTCATCGGAATTTCCAATAGGAACAAGATCTACCAAAGAAAAATCTCCACCATCTTTCTCAACAACGGTTTTTACGATCGCCTGCTCAACGTTTTGGTTCCATGTAGCATAACGCTTGCCTTCCATGTCCTTTGGACGCGTGATGTCTGCGGACTCTGTACTCACAATACCCGATGTATTGTGTTGTATTACCGCCGCTACAGCAGTTACTGGCAAAGGATCATCTGAGCCTAAATAATTTGCCATAACATCTTGATAGCTCATTCCGAGCTGAGCCTTACCTGATGCAACCAAAGCATCAGCACCGTCCTCCGGAGGCTGAATAACTGAAACGTCTAGACCTTCCTCTGCGTAATAGCCTTCTTCTATAGCAACATATATTCCTGTGTGATTTGTATTTGGCGTGTAGTCAAGAACAAAGTCTATTTTGGTTAAATCCTTGTCCGCAGACGATTCGTTGGTTGCGCCTGAATTAGAGGATGCATCACGCTGGCTTGAGCATCCGCAAATTAATCCACATATTGCAATAATGCCAATAAACGCCGCTGCAATAAAAGCCGCTGTAGCACCCTTCCAAGTTGCCACAATTTGTCTATTCATCATGAGATTTACCTTCCCTATTTTCATTTTTGTAAACAGAATTTTTTTCAGTTGAACGAAGATACGGCATGCAAACCCGCTCAAGTAATTTCGTTAATCCCATCAAAGCCAAAGAAACCACAGCTATAACGACAATGGCCGCAAACATGCTTGCGTAGTCATACGATTTTCTAACTCTTGTCATATACACACCAAGACCCTGAAAACCCCCGAGCCATTCCGCAACAACAGCCCCAACCACTGCGTAAGTCGCACTTATGCGAAGGCCTGCGAAAAAAGACCCCGCTGCGGCAGGAAGCTTCGCATATCTAAATATTTGAAACCTGGTTGCTCCCATGGTGCGCAAAAGATCGATTGCATCCGGGTCGGCAGACTTAAACCCACTTGATAACGCCACGGTTATTGGAAAAAATGTTGTGAGCGCCACCAAAACGATCTTCGGCAGCATGTCATAGCCAAGCCATAAAACAAGAAGTGGCGCAATAGCTACAGTAGGAATTGTTTGAGACACAGTAACTATTGGCGATAAAGCTGCATCAATAACGCTAAATCGCTCCATTAAGCATGCGATTAAAAACCCGATAGCTACACCAATCCCAAGTCCAAGTGCCGCTTCAGAAAGAGTGGTAAGTGCATGCGATGTAATTAGATCGGCGTCATCTATAAAAGCCAACGTCACATCTACAGGACTTGGAAGCATGAAAGACGGCACCCATCCAAACGAACAGGCTACCTGCCATAGACAAATTAATCCTGCAATCGTAGCTGTAGGTGGAACCCACCTTTTAAGAGGCATCTACCATTCCTGATAATTCATTTAAACTGGCGTATTTTCCAACCTTTTTCTCCGTACGAAGCAAATCCCCGTTCGGCCTGTAATCGATCTTTGCATACGCCATCACTTTGTCTGACCCTGCATCATGTGCAACTTTCACGCACTCACGAAGCACATCCATGCATACATCGTATTCACCTTCAAATGTAGATTCGAACGGCCCTACAAATAACGTCACCGGACATGTTTTGATGTAGTCAATGACCTCATCTACTACACGACAGACCTCGTCATCATCAGGTGCATCCATAGGAAGGATCTGTATTGCAACAGCACATTCCATATGCTCTCCTTTCCGGCGAAACGAAAAAGTCCCGCCAATTGCGGGACCGAGCTTTAAGAGTTATGGTCCCTACGCTGGCATTACCCAGATCAGGTTCACGGGTCGAAGACTGGTCTTCCTCTCAGCCGGACTTACTCCAGCTCCCCTTGTAAATTCGATGGTAACACATGACGTAAGTGAGCTACACCTATATACTAAATAGATACTTTGAACGGAGGATAGATGTATCAATACCGTCTTACAGTTTGTCTTATAGGAATATCTGAAAGTGTTGCAAATTCATTTGCAACTGTGGACGCCCCTGAAGGGATTACCTTAACAATAGAGCCAAAATCCATCAGTAAATCCACATTAGAAGAAACGCCATCCTCGCATTACGATCTAATCATTCTAAATACAGAAGATTTAGATATAGACTCAAAACAAGTTATTCAACTTGCAAATGATTTAGACAGAAATGATTTAGATAGCAAAACCCAGTTGATACTAATTACGGATTCTCAAAGTGTAGCAAGTTATGATTCCGATCTTTGTCTATTTGAAGATATATGGACATCTCCAATAACCGTCGCAGAGGCAACATTTAGATTCTCAAAGTGGCTTCGCGAACAAAAGTACAAGGCAGATGCTTGGCAAACTGCGCAGTTTCTTGATGTGGCAATGGATTCAACACCTAACCTCATATGGTTCAAAACAAAAGATGGAATTCATGAAAAGGTAAATGAGGCATTCTGCAAAACCGTAAGAAAGACTAAAGAGCAAGTCCATGGCCAGCGACATGCATATATCTGGGATGTTGAACAAGATGATCCTCAGTGTATTGCATCAGAAGAAGAGGTCATGTCTACACGTAAGACATGCATCTCAGAAGAAGTAATTGACACAGCAGAGGGCAACCGCGTTCTAACCACATACAAAAGCCCCCTATATGACATAGACGGCTCGGTAATGGGAACCGTTGGCATTGGGGTCGACATAACACAAGAGCGCGAATTCAAAAATGGCCTTATCGAAAAAAATGCGGCTTTAGAAAACATATTCACATCGCTTGATTGCGGCATCATTACGCATTCAATTGATGGTTCAAAAATCGACAGCATAAATCAAGCAGCGTTAGATATTTTGGGATATAAATCAAAAGAGGATCTTGAAAAAGCGGGCTTTCATATGGTTGCCCCAACCGTTCACATAGATGATCAAGAACCTTTGAGAATAAAAATCTCAGCACTTAAAGACAAAGGGGACACAACCTCTGTTGAATATCGAGTTGTAAGAGACGATGGCTCAACAACTTATGTCATGGGCAGCGTCAAGCTTGTTGAAAAAGATGGAAAGCCTCTTTATCAGCGATTCTTACTTGATGTCACAGCTCAAAAATTAGACGAACAAATACGACAAAGACGCCAACGAGATATCGTAAATGCGCTTGCTTCGGACTATATCGTTGTGTGTATGTTCGATTTAGACACAGGTGAAGGAAGTCTCATTCGCCTTATAGATAACGATTCACAAAACATACTAGGCGAAATATTTAATGACCACATCATTTTAGAAAATACGATGGTCGAATACAGCAAGATGCGAATACATGAAGAAGAGCGTGAGCATGTACTCGATTGGACTAATCGAAACAACCTTATAGATAGACTTTCAGTAGAACAGCATGTCGAAAGCATCTACCAAGCTAATCTCGATGGGAAAACTGAATATCGCCAAATTACATTTGCTCGTACAGGTGATTGGCCTAACAAGCATTTGGCTGTTATGGGTATCAAAAACGTTGATGCTGAAATTCGCGATGAGTTAGAGCAAAAAGCGCTGCTTCAAGAATCGCTCGTTGAAATGAACGCAGCTAATGAGGCTAAAAGCAATTTCTTGAGCAACATGTCACATGATATCCGAACCCCCATGAATGCAATCATGGGATTTACAGAGCTTGCATTAGGACACATGGATTCAAAAGCTACTGTTGAAGATTACTTGGAGAAAATCAAATCATCAAGCGCCCATCTTTTAAATTTAATCAATGACATTTTGGATATGTCACGAATTGAGAGCGGCGTTACAGAACTTGATGAACAAGCATGCAGTATGAAATCCATTCTTGAAAACATCAAAGACATGGCGCTTCCAGAAGCACAGGCACATGGAATAACCCTAGAAATGGATGACTCCAAACTTGCCGATACCGTTATCTATTGCGATAAATTAAAAATAAATCAAATCCTTTTAAACTTGGTTAGCAACGCAATTAAATTCACAAAAGGTGGAGGACATGTTTGCGTGTCATCAGATGATAAACTGCCTGCACCTCATGGTTTTATCTGCTATAAGATCAGCGTAAAAGACAACGGCATCGGAATGGATGAAAGCTTTCAAAGCTTGCTGTTTACCCCATTTGAACGTGCACGCACATCAACAGTAAGCGGAATCCAAGGAACAGGGTTAGGACTTGCAATCACAAAAAGCTTAGTTGAATTAATGAATGGAACAATAGAAGTCCAATCACAGCTTGGATGTGGCAGTACTTTTACCATAACGCTTATGTTCGCAATTGCTGAAAATTACAAAGACAACAACACGACAGACGCCACAATAGCTGTTCTTGACAAGCTAAAAGGCACACGATTGCTGTTAGTGGAAGACAATGCGTTTAATCAAGAAATCGCAACGACATTACTTGAGGATGAAGGCTTTATTGTTGAATGTGCCAATGATGGTATTGAGGCAATCGAAAGCGTAGAACGCTCAAATCCTGGATACTACGATTTTATTCTCATGGATATTCAAATGCCAAATATGAACGGCTACGACGCGGCACGTGCTATACGCAAATTAGACAACAAAGCTCTTGCGACAATCCCGATCATTGCGCTTTCCGCAGATGCGTTTGATTCCGATAGACAAAAAGCTATACAGAGCGGCATGAATGGCCATGTTGCAAAACCTATCGAAATCAGCAAACTATATAAAGCGATTAACGATGTTATGAGTGAAGAGGATTAAACGCGTACACTTTGCCTGCTCCATAGAGTTTTCCAAATATATATTTGTTTGAAGCTGACTCTTCGCAGACATATATGCGTCCATCATGAAAGACGATACCTTCACTCATCGGTGGAATTAGAAAATCGTCAATAGCAGATCGAGAATCCAAATAGTAAAGATCTACTTCATTGCCATTTGCTGTAAAAGTATCTTCTGGCTCAAGTGCAGAGAAATCATACATAAGCAAATGCGAGCTATCTAGGCCATAGGAAGTTGAAAGTATAAGTTCATCATCGGGTGTTATACACATACCCTGAACTTTCCCGGGTATCGAATAAACACAAGTTGCCTCATCTGAATACCCATATCTACTCATGTCGGTTGGATAAAACGCATACATAACAGCACCATTTTCTGTTCCGTCAGGAGTGGTTAGATGGTGCTCATCTGGAGTGTTATATGGTCCTTCGAGATAGAAGTTGCCTGCATAAAGGATGTCGTTTTGAATATTCATAAACGCAGGAGAAAAGTCCATCTCAATCATTTGTTTGGCTTTAATGCTGTTGCCATTTTCTGCCGTAAGAATTTCATCAAGATCAAAGACTAGCATCCCACCATCACATGCAAGAAAAGCGAACGCTTCATTTGATGTGATAGCTGAACCATGGCCATCATATTCTGAGCCATCGATATTTTGCAGAAATAACTTAGTGACAGTCCCATCTTCCGCTTTTCTGTAAATCGGGGATGACCCACCAGATGATACATAACCGCTAAACAGCCATGAACCATCCTCATAAATATAGTCAAGATCTTGGGGAACAAACCCTTCATCTATTCCTGGGATCTGAAACGCGACTTCACTATTTTCATAGAAATCGGAATAGGTTGATTTTATCGTTGCATTCAAAATGACCATAAATAGGAAAAGCGCTACCAAAATCGCGGCAAGAATAATAGCCACGATCATCCATGGCGACTTCTTTGATTTGTTTGTTGTTAAATCTTGAGCGTTATCAGCCATTAATGCTCCCATCGAGATTCCATATTGGTGTCATATTACCTTATAAGGCACCATATCCATCCCACTCAAATTGTTTCATGTCTATCTTTCCATCTTCGAGAAACTCTATCCCCTCATCTTCTAAAAGCCTTCTTTGCTCTCCCGGACCTCCAAATGCAAAACCTGGAGCAAGAGAGCCATCCTTAAAGACCACACGATGACATGGGATCTCACCGATATTTGAGCCAGGACTAGGATTTGCACGAAGAGCATATCCAACATACCTTGCAGATCTAGGGCGTCCTATCATACGGGCAATTTGTCCATAAGTTGCAACTTTTCCAACCGGAATGCAACATACGGCATTGAATACCTTATCAGCAAAATCTCCCACGAAAGCCCCCGTAATTTTTTGTTTTTAGAATTACCTTCGATAAAGTATCTCACGCAATAACAGCTAATGTTGGTTTTATCTTATTCGACAAACAACTTACATAGTGTAATATTGATATTTATTGGACATATTCATATATTGGTCTTTATCTAATATGTTGACACATAAAATCTTGAAAGGATTTCTAATGGCAAAAAACATCTGGAGAGCATTAAGTATATGTATTTGCATACTCATGATTGTTGCTGGTGTGTTTGCGATAGGAAATATAAATATATGCCCAATGATTGACACACAAGCCGGAGGGCAGGTTCCTATGAAATGCCACTGGACTTTTGTCGCAGTATCATGGATTTCAGTCATCGGAATTGCGACCTCACTGGTAAGCATCATCTCCAACACAAAGGATGCTAGACGAAATATCAGTGTTATATCTGTTGTTGTTTATATCGTAATGATTGCGCTGCTTACACCAGCAGGAATTGGCGTTTGTGCACATGACGGAAGCGCATGTCATGGTCCTGCAATAGCAATTGGCATTGCAGCAGGTCTTGCTGCCATTATTTCAATAGTAATGTATTTTAAGTGCGATCCTGAGATTGCCAGCCGACCAATAAGAACGCTTTAAACTATATTCACTAATTTAATAATTCCCGGTTAACCCAACTTAGATATGCGGCGACTAGGAGCCTACTCTACCTTCGTATCAGACTTACTTCCTGCAGGAGCAAATGCAATATTGCCGCATTCTTGGCAAATCCCTGTCTCTGGATCAATCAACCCTCCACAGACAAAACATGGGATATCCGCCTGGGGTTGATAGAAAGGACTGTCTGGATCAAATTTTCCGCATCTTCCGCACTTTGTACACGGATAACACACAAGCTACCTCACATCTTCTAACTTGATCCAATAGACCAAGTCTTTACCAGCATAAGGATGATTCATATCTAAAAACACCGTGTCTTGAGTCTCTTTGGTGATATGCGCTGGTTGTTTTGTCCCATCCTCCGGATTGGTTCTGAATATAACATCGCCAACCTTTAGGTTGTACCCACCTTTAATTATGGATCTTGGATACCATTCTGCAAATTCAGGGCGATAAGAGCCATAGGCAAGTTCAGATGGGATCTCCACTGTCTTTTCTTCCCCAACTTCCATTCCTATAATGGCTTGCTCTATTCCACGGGGAAGCTTTAAGTCCCCTAACATAACGGTCAAAGGCTCACCGTCTATACGAATATCTTCAGGCTCTTCTCCTTTGACGCCACCTTTGTAATGGATCGAAACAACCCTTCCAAGCTCTGCTTTTTGCGACATCTCTTCTCCTAAAGACTGGTTGTTGTGAATACAAACGTATCCTGCTTGACGAATGCCGAGCAGGATACGCGCTAAACGAACTTCAAACTAAATATTTGCGTCTTCGTTCAGCTCAAATTCACCCTGCTTTGCATCATGTCTATGTGACGCATAGGTCATCTTTCCAGTACCGTGTACTTCAACATGCTTAGCATGGTGCGAATTCTCATTCTTTGAAACGAACTCACCGCGTGCAGCATTCGGATTGAACTGTGGAACTACTAGAAATTGCTTTGGCTTCTCTTCAAGTTTCTTCGCCAATTCCTCAACCGTACCATAGGTGATTATATTTGCGAGGCAATGGTGAACGCACATTGGCTCTTTTCCTGTTGCAGTGCGATCTTTGCAAAGATCGCATAGATCAGTAACAACAGGCCAATAGTTCAAATTCCAAAACTCATCGTCTATCTTCCAAGGACCATCCGTTAATACCGTGATTCCTGTTTTTCCTACGGGATATCCATGCTCTTCCTTGCAAGTAACCTGGCAGGATCCGCAGTTAGTGCAATATTCGTAATCAATCAAAAGACCATACGTTGTCATCTTTACACCAGCTTCCCGAATTTCTCCCAAATAAGGTCCATATCAGTATCGTAGTTCTCAAGCACAGGCTCTATCTTGCATACCAAGCACTTGTTAGGAGCACCAAATCCAAGCTTTCCGAAGTGGAAGTTAGGCAGCAAGTTGTTGATATTCGAACGGAAATTGCCATAGAGATTCGGTTCATTGCCATCTTCTTCGGGGAACCACCAAGCATGTTGTGCATGGATTGTCTTCTCGTCAACAATCTCGCTCACATGCGCCTTTTCCACACATTCACCAAACGGGCTTGTGATCTTAACCCATTGACCATCAGTAATGCCGTATTTCTTCGCTGTCTCTGGGTTAATGTCAACGATAGGATCAGGACAAAGCTCACGACAGAACGGAATTTGACGATTCTCTGAATGGAAAAATGCCGTTGTACGTGCGCCTGTTGTGAGTAGGAGCGGATATTCCTTCATTAACTCAGGATCCACAGGTCCAAACTCAGGCTCTTCATAGTAAGGAAGGGGATCTTCGCCAAATTGGTGGAAAGCTGTAGACCAAAGCTCGACTCTTCCGGTTGGAGTAGCAAATCCCATGCTTCCATCCACTCTCATCTTGCCGTTTTCATATTTGTAATACTCAATTGGCATCTGGCAGTGGACATTCTGAGCAACTTTCTTCAAGTACTCTCCGCCTTCTCGACGACCAAGCCTTAGAGCTTCTAGGAACTCAAGGTCGTTCTTGAACTTGAAAGTATCGCGCCAAAGTTCCGGACGAAGTATATTTCCGAGCTCGTAGCAAAGCTCATAGTCTGTCTTGCATTCACCAACCTCAAATGCTGGCTGCATAAATCCCGCAGTCACTGTGCAAGGAGCATAGTGTGTGAACAACGTGCCATACTGTTCAGCTGCGGTCTTCAGAGGCAAGAAGATGTCGCATGATGCTTCAATGGAGGGGTTCATGAACGTGTCAAAACCGATACAGAATTCAAGGGAATTCACTATTGCATCATGCCAACGTTTCGGCTCCATTGAGGTGCAACTCATAAGATTGTTACCTGCATAAAAACCCATCTTCAAAGGATATGGCTCGCCTGTCTCTAAAGCTTTGAGAGTAAGGTCTGCGTGTGAACTCATAATAATGTTGCAATACGCAGGGTATTCCTCTAAGCCAATCATCTTTTGTCTAAGCATTGGATCCATACCCTCATCGCCGAATCCAGCTTCATTGTGGCCACCATCTGTACCGGGGATAATTTGTCCGCCAGGTCTGTCAAGGTTTCCAGTGATTGCCATTAAAGCAATTGTCACTTGGCCTTGTTGCATACCATTGGTTTTTTGATCGGCAGCTAAGCCCCACTGTATTGCAGCAGGTTTTGCAGTTGCATACATACGGGCTGCTTTATAAATCTGCTCGACCGGAATTTCGCATATCTCAGCAGCTCTCTCAGGCGGCATCTCAGCGCAACGCTCTGCAAGCTGATCGAATCCGTAGCACCAATACTCTACGAAGTCATGATCGTATAGATCCTCTTTAATGATTACGTCAAGCATAGCCATGCCAAGAGCTGTGTCGGTTCCGACACGGAGACGAATGAATAGATCAGCACGTGCAGCAAGCCAATTCACACGTGGGTCAATTACAATCAAGCGTGTTCCGCGGCGCATCGCATCCACTACCGCATGACCAAAAAATCCGTCTGGGTTTGACTCAAGAGGAGCCTTGCCCCAAACGATCAGTACCTCAGTTTGCTCATAACGAGGGTCATCCCAACGCCCAGGAAGAGCACCGGCGTAATCCCATTCAGGATACGTTGTGCCTGCAATATAGGCAATTGCTGCAAGACGAGGCGTATAGCAAGCATATCCCGATTGTGTATAACAGAAGTTAGGCGTTCCAAAGCACATAGAGCCATAAGGTCCAAACGTACCGCCTTCACGACCTGTGCCAGAAAAGATAACTATTGACTCATGTCCATACTGCTTGGTAATACGGTCGTATTCACTCTTAATGATGCTGTAAGCTTCCTCCCAACTACAGCGCTCCCAGGCATCAGCATTGCCTCTATCCTTTGGATCGCGCTTCATAGGGTAGGTAATTCTTGCGGGATTATAAACATAGTCCACAAGAGTCAGACATCTAGGACAAAGACGCCCTTGCGTAACCGGGTCGTTCTCATCGCCCTCAACACGAACCAATTTGCCATTTTCATCAACGTAGAGCTTAAGTCCACATCCAACAGGATGGCATCCCGGTGGCGACCATGGACTGACGCGAGTGACTGTCAACCCATCCTCTTCATAGCGCCAAGGCTTTCCGATGTCATTGACGTCAGAAAGCGTGTCAAGCTTTACGACAGCCGCCGGCTTCTCAAACCTATCATCGCTCATTGAATCCCCCTCATCTCTCGGTTGACTCTTACATTGGGCGCATGATTTATGCGCCGATCTACCGATCCGATAAGAAGGTATGACTCACGGAGAGGCCGCGTCATCAGGAGAGAGGTTTGAATAGCACACCGACCTCAATACCTGAGGACATAAAGCGGAAGTATTAGCCTTTGACCTTGTATCTGTTTAGTTTTTCTAATACTTTAAATTCAACAGTTTTTCCCTGTTGGTACATTCCTTAAATCATCCAACCCTGTGAAGGACCATCGAGAATTTCCCAACCAGATGCTTGAAACATCTTGTATTGCTGCTCAAAACTTGCACCGCGTCCGCCTTTTTCTGTGCGCTCAACAGCATCTCTTGGATTTGTTCCAACCTCTGCCCATGCCAGATTCGCACCAGATGCAGCAGTCATAACCGTATTTGCGGAGCAATTAAGCCTTGGCTCTAAACCAGTTGCCAAACGATATATTGCTACCATGTTCGCATTTGCAATATCTGTAAGCATTCCCTTTTCATAAAGCTGAGTGTTTGGAACAGCGATACGCTTTCCAACACCTGCAGACATCGGATGAGTTGACATACAAAGATATGTTGCATCTGTTAGTTCTTGAGGAGTGTGTTCAGGCCCTACTGGCTCAACACAAGTTGACAAACTCATGCCAGCTTCCGCAAGATTCTTAAATGTCTCCATTCTTTTCTCTACTGGAATACCAGTGTCTACGCCCTCACGCATGCGAACCGCATGATATGCGCCATTTGCGCCCGCCGCTTTTAACTGCCTACAATCCTCAAGAGTCATATCATCGGTATTCACCAAAAGAGGCATATCATTGCCGATGACTTCACGAACACCAGAAACCATTTCTAGTAGTTTTTCAAATTTATAGCTTGCGGTAGTAAGAAGAAGAATCAGGTTTGCACCGTCTTCAACATAAACCTTTGCGTATTCCAGCACATCTTCTTTAGGAAGTTCAAACTTGCCATTTTTACGTGCATCGTTGCAAGCAGCAAACGAACAGAACTTGCAATTCTTAGGGCAAACCGTAGAGTTGAGGCCAATTTGCGCATGGACTTCTGCAATGCCATTAGCAGATTTCATAGAGAGTTCTTGACCAGCCCAGCGGACATATGCGGCTTCTGCACTAGTCTCTGGAAGCGAGTACAATTTCAGCGTTTCCTCTTCCATAAGACCATTTCCAACAAGACCTTTTTGGACTATGTCATATACCTCATCACTGATGGCCTGCATAGTCTCTCCTTTCAACGAATACACGGGTATGTTTTACAATAGGATATATTTGATTATGTCTACTATATTACATAATCCTATTCATTCATTGGCATTCAAAGAAGTATCTATGGCCGAAAATATGGTAGATGGCAATACAACAAAGAGGAGCCGATCAAAAGACCGGCTCCAAGCTTCTTGAATGAGTTAGCGTTGTTCAAGAAAAATATTTAATAGTTTTAATCTACAACTGAGTAGAGAGGAACATCTGAAGGCTCATCTGCTCAATCTCATCCTGGAGATCTTCTAGTTCATCAACATGGCTGTCTTCGTCGGCCAAAATACCCTCAAGAATTTCCTTGGTGGCATGGTCGTTGACCTTTTCGGCCAATACGATTGCATCGTTATAGTCTTTAACAGTTTGAAGCTCCATATCGTGATCATTATCCACTTGCTCAGGAACAGTTTTACCAATGTTCATTTTGCTGAGATTGGAAACGATGGGCTTGCCCTCTAAGAACAAAATACGCCCCATAAGCTTCTCGGCATGATGCATCTCTGTTTTCGCACGAGTTTCAAAGTTCTCATGAAGTTTCGTATAACCCCAGTCTTCACACATTTCTGCGTGAAGCATGTACTGATTAATGGCTGTGAGTTCACCTTCAAGTAGATAGTTTAATGTGTCGATGAGTTTTGGATCGCCTTTCATATTCTGTCCTTTCTTCTCCAACTAAATCAATCTCGAATCAATTACTTTTGATCGTTGTCAGGATATTCACTCAACAAATCCAGACAACTTAATCATTAACCAGTAAGATAAATTCATAAAGTTATTGAACTTGGTCTATAAAGTGTTTGTTGTACATGTGAACCTAAAGTGTTTGCAAAAAGTAACCTAGATCCTTTTGACAAATTTGATGAGGACACATATGACCTATCACGAAGATAGAAATTGGGATCTTATTCAGCAAGTAATAAGCGCTGAATCGTCTGGGAAAAGCCCGCGTTTATTCTCATCCAAACGCACGCTATTTGGCATCCCATCTGCGCTAGATCAAGAGCTACAAGCAATCTCTGAACCACAAAAACTCAAGAAAGATGCAAATGTTAATTCCAAGACATCGCACAAAGAAGCATTATCAACATCGTTAAAAGAAGGCGACTCCGCAAACGCTGAAACATTGTCAAAACGCACGCAGGACTCAACTAAATCAACCAAAGTGATATCTCCATTAAAACCAGTCTTTAACGAAAACTCAAAAACTTTAATCCTTGGCACTATGCCATCTCCTAAATCAAGGGAGACAAACTTCTATTACAACAATCCACAGAACAGGTTCTGGCGAGTTCTTGCCGCTGTATTCAATGAGAAAGTCCCACAGAAAAACGAAGATAAAGAAGCGCTTATACTACGCCATAACTTGGCACTTTGGGATGTATTGGCTGAGTGTGAAATCGAGGGTGCAAAAGATGCAACCATTGCTAACTGTGTACCAAACAACATTGCCAATTTGCTTACCCAGGCTCAAATAAATCGTATTTTCTGTACAGGATCCAAAGCATATGAGCTCTATGTTAAATACTGCGAAAAGCAAACTGGAATTCTTGCCGTAAAGCTTCCATCAACAAGTCCAGCCAATGCAGCAAAATCACTTGAGGATTTAGTTTGTGCCTATAAAGTACTAGCAGACATACTCTAAACGCAATCTAAAAAGGCGAGGTATTTAGTGCTTTTTTATGGTAGGTGGTAGAATCCCCAATGACGCAGCAAACGCAATACTAAATGGATGTCACTGCAATAGGATCTTGTTGCAAATTGGATCCTCGCTAGGAAGAAGGTGCAACGATTGACTGCGCCCATATTCTTAAAAACGGTTATCTGAATTGAGTCTAAATGGCTGTAGAGAAACGACCATTTCCAACGCCTCAAGGACAGATGCCGCCTGTGCATCCACCTCAAGTGCCACCACAACAGATGCCGCCAATACAACCCCAGATGCCCATGGGTCAACCTCAGGTACCTATGGGGCAATCTCAAGCACCTATGAGCCAAACTCAGGTACCGGCAAATCCTCAACGAATGATATTAAAGCGTCCATTCCCAACTCTTAGCAATAACCAATGGGCCGCACCCGCACAACCCCCGATGCCTAACCAGTGGGTAATACCTACTGGCATGCCTCCGACACCACCTGCGCAGCCCTCTGTTCCCAACCAATGGACATCTCCGCAAGTTTCATTTTCCAATCAGTGGACGATACCTGCGCAGCCCTCTGTTCCCAACCAATGGACAGAACAATATCCAGTTGTATGTCAATGGGAATTTCCTCAAGCACAGCAAATCCAGATGATCCCTGCATGGGCTTCCATTGGGACAATATCCCAATTCATGAAACCAAGCGTTCGCGATTTAGATCTTCCAGAGGTCATTGATGAGCCAGAACCAGCCCCCATTGTTGTGACTCAATTTCCAGAGGAAACATTCCAGCCAATAGATTCTCAAATTACAGACATCGTTGAGAAGAACCCTAAAACAGTGTCAGTTGTAGCCTTGGTGGTAATAGTTGTCGCGATAATCTGCGCTGTAGTTATTGCTGTAATTATGCTGAACAGAATCGCCAACAATACGGGATTTGATTTTGGAAACCCCGATGAAAGTCAATCTGGTGAAATCTCAAAAGTAACACTCACAAATTCATTTACGACAGACGATACAACAAGCAGAGAAGACGACTATCCCGTTTTTACTTTCGAGTACCCAGACAATTGGAGAATAAAAGACAAGTCATCCACTCCACAATCAGAGAAAGTCTCCCTAGTAGACAACGAGGGAAACCAGCTTAACTATGTCTTTTTTGCCCCAACCGAGGGAGATCCTAAGCAAGCGATGCTGAAATCAGTCAAAGAGCAAGGTTCATCAAAACTTAATTTCGGAACATCTAATGCTTATACCGAACTTGCAAACCAAAGCTATTCGGTTCTAAACGTAATCGTTGCAAAAAAGGGTGATCCAGGCAACAAGCATCACTCGTATGCTGTAATTCCAACCGATTCGCTGCTTATGCGAGGGCATCTATATTCTGAAGATAATTACATGCCGTTGTTTTTATGGATGAATAGTTCCGGCTCTTATGGATATGTTGGATTTTACTGGGATGCACCAGGTTTAAATTTCAAACTATCTGAGAAAAAGGAACTAGAAATCACTGCTATTCTTTCTAGCTTTGATTTTGTAAAGGTTGTTGCTGGCACAAATCCTTCTTATACATACAGTAAAGGTGCAGCTGAATATTACGGATATGAATATTATTTACTTCCAGAATCAGACACTAATTATCTAACAGACGAGGATCTTGAAGGCACCGATGCAATATTTTTATACCTCGCACGTAATGAAATATATGCCCGTCATGGATATATCTTCGAAGACGAAAGACTAAACGACTATTTCAGCGAAATGCCTTGGTATGAACCTAGCATACCTGCAAATGAATTTGATTGGTCTTGTCTTAACGAATACGAAAAAGCCAACGAGGCATTTATCTTCCAGCGCGAACAGGCCATTGATTCGAAATATATTAAAGAGCCTGAAGAGCTACAAGAAGAGACTCAAATAGACCCCCCAGAAACAATCATAGAGCCACCTATCGAAAGCGTGCCAGAAACAAATGTGCCACCCTGGGAAAACCAACCAGAGTGACACAACTACAAACAAAAATACTCACAGATATGCTTGTAGAACTACTTATCGGCTTACATAGAAACGTAGCTAAATTGAACCGTATCACCATCACTTAGAACATAGGAATCGATTGATTCCATAACCTCTTCGCCATTAACTGTGTATACCCAGCCAGCGTTTCCTTCAGCTGCCTTATCACCAAATGCTGTAATGTACTTACCGTATTCGCTATCTTCGATAACAGCACCAACATCAGCAAGATTGACTGCATCAAAAACAGTTGAATCAGCTGGAACCATAACAGAGACCATGTTTGATGATTGCTCAGCATTATCAGGATCGAGGACTTCCACAATAACATTCATCTGCTCAGAGCCTTGTTCTTCTGAGGTCGCAGCCTGGTTAGACTCTGTATTAGCAGAGTTATCAGCAGTGTTACTTGATGTACTTTGTGTACACCCTGTTAACGCCAAAACCGCTGCTATCATCGCAACAATTACTGCAGGCAGTATCTTCTTTCCAAATTCAAATGTGCTAATTTCGTTACTGTGCCTCAAAGCCATTACAAACTCTCCTTCCCGAGCTTTTTGATAGTTTTTTGCATGCATCGTTGTATACCCGTCACCGATTAACACATACAAAGCACACTGATTCTACTAAAGTCAATACTAAGGGAAGGCTAACGACACGTGTCGTTAATACAAAACGGTGTCAAACGGTTAATTACCTACAGCAGTTTTTAGGTACACCAGAATTTTGCCAGTTTGTAATCCACTGTGTTGTTGGTTAATTACCTACAACAGTTATAGGTGCATCAGAACGAGAGGAATCAGTGTCCACAAAACCTTCCATAAATAAACAGCAAAAAGAACCATTAGATAAAACCAACTCGTTAGATAATTCTTGGTTGATCTCTCCTCAACCCCATCTTAAAACTGTAGGAATTACCATACTTTTGATGCTCTCTAGCGTCATCATGCCTTTCTCAATGGATATTTACACACCATCGGTTCCAGATATGCCGGCGTATTTCAACACAACTGAATCTTTGGTTAATTTAACCATTGTGGGATTTTGCCTTTTCTTTGCTGTTGGTCTTCTAATCTTTGGACCATTAAGCGATAAATTTGGGAGAAAGCCAATACTGCTTGCTGGAATTATTGGCTACATTATTGGAAGCATCCTTTGTGCATTGTCGGTAACGATATATATGCTTATTGTCGCTAGGATCATATCGGCAATTGGAGCTGGGGCTGTAGGTGCAGTAACAACAGCGCTCGTTAAGGATTGCTATATTGTAGAGCGCAGAGCAACAATGCTTACCATTATCCAGATGCTGACTGCGATTGGCCCTGTAGTTGCCCCACTATTTGGCGGGCTCATTATTCAATTTGCAT
Source organism: uncultured Eggerthellaceae bacterium (assembly GCA_964631345.1). GTDB lineage: Bacteria > Actinomycetota > Coriobacteriia > Coriobacteriales > Eggerthellaceae > MGBC163016. Next base: position 47,033 of record CAZVWE010000002.1, on the reverse strand, counting down.
CATGGCGAATGATTTTCTGGGCACTTTCAATTTTGGGAGGACTTTGCCTTGTTGCTACCATTCTTTTTAAAGAAACTCTTCGTAAAGAAGATCGCTTAGACACCGGTGTTATACATTCCTTATCTGGACTTATAAGAATTGGAAAAGATCGAAAATTCATGCTGATTCTTATAGTTGCAGCATTATTCAATTTACCATTTATGTCATATATCGCAGTGGGTTCTTACATATATGTTGATTTCTTTGGTGAAACCCAACAGGTTTATTCATACTTTTTTGCTGTTACGGCAGGCATTTCTTCATTAGGTCCTGTTATACATTTGCGATTTGGTAAAGGACTATCCACAAATACATTAATGTATTCTTTGTTAATAGCAGGAATAATCATCGGAGTCCTAATGCTTTTCTTTGGTGATAAATCCGTATGGGCATTCGCTGTCTTCATGATTTTATTCACGACCCTTGGTACCACAATAAGACCTCATACAACGAATATACTTCTTGGAATTACACAAGGTGATACCGGAAGCGCAAGTTCTATGATCAATGCCTTAAACACTGGATTTGGGGTAATAGGCATGAGTGTAATCATGACACCATTTCCTGATTTTATAATCGGGATAAGCATAATAATTTTGGCGTGCATGGTCATAGGCCTGCCAATTTGGACAATAGCCCGAAAAATGCAGGAGTAATCCCAAGAAAAACTCAGATCCTACAGCCTCAGATTACAGCCAAGGATTTGCATATATTTCATAAGTCGCGTAATCAACTTTGCTGAAATCAGATCCAAAACTAAATGGCGTCAATTCATCGACTGTAAGCGTTTGTCCTATATATCCTTCGATTCCAGTGATGATATTTCCATCCGCATCTTTAAGAATACATATGATCAAAGGCGTGGTAGATGGTGTGTTGAAAACTTCAAAGTCTTCAAAAAGTGTGATATCCCCAGATACTTGCAACTGATCATTTTCATCTGCCAAGACCTCAACATTTTCAAATGCATATAGCTCTTCAGGACGCTTTACATCAGTTTGCACCCAACAGCCTTCACTTACGCTTACCTGAATGCTAATTTCATCTTCTTCAGTCGTTTGCCCATCCCCAACTACACCTGCCCAATAAGTGGTACTACCAGGCATAATGTTGGTAACTACAATATCGTTGTTATAGGCCTCAGTGCCATCAGGTTTCGTACATGAAACGGTTATATTTGCAAACTGAGCAGCTTCAGCTTCGTTGGGATTAGTAATTTCAATTCCATAATCCACAAAGCCGTTGGAAATGATATATCCAGAATCTTCGATAATTAGATCTTCAGGGCCTGAGGTTGCTTCTTGGTCTTCAGCCTGAGCGTCGTTTGCTCCACTTTGGTTAGAACCCACCGAATCTGAACATCCGATCAGTGCTGAGGATATCCCAAATACAACAACAATAGCTGAAATTCCTAGCACAAGCTTCTTGAAAAGCCTCGACATATAAATCCCCTTAAACCGCCCTTTAAGATAAGCAGCAGTCTAGCCGATAATAAGATTTGATTCTGGCACAACAGGCTTTTCGGCATTTCCTTTATCTAATGGTTTAAATTCTTTAAGACTTTCGATCAACTCATCAACAGATGCCACAAAAACAAAATCTTCCTTAGTTGCTGTATCGATAAACCTAGCCTCAACCATGCGATAAATCAGCTCAATCAAACCATCATAGAATCCATCCATATTAAGAATAAAGCACGGTGCAGGGCTCATGCGAAGACGGATTCTGGACATGATTTCAGAAATTTCCTCTAACGTGCCAACACCACCCGGAAGCGCAACAAAAACGTCTGCAAGTTCAATCATCTTAAGTCTACGCTCCGTCATTGTCTCCACTTCATAGAGCCTTGTCAGATCATGCTGAGCAACTCCTGCCTCGATAAAAAACTTAGGCTCTACGCCAAACACGCTTCCACCAGCTTGCATACATGCCTTCGAAACCTCGCCCATAAGGCCCACAGAGCTTCCGCCATACACAAGAGTATTGCCGCTTTGGCCAATCCATGAACCAAGTCTGCTTGCCGCCTTCATGAATCGCAAATCAGATTTAGGATTAGAACCACAGTAAACCGCTATATTCATATCTGAACTCCCTGATTACAGAAAACCGAAGGGGACTGCACATAAACGCACTATTTACACGCAATACCCCTCAGCTGTTTTAGTTTGTCTTTAGCCGTTTTGCATTGGCGTAATTGATTCCAGACAAGACATAACTACTCCAAAACAGCCGTTGTGACAAACTTTGATTAGTTTAATCCGTTTTAGACAAGCTAGTTTTGGAATTGATAACGCGTAAACAGAATGCGATTAATGGCACCTGTTCGCTTAGCACCATTCATCGGGATCAAATAGTCTTAAATCTTCTCTGCGACCAATATAGGTACGCTTTTCAAACATGCCGGTGACAGATTGATCAATAAAGACCATACCATCGCTTTTATTTAACGCTTTATGAAATGAAGAACGCATTTGCCCGTCATATTTACTGCCACCCACAACAGTAGTATCGGCAACATTTGATTTCCCATTTCCAATACTTATCAACAACTTCAAAACTTCGCAACGCTCGTGCAAGTTTATTTCAAAAAATCTGTCTTTCCACGATTCGATTCTTAACGTGCTAAATAGCTTAGGAGAATATTTCTCCAACGAGTTGACAACTAGACAAAACAATTCATCTATTGCATCTAGATCACGCAGCACTCCTTCATACAAAGCTTTAGCAATTCTGGTCTCACGAACATTAAAAGCAAATTGCACCGCACTGCGAACTTGCTCTTTTCCTGTTAAATAAAGCCTTGAGGAATCCATCTCTATTAGCTGGTATTTATATATCTTGCTTCTAACCATCTCGATAAATTTGATACCAGCATTTAAAGCCAGCTGTGCAGCGTAGTCTTCCAATGTACGATTATGGTTATTTATTTCATAAGCAACATTTACTGGAACCTGAGCAAATTCAAAGGTTTCTTTTCCTTCCTTTATTGCTTTATAGATAAAGAAATATGCATATTGCTCCTTTGAATAAGCTCCGTACTTCAGCGGATCAAAATCTTTTTTCACAGGTATTGCCATATTCTTACTTATATCTCTTGGTGAATAGATTGTTTGATCCCAAAATGCTCCCGTAGTCTCTTCTGGCATTTTGGTTATAAAACACTGCCGATAGTTAAAATATTTTTCCAAACGCTCAACTTCAAAAACTCCAGACCAGTCATATTGCAATAAACCATCTAAGTCATCACCTGAGCTCAAACACATAAAGCTAGCTATTAAGAATGAGGCATTGATTGGTTTTTTACCGCTATGTATTTTTACGCTTTCTCTCTTCACAAAACTTTGCATGCCATAAACATAGGAAAACGGACTGTCATATATCCCGGGATAACAATCCTGGATAAATCTACCGATTTCTGCTGTAAGCAGAGCATCATGTGCATAACAAAAATCATTTATTTCCGAACACTTTGGAAAAAACTCAAGTTCATCATCTTTGTTTTTGTAAGTTCTTATTTCATATGACAGTTCAGCGTTGATTGATATCACATTTATATCTGGATATTTTTCTTCTAAAACTTCTTGTGCAAATACAGTATTCCAATTTTTATCAACAAACTGCTTTAAAAGAAAGTTCTCTATTTGCTCATCACTTACAGATTCACGATTTAGGCTTTTGTATTTCTTCTCGCTTATTAACTTGGACTGATATAACATATCCCAAAAATGTCTCATGCTTTTACGAACAGATAACGGTAATAGCAATTGATCTGTCTTATTATGGATTTCTGACCTCAAAACTAGTGCCTTATTTTCAAGGCTATCATCTTTCATATATAGCGCAGGCACTATATAGTCAATTTCGTGCTTTTCAAGTTTTGCAATATCAAGGGGTTTACCAGAATAAAGAGATCTTCCATATTGCATAAAATATAAAGTTTGACGTTCGTCTAATTCCGAACTTCTATCTATGTATTCAGGTAGTTCATTCAAAATACCTGGCTCCCAAGTATCGGGGAACTTGTTCTTTAGCTCTTCTAAGGCGTCTTTTAATGTATGACAACGATGCTTTGTGGTTTTTTCTAACCCCTTGGAATCAGTCTTCTCATGTATTTCTATAAAAATATTATTCGGAAAATGTCCTGCAATACTTATTATTTCTTCCACAATTCGAAGAGCTTGATTCATACTTCGCTGAAATGATGGTGGGGTGCTTTTCTTAAAATCTTCATAGCTAGATTTTCGACGTTTGATAAATCCTGCTTCACTTTTGCTTTTATCAATAATCGCATCCATTTCTTTTAGATGTACCTGAAATGGGACAACTCCGTCACCTCTTACCTTTAGTCTACGAAGAAAACAACGGTCTTTAAATTTATCCATCATCTGGTGATACCGAGAATCATTTACAGCCTCAGTATGCGCAAACAGTTTTTCAACAGACTTTCTAAAATCATCATATGACCAACTATGTATCTCATTGTATTTTGTATATCCATCAATTTTGGATTTATCGTAGACATACTTCTGAGGATGCAGCTCAGTTGGGCTATAGAATTCACCTTTGAAAAACTGAAAGTATTTTTGTTTTGAGCAACACTGCTTAACGAGTTTCTTAAGTAACTTTAGATCTTCGCCATATTGTTCATAGGCCAAAACTTTACTGGCAGATAGCGATCCTTTCGTATCGCTAGATTCTTTCGAGCCACTAATTAGAGTATTGGATAGAGTGTTCGAATTCTTAACTCTCTCAGAATCCGATTTTGCAAATGGCTTCTGGAAAGAATCTCCTCTATGCTTAACTATGTTATGGAAAGCTAAATATATAAGACGGATATCTGCTTTATCTGGGGTTTCCATTAGCCATTTTCTAAGATGGTATATGGTTGGAAAAGTCTTGAAATAATCCTTTTCTGTAAAACTCTCATCATTAAAAAGTGTGTACAAATATTCTTTTTGCGTCTTTGATCTATCCTCTGGAAATAGACCGGATTGATTCAATCGTGCAAAGAAATCAGGATCGATCGCATGTATTTCAGAACGGAAAATATCTTGTAATAAATTGAGCCTCTGTCTACGCCTGCTGTAGCGTCTGCGTAAACTTCTATACATGCGAGTATTCGATGCGCTCTCTGCGGGAGGAAAAATTCTACTGCCCCATGTTGGTTTTCCCTTGAAATGGCAGAGATTCCCACTTGAATCTGTAACCGCCCATCCAACTGAACTTGCACAGATATCAAGACCTATGTTGTAGCTTCCAACATTTCTAAGGTTCATAGCTTCCCCTATACGAGCTTCAAGGCTGCATGCACTGTGCTAAGATTTATTCATCTTGGATTCCAGTCAAGATGTTACCGCGAGTCAAAATAAAGACTTAGTCTTAAATGTCTTCCTTGTGAAAGACGCCGCGTAGGTGGTATTTATTATTAGGTAGAAAAAGATCCCAACCTGATTACCAAGTTGGGATCTTAAATCTAGGTGCTTAATATATGCTCGTATTTGTACTACTTACTTTAAACCTAGCTCGCTAAATCATAATCTCGTCGAAATCAGGATCAGTCATGCATTCTTTAATGCGAATGATCTCAATTGGCCCTTCCAAAGTAGCCCCGACAAGAGCTGCTGGAGTTTCAATATGCTCACCGGCATGCTTGGCCATAAGCTCATCGTAATCCCCAAACTCAAGCACCCGCTGCGGACAGCTAGCTACACAAGCACATTCCTCGCCACCATCACGTAATGGCTTACATGTATTACAGCCTGCCAGCGGTAACGAGATATGATACGCACTAGGGCTGAATCCAGATCCAGTTGTATAGGTACGAACAAAGCGATAATTCGTTCCTACTGGCAAATCGTTAACATCCTTGCATGCAACCTGGCATGTCTTACAACCAACGCAGTTTTCCGCATCGAAGTAAAAAGCGTACTTAGACATGTTATTCCTCCACTTCTTCTGCGAACTTTGGAACTATTGGATCGGCATATGCATCTTCTGGAATCTCAATAGGTCCTTCGTACTTCTCGTAATCAACCAGAATCGAGTTCCATGAATTCAAAAACGGTGTAGTGGTGCGGTTAGACACTGTCAAAATATTGTCAGCACCAGCTAAATCAATACCGCTCTCGTCATCGATACGTGCAGTTGCACCGTGAGGCATAATCACACAGCCCGGCATAACACAACGGCTGACCGTTGCTGGGCGCAAGAAGGAACCTGAATCGTTGTGAACCAAAATGATGTCGCCTTGCTTGATTCCCTTAGCCTCAGCATCCTGTTTATTGATAAAGATTGGATTGGTAAACGCCTCACGCACCCAAGGCACATTGTCGCAATCCGTATGAGCACGACGTGGGTAATGATTGTGGGTGACCTGAAACGGGTACTTAGATGTCTTTGCCTCAACATGGCTAAACGGGTGCTCTAGATACTTAGGAAGAGGTGTAACTTTTACATAATCCAACGCACCTTCCCCGCCATCCGCATAGCCATTTACCATGTCAAACCAGTCAGAGATCTGCTGGCAGTAGATCTCGAATTTTCCAGAACGGCTAGTAAGTGGATTGGCTTCTGGATCTGTGATGAATTCTTGGTAAGCAATTCCGCCTGGGCAGTCCGACCCATCGTCCTCGCGAGTAACACGATAAACACCATCATCTAGTAACTGCTCAAATGGAATGATGCCCTCTTGTGGCTCGTAGTCAACGCCATAGCGATCGATATCTTCTTGTGTAATTGTGGCAATTGGGACATAGTCGCCATCTTTAAATACCGATGCTTGAGCCATTTGTTCAAACCAAAGTTGCTTTTCGTTCTTCGGATAGATTTCCTTCAATTGTTCTTCAGTAAGACCAAGGCGCAGGCCAAGCTGCCAAGCAATCTCGCTATCATCTTTTGTGTCATACAAAGGCTCAATAACCTGTCTCCATGTAAAGACATTCTCCTTGTCAGAAGAAATCATAAAGCCTGAATACAAACAAGATGCAGTTGTCTCCCACTTAGTGTTAACTGGCAATACCACATCGGCATACTTAGCGTCGAGACGCAACACATAGCATGACGATACGATGAAATCGACCTTGCGGAACGCCTCAATGCCCTGGTTAATGCCAGCTTGACTTTGCAAGAAGTTATTGGTTTCAGAAATGATCACATGGATATCGATGTCGCGTTTTTCTAACTTGTGCTGCGACTGTCCTGGGAAGTTTGAGCCTGCGAAATAGTAGAACCCATCAAGAATGTTCTGCCACATGCAATCAGTAGAAAGCACATCGTCAATTGGGTTTTGTGCGTTAGTGAAACGGAATGGTGGACCACCCATTGGTTGGTTAGTTAGAGGAACTCCACCGGTATTGAAGGCTCCATAATATTGGTCATTAGAGCAGCCATTGCCAGGTTTTCCGAAGTGACCGCCCATGCAGGAAAGCGTCATGAGCATCTGAGGGAAGTTTTCAGATCCTTTAGCACGTGCAGGTGCTGCGCAAGCATGTGTAGCAACGTTATTCTTGCGACCCATGATCTCAGCAAAACGATAAATAAGCTCAACCGGAGTACCACAACGCTCTGACGCCCATTCTGGTGTCTTCTTAATTCCATCGTAGGTACCCTGCAGATAATCAACAAAACTCTCATCTGTCGTTGCATCGTCAGGCATGTGATCGCTATCAAATCCCAATGTGTATTTGTCAAGGAAATCCCAGTCAATCAGAGATCCGTCAACATCCTTTTCAAGCATTGCATATGCCACACCAATAAGAAATGCTGTGTCACCGCCCGGACAAACAGGAATCCACTCAGCATTGGTAAAAGCGGCTGTAGCATTGTAGTCAGGACCAACGCAAACGAATTTGACACCCTTTTCCTTTGCATGCTTGAGGTAATAGGATGGATTACCAAAAGCGCACCACGAAGCATTGTGTCCATAGAGCACTATATAATCCGCATTCTCTAAGTCCATACGATCGTTTGACATGGTGCCCGATGTACTTTGGACATAACCGAGCATAGCCGTATTCAAACCAAAAGTTCCGGTGGACTGAGTTCCCGAACAATCAACATAACCACCTGTTGCAGATAGAATTCCTCCCCAGTAATTCTCCAGATTGATCATGTTGTTGAAGAAAATAGAGCGTGGTCCGTAAGTCTCACGTGCGTATTTAATCTCATCAGCGATAATGTCAAGCGCCTCATCCCAGGAGATACGTACCCATTCATCTTTACCACGAAGGCTTTTATCTCCTCCAGTGTGAGGCTCCCAATGTTTACGCTTCATAGGATGCTGCAAACGATCCTCGCCAAAAATTTGCTGACGCATCGCATGGCCAAGCGCGCAAGAACGTGACTGAGGATGTTCCCATGAGTCAGGATGCGTGTCATCGGTCTTTGAACGAATCACGCGTCCATCCTTAACCAGGACTTTAACTGAACAACGGCCACCGCAATTATGCCAACATGGCGCTGCAATCCAACGTCCTTCAGATGAGTTGACCTCTTGTTGAGTCATACCCTCCTCCTTCTCCTTTAACTCTCTAGCCCAACCTATTGCGCATTGTCCTCGCTAGCCGAATTAAATAGCGTGAACAATCACAAATGGAAATGATGAATTTGCCACATATTAGTGTGGTAGAATTCACGCTTAGGAGAGGTGTCTATGGATTGCACTCGCAACAGATTCTGCATTCTTCTACCCGAAAACACGAGGGCAAAATTATGTGCGCACTGTAGGCGTAGTTTCTTCAAAGCTAAATCAATTCAAACGCGTCAAGATTACCTTCGCAATTGCATGCTCGTTTTAGATGGTACTTTCATTAGCTCAACCCAATTAGGAGTGGATGCTATAGACCACGAGACGAATTTGCCGGTACTTTACATGGCTCTTCCCGGGCGCTTATTGAATCTTGATGTGACATTTGGTTTTACTGATTTACACAAGAATTTCGAGTATGTTGACTTTAACTATTTCACCGACACATGGGTTGCCTCGTTCAGCCATCAAACTATTCAAGATCTATTCGATAGCGACCCCGATTTTCGGCATGCCGTGATGAAAAATATGATCGAATTGGAAACCGACGTTTGCAGAATGGCAGCAATGCTTCGCTCAAACTATACATATTACGGACTCTTGCACCTCACCGAGATGCTAGCAAATCACAACCAGTATTTCACACAACAACAGCTTGCCGAAATCATGAATCATGACCGTACCTCAATTTGTAAAGCTATTGCACGGATAAAGAAAGAGCATCCTGAGAAGTGGCAAGCTTACATATCCAACAAAGGACGTATGCCATCAAAGCCAATACCTGGAGAAGGCCAACAATAACCATTTGGTTTTAGATCACAAAAACCTTATCTCCTTATTTTTGAGTCACTATTGAGTCGTACTTCTCCTGCTACCAGGAAAAGCATGCCATCGTTTCAAGGTAACCTCAGGATCATCGTCTTTGAATTAGAATAAACTCGAGCAACCCAAGGAGATAACGTGATATACAACAATGTACTTGAAGCTTTAGGCCATACTCCGCTTGTACGCCTGCAACGCATGATTCAGCCAGATATGGCGCAAATCCTAGTAAAGTACGAGGGTGTAAATATAGGCGGTTCAATCAAAACGCGCACTGCATATATGATGATTGAAGAAGCAGAAGCGCGTGGAGATATAGGTCCTGGCAGCATCATCGTAGAACCCACCAGCGGAAATCAAGGCATTGGACTCGCTCTTGTTTGCGCAGTGAAAGGGTATGAAGCACGAATCATTATGCCTGACTCCGTTTCAGAAGAACGACGTCGACTAGTAGAGCACTATGGTGCCAAAGCAGTCATAGTTCACGATGAGGGCGACATAGGAAAAGCAATTGATGAATGTATCCAGATTGCCAACAATATGGCCGCTGAAGATCCGCGTGTATACGTACCCCAACAGTTTGAAAATATCGATAACCTACGAGCACATCGCAATCACACGGCTTTAGAGATTGCAGAAGACGCGGGATGTCACATCCATGGGTTTGTTAGCGGCATTGGAACCGGAGGCACAATCTCAGGGATAGGCCAAACACTCAAGCGCTTGTATCCAGACATAAAAATATGGGCGGTTGAGCCAGAAAATGCAGCGATCCTTTCAGGTGGAGGTATTGGCAGCCATCTGCAAATGGGCATTGGCGATGGGCTCATACCCGCTATTCTGGATCAAAATATCTATGATGATATCTGCATAATCAGCGATGAAGAAGCTCTTCAAACAGCACGCGACTTAGCACGCAAAGAGGGGCTTATGTGCGGCGTGTCATCAGGTACGAATGTAGCTGCCGCTAGACGTCTTGCCAAAAAATTGGGATCCGGCAAAACAGTTGTTACCGTCTTGCCGGACACAGGTGAGCGCTATTTCTCAACACCTTTGTTTCAGTAAAGAGCAACAAAGAAGACGTTCCTTGTTGTGAGTTATATCTGTTTGCATATAATAGATTGTGTCATATAATAGCCAACATCATATTTACCTGAATGAAAGAGAGTCAAGGAGAGTTCAATGGAAACCTATTACGACCCAGCCGATCTTGCAAGCTTCTCACCTGATGGAATAGGCGCATTATCACCAGATCTATGGGAGAAATACATGGGTTATTACGGCTCAGTGTTTCAAGATGGGGCACTAACAACCCGTGAAAAATCACTTATCGCACTAGCAGTAGCCGCTGCTGTCCAATGTCCGTATTGTATTGACTCCTACACAAATTCTTGCCTACAACAAGGCTGCAGCGAAGCTGAAATAGCCGAGGTCTTCCATGTAACTAACGCAATTCGTGGTGGAGCCGCATTGGCTCATGGTGTTCAAGCGTTAAAGATAATTCGCGAACAAGAGTTTTAATTAACTATCATCTCTTTATTTATCAATAACACACTATGACAACCATCACGCAAGAGACATATTTCCTAGAGAGAAGAAAACATGGCAGAGAAAACTGTTGCTGAAGTAATGGATGCCGTATCTCCGTTTATCGACATGGTGCCAGAGGAACACCGTCTTACAAATGATCCGTTAACCACCCTGCAGATAAACATTGGATATAAGTGTAATTTGGCATGCCGACACTGCCATCTTAAATGTGGCCCAACTCGTACCGAAATGATGAGCAGGGAAGTTATGCAAGCATGTCTAGATGCTTACGATAAAGGTGGTTTTTCGTCTGTAGACATTACCGGTGGCGCACCTGAAATGCATCCCGATTATGAATGGTTCTTGCGTGAGTGGCACAAACGTGGGGTAAAACCAATATGTCGTACTAATTTATGCATTCTCACTGAACCCGACTACGTTCATTGCGCCAAACTATACGCCGACATTGACGCCACATTGTTCGCATCTCTACCTTTTTACAGTGCCCACAATGTTGATAAGATTCGTGGCAATGGAACCTTCGACGCCTCGCTTGAAGGATTGCGTCTACTAAATGATGTAGGATATGGCGACCATGATGGCGATGGCGATACTCACACCATAACGCTTGTATTCAATCCATCGAGCGCTACATTCCCGCCACCGCAGGCCGCTCTAGAGAATGAGTATCGCACCAAGCTAACCAATACCTATGACGTGCATTTTTCAAATATAGTCGCAATTACCAACAACCCATCTGGGCGTTTTGCTGAAGCTTTAAATGCTAAAGGCAACCTGGAAAAATACCTAATACGATTATGTGATGCATTCAATCCTGCCACTACTCAAAGCATGATGTGCCGCAATCAGATTAGCGTTGATTGGGAAGGCAAGGTATACGATTGTGATTTTAACCAAGCGTTAGGTATAGAAATCGAAGGTGGTAAAACCATATTCGATTTTGCAAATGAAAAACAAGGGGTACGATCCATAGTATTTGCAAACCACTGCTATGGTTGCACAGCTGGCGCCGGTAGCAGCTGTGGAGGAGCAACAGCGTAAATTTAGTTTTTACAGATTAAAAGGCTGTGTGACAAAGACATGGATGTGTCCTACTTCATTCCAATTTTTGTCATACAGCCTTGTCGCACAACAGAGGATGTACTAATCCGCGATTACTCATCCGAGATTACTGATTACTGATTATTCGATATACGCTTCTACGGCATCGACCAAGAATTTGGTAGCTCCGTCTCCACACGGCTCATCATAATAGGCTACGAAGCGAGCATCTCCAAGATACCCTTCAACAAGCGAGCAATATGTATTCCATTCCGGGTCGCAACCCCAATGAATTCCAACCCACTTATGATGCATTTGGACAAGCTTATGTGCCTCATCGCTTGTAGGACTATCTGCAGCATAAGCAATTCTTAACTGTTCGAGAATCCTTTTTTCAAGCTCCTCTTTTGCATTCCAGTCCGCATCTGTCATTTGCAACATACGAGAATTTGCCTCATCAATTACATCGCTACCATACTTTTCCCTAGCCTCTTTGCCATAATTCTTTTCAAATTCTTCAACACTCGCACGCTTGAGTTCTTCAAAGGCTTCCTTCGATTGCATGTCTTTGATCCTTTCTAGGTGTTCGATGATCTTTTCTGTTCGTGCGATCTCCATATCAAGCTGGGCTTGCTTATCACACAGGTTATAAAGGTGAGCATCTAGCGCATCGGAAATAGACATGTTGCCTGTTAATAGATCCTTGATCTTCTGCAAGGGCATTCCACATGAACGCATCACAACGATATACGACAACCGTTTTGCGCATGCCTCGTCATAATATCGATAATTGTTATTCGCACGTTTTGGCACAAGAAGACCAAGTTGCTCATAATGGCGAAGTGTTCTTGGACTTACATTTGCTAATTTGGCAAGCTCGCCTATCGAATATTGCACAGACATTCATCTCACCTCCTGGATCAATGAAACACCCTGACGTTACGTTAAGGTCAAGCATGCACATTGGATACAGGCTAGCGTATTAGACAAGCTTCGGATAAAACAACAATTTACTTGGATCGCTTACTTTAACCCCACCTAAATACATCCCATCATATCCAAAATTAATATTTAAAAATACTCGCCAATCAAAGCCAGACACAACATACCCAAGAAACATAAACGAAAATCCTACTATTACAAGTATCCAACACACACGAAAGAAAAGCTTGAAATGAGAAGTGCCACTCTTTTCACTGGTGCTACTTTTTAACGGATTAGCAAAATCCTGCGTGGAACAAGTCTGGGCTACATTCGGTGTTTCGCACTGAACCGCATCGGTGTGAACTTGCAATTCGCTGATGCTGTTTTCGTCATTTTTCTTACGTCTAAGAATTTGCACACTAATGTTATTTTTCGACCACTCCAGAAAGGCGTAAGAAACTTTAAATGCAGCCTTTAGTATCCAGATGCCTCCACCAAAAAACGTCATCATGTAGCCAATGTTCATAAGCATATAAGGGATGTTGCCCGTTTGTATTCCCCAAATCATGAGAACAAGCGCCCCTAGCGTTGACACTACAAATGCCACGCCCATAATCCAAATGCATGCAATCAGTATCCAGACGCATAAATAGAGCATAAACACCGCAGCAAGAAGACCTACGAGGATTCCAAAAATCCCAATAAGAAGCGAAAGCCAAAGAGGAGATGTGACTATTACGGCAACCCATTCAAGTACAGAAAGGTTACGCTGTTTTAATTTTGCAAAGAACCCTTCTGTGCTTTCATATTCAAAGGTTGGTTCATCTGTAACGCTATCATTTGTATAGCAGTCATTGACGCAATCTACTTCATTACCCAATGCGTTATCAGACCTCACCTCAAAAGAAATTATCGGATCATTGTTGCTTCGTATGTTTGCGATAATCTCTCCTGCAGCTTCTACTGGAGTCGCAACTAAAGAAACAGCCTCAGCTTCAGTTGCACCGTTTTCCATATGATCTGCGATCAGCTCCATATAAAACGCGACAGCCTCTTCGCGCTCCTTCTTAGGAAGAGACTTGAGCAAAGTCATAAGCTGAGACTTGTATTCATCAATAGTCATATTATTTCCTTTACTTATCATCTGGTTTTGTATGGACAAAAGCCGCAGAGTTTTGTTGGCTGACAGCATTTTCTACATAGTCGAAGACATCATTGATTTCTTGCTTTCCCTCAATGAATTCATTCAGAAAAGCAAATCCATCATTAGTAAGCGAATAGTATTTTCTAAGGCGCCCGTTGTGTTCTGCCTTACGAACCTTGATCAGTTTTTTTGTTTCAAGACGCTTGAGTAATGGATAAAGAGTCGACTCACTGATACCTAATGAATCGGGAATATCTTTTACCATCTGATATCCGTAAGATTCTCCGTTAGCCATTGTTGCAAGAACACAAGCATCAAGAAAGCCTCGTTTTAATTGCGCATCCATCATACCCCCTGTCGCATAATACTATGCATTACATAGTATTATGTCAAGACAACATCTGCCAGCCGGAAAGCCACCTAATGGAAAGTTTCTCAGAATTTGTTACGCAAAGCGTTCTCAAATCGCTCTTAAATATGACCACTTACATTCTTGTAATAAATCCCACACATCACAAAAGCCGTTTTATATTTATGCCTGAAAACGCGATCTATACAAAGCAAACAACAGGAGTTCAGCGATTGGCTGCAATCACCTCATATCTTTCAAACTTTAGTGACAGTTTTAAGACAGCTATCCTAATATGGCCATCGCTGTCGTTTCTTCTTACACTGCCTATCCTTGCATATCTATATCATCGCGACGGACGGATAAAAGCAATAACTGTTTTCGCCGCATACATTAGCGTATTTTATGTCGCAGGCCTTGTTTGCTTCACGCTATACCCACTACCATCAGGTACCGAAGGTCCAGGCATCACCTATGGGATTCCACCTCAATTAAATCCGTTTAACTTTGTTATAGACATTTCGAAAGATGGCATCAGGGCAGTATTACAGTTGGTATTCAACATCATTCTTTTTATACCGATGGGATTTATAGCAAATGTTTTTCTAAAGCTTAAGAAAGTACCAACATTTGCAATATCACTTACAGCAACATGTTTGATAGAAACGGCACAACTGACTGGATTTTTTGGACTATATCCTTATGCATACAGGACATTTGAGGTAGGTGACATCATATGCAATGTGCTTGGCGCAATGCTTGGATGGCTCTGTGGGAAAGCTGTTATGCATTTCCTGCCAAAACAAACTGATGAAATTCCAGAGATAACACACCACCCGAGTTTCATAAGACGCGCTATTGCCCTGTGGATAGACTTTATGATCATAGGCTTCTTTACGTTTATGCCATGGATACTCGCCTCTATTGCATATGAACTTGCATTTGATCAGATGCTCACCGTTTTATGGCTTGATCTCGCCCAGACCGCAATGCTCATATGCGCAATATGCTTTGTTGTATCCTTTGCCACTGTTGAGATTGTCATACCATTTAAAAACAATGGAAGTACTCCAGGTGGCGCGTTTGTGCGCATGTCATTCGAAACGAAGAATAGGACAGGTATCAAACGAATTGGTTTTTATGCCATTAGGACAGTTGTACTAGTCTTGTTATTCCTATTTCCGCTATACATTATTTTTGGGTCGTTTATCTATTACATTATTAAACACGAAATGCCCTACGATGCAATTTAGGAGAACTTGAATCATCTAACATCTACCATGTATGGCACATGGGCAGATTTCCGTTTCTCTAGCTATTCATCTTCGCCTGGAGCAACTGCACTGTTACGGAGAAGTTCCTCTGCTATATGTTCTTCCTCGGTTTTGTTGTTGATATCAGTTGCATCATTGGATTCGACTACTTTATCAATTTCGCTCCCATTGTCGGTATCGACAACGTTGCCGTCGCCTGCCACAGACTTCGCAACGTATTCATGCTTTCTTTTCCATTCCTCGTTGGCCTTTTTAGACTTCGCCCACGGTGGATAGAAGATCAGCACCATAATGAATGCAACAACAATCAAACTCATCGAAAAGAAGATAGCCGATGTGAAGCCAAAGCTATCGATCAGTACACCATAAACGATTGTGCATGTAGCGACAGCAATATCACCAAGTAGGAAGAAGAGCGCACTTCCAACACCCCAGCGATCGTCTGGCGTATTTTTGATGGCTACAGTCTGGTTAATCGGCAGGGTCATTCCAAGCGATGCACCATACAAAAAGCCTGCAACGTAGAAGAGCCAATTCAATTGCGGCGCCAATAGCATGCACGTTAATCCCAGAAGACCAAGCACAGCCGATATGGTATACGAGATAATCGGCAAAACGCGATCCATGTATAGTTTTGATCCTAAGCGAACCGCCACCATGCTTACCGCTGAGAACGTGAAGAAGATCCCACCATTTCCCACGCCCAATGACAATCCATAAAGAGCTGCGAAGAATACAGAGAAGCAATTTGATCCACTCATAAACATCATAGGCATAGCGCCGCTTAAAGCATGCGGTTCGTAGAAGCGCGCTAAGCCTTTTAGCTTTTCAGGATGTGCCTTCTTTTCGCCAGCGTCCTCGGTGCAAGCGCTTGGGTTGGCCTTTTCATCTTCAGCCTTTTCATCTTCAGCCTTTTCCATACGAACACGGAAGCCAGATGTTATCGGAAGCGACTTAGGGTGTTTCTCGTAATTACAGAACGCCGACAGCACGAACACTATTATGTTCACAGTGGCAAACGCGAAGTACATTATCTCGGGCGGATCTAAAACAACCAAACTTAAAGCCAGTGCAGGTCCCACCGATTGTGCCAGAGCATTTCCCATGCTGTAATATGCCAAACCCTCGCCCATTCGCGATAAAGGCAAAACATCGGCGGCGGCAGCTGATGCAGAAGTGGTAAGCGCGCCAAAACCAATGCCTTGAAGAACCCTTCCCACAATAAGAGTCCAGTCGGCTTGAATGAACCCGATTATCAGTGCACCAAGAACAAAGCTGGCTGAGCCTATACGCATAACGAGAGAGCGCCCTCGCTCGTCGATCACCGGCCCTACGAGCAATCGCGCAACAGCTGCTGTTATCGAATAGATCGATGCCAGTATGCCGGCAAGCTGTGTTCCTGAACCCATAAGTTCAACATAAACTGAGGTTCCAGAATTCGTCCCATGAAACGAAACGTAGGAAAAGAACATTATGGCTATTATCAATAAGAAATATGGCGTCCAAAGACGATCCGCTTTTCTTGAGTCGCTCATAATTGTCCTTACACGATTTGGCTATTAGTGAACCGAAGACGAATTGAAGATGAGCAG
Source organism: uncultured Eggerthellaceae bacterium (assembly GCA_964631345.1). Taxonomy (GTDB): domain Bacteria; phylum Actinomycetota; class Coriobacteriia; order Coriobacteriales; family Eggerthellaceae; genus MGBC163016. The sequence continues at coordinate 29,773 of CAZVWE010000002.1, read as the reverse complement.
AACAATTCTTCCATGGTAAATCAATTTGATTGTAGGCTTTATGAATACGCAAAGCCTACCTCAGCCAAAAAATACTACCGTCGGTATCAGGAAAACACTACCCGGATATCCATTACTTCAAAACAGGAGCCTATTAATACTGTGGAATGGATAATAAGTAATGTGTAATTAAGCAAACAGGCCAGACGGGCTATCCTTCTGACCTACGGATTTTTGGTCGCGGGGGCTGGATTTGAACCAACGACCTCCGGGTTATGAGCGGTCTTTAAAGAACGTAAAGTATGTACGATTATGCGTCTGAACTGGGGTTTTGCGCTAAGCCTATCGCGCAGATTGCGGTGCATTCAGACGGGTTTTCGTGTCCATCTGCACCGCATCTGCACCGCCTTTTGAATATGAAGCCCATATTTCATTCGACTCTTAGCCTTCTTGCTGCAACGGTCTTCTTGTTCAAAACGAATCAACCAATTAGTTGTAAAGAAAAGCTTGATAACTGCTTTATTGCAATGCGCCTAACAAAAATGCCGGGGGAAAGCCCCCGGCGCTTGGAAGTAGCCGATTCGACCACTGATCAGATAATGCCATGACTGAATGGCACAATCAATGCATCCGGTATCTACTTGCTATATGTAAGACAAGATTATATAATTGTCTTACATATAAGGAGGTAACCATGACTACCGCATCCGTCACCGTTCGAGTGGACGAAGCTACCAAACAAGCAGCAGCGTCGATTGCCGAAGACTTCGGATTTGACCTGTCCTCTGTTACTCGCGCGTTCTATCGCCAGATCGTTCGCGAGCAAAGAATCCCTTTGAATCTCGAATATCCTAAGCCTAACAAAGAGTCCTTTGAGGCGCTGAAGGAGACCGAGGAGCTCGTTGCCTCCAGACATCCGGGCTATGACTCCCTTGATGACATGTTCAAGTCGATGGATCTGTAGATGCTAAGACCCAACTACACTCCACGTTTCAAGAAAGATGTGAAGCGCTTAGAAAAGAAGCATGTTGATCTGTATCCCCTGAAAGAGGTCATGCAACTCATCCTTGATGACACGCCCAAGGCGAAGACGGAGCTAAAGCGACACCACAACATGCATGTGCTCAAAGGCGATTGGCATGGAAGCCTAGAATGCCATGTCGCAAATGCGGGAGATTGGCTGCTCATCTGGGCTACAAGCAAAGATCAGGCATACTTCCAGCGTACTGGAAGCCATGATGAGCTATTTGCCTAGCTGCACCGCATCTGCATCGCCTTTTGAATGCATGCCTAGATCAAAAAGTTCATTACGAGTGAAACCATGATTTCTTTTTCGTCCGGTTTCGACTCAGCAATCATGATGGTTGTGGCTACAAGGGCGCTATCGCTTACGACCTTCTGGCCTTCTTTGTAGAGAAGGCCGTTCTTCTCCAAGAAATAGAGGAATACCGTAGCGGCGATGCGCTTGTTCCCATCGTGAAAGGAGTGGTTCTTCACGATGAAGTACAGAAGGTTGGCTGCCTTCTCTTGAACAGAGGGATAGAGATCCTGGCCGCCGAACGACTGGTAGATCGTCGCAATGCTGCTCTTGAAGGAATCATCCTTCTCCACACCGAATAGATCGCTCTCGTCATTGAATCGAAGCGTATTGATGAGCTTCTTACACTCGTCATAATCCAAGACGTAGGTAGCCACGTTTCCGCCAGGCTTCTGCACGCACTGATGGTCGTAGTCATCAAGCAAGTCCAGGGCGGGGGCATAGCTTTTCACTATCTCTAGCACTTGGCTGGTATCAAGGTTGTCCGAAATGCGCTCCAGGAGCGAAACGGCTTGCGACAGCTGCTGGAGCCGGCGCTCATTCTCTGCACGGCCATCGATAATATACCTGTGAAGCACCTCCGTCGCCCAACGCCTGAACTCAATGCCTCGACATGATTTAACCCTATATCCGACTGATATTATCGTGTCGAGATTATAGTATTCAACTTGGTAGGTTTTTCCGTCAGCAGCAGTTGTCGCAAATTTTGCGACAACTGAATCAGAGGAACCCTCAAGCTCTTCTTTGAGAGCGTTTGAGATATGCTTTCCGATGGTCTTGACATCACGGTCAAACAATACAGCCATCTGCTGGCGATTGAGCCATACCTCATCACCATTCACATCAACGGTTACATTAAGTTCAACGGCTCCATCAGCCGATTCGAATAAAACGATTTGAGCATCATTGCTGTCTTCAGACATTTATACTCCATCTCTTCAAAGCAAATAGAGAAATAGATCACTTACGCTCATAACCTCGTGGAGATACAATTACATAGCCATTTGCGCCCTCTTGAACGCCTTTCTCGCTGCACATACCACGTTTCATTAGAGCGTTGACAACATCGCTGTTTGCGGAATCTGCTGGAACACTAATTCTTTTTCCGTCAATAAGCCTCACATAATCTTGAGCTCCTGCAGCTTCAAAGCATTTTCGAACGCATTCACGGTCTGTGATTAACGAGTCTTCAAGATTCAGCTGAAACGCTATTTGCTCCAACCGATCATTGGCAGAAAAGCTTGGGTCCTTAAGGATCTCGCAAAAGAGTCCAGATGGTATTGGTAGCTCTTGAGCAGTTATCTCATTAATTCTTGTGACGGCTTTATTTTTAATTGACTCCTGCAGCAGCTTGCCTCCAGGTTCAAATTCATTGAGAAGCTGAGGTAAATCATCGATATCAAAATGGTTATTGATAATCTCGATTTTAAGCAAGTCAGGATACAAAGCATTTAGATGAATAGGCGATGCGAATAGTTTTGCGATTTCGACTTTCTTAGACGGGGTAATTTGATCAGACTCAAATAATTTCAGCCCAACGCTTTCGTCGAATTCCATGGCACCGTCGTCTGCATTAAAAAGCTTAAGATACGCATCGATATCCGAGACGGCAAAGAGCGATTCACAGCTCGGATAATTCGCTCGAATAAACTGTGCGTTGCTGTCTGTAACAGGAATACGCTTTGCTTGCAGAACGACATCAACCCGCGACTGCCCCAAGTCTTCCATATTGAATTCGGCCAGAGCGGCAGAGCCTTCGCCAGATAAAAGGACTCCGAGGTTTTCATCAGTTAAGTTTGAATCCACGACGGCAGCCCAGACGAAGTCTTCGTTGTCTGACAGCGCGTCTATTACGGCCTTTATGTCGTCCTCGGAATTAAGATGATTTTGAATGAATCCTGCTAATGCGTCATCGATTACGTTTTCGCATGCAGAGAAGTAATCAAGTATGTTCGTTTCAGAAAACTCCGGGATATCAAACAGCAAAAGAGCTCTTTTAAACGCTGGGTCTTTGATCCGGCTCAAGTCTTGAAGTGTGCAACTCTCCAATCTCTTTACAAAGGATACGGCCACTTCTTGGTTATCTGGTAATGCGTTCAATACCCAAGCTAAAATATCTTCTGATTCGGATAAAGGAGAGTCGTCAGCATCAATAATGGAGAGAATAAAAGTCTCCATGTTTTCCTCCACAAATTCATGGAGCTTCTCGTCGGAAAGCGAGTAGACGATGGAAATAGCTGAATGCCTATTTACGACATGGTAGGGGAATCGATTCTCAGCCCATTTCGTCGCTAATGCAGCATTGGGCTCATATAGCGATTTCTCATAGACAATGTTAAGGAGCCCCTTGTCCGCAGTCTCAAATTCAATATCAGACAAAGAAAGGACGAACTTGTCAATATTTCTTCTGACCCCCTTCAACAATGTATCGTCTACGGATAATAATTCGGAATCGGCGTTTGCAAACGCAACAAGGGCGCTTTCTGTCGCATCCAAGTTCCAATCATCCTTGTAGCACATAAGTTTATGGACGAAGTTTCTACGGTCTTCGAAAGAGGCAGTCTCATCGGCAAGAACAATGCTTGCTTCGTTATCGAAATCGTTCTCTATTACACCAAAAACACTGGGAATGAATTGATCGGAAACAACATAACCAAGAAAGAAATCAGCATGATCTCCGCGTTGAAGACCTGCTACAAATTTCGAAAGTTTGTCCGTTTCCTCTTTATCAAGTAGTTCTTTAAGAATCGAGTAGTTTTGGACGCCTGGAACCATCAAGAATTCACCGCGTATTCTCATGAGAACATCGCCAGGCTTATCGAAAACATATGTAGGATCAATAGGCCTTCGACCTTGAATTGTCGCTAGATTGCGCTGATCTGCAAGAGATAAACCTTCGGGACGAACGCGTATTGAGTATCTTATCGACGAGGTATCTATAAGATCGGTGATAAGCAAGTGTTTTAATAGCGGAAAATGAGGACTAGACAATACAGTTTCGATTTGGCAGTCTTCAAAGTCGGCAGGACGATCTAAATCCTCTTTGACGAGACTAAACTGTTCATCATCGTCACACATCGAAAGAGCTTCACCAAGAGTAAAACATTCGAGTCGCACGAGATTTTCATCAATCTCTCGGATTCGCTCTAAGCAAGCATTCTTTCTGGACTCTAAAGCGCTCTCTGGAATTCCAAAACGTTTTTGCCGCTCTTCATCTGAGGAGTACTTTTTCATTTCCTCATCAAGCAACTCACTAGCTCTTTCGTTCTCTCGAATAGCGGCGATCATTTCTTGGGAGTTATTTTTACTAGAAACTGGAGTACCATAAGTGCTTATCGCTCGATCGAAAATTGACAAATTACCGCAACTGATAAGCGTAAGCTCCTCTAAGGTAAAATGATTCTTCTCATCAATTTCACCTACCTCCTTTTTGAGTTCGCTCCTCTCGTCAGACAAATCTTTCTTCTTGTTCTCAATAATCTTATCTCGCCGTTTTAGAAGCTCTGCCACATAACCTTTTCCACGTTGAAAGTTTGAAAAATCAGTTGGGAAAACAACCTTATAAACAATTGCTGCTACAAGATGTTCGGCCTCGCTTTCGAATAAAGGCTTATCACTGTCGTGAAAAATATGTTCTTGGTAATGCTTTGCCTCGTTAACAATGTCCTTTAAAGCACGGGGGTCGGGGATGAAAGAAGATATTTCATAGGTGAATAAATCACTCACATTCAAGCCTAGATTGCTCAAACCGCTTCTTAGTTCATCAAAATTTCCATCTGGATCTGAAAAAGGAATGATTGGGATAATGAAATCAAAGAACTTGACCCGATCTTCTGGTGTTTCGAATAAATCTTCTCGAACTAGGTAGAAAAATCGTAAGGGCTTAAGCTTTTCCAATCTACAGTCGTTGGCGAGGCCATTAAGTTCTCGAAGCTTTTCAAATATCTCAATCCAATCATCAAAACGATCGAGGTCCACAAAAATATAAACATCGGATCCGGAATTAATTAACAGGTACAGGACGTCGTCCATGTATTTATTGAATATTGGATCGTGCGATTCAGAACCGTCTTTTTCAGCCTGATTCTTGTCGAATTCAAATAAATCGACTTCATTTCCGAATAGCTTTATTCGTCGCAAAAACTTATCTGCTTTGTCTCGACGGAATGCAGAGTACAGAATTGCAACTAGCCCAATTGCCCATACGCATATGGCAATCCATATCGGTTGTGCAAATCCTTCAACATTTTCAGGAAACGTAATACCATCTTTTATTAACAATGTAATAAGCGTTATGCTTAATAAGCCATATCCTACGCAGGCCGTTGCTTTAATAAAATCAAAGATTCTGCGATCGTCTTGTGTATGCCTAAACCTGCTTTTTGGAATCCGGCTACGTTTGGTCTTATGAATTAGCTGATTAAGTATTTCACCTTCTACTGCACTGGTTTCGTTATTCGACCCGTGAAAATGGGCTAGCGAAATAAAGGTGCTCTCGTGGCCATCGCCAGCAAGAAGCTGCTTTTCATCCCATGTCTCCATAACAGTGCTTTTGCCAGCACCATAAGTACCCATCAAAGCAATGTTTCGAATCTTTGGATTGTGAAAAACGAAAGAAAACTCCTTCTCGTAGAGCTTGTACTCCTCATCTGACAAACGAGTCGGTGTAAGGGCGTTTAGGGATTTGTCCGCAAATTCATCACTGGTTTTCATGCGCCAGCTATTCACCCTTCGTGCGAGCTTACCAATTGTCGTCCTAACGCTCATTCGCTCACCTTCCAGGCAAATGGCCATTCTGTAGGTTGCGGTTTCTCGTTCAGCGGTGGTAATCCGTTTACGATATCCATTGTGTCCATGGCTACGGTAACTAGTCGTGGAATCAAACCGCTGATATAAGTTGGGTCATCGCTGTATTCATTTGGGTCGTTCACAATACCCGAAGCCTTATCGGTCTTAACCTGGTAGCGATCTATCATCCATTCAAGCGGGCTTCTACCATTAACCTTGTAATCGTTGGCAACTTCAGGGATCCCTGAATAAGCCAAGTTTTCGTTATAGATGAGCGTCGTGTAATCGTCCACCTTCTTGCCGGTTTCAGGATCCTTGCGCTTACCCCATTTCATCTTCTCTACGCGACCGGGATTCTTTTCATTTCCTCGAACTGTTAAAGGATAGGGCTCAACGCTCTCGTAGTTGAGGTGAAGCTCTGCGAGACGCCTTCCTGCAAGCGAGAACGCACGGAAGTCTGCAGCTAGTGGGATTCGTGGCAGTTCCTTCTTGAGGTTGGCCTCAAACCGCTGGCGGTATTCAGGCGAGTGGAGTATGCCATAGATGTAGTAGAAAATGTCTTCCTTGGTTAGTTCAATTCCACCGTTAGCTTTCGCACGTGCTTTGAACTTGTCATGCACATCGAATGCACGCGGATAGGCCTTTCGGAAAACCTCTAGTGCCTCGTCAGTAATTGCATCATGTCTGAGATATTCTTCGGACTCATCTGCGAACATCCCACCAAGTGAATTTTTCTTTTCATACCAGTAAAGCGGGAAAGAATCGCCTTTAGACATCGTGTCGTAACAAACTATTAGATTGGACATAATTGGGAAAGAAGCGTTTGCGCCAACTCCCGTCAAGCAAATGGCCAGATTATCAGCGTCCGGATAAGGGAATAAGGCTTTTTGCTTATACATGCTCCACTGCATATCCGGATCCGAATAGAACCATTGTTTGCAGAAGGGTCGGTACATCGTCTCCGCGATTGCTTCTTGTGTAAAGTCGAGCTTCTTGCCTTTTTCGGCCAGTTTGTACAGCTTCTCATTCCATTTGATCTTAGTATCGGTTTTGTCCGCAAAATCCGCGAACTTCTTAGAACAGCCCTCTGTTTTGTATCGATCGACTTCTGAGTTGTAGAACTCAATCATTCGTCTTGGGTTTTCGTTGACCAGCTTTTTGTCGAAGTTATACACCCATGCATCTCTAGTACTCATTGTTCCGGACGAGTACATCTCAAAGATTCCAATCGGTGCTTTAAGCTTTTCCAACCCCATAGGTGCGAATAGTGACCATGTATCATCGCGTTGATTTAACCAGTCTCCATGCTTGTCTGGCTTTATCACGTTCCATTCGAATGGTTCGCAATCAACAGAAGATGCAACAATTGCCAGCTTCGTTTCACGATCCAAGTAATCGCCAATATCGTGATAATGAATTACGCCATGTTCTTCTGATGCAGGATTCTTTATCAGCATAGTGATGGCGATAGGTGCTCTTGATCCGGAGCCAAATACTTTGCCTCCTTCTTTTCGCGATTGTTCACCTTGAGTTCGCTGATTGCCTCTTAGATTAAAGACATATATTGAATTGAATTCTTCAACCAGACTTTTTCTAAATCCGTCCATAGCTTGGTTGTCGAGCCAGCTGCCATTGGTGACAAAAGATATAATGCCCTTATCGCCTATGCGATCCGACGCCCATCTGAAAGCGCGGATATACTGGTCATATAGGCTTCGCTTTAGCGTATTGCTAACCTCGACTTTTGCAACATAAGTCGTCGCGATTCTCTCATCTAATGTTTTGTAAACCATCTTCTGGTTGTTGTCGTTCGCATTCTTCTGACCCGCAGAATACGGTGGGTTGCCAACAATGACATGAATTGGCGTCTCCATTTCGCGGAGGATGCGCTCGGTGTTGTCCACGAACATCTCAAGATCGAGAGGATCGCCCTCTTCATACATCTGGAACGTATCTGTGAGCACTGCGCCTTCGAAAGGAACGTACTCCTCTGGTACTCGTGAATGGTAGGCGTACTCAATGTTGATAGTGGCAATGTAGTAAGCCAGAAGAAGAATCTCATTGCACCATATCTCGCTCTTGTACTTCATCGGAAGCTTGTCTAAGGGCATCAGCTTTTCGTCCTGCAACAAGTTCACGATGAAGGTTCCGGTTCCCGTGAAAGGATCAAGGATGTTCACGCCCTCATCAGCTAAGCTCTGTCCGAATTCCTTCTGCAGTAGTCTGTTCGTCGCATGGAGGATGTAGTTCACTACCTCATTTGGCGTGTAGACGATGCCCATTTTCTCCGATGTCGCCTTGAAGGCCTGACTGAAGAACTTCTCGTAGAGCTCTTTGATAATGCGCTGGCGTCCAGCATCGGTCTTCACGCCTTCGGCTCGGCGCCTTACGCTCGCATATAGCTCGTCAAGCTCACGCCTCTCCTCAGGCGTCTCGATGTTATATTCGCGCAGGGTATCAACCATGCCTTCCATTGCGATCGACACTGGGTTGCTCTTCGCGAACTCCGAGCCCCCGAACAAAGCATCGAAAATCGGCAGCGTGATCATGTGCTGCGCAAGCATCTCAACGGCTTCCTTCTCCGTTATGCCCTCGTTCAGTGAATCGCGCAAACCCTTCAGAAAAGCTTGAAACTCGTCTGACGCTTCACCACCATTGAGCACTAGCTCACCGACGCGCTCGATGTGGCGCTGGGCAATTTTCCCAATATCCTTTGCCCAATCGTCCCAGTAGACCTTGCTGCCGCACTTCTTGACGATAACCGCATTGACCGCCTCTTGCAGCTCATGCTCGGTGAAGTGCATTTGCATTTGCACTCCTTCACCATCACCATCTAACGGCGCATCGCCTTCCGTGTCTTCATTGCCTTCCGGTGTGACGTCGATGATAGTCACTACATCATCGTCTTTCTTGCCGCCATCCTTCTTGTCGTAAGGAAGCGCGTTTATGCGCGCCTCCAATCGTTCGTCATGACTCCTGAGCGATTTCACTATGTCCCAGACAACCTGGAATGGCTCGTTTGCGTCCAAGGCCTCTTCCGCCGTCATGCCAGCCGGGATGACAATAGGCAGGATGATATAGCCGTAGTCCTTGCCTTCGAACCTGCGCATGACGCGCCCGACTGCTTGGGTAATGTCGATTTCAGACTTCTTGGGCTGCAAGAACATGACCGCATCGAGGTTCGGCACATCCACGCCTTCTGCCAGGCATCTCGCATTCGAGAGGATGTGGCACACCTCTTCGCCATCTGCCGTAGCATCCTCGGTCTCGGCCAGCCATTTCAGCTTCGCCTTGCGCTCCGCCGAGTCCATGGTGCCGTCAACGTGCTTGATGTCGCAGTGAAGAAGCGGGGTGTCGTTCTCCTGTTCCTTCTCATATTTGATGTAAGCATCTACGATCTGCTTGAAGTACTCCTGGATGCGTTTCGACTCGGCGATGGTCGTACAGAACGCGACCGCGTTCTTGAGCGCATGCCCAGCACCCCCGTCGCCCTCTCCAGCAAGCCCCTTCCAACAGCCAATGATCTTGGCTGCATCCGGTATCTCAAACCCTTCATTGTTTGCCATGGCTTGCTGGTAGATCTGACTCACAACATCCTCGGCAACGGTAAGCGCGATCACCTTGTAATCGGTCAGCAGCCCTTCATCCACGGCCTCACCGAACTTGAGCCTGTGGAACTCCTTGCCGAAAATGCTCTCGTCATCCATTGAAGAGATGACATAGTCCTCTTCCTTGGCTTTCTTCTTGGCCGTCTCACCATAGATTCGTGGCGTCGCCGTCATGTATAGGCGCTTCTTGCCCGAGACTATCGAATTGTCGTGCACCTTTACAAATTCTGTCTGCTCCTGCTTGGATGTCCCCGCGTCTTTCGCACCAGTGGTTCTATGTGCCTCATCGCAAATGATGAGGTCGAAGGGCGGCAATCCCAGATCTTGCGCATCGGATACGACTTGTATCGATTGGTACGTGCTGAATATCACATTGAAGCCGTTCGCAAGCGGCTCCTTCATCTGGCTGTAGAGCGTCTTGGGGTCGGTGGTTGCCGGATATGGGATGTCTGACAAGGACGATTCCCATGCATCAACACAAGCATCAGACGCCTTCGCATCTGAGCACACCACAGCACAGCGAATCGGCACTCGTGCTTGGTTCGCCCAGGCTCGCATTGTCTGCCCGACAAGTGAGATCGAGGGTGCCAGGAAGAGAATATACGATCCTGGCTCTAGCATCTCTTCGGCAAGGCGCAAGGAAGTCAGCGTCTTTCCGGTACCGCAAGCCATGATCAGCTTGCCACGGTCGTTTTCCTCGAAGCCCTTGACGCAATCAGCAATGGCTCTCTTCTGATGTGGTAGCGGATCGAAGGTCTTCCTCTGCGTAGCAGCTTTTCCGTCCAGGAAAGGCTCCCAGTCGAGTGCAGCTTCATCCATCTGGCTTGGGAATACCCTGACGGTATCCCATTCGCTTGCGACCTTGTCCAGGTGGTTGGTCAGGTTCTCGGTTGAAGATATGAGCATGTTATGCCCATAGGTGTCTTTGTTACCAGTCGCTCCGTAGAATGTTGAAACAGTCTTGTAATCTAGCGTCGAATCCTCGTCATAGCACTTGCACTGGATTGCCCAATACGTTCCATCCTCGGCATCTTTTGCCACGAGGTCTATTCCGATGTCAGCGCCATCGCGCGTTGGCGCGTTCTTCCATAACCACACTTCTTCCAATCTTGCCGACCAAAGAGGATCGTTCAGGAGGTAATAGCGTGCAGCACGTTCGAACTTGTCGCCCTTCTCGCGCTCACTTTCCGAAGATTCGCGGCACCAATCGATGACCTCGTAAATGGTTCGAGAGGGCGTATCTGAGTAGTTCAGTTTAGCTTCTGCTTCGTTTCCGCCCATTTCACAGTCCCTTCTTGAGCTCTTCAATAAGACACATTCTCACAAACGTACTGAATCCCATACCTCGCATCGCTGCTGCTTCCTTCGCCGCATCGCGTAGATTCTTGGGCAAACGTATCGTTATGGCCGTTGTATCACCATCTGCTAGATACTGCTGAATATCTGTTTGGCATGCTTCGGATTTGACAAGCTCCGCGTAGTCCATTTTGACCCTTTCGACTGATAAACCGTTTTGCAATACATATGCAATTATTATAACCTCCTAACCCGCTCTAGGAAATGGATACATACTTCCTTGCGACGCGTAATAACGCTATCCGGTTTTCACAAAAAAGAGTCCTGCGAACACAGGACTCTCGGCCGTGAATCTTTTCTTGTCTTTTAGCTTTCGGCTGTCGGAGCTTTTGGAGCCGGTTGTCTCTTCCTACGTCGTTTCGGCTTCTGGCGATATCGGTCTAAGAAGAGCATTTTCTTTTCAACGAGTGCTTCGGTATCCAACTTGATATCAGCAAGCTTCTCGTCAACTGCCTCGATGTCTTTGAGTGCCTTCTTGATCTGTTCGGCCATCTCGGCATCGATCTGCTTTCCATGGCTTACCTTGAGCGCAATGGTATTGAGTGAATGGATGGCCTGGTTTAGTAGTATCCCGTTCTTCCTGATCAGGTAATCGAGTATCGATACGGCCTTTGGATCGATGATTATGTACGAGTCAGGGTCATCGTCAAGCTTGATCTGTATCGGCAATCGAGTCAGAAGCCTGATGTAGTCGCTCGTGTTGATATCCATTGCCGCGGCTTCGCTCGTGAGCTTCTTGAAGTCAGCTTCATCGAGACGACATGTGACTGTATGGGTCTTCTCATTCATGTTTGGTTCCTTTCATTAGGGGCGCGGGGGATCCCCCGCCGAGGGCAGAGACCGGAACGATCCGCGGTGGCAACATCTCGGAGTTGCCACAAGGTTCGAACTCTGCCCGAAGCTCGCTTGCACGGCTCGCCCGGCAAGCGAAATCCATTGTGTGATGCCGAGCGGAAAGCGCCGGTATTACACAATGGGCTACTTGCTCATAATCTTTTCTAAGACATCCGAGCGATTCTTTTGAAACCTGTGTCGGTCTGCGATAAGCCGGTGCTTAAATCGTCTTAGAATCGCTCGGGCATTTGTTGCTTCGTTTGCTACCTGAACGGCTTCTTTCACTTTCGACAGTTCGATTCTTTCATGGGCAGAAGGTGGCAACGTTGGCAACGCTTCCATGCCCGCCTGTCACTCGATAAGCACGCTGAACGCCATAGGCTCCCATGCGATGCTTGCCCTCCAATGGCTCGATCCCAGCAATTGCGTTTTGCAGCAAGCTGGAAACCTCCATCTGGTCGTGTCGCTTTTGCATCTCTCGCGCAATGCCAAGAGCTTGCTCTAAAACCTGCACGGTGCAGATAAGGGATCCTGTCTCGATGCCCGAAATCCACTGCTCGATGATGCCGACCCTTGGGTCATCAATCCCTGAGTTCGCTTGCAGCTCCAGCGCTCGCTCGGATGCGCTTCGTGACAGCACGAGCTGCCAGCTTCTCCCAAGCGCACCCTCTCGGTATTCCCTATAAGCTTCTGACCATGCTTGCCTGAAGCAGCGATCAGCCTCAGCCGAGAACAGGCTCATCTCTGGCTTCTGCTCTCCGCACTTGATGGGCAGGAAGCGCCTGTTGCCTGTGAGGTCGGTCAAAAACTCGCGGACGTTGGTCGTGCCCACGAGCACGAATCGGCGTGGGCGACTCTCAACGTGCCTCGCATAGGGCATGCGATACTCATCGGCCTGGCGCGTGATGAACGCTTTCACTGCCTCTAGGGTCGCACCCTTCATCGCCGCGAGCTCAGGAAGCTCCACGAACCACTTGCCCTGCACGAGCTCTGCCGCTTGCTTGGATCCGATTCCGCAGACAGAATCGGTGAAGTATTTGGCATCGAGCGCGAGCTTGCGGATGAAGGTGGACTTGCCGATTCCCTGATGCCCTATGAGAACGGGCATGTAGTCGAACTTGCAGCCCGGGTCGAAGGTGCGAGCAAGCGCTGCTCCCATGAGAAGGCGCTCCACTTCCATTGTGTAGTCATCGTCTGTAGCGCCGAGGAACGTCTGCATGAGAGTTCCTACGCGCCGGGTTCCATCCCATTCAGGTAGTGCTTCCAGCAAGTTGATGATTGGGTTCACCTGCCGCTTGCTCGCAGCGATGTTCAGGGCATGCTGGAAGTCGCGCTCGCTTCCGCAATCGAAGGCCTCTTGCGCATAGGCATATCCCGCTGAGTCATCGGTCGAAGCCCAGGGGCGCATGACGCTTCGCCCGTCATCCTCCCAAGGGAGACGACTGCAAACGTAGATGCGCCCCAAGAGCTCGTCGAAACAGATCGCGCCCCCGAAGGCGTCGTTTAGCATCGCGTCTGCCACCTCGGTTATGAGCGGATCTCTCCTACGCATCGGATTTGCCCTCGACGAACGAGACCATGGCGGTCTTCGGAACGTACCAGCGCTTACCTATGCGCACAGCCGGAAGCTTACCCTTGTTGCATAGCGAGCGGATGGTCGCCTCGCATTGCCCCGTGATCTCTGAGAGATGAACAGGTGACAGCAAGTCAGGGTAGTCCTCGAAGAGCATCATTGTCGCGTTGCTGGGTGGGCGGTCTTCGCTCAGATAGATGACCTTGCAGTCAGGTTCACCCACATTTGATTCGAACATTTCATCACTTCCTCTCGATTGTCCTACTTGACGGATTGGCTAGCCTGGGGCTATTATGGGTTCAATTGATGACACGTTAAAGACGGTTTTTATAGGTAGTGAAGAAAATGTCTGACTTTTTCCCGGAACGAGATAGGTTCGCTGATGCGGTAACCGACAAGACCTGGCGATCCACCAACCAGGACGTTGAGCGCTTCATCGCAAGCGACACCGAGGCGAAGATGCGTACCTTCCTTGAGAGTGCCCCTGCCATGTTTGCAGCGGGCGACAACTTGACACTCCCTGCTGATGTCGATTTGACATCAGCTATGGCCGCACGCGACATGCTGCAACTCGCGCTCCTTGCACGGGAGGCCGCAAAAGATGAAGAGGCTTCGTTATCGAATGAGGATCTCGAAAGGTTCGGGCTACGCACAGTAACGCCCTCCGAAGAGCTTCAAGAGTTCCTGCGTGAGCGAGCGCAGATGGTCGAAGAAGTGACAGACCTCGCAACAAAGAACGAATCCGAGAAAAGCTTCTACAAATACGAAAGAGGTTATACAAGCGCTTTCGATCCGGATGCGGATATCATCGGCATCAGCTTCAATGCGTATGTTCCTAAAGGCCTCTACACCAGCTTCCTCATACGAATGCTGCAGATGAACGACCTTGCCACCGAGGCGCGGGGCATCGCGAATCATTGGTCGAGCGAGTGGTGCATTGTAGTCGAAGGGGGTGACCCTAAGTCCTCAACAGAGAAGAAGACGACCCATCTGCGCTTGATCTGCGCTCTGGGCTACTACGAAGATTCCGATGCGGGAATAAGGCGAGCGCTCGTCAATCTCTGCGATACCCTGATGACGCTTCACATGGGCGACGTTCGCACCATCGTCATAGACGGCCAAGAGGTCAGATCCATCGCGACGGGCATCGGCTCCCTTTGGTGGAGCGCACTCGACGCCATGCGCATAGGAAGGCTCGGCGTATGTGAGGTGTGCGGCAAGCCCTTCATCGCCAACAACGAACGCGGCAAGCGGCGTAAGTACTGCACCGAGGCATGCAAGCAATGGCGCAAGGTTCATCCAGGCGAGACCCGGATGAACAAGTAGGCCGATTCCGCCCATATGGGCGTTATTGGATAGATAGGCAAAGCGCGAAACGCCGGTTAGGAGGTGAATGAAAGTGGCAAAAGGAGACGGAAGCATTAGTGCTGTTAAGGACAAGAGCGGAAATGTCGTCCGCAATCGCTGGCGCGTTGGCTTGAGCTTTGGCGTTAATCCCTTAACGGGAAAACCGAATCGCATAACCAAAATCGTGAATGGCTCTAAGGCCGATGCGCGACGCGTACGCGACGAGCTGCGAAGGCAATACGACGAAGGGCTGGAATTCAGCCAGAGCCACATCACGTTCAGTGAGATGTCGAAGCTTTGGACGCAATCCCGCTATACCGCAGGAGCCGCGAGCGAGACCACGATCAAGCTCGATGCTCAACGTTTGAGGCACGTGGAAGCGCTAATCGGTCATATGGCGTTGCGAAGCATTACCGTGCCGGTACTTGAAAAGACCTTCGCAACGATCAAGGAGAAGCGCAAGCTGAGCAACACCACCATGCACGAGCTACATGGCATCGTGAAGCGTGTCTTCTCCAAGGCGGTGGACTACGACATCATCCTTCGAAACCCATGCGACAAGATCAAAGCACCGCGAAAGAGCGATCCTAATAGGAAATCGCTCAAAGTGGAGGACGCGATAAAGCTGGTCTCATTCGTGGATGAATACGAGCGCGAGCTCTTGGAAGAGTTCAACCAGAAGGAAGATCGCCAAGACAAGCGCGGCAACACCGCCACACGCAGCTACGTCAATGGGCTTGTGAACATCTCAAGCATCATGGCTGTTCGCATCGCCATCGCTACGGGCATGCGTCGTGGTGAGATCCTAGGGCTCATGTGGAAGGACATCACCTTCGGGGATGTCTGCGAGACAAGCGTGAAGCGTGCCTATACGCCAGCGCTCAAACTCAAGGAGCCCAAGACGAAATCTGGGTATCGCACCATTGCGATCGATCGCATAACGGAAGAGCACCTGAGAGTCTGGAAGCAGTTGCAGGCGGAATGCTTGGATACGCTTGGCGAGGCCTTTGCGCAGACGGAGGATACTCCGGTTTGCTGCTCCAACATCGGTGGTCTATACGACCCCACGAACTTCTATGGCTGGTGGAACGCTTTCAGGAAGCAAGCTGGATTCCCAACGCTGCGATTCCATGAGCTGCGCCATACGCAAGCCACGCAGCTTCTAGCTAACGGAGTAGACATCAAGACGGTTCAAACCCGCCTGGGTCATGCGAATGCTTCCATCACATTGAATTGGTACGCCCATGCCGTACCAGAGAATGATCGGAAGGCTGCACAGCTCATCGGAGATCTGTTCTCAGCGAACACCCAGGACGAAGATCTTGGCGATAACTCGCCACAAGCAGATGCGCTCATCTGCACCGCATCTGCACCGACCCCTCAAAACCCACCATTTACAAAGCAAACAGGCCAGACAAATTAGCTGTCTGGCCTGCGAATTTTTGGTCGCGGGGGCTGGATTTGAACCAACGACCTCCGGGTTATGAGCCCGGCGAGCTACCAGACTGCTCCACCCCGCACTATGTTTGCCTCAAAGGCGAATATCCATATTACACCGAACAAAAAGAATTGCAAGAATCATAGGCATCACATAGGCGAGCGGCTAATGCTTACACAGTGTCCCACCAGTCACAACCACACGCAATCCAACTCGCTATTTAGTGATAGTCACAACCACACGCAATCCAACTCGCTATTTAGCGGTAGTCACAACAACAAACAATCCAATTCGCTATTTAACCGTAATCACTGGAATGTCGCATTCATGCAAAACCGAGTAGCTAACGCTACCAAGCATGCCTCGAAGACCACCAAGACCACGCCTACCCATTATTATCATGTCGATTCCATGATCGTCTGCATAATCACATATTCCATGCGACACTTTAGGAGCAGCAACTGTATCAATCTGAATATTGCATTTATGATCTCCAAAAGACTCTTTCAAATCCTCGGAAATATTTTTCATCGTCTGATGTTTTGCATTCTGCAAAATAATGTCAAAAGTCTCAGCATTGGCCATTACCTGCGGCGTGCCTGTTAAAGGCTGTATTGGCGATGCGGCATCAACCATCCCTCCACCAATTGGTATCACGCCAACTACATGTACAGTAGCTTCTGGGTCATCACCAACTAAATCTTTTGCGACTATAAGCGCTTCGCGTGAGGGCTCAGATCCGTCATATGCAACCATAATGTTTTTATAAAGCATTGCTACCCCTTCCGCATCCATCCACACAATAACGGCTAAGTCGAGGATAGCTTAGCTTAGAATAATTCCAGTGAAGATTAGGAGTTTGTCGCATGCATGTAACCGATTGTCATTGTCATATTTATCCACAAAAAATCGCAGATAAAGCAGTTGAAAGCGTTGGTAACTTCTATGGAATCCACATGGATGCAACAGATGGAACGGCAACAGGCCTTTTAAAGGCTTGCGAGAACAGCCCCATAGATCGCAACTTCGTATATTCGGTTGCCACAAAGCCAGAACAAGTTGAAAGCATCAATGACTTTATTGCACGCGAATGCGAAGCACATCCCGAATTTGTAGGATTCATGACACTTCATCAGGATTTTCCCGACCCAGAATCAGAGATAAAGCGCGCCAAATCAAAAGGTCTTAAGGGTATCAAACTTCATCCTGACACTCAGAAAGTTGATATGGATGACCCGCGTCTTATGAAAATCTATGAAATTGCAGAAGGCAACTTGCCAATAGTTATGCACTGTGGAGATTATCGTTACGACTACTCACATCCACGTCGCATGAAAAACATCCTTCACACATTTCCAAACCTTACTGTAAACGCTGCACATTTTGGTGGATGGTCTGTGTTTGACCTTGGCCTAGAGTACCTCCAAGATGAGAATTGCTACGTCGATGTATCTAGTGCAATGTCGTTTTTGGGACATCGCAGAACTGCTGAATTATGCAGATTATTTGGCTGTGAGCGTGTGATGTTTGGAAGCGATTTCCCGATGTGGCAACCAAAAGCAGAGCTTGCATTTTTTGAAGAGTGTGGCTTTTCAGACAGCGAACTACAGGCGATGCTATGGGACAACGCAGAACGCTTCTTAACAGCCTAAGCGCAAACCCAAGACACCAACCCGAAAGCCAGTCTAAGGCAAACACAAAACGACAACCAAAACCGCCCAAGACACCAACCCGAGCGTAACCCTAAGACATCATCCAACAAATCATTTTGTATTTGCTATAACTGCTTCTTTAATTTTATGAGCAGCATCAGTAATTGAAAGCCCTTCGATATCTACTGTAATCTGAGCATACTTCTCATAAAGAGGAATTCTTTCCTCAAGAAGAACATCAAGTCCAATCTCATCGCTATTACGCACCACAACACCGCGTTCATCAAAGCTTGAAAGCCTATCTGCGAGTTCATCTCGACTGGCGCGAAGATATACAATATCGCCTTCCTCGGCAAGATGCTTCATGGCATCTTCTGAATATATAGCAGATCCACCAGTGGAAATTACTGTATTTGAGAAATCCATGCCGCTTAAAACTTCATTTTCGACAGCGATAAATCCAGAAGGACCTAAAGAATCAATTAACCGCTGTAAAGTCTTGTCACATTGCTGCTGAATTATAAGATCAGCATCTACAAAATCGTATCCAAACATTTTTGCCAAAACAACACCGATCGTCGACTTGCCAACTCCCGGCATTCCAATTAGTACGATATTTCTTTTAGCGGCGCTGTCTTCATGTAAGTTCACATCCATTACTTTCCTCCCAAAAATCATCGCACGCAAATCTCAAATATCTCAACACATATCTCAAATATCCAAATAACCCATTAATGCAGATAATCCATCAATGGATAGCTTGCAAAACACACCAATACAAAACACATCAATACAAAACACATCAATACAAAACACACCAATACAAGACGCATCAATATATTTTATTCCATAGCTGCAGTATCTTCAGATATCGCCTTGTCTACAGATTTAGGAGGACGCTTTATCGGGAATGCTTCGCTCAAAATAATCGAGACAAAAATAAGCACAAACCCAATTATTAGTGAAACCGTCAGCTCTTCGCCATAAAAAACCACACTAAATATCACTCCAAAGACAGACTCAAGCGATAACAAAATCGCAGCTTGAGAAGGAGCAACTCTAGCAACAGCAGCATTTTGAAATCCCATAGCAACACACGATGCAAAAACTATCAGGTAGAACATATTGAATAAAAAGTCGCCATCAATAGCTGCAATATTTGGGAAAGGTTCTGTAAAAGCACCAACTATGATTCCAAGAATCCCGCTTGACCAAAATTGCAATACCGTTAATACGAGCACATCTGATGACTTAGAGAAGTGGGCTGTTGCAACTATATGTATGGAGAAAGCACATCCTCCAACAAGCGTCATTGCATCGCCAAATCCCATTGAAAACGCATCATTTGCAAGGGACACAAACCCCACTCCAGTAATGCAAATCACGGCCGCGCATACGTTGTAAATGCTTGGTTTACGTTTTGCCACAATCCAATACACAAACGGGACAAGTACGCAATATATCGCTGTCAGAAACGCATTTTTTCCAGGCGTTGTATAGACAAGACCTACGGTCTGAAACCAATATGCCGCAAAGATTAGCACCCCCAAAACCGCGCCACCAATAAGCGCAACTCTATCAAGGGACATACGCATTCGCTTAAAAAAGACAACCGATAGTATTGCAGCTGTTAAAAGAAAACGTATCCCAATCAGCCAAGAAGGCTCCATTACACCAACAGCATCTTTCATAACAACAAAAGATGCACCCCATATCAGGGTCGCAGCAACAATCATCAATTTATACACAAAAACAGGGCGCTTCTTTGACATATCTAATCTAATCCTAAGCCTTCAGGTTCCAACCCTCAGCTCGTAAAATACTATTCTGCAGTAGTCCAGCGACATACTTGGCCAAACACTTCCCGGAAGAATCTATCTTTAAAGAATTTTTCGATAACACAGAAGAATATTTTGAAAACCAAGTTTTTGAAAACCAAGTATATGCATAATCACTTGGATGATTGCATAATGAGTATGCATCCTCGGCTATCCCTAACACGAATAGATATGCACTCAAGTTATCCAGATCAGAAGAAGTAATTGATTTTTCATCCATTACATACTTTTTGAGCTGCATAGCCTGCGCTTCTAACGATGATCCGAGACGAGTTCGCCTAAACATATGATATGCAAGAAGACCAACAGTCACGGCTGTCACCAGCAAAACAGTCATAGAGAAATAATTGCCCACCGACAAAGCACCAAAAGACGCAAACAAAGCTACACCCGCAACTATATACATCCATTTTCGAAGTTTCTTACTACGACCGTCAAATAGTCCTATATCTGCCACTTCATTATCAACTTCTTTATTAAATGCTCGCATGGCTTCTAAAAATTCTTGAGGGTTCTTTTTGATAAAACACTCAATGTCATCTAATGTGGTCGATTGATAGCCGCTACCACACTTATCAAATAAAAACTCTAGAACTTTATAATCAGCCTTCGTACAATTGGCCTGCTTAGCATTTGCCTTAATTTTAAAACGCAATGACTCTTGCGATTGATCCACAGCGATCGCACCACGATCAATAAGCGATAACAATGATGCTACAAAGTCATCAGTTGATGGATAGTTTTTACGCAAAAGACGACCTATCACATATGGCGTGTAATCCATAACACCACACTGAGCAGAACGACCAGAATTGCCAAGACAATAAGAGCAGTCAGAAGGATTAGAGCCGCTCGAAAGATCTGTGCCGTCTAAGAGGTCAAATCCACCTGAGAGATCGGCGTTATCCGAATGACCAGAACCGTCCAAATGATCGACGTCACCGTAGTTGTCAGGACAGTGTAAATCCGGTTTCAATTCACGGCCATAAATAAAATAAAGTGCCATCGATGCAGCCATCAACAGAAAACAAATAACTAAAACAATGAGCCTGAGCGTTAAATTGTTAATGCTAGAACTGGAGTCAACGTCACTCCACCACTCTTCATCAGATACAGCATTATCAAATCTCACTCCAGAAAATGCACTTGCGAGTTCTGTATCCATATTCCCAAGCCATTCAACAGGAAACACAATGTGTGCCTGTACAGACTGATCAGGTTTCACAAAATTCGTAAAATATGAAATCACGCCATTTGTGGCAATATCAACTTCGCCCTCAGGGCCATGACCCCACGCCATCACGTTGTCACCCTGTACGACATCTACACCATTAGGAACTGGAAGCTGAATTGCAACTTCAACGCTAGACACGTCGTAATCCATAATTGGCACGAAGTCCCAAAAAAGTTCAGCCACATCATCATATGCACGTATCGCATTCACGATGGCAAAATCACATTCAATCGCATACATGCCTTCTGTAGGCTCTAAAAATATGTAAAGAGCCTCCTGTATTTGATCTAAAGCATAAGTTGGTCTTACCGGCACTTCTATCGCTTTTTCAAGCGTTGCCTCTTCTCGCCAATCTGATCTGAAGTTAGTTGACGTAAGTGACTCCCAATCTTTAATGGCAACGCCATCGGAATCAACTGGAGCAACACGAACAGAATTGATTTTGATGCTGGACAGCTCTTCAAGCTCTCCAAATTCCCAAACTATGTTCTCTTTAGGATTCTCAAAATCAAATATGCGTTGCTCAACAACGCGTAGAGTTCCATCTGTCTGCATTGTCGCTTGAGCTGATAGAGATTCGATCTTGATTCCATCAGATGGAAATTCCCCAATTGCAAACGCTTTGCTAGGTGCATATAACATGCAAGTACTAATACAAAGCATCACTGCAATAGCCGCAGATATTACAGCTGCCCCTGCGCGCTTTAAGCTAAATAATCCACCTTTTTTACTGGTGAGTATTTGCAAATTGGTATTACCTATCTATCGGGTTTTATTCCGTGAAATTATACGCTTCATTCATACATGCCGTATTTATTTCTTAATCTCGCGAATTTACCCAACATAGGATTTGCAAGCAACAAAAGAGTTACAAACGTTGCCGCTCCATGAATGCAATTAATAGGAAACCCTGCAGCATAGACTGCAATTACACTACCAGGGCTCATATTCGAAAACATATAAAACAGTGAACTTGTATCCAAAATAGGACCAGATATAAAAACTATAGTTATAAAACCAATCAAAGAAAGCACAATCCGCTTTGGCCATGTCAAATTCTCACGCGGAAATAAGCCTGTGTCAGTAAATAGGCCGAAAAGGAACCCACAAATCCCAAAAGAAAGCATCTGCCATGGCACCCACGGCCCTACACCAAAGATCAAATCGCTGACAAGTATAGAAAGTGATCCTATGAGAAACCCAGACGATGCTCCAAATCCCATCCCTGAAATCATTATTATCGCAGCCATAGGCTTAAAATGCGGAACCCATATAAAGGCTGCACGTGCAGTTACTGCAATAGCACACATAACGGCCATTGTGACAATCTCTCTTGCCTGTGGACGTCTGCGTTCGAATTGGATAAAAAACGGAATAATCGCGCAAAAAATAACAACAATGCTTACAACCACATATGATTTGCCCTTGATAAATGCTCCCACAACAATTGCGCCTATAGCAATCACAAGAGCTATTATCCAAGCAAAAGCTGGAAACTTTTGCTTGCGCTTTGGAACCAAGCTGGTTTTTTGACTCAATCTAAACACAGCTCTACCACATCCTCGTCTGTAACGGCATTCTCAAAGACAGACCGGCTCATGCGATTTGCAGCTGTTGTGTAAAAACTATTTGATGAAAAAAACCGGCGAGGCGTATTTGTTGCAACTATCGACCCATCAAAAAACATTGACACAACATCAGCATATCTCGCACAGAACTCAACATCATGAGAGACCATAACTACAGAAATCCCCTGATCGCAAAGCTCCTTTAATACGTTCGCCAATTTTTGTTTAAAGAAACTGTCGAGTCCCTTTGTTGGCTCGTCCAAAAGTAGAATTCTTGGATTTGTAAGTAAAACTTTCGCCAAGGCAGCACGTTGTTGTTCTCCGCCAGACAGATCATATGGGTGGGCATCTAAAATGTTTTCAAGCTCACATATATTCACAACTTGATCAATACGCTGCTCAGCTTCCTCTTTTCTTGAAAGATCTTCAAAAGTGTTTTGCCCAGCATTCACAGCGCTCACAGCATTCCCAGAACTCCTAGAAATACATGATCGAGATACCATTTCTTCCAAATCACCACGTACAGTATTTTTGACAAACAAATTCTGTGGATCTTGAGGAAGCATGGCAACCACGCCGTTATAAAGTTCTCGATTTCCCCATTCACTTATCTTCTTACCAAGCAACCATGTTCGTCCGCGATAAGGCCGAATGGCTCCACAGATACATTTCAAAAGCGTTGTTTTACCCGCACCATTACCACCGACAATCGCAAAGAGTTGGTTTTGTGGAATATCTATATCCACTCCACAAAGCACATCTGATGAGTCTTTTGAATACCTAAACCAAACGTCTTTCATTTTTATAGCCTGATTACCACCAGACAAAGGCTCAAGACACGAAGACTCCGGTAAGGCGATGCTTTTCGGTGGATGCTCTTTTATGCGCTCAGAAAGCCATGTACGACCTTCTCGAACAGTAAGAGGACAATCAGGTACTTGATAATCAGACACTTGGAGATTTCGAGACTGATCGGACACCGCGCCACCACGTGCCATATCATCGCATGCCGTATCTGAAGCCTCCTTTTCCACAGCAAAGAAAACTCTTGCGGGTGCTGGCAGTGCAGATATCATCTTGCTGTTTTCTTCATGAAGTTTCCAAGCAACCTCACGAGGCGCTCCTTGCGCACTAATACAACCTTTATTAAGCACAACAACACGATCAGCTGCTGGATATATATCCTCAAGTCGATGTTCTGTAATTATGATAGTTGTCCCAAGTTCTATATTTATCTTTCGTATAGTGTTTAGAAAGTCAGAAGCAGCTATAGGGTCTAGTTGGCTCGTAGGCTCATCTAATATGAGAACATCAGGCTGCATGGCCATTACAGAAGCTAAATTCAGAAGCTGTTTTTGTCCACCGGATAAAGTAGAAACGTCTCTTCTAAACCACCCAGATATTCCGAAATAGCTAGCCATTTCGGCAACCCTAAGCCTCATTTTTGATTGATCAAATCCAATAGATTCCAATCCAAATGCAAGTTCGTGCCACACCTTATCTGTAACAATTTGAGCATCTGGATTTTGGAGCACAAACCCTATCCGAGATGCTTGTTCACGCTGATCAACATCTTTAAGTTCTTGTCCGCAAAAAATTATTTTTCCCGACAATTCTCCAAATGGTGCAAGGACGCTTTTAAGATTTCGCAAAAGAGTGGTTTTCCCACACCCGCTCTTGCCAAATAACAGCACATACTCACCAGCCTGGATAGATAAATTAATCCCTGAAAGTGCAGGTGCTTTGGATTGAGGGTATGTAAATGTCAAATCCTGGATATCAAAAATCGCCAAAGCACAGCCTCCTTGGTATTGAGAAAAAACGGAACAAACAAAAATACGGAAAAGGTAAGAAGGCCAAAAACTGTCCATCCTATAAAAGGCGTTATTTCAATTTGAGGAATGTATTCACACGATGCATATCCAGATGCCACACAAGTTGCAGCAGATAAAAACGTAACAATGAAAACAACCGCAATCCAAACATCAGAGGGCTTTACGAAATAGCGTATATAAGTTGTTCGCCTTTTTGAATAACCATATCCACGTGAGCGCATCGAATCTGAAGTGGTTATCGCTCCTTCAAGCGACCACGTAATTAAAGCTGAGAGTATTTCCATTCCACCCGCTACCCTATTTCGGATACCCCCAGATTTCACGCCCTTCCCAATACATTGACGTGCAGAGGCTATTTCCAAAGCGCGTCTTTCATATGTCGGGACAAGTCGTAACACCATCGTAAGTACAAGCGTAAGCGCAGGAGCAAATCGCCCGAAAATGTAAGTAAATTTGTCAGTTGTCATTATTCGCGAAAAGGAACCAAACCAAAGCATCATGGTCGCAAACATACACCCAGTAGATGCTCCATATATAAGCGCTTGAAAGGTGTAGGGTCTGCCAAACAGGATAAATAGAGAAGTGTCACCGCGCGTATTAAATAGTGGATTAATCGCTGCTATTATCGCCGCAATGATAAACATTAAACATATAAATTTAATGCCCTTGCGTCCTCTAATGCTTAGATAAAAAGACATTGCGGAAGCCATGCCTACAAGCTGGAATCTAGGATCCATCACAACAACGCATAAAACTATTGCGCCTACAAAGAATGCAAATGCTACGCAAGGGTGAACTTTACTAAACGCAGATTCGTGCATACAATAACGCCATTCTATCCAGGGCTTATTATGCAGATTCGGTGTTCCGACTTTGCCAAGCAAGCTAAATCCTCAAACATGCTTCAACAGCATAGTTTGATATTCCGCGAACTTGATCTTTACGGTTGCTGGTACAGCGCAGGCTTTTCACCTGCATTCCCCGACTACGCTTTGCGCCATGTCATACGACAGTCTGCGTAAGCCATTTTTTGTGATTGTATCTTGAAAAGCTTTCACAATCCACTTAAATCCAGGTGCTATGAGATAAATTATCTAAATATTTAGCAAGTTTTCCATATTCAAATTGACACTGAAACTTAATCTCAGGTATGATTCGAATTTGCGCGGAGGAGTGACCGAGAGGCCGAAGGTGCTCGCCTGCTAAGTGAGTATGCCCCGAAAGGGCATCTAGGGTTCGAATCCCTACTCCTCCGCCACGCACGAATATTCGTTTACTTCCTTTAAAATCCCCAGTTAGAGAAGTCATACAGTTGAGTAGTAGGAGTTCGACCTTTTAATCTTTTGGCCTAAACTTACCAAGCAAATCGTAAATTTTCCAAAAAATCGTCCGTGAAGTAATGGAGCCATCGGGCGTTTTAGTGGTCGCGTGAACATTTACGCCTTTTCTATAGTGTGGATGATGTTTCTTGAAGAAGTACCTGCATATAAGCGTAATGGCCAGCCCTACCGCTCCAACACCCGCAAAAGAAATGGCAAGTTCAAATACGGCAGTATTTCCATCTACAACTGCATATAGTGCGAATAAACCAAAAACACCCAAAATTACCGAGGTTAGAATCGTAAATACCTTGATTAGAACCTCTTTTGCACGCGTAGGCGTACGCATATAAGACACAACTGCATAAATTATTAAAGCAATAATTACAAGCGCAATTATCAGCGGAATGCTTCTGGATAACCTTGCAACCATACCTACCACTACCAGAAGCCCCCTTTCAAAACTTTGCCGAAAACCAGATCAAACTCAAGCACAATTATTAAGCTCAATCTTAAAGCACGCTCGCTTTAAGCGATGAACACGAAACAGCACGCGCCCACCAGCCGTTTAACTTCGCATCTCCTGCAATTTTTGACGCAGTAGCAAAATCGCTGACTTTAGCAAATGCAGCCGATCCACTTCCTGAAAGGCATACATTTGCTGCATCTATTCCAGGTTGCGTTAAAAGCCATTCTCTCACGCGAGTAAGTTCATTACAAAGCGATTCAGCAGCCGGAGCCAGGCTGTTAAATATCACGACATTTTCGGCTAAATCACACGCAAGATTTGCCGCTACCATAGAATCCGGTGCAGGATTTGGAATCCGATCAAATGCCTCATAACAGTCTTTTGTGCTCACACCTTCTGTAGGCTTAATAAGCACAATCGCATCTTTCATTGGAACAAGCGTTGAACGTAGAACATCTCCCTTGCCTTCCATAGTCTGACATCCACCTAAAAGGAAAAAGGAAATGTCGCTTCCAAGCTCTGCTGCAATTTGGAGCATCATATCTTCTGCAACCTGCGCAGAACAGCTATCTTGTCCCAAACTATCTTGCTCAGATTCCAGCCCTATGACTCCCCAAAGTTTCAAGGCACCCACCATTGCAGAAGCTGCATCCGAAGATCCACCACCAAGACCCGCTTGCATTGGAATGCGTTTCTCAACAAGCACATCCAAGCATTCGTCTTGGTCTCTTCCACATCTCCGAGCAAGCCTATCTATCGCCTTAAAGATTAAATTATCTTCAATAGTTACAGACTCAATCGGACACGCACCCTTGTCAAACTCTCCTGATGTTTTATCTAGCATTTCGATTCGTACAAGCAAACGCCCACCGGTGCCAGCCTTAACATATCCACGAGGAAGTCCACCCTCATCAAGCGCTTTGTCTCCCATTTCAAATTGAACTTGCTGCAAAGGTCTAAGGCGCATATGTAAAACGTCGTGAAGTGAAAGGGTTTGCATTATTGTACAAACCTCATGAAAACCCATTGCCTCATCACTTTTGGGCTTTACATCTAAAAACAGATTCACTTTAGCTGGAGCAATCGCTCTCACGCACCCCTGCCCCTTAAAATCCTCTATCTCAAACATCAAACTCTCCAAAGGTTTCTAATTGTTTTATAGCGCTTTGCATAGTTTTGCATTGCGTACGTTGTCTTGCATAGTTTTATAGCACTTACGTTGTCTGTTCTATCGTTTACGTCGTCTGTTTTTTGTTCCAACTTCTTATGCGTCCTGCTTCTTGTTGCGTCTTTCACGTCGTTCCTTAAAAAAGCCGCTCAAAAGATTAGCGCATTCATCTTCTAGCACTCCCCCACATACCTCAAATCTATGATTTAGTCGCTCATCAGAATTTATCTCATAAAGCGTCCCTAAAGCGCCTGACTTCGAATCGTATGCACCAAAAACACAGCGTTTTATGCGAGCTTGATGCATAAGACCTGCACACATAAGACACGGCTCCAAGGTTACATATACTGTGCAATCAGTCAGTCTCCATGCATCCAATACCTTTGTAGCCTCAATCATTGCCAAAAACTCCGCGTGAGCTGAAGGATCCTTTGCACCCTCACGGTTGTTATGAGCGCAAGCTATCACTTTTGGTTTATCTATTGCGCGCCTAGTTGATTTATCAATCGGTTCATACACAACAACTGCACCGATAGGAACTTCACCTTCGCATCCTGCAGCCTTTGCTTCATCCAAAGCAAGATGCATGTAATATTCATCTTGTTCTAGGGTCATAGCAAAGCCCCTGAATAACAAGCATTATTAAAACTGTTCATAGTGGAAATAAAATTAATGGCGGAGGAAGTAGGATTCGAACCCACGGTACCTTTCGGCACAACAGTTTTCAAGACTGCCGCCTTCAACCACTCGGCCATTCCTCCGCGCGATAGATCGGAAATCCACATGCAGATTTCGCGCTTGCTAAGAATATCACATTGAAATCCATGTTTGCGAATCTCTTTGATCATACTTATGAGCGGTTCTCTATCTCTACATATTGCAACGATCCAATATGAGTGTTTTTATAGGCTGGACGAATTATCCGTTTGCCGCTCAAAATCTCCTCCAACCTGTGAGCTGCCCATCCAGCCATCCGCGCACATGCAAAAAGTGGCGTGTAGATATCTTCCGGAATACCCATCATCGAATATACAAATCCGGAATACATATCAACATTTGCGCACATCGTTTTTGTAACTCCGCGCTCAGATTTGATGATTTCAGGCGCAATACGCTCAACTGTTTCTAAAAGCCTATACTCAGGCTCAAAATCAGAGTCTTTTGCAAGTTCGCTTGCAAATTGCTTACAAACTACAGCACGTGGATCAGATAACGTATATACAGCGTGTCCCATGCCATACACAAGACCTGTCTTGTCATACGCCTCACGCCGTACAATTTTACGAAGGAAATCGGCAACAGCACCTTCATCATCCCACTTGTCTTTAGGTATCGCCTCTTTCATAACGGTCTGCATAGCGCGTACTTTATGGTTTGCGCCACCATGACGATATCCTTTAAGAGCTCCAATGGCTGCTGAATATGCAGAATATGGGTCAGTATCAGCGGAACTTAAAACACGAGTTGCAAACGTAGAATTATTACCACCGCCATGCTCAGCATGCAAACAAAGCATTACATCTAGCATGCACGCCTCTTCAGGCGTAAACGATCTATCTGGGCGAAGCATCGAAAGGATTGTCTCTGCCGTGGACTGTCCTTCAATAAAACGATGCATGATCATAGATTCATGGTTAAATCGTGCACGCTTTCCGTAGTAAGAAAGCACCATTATGCGTGGTAGACGGCTGATTAGTGACAACGCTGTATGAATCTCGTGTTTTGCCGTTCGCTCCTCGGCATGCTGGTCATCCGCATAAAGTTGCAATATTGAGCGAGATAGCACATTCATTATGTCAGGGGCAGTATCATGCATGATCATTGATGCAGTAAATCCATCGGGAAGTTCACGCTGAGAATCAATCACCGATATAAAACCTATCAGCTGATCTTTAGTTGGCAATTTGCCCATAAGCAAAAGATAAGCGATCTCTTCAAACCTATATCTGCGACCTACAGACATATCCCCTAAAAGATCGTAAAGCTCATATCCCCTCAGGCGCAAAGACCCCTCTACCGGGACTTTCTCGCCATCTTCTATCACATATCCATGCACATTAGAGATATTCGTAATACCAGCAAGAACGCCCGTGCCATCGGCATTGCGAAGACCTCGTTTTACATCAAGGTTTGCATACAACCCCTGATCGATATAGTTAACATCAGCAAATGTCTCATAAAGATCAATCTCTTCATGCTCTTTTGAATCAATTGGAAGCGTTTCAGCTTTTCCAACTTTAATCTCACCGTCATCATCGCGAATAAGCCCGCTAAATATCTCTGTAGCCACTGAACCTACCTTCTTTTTTTAGTTTCTTTATGTAAACATTCTAAATGACTCAAATATTTGTGTTGACACCGACCTTCTATTTTGCCAAAATGGCTAATGCTGTAGGCGTGCGCCATTACCTCAGCTGGATAGAGGAGCTGACTACGAATCAGACCGTCG
>CAZVWE010000001.1:0-482733 GCA_964631345.1 uncultured Eggerthellaceae bacterium | reverse complement strand
TCAGACGGTTAATTCGAGTCGCGGAAGGTCGGGTAAGGAATAAGCTTCCCAAGCTGACCACGCGGGTTCGATTCCCGTCGCCCGCTCCATTTTCTTAAAATCCCTCTGCAAAGAAAAACATACATTAAGTACGTCTAAGGGTTATTTTCTGCGCTCCGAGACATTAGAAGTGACCCTATGTCTCCTAGAAGTGACCCTATGTCTCCTATGTCTCTATTACGCCCACGCTTGAGCTAACTGATGGATTCCCTTTGGAATCCGTTCCTTTTCTATTTTAGAAAATCCTATCAAGATTGCGCTGTTCATAGGATGCGGATTTTTGGCCCAATAATGTTCTGTCGGATAAACGCGAACACTTTTTCGTAGAGCAAGATCTATGAGTTCGTCTTGGGTACGTTCACGCTTGTCTATAACAAGAAGATGCAGTCCAGCGCCTTCGTCTAGAATTCTAACCATATTGCCCATCTTGCTTTTCAGTGAACAAACCAAAGTATCATGTTTCTTTTTATAGGCATTCACGGTAGATCGTTCGTATCTATCCCAAACATTCGACTCTAAAAATAGCCGAAGCATTTCTTGTTCGAGCCATGGAACGGCACAGAGATCATCAGGGAACCTTTCATTCCATCTCTTAAGGAGTCCAGCTGGCATTATGATGTATGAGATACGAATTGCGGGTGTCAAGATTTTTGACATTGTTCCCAGATAAATAGTGTTGTCTTTGTCTATTGATCGAAGTGCTGGCGATGGGTTCGATTTGTACCTGAATTCGCAGCAATAATCATCTTCAATCAAATAAGCATTTCGTTTTCGTGCCCAATCAATGAGTTTTAATCTCATTGAAAGTGGCATAACGAATCCTAAGGGAAACTGGTTTGAGGGAGTAACAAAAGCAAGTTTCGCATCACTTTCCAATAGCCTTTTTATTACATTGGATTCATCTTTATAGACAGGAAGTGGCACGAGTTGATACTGCTTCTCGATAAATGCTTCTCTAGCTACGTTATAGCCCGGGTTTTCTATTGCTACACATGCGTTTTCTTCGTTAAACAACAAAGCAAGTTTTCGAAGAGCACTTTGAGTTCCCGGTTGGATGATTACTTGCTCGGGAACGCATTGGATGTCTCTTTTTTTATAAACATATCTTGCAATCGCCTTTCGTAGGGTGTAAAGACCAAAAGGATCCATGTAAAGGGATGCAGCTTTGGCATCAGCACTTCGAAAAGCCTTGTCGGCCATTATTCTCATCGTTTCCATCGGTAGTAAGCCAAGATCCTTATTTCCATAGGCGAAATCATATTCGCATTCCATATCGTTGCCTAAGGGAAAGACATTACGAGTGCGTTCGCTATCTTTGATTAACAACGAATCAGCTTGTTTTGAAGCGTTGCTATCAAAGACGGAAAGATCAAGCTTCTCCACCACATAACCAATTCCGCGGTGTCCTTTTGCATACCCCTCTAATCCTAGTTGCTTATACGCTGCCTCCACTGTATTTCGCGCTATACCGAGATCCGAGGAGAGATCCCTAATCTTTGGAAGTATTGTCCCCGCTGGGATTTCCCCCTCTTCGATTGCTCTACTGATTTGGAAATATAGTTGTCGATAGGCTGGCGTCTTTATTGTTCGATCTATCTGGAAGCTATGCATTGTACTTTCACCCTTTGTTGATTACGCCACGGTTGCAATCAGTTGTCTCATTGTCTCAATCCCTATTGTTTTATAAAAAATTGAGCAATTCAATAGGTAATCCCTATTGACGGCGCTTTTATCCAATCAGATTATCTTTTTATCGTCCCGCACTAGCTTTTATGGACAACCAAAGAGTAAGTACATAAGAGAGGATGTTGCGAATGAGGCCACGAAGTGAAAACGTGCTTTTTGATGCGCCTATAGAGGATGGATCTTCAGATGCATTATCTGAGCACTCATCGAAATATTCATCAGAAAATAAGGGATTTTCTAGAAGGCAATTTGTCGTAGGATCAGCTGCAACGCTGGCTATTGGGGCGACGGCCGGGCTGGGTCTGGGAGGAAAGTTATTAAACGCCGAAGCACTCACGCAGGGTGAAACCCTAACAGGCGAATGGATTCGTACTACATGTTCTCCTAATTGCACCGGTGCATGTGGTATGGAGGCATATGTTGATGACGGTCAGGTGCGCATGATCCGCCAAGCTGCCGACTATCCTTATGAGCATTACAATCCACGCGGTTGTCTTAAAGGTCTTACATTCAACACGTTGCAAAACGGACCTGATCGATTAACTGCACCTCTTATCAAGAACGAAGACGGTACGCAACAAGAGGTTAGTTGGGAGACTGCGCTTGATACTGCAGCCGATAAGTTGCGCAATATTGCAGAAAAATATGGCGCCAACTCTATTGGTGTCATCTATCAGGTTCAAGGTACGGGTCATATTCAAAAAGGCGCACTTGTTCGTATAGCCAATACTTTTGGCTGGTCGATCATAGGTGGTTATGAGCTTAACGGTGACCTTCCGATGTTTTGGCCTGAAACCTTTGGTTGTCAAAGCGAAGAGCTTGAATCTTATTGTTGGGAAGACGCTAAACTCACACTTATCTTTGGTTCAAACATAATGGTTACGCGTATGCCAGATGCGCATTTTCTGTCGTACTCACAGGAAAATGGCGGACGAGTTATCTACTTCGACCCCAATTATTCGGCTTCTGCTGAGCGTGCCGATGAATGGGTGCGCATAGCGCCAGATTCTGATGGAGCGTTTGCTCTTGCTATGGCAAAGACGATGATTGATGAAGATCTCTATGATAAACACTTTATGCAAACGTACACCGATTCGTCGTTGTTAATCAATCTGAATACTGGCAAGCGCATATTGGCCTCGGAAGTGCAAGGACTTGTCCCTGTCCCAGAGATACCAGACTACCAATCAAGCTTCGTTGCATACGATGAGAACACAGGCACACTAACCGCCACTTCTCCACTTAAGCTTGAAGATAATACATATGCCATGGAGGGAGAATTTGATGTGCCGCTTGTTGATGGCACAACGGTGAAAGCAAAGCCAGGATTTCAACTTCTTATAGAACAACTCCAAACTTATACGCCTGAATATGTATCAGAGATATGCAACGTGCCAGCTGATGTAATCGTACGTATCGCGCGAGAAGCAGCTAACACCAAGCCAATGCACTTGATCTTTGGTGGCGGAACACAGCAGTGGTATCACGGCGATCTCAAAGGTCGTGCATGTGCGCTTGTTGCTTGCTTGACCGGAAATATAGGTCAACTTGGTGGGGGTATATCTACATACGTCGGTCAATACAAAACGCGTTTCAACACCGCAAGTTGGATGGTTCCTGAAGGCGCAATCAAAGCATCGTGCCCGTTTCATTATTACGTAAATGGACCGACAAAGGATATGAAAGCCGTATATCCAAAGGATGGATTTAAGGCGATTGTCGTTGGATGGGGCAATCCGCTTGAACAGCATAATGTTGCAAACTGGATTCGCAATGCGGTCGAGACAAAGGATCTAGAACTGCTCGTCTGTCTTGACTTCCAAAAGACACTCACAGCAACCGAAGCCGATGTTACCTTCCCCTGCGCAAGTTGGTATGAGAAGACTGAGCTCACCACAACACCTCTTCATCCTTACGTCCAGCTACAGCAACGTGTTGTTGATCCGCCTGGAGAGGCACAAGAAGAGATATGGATCTTCACTGAACTTGCGAACAGAATCGATCCTTCAAAGGCAGATCTCTGGCCGCGTTTCGCACCCGAAGATTCTGAAAAGCGTGCAGATGAGGTGCTTGCTCTTCTGCTTAAGAATGGGGGCTCTACCATAGACCACCTTACTCCAGAAGAGTTACGACAAGGACCGGGTAAACTCGCTCATGCAAATCCTGGAGAGAAACGCATTCCTTTCTGGGAGCAGATACATGAGCGTGTGCCGTTTCCTACAGTTTCGCGCCCTAACCCTATAGATGTGACTGGTAAATTCGTGCGTTCAGGTCGTATCGAGTTTTATCGCGATGAAGACATTTTTCTTGAGCTTGGCGAACAGTTGCCTTGTTACAAGCCGCCTTTCGAAGATACCGAATATAAAGATGACCCTCAGGCGCGTGAGCTTTATCCACTTGGGTTTAATACGCGCAATAGCGCATTTCGAGTACATGCCACCTATGTAAACAATCCTTTCATGTTGGAAATGCAAGACAATATGCCAAAGATTTGGCTGAACCCCGATGCCGCAAAAGAGCGCGGACTAAAAACAGGGGATTGGGTAGAGGCATACAACAGCCGAGGTTCTGTGCAGGGTCAATTGATCGAGGATCCAGGTGTTTATCCAACGCAGTGTATGTTTGATCAGGGATGGTGGTCATCATACGATAACTCGACCAGTTATAACTCACTGATATGGCCTTGGATCAATCCAACCAATGAGGTCTATTACGTCGTAAGCGTATGGAGTCCCAATATGGCTTGGAATGAAACGGTGTGTAATGTACGTCTATGCAACAACGGAAACCCGCAAATCATAACAGACACAGGCAAGAGTGTTCTTGGAGATGCGGTCGAATCAAATTCTGCTATTGAATATGACGAAGAAGTGGCATCCAAAGCGATGAATATCAAAGAAGGGAAGGAGGATTGATCATGAGATATGCAATGGCTATAGATCTCAATCGCTGCATAGGGTGTCGAACCTGTGCTGTGGTTTGCAAATCCTTTAATTCCCAACCTCAAGGCATTTGGTGGAATCGCGTTTTTACAAGCGGAACACCAGAATATGATGTAGCTGTGCATGTAAATGAGCAATTACGTATGGAGTTTGTGCCATTGAGTTGTCAGCATTGCACTAACGCGCCATGCGTTAAAGTCTGTCCGACACAGGCATCTTATATTGATCAAAAAACAGGCACAGTGCTTATCGATTATGATCGCTGTATTGGATGCCGTATGTGTGCGAGTGCGTGTCCTTATGGTGTGCGCCAATTCAATTGGGGAAAACCTGCCAAAATGGTGGGACGTGACAACGAAGAATATGAATACGGTTATCCGTTAGAGTATCGCGATGGCGAACACCTTGTTTATACGCCGCAACGCCCCGAGGGTGTTATGGAAAAATGCACTTTTTGTGCGCAATTGGTATCTCAAGACATGAAGCCTGCTTGTTGCAGCGCATGTCCAGGAAATGCTCGCATTTTCGGTGACATGGATGACTCTAATTCTGATATTCGTACATACCTTAGTGATAAAAAAACCTACACCTTAGGAGATGAATACAACACAGAGCCTAATGTCTATTACATAGCAGCAAGCGAAAAAAATCAGGTTAATGTTCTGGGCGCATCAGGAGCAAGTTCTTCTGATGAAAAGGAGGCCTGAAGATGAGTAAAACAACACGAACCATCGGAATACTCGGAGTCATTCTCGTTGTGTTAGGACTCATTGGGTGGATTCTTCAACTTAGTGGCGGTCTTTTGGCCAATTCAGGTATGACCAATATTTTTTTGTGGGGAATCATGATCGCAATGTTTGCATTCATGGTGGGATTTGGTGCTGGGAGTCAGCTTATAGGAAGCATGTTGTACCTATTAGGGGACAAGATGGGTATTGCTGATGATGAGCGTCGCACTTACGCACGCATGGCATGTACGATATCTCTCGCATGTGTTGGTGCTGCTGGCGTTGCTATCCTGGCAGATTTGGGAAGTATTCGCAATATACTTTTTATGATTAGTGGTTTCAATTTAGCCTCGCCTCTTTCTTGGGACATGGTTGCCATCTCCTGTTTCATTGTTGTTTCGATAATTCAGCTTGTTATGATCACTCGGAAATCTAAGGCTATAAGAATATGGACAGCAATAGCGGGCATTTTTGCCATCATTATGCAAATTGTGGAAGGATTACTTTTTGCCACGCAAACAGCACATGCATGGTGGGCGTCGCCAATAGTACCGATCGATTTTTTGGTAGTGGCGTTTGCCAGTGGATCTGCATTAATGCTATTGATTGCATGCACAAAAGGAGCTGAGAACAAAACGGTTGTTTGGATTGGTCGTTTCTGTGCATGGGCTATCGTTGTGCATTTAGTGCTGGCGTTTGCAGATTTGGCTCTTATTGCTATGAAGGGAAGCGCCGTATCTGAAGGTGTCCTTGCAGCAATTATTAACGTTTTGCCTCTCTATTTATGCGAGTTGTTGCTTCCCGCAATAGCTATGGTGCTTTTGTTTACAAACGAGCGTAAGAAAAAGTCAGATAGTAATACGCAGAATTTGCGCAAGACGAGCATGATCGCATCTGTTTTCACGATCATTGGCATCTTCGCACATCGTTTGATGCTTCTTTATCCCTCATATAATGCTCCGTCGTTATATTTACAGCTTTCAGGAACCGATCTTACAACCGGGCCGTACGCTCTTTCGACAGGACGATATCTTGACTGGGACACAACGTTCGCATTAACAACAAGCTATATGCCGGCTGGTGGTGAGTGGCTTGCGGCTTTGCTGCCGATCGGATTTGCTATCGTTGCCTTCATTATTCTTGCATGGATAATGAAGAAGGCCGAAAAGAATTAAGAAGAAGCGAGCGTAGCACTCCAATAAGTGCATCATCGTTGTTACAGCGAATTACGAAGGGCAGGAAACTGCAAGCGATATCAAAAAGACCCTCATCAAGCGCAGCGATAGCGCCCATCTCTACTGTCGTTTGTACGTCTTTTGTTGGCGCAAGAGGAATTCCGGCTTTTTCAAGCAATACGTCAATTTCATTGTTTTCGGGGAGTACAAAAGACGTTTCTTTCTGAAGGTCTTCGATCTCGGCAATGCATTGCTCTCTTATGACATCTGAAGTCATGATCGATTTGATATAGCAAGCAAGTCCTGCTTCGGGGTTTCCCGACTTCCAATACGAATAGGCGAGATGATAATAAAGAATTGCAATATTCTCAGGCAAAGTCATAAGACTCAAAGCATTCCCAAGAATCGCCTTGACTCTCTCATGATCCTCCTTTAGTGCGTATGCGCGTGCAAGTGTTCGATAGCCAGCGCTCATTGTGGGGGTTACTTTAATTGCCTTTTCAGCATACTGTGTAGCAGCGATATCCCATCCGCTTTCGCATAGCAAATTGGCCATTTCCAAAAGACAGAAACTGTAGCCGTCAGGGGCAAGTTCAGTCTTTCTTCCCTTGTCTTCAAGTATCGGACAATCAGCAGAAACAGAAAGCTCACCTGCTTTAACCTTGTTGTAGATTAATCGAGATGAATAGGATTCGAACACCCGGTAGACAGTTGTTTCATTATCTGTAAACTGACCTGACTCTTCTATGTTTTCAATCGTACTCTTCAAAAGCTGCATAGCTTTATCGGGACTTCCAGTTTCGGTTAACTCTCTTGCCCGCAGATATGCCTGCATACACACATCTTCTTCGAGAATGCAATTGACCGTAGAGTTCTGTTCATGAAGGTCAATCAATCCTTCAGACATCGCTTTAAGCAATCGTTTGAATGCCTCGGATATACG
The DNA here is from genome assembly GCA_964631345.1 of uncultured Eggerthellaceae bacterium. Taxonomy (GTDB): domain Bacteria; phylum Actinomycetota; class Coriobacteriia; order Coriobacteriales; family Eggerthellaceae; genus MGBC163016. The sequence goes on along the minus strand of CAZVWE010000001.1, from coordinate 475,220 downwards.
CTCGTTTGTATTTTGCGCGCATACTTCCTTTTCTATGAGTTGCGCTATCGAAATTGCTTCTTGCATATCTTTTGCGCTTGCAATCGAATCGGCAATGTTTTCTGCCAGTAAGCGCAACTCGGCATCGAACTTGACCTCAAGATTGTGGAGTGTCTCTGCAGAAAAGACCGATTTAGCCTCTGAGGAAAATTCCGCATCATAGAGATTGCACACCTCGTATGGAGATGTTTCAACAATAGGTGTTTCAATAATGGATGCGAACGTATCTCCAGAAGAATTTATGCGGCTGTCACTTATACGATTTTCAAAAACAGCTAACGCTCCTCCCTTGCGTTCGCTTTCAAACTGATTGCAGCTTTCATAGAGATCGCGGTCGAAAGATGCGTAGAACAGTTCTTCAGAATTGTTGTGCTCGGAATTGTCATGATCAATGGTATGCGCACATAAACGCACTTGCTCAATTCGTGCAGATGCTCGCATCGCGATGTCGACAAGCAAAAGTCCTGCTCGCATGGCATAATTTTTCGCAGTATCTGCTGCCTCTTTTGTGGAAATATCGAACAAAGAGGATATGATTCCGGCACCAGGAACATTCATTTCGAACTTGACGATCCCTTTGGGTAGGTCAAGTATAAACTGCGCGTCAACTCGCAGAGGAAGCGCCATGTTCTCTATGCCAGCCGCAATGCGTGAGCGCGTCTGCCACTCGCCTGTGGGCTTGCCTTCCGGCATTTCGCTTACAAGCTCAAGGTCAACGGTTTGGCTTGCTGCTGTTTCAAGGAGGTATTTCTCACAGCCTGCAAGGCTTGCAAGATCGCCATTGGCTATAAGTGTTTGCAGAAGTGAATCCGTTAACGAAAAAATGTTCAGCGCAGCTTCGATTTCCCATAGTTGAGCTTCGGAGATTTTTTCGTCAGTACTTTGAAGATAAAACGTATTCGCATAGTTCACCGTGCGTATTAAGCGAATCGCATCATCGTTATTTTGCTGCGCTAATGTAAGCGCATTTGCAGCTATCAGACGCTGACGAAGCTTAGACACAGCGGGATGGACGGTAATGAGATGATCTTCTTCGGCTTTGCCTGCTCGAGCGATTATTTCCTCTATAGCAGGAAGTAAGTTGTTGTGTGCAAGGGTTCGATATACATCATCAATGCCATAGGGCAATGCGGCTTTTCCAAGTGTTGGTCTGTAAACGAAAGCCAAATATGCCCGTGTCATTAGGTCATAGTAATGCAGTCGATTGCCACAGTTGTTGAAGTCATACCATGTTTCGTTGATCGTATACTTGGCATTTTGTCCGCTTCCGCTTTTTGTAAAAGAGGCGCACGCAATAGGAGAGTCATCTTGCCCCTGCGCAAATATTGTGCCCTTATTCGAAGAACTTTCGGCAAAGGCAATGAATAGATCCTGCGGTTTAGCTGGAGGTCGCTCAAATCCAATTTCAGTTGTGAAAGCGCGTCCATACATATCGACATAGGCAATAACGCGAATTTTTTGATCATCAAGGAACTCGACCACATAAAAGCCACCAGTGGGAGGTGTTGGAATTGCGCCTTTGAACCATCCGAAGCGCGCATTGGCTGGTGGAATCCCTGGCTCGACCTCGGCGACAGCGTCATCCATAACCGCTTTTCGACACGACCAGATTCGTTCGGCCTTACCTATTCGATAAATTCCGTCTCCTAAGTAATCAGCCAAAACGATCACCTCCGGTTACTTCTGCATACCTCTGCACATTTCCGAAAGCCATTGCATACCTCTGCATACCTCTGAATGGCTTGCGTATTCCTCATACCGCTGAATGCCACTGCATATCCCTGCGCCTTTGCAGATCTCTACACTCCTGCATGAGTGTTTTGAAAAGTCTAACATTCTTAGTGCGCTCAAGTGGGGGCGGGCACCTGGTAGCGCGAATCACGCCGATGCTCCCCTCAAGAGCCAACTTCACCCCAAAAGAAACCGCTACTATATATAAGAATGATTCGAGGGGAGAGTTTTATGGCGAAGCTAGGCATCATAATTGCAAACACTGGCAGTCCGGATGCGCCTGAGCCGGAGGCCGTGAAACGCTATTTGAGGGAATTTTTGACCGATCCACGCATTTGCCCCATGAATCCTTTTGTCTGGAAGCTTATATTGAATGCCTTCATTTTGCCTCGCCGCTGCGTTGCGTCAGCCGAAAAGTATCGTCACATCTGGATGCCTGATGGGTCGCCTCTCACAGTAGGCATGACCTCGTTAGCTCAGAAATTGGAAGCGAACTTAAGCGAGGCGACGAAATCTGAAGACGAGGGCGATGCAGTAACCGGTACGTTTGCCCCTGTCGTGCGCTGCGCTATGAACTACGGATCTCCATCCTTAAAGGAATCGCTTGAGGATCTGAGACGAGAGGGCTGCAACGAGATAATTGTGATACCACTGTACCCGCAAAGTGCTTTTTCTACCACTGAGGCTGTACTCGACAGAATTAGCAAGGCGCTTGCAGACCTTGATTGGCATCCGACGCTTGTAGAGGTTCGCGGATACAGCGAGCATCCCCTGTATGTGTCTGCCATAACTGATTCCATACGTGCAAGTGATTTCGACTCTGCGTCAGGCGATCGCCTGCTGTTCGCATTCCACTCGATACCTATTGCTGATATTGATGCGGGGGATACCTATGGTGATCAGGCGCATGCCACAGCTGAGGCAATAGCGAATGACCTATCTTTAACGCCGAATGACTGGGGTATTGGGTTCCAATGTCGTTTCGACAAAAGCAGAAGCTGGTTGGGGCCTTTCACTATGGAGACGCTGAAGCATCTGGTAGGCGATGGGTCGATCAGCAGGCGTTTGTTCGTAGTTGCCCCCAATTTTTCCGTAGATTGCCTGGAGACCCTTTACGACATCGAGGTCGAGTTGCGTGAAGTCTACCACGCACAGGCTCTGGCAGCAGGAGTCAGCGAAAGTACTACAGCAATAAACCTGCACTACATCCCCTGCTTGAACGATAGTGATGCTCATGTGCGCCTACTGAACGCCCTGGTTTCTGAATGCGACTATAGGCCGACGAAATAATTATGCCATGAAGCTCTTGCTGCAGATTGCCCGGCTGATTCTGCAAACCGTTAGGTGTCTTGCATACGGAACATTTCTCTTATCTAGCTTGCACAAATTGGGTGTATTTTCGTTAGGTCTATCTTGACAATATCGTTATCTAAATACATACTTGTCATACGTCATACATTTTGGAGTCGAGGGTCTTCATGAGCAAAATGGTATCAGCGCGTATTCCCGATGCGCTATTCGATCAGGGTAACTTTCAGCTCGAAAAGCTGGGGGCAACAACAAGCGATCTCATTAAATCCGCATTCGAATATGTACTGAAAGAGCATGCTCTTCCATCGAGTCCGGAGCCACGCAGTTCTAAACGACAACTCACAAAGACTCAGACAGAAAGCCTACGGGATTCTCTTGCAGCTTGTAGCCTGCATTTGGATATCCCTGCTGACATTTCTTATGACAAACGTATTGCCCGTGAAGCGAGAATCGAGCGCCATGAAGCTCTTGCTTGATACGAACATTCTCGTTGATCTGATTGCTTGCAGAAAACCTTTTGCAGATGCTGCCCGGAAGCTATGCATCGCCTCAGCTTTCGGCGACGTTCAACTGTGGGCTAGTACGCAATCGTTCGCAGATGCTTTCTATATCTTGCGGAAGAACGCTCCGGATGCAGATGTAAAGCGAGCGCTGCTTGCAAGCCTTGAGTTTTTAATACCATGCGGAACTTACGCGACCGACCTTGAACCAGCCCTAAAGTCAAACTGGGCTGATGTAGAAGATTTTCTCATCGTAGGATCATCGAAACACATCAAAGCCGATTGCTTCATAACTCGCGATGTCGAGTTGGCGCGACTTTGTCCCATTGATGCTCTAGATGCTGATACTTTTCTCCAGCGTATGAAAGACGATAATGGTATTTCATACGATGATATCGTGATTTAATGAGGACAAAAAAGGCGTTTATGCCCCTGTTATTCTCATTAATCCTGAGCCCAGCGTTTTAAATGCGGCAGCAACGTGCCCATAAACGATACGGCTTCTTCGCGTGAGATACCCATTGCGTCCGCTTCCATCTGAGCTGTCGCTTCGATGAACTCGTCCATATCCACATCCTTCGCCGTAAAGCCACCCTTCTCGTAGCAATACTTGCAATAATTCTCGCTAGGCGATCCGTCGGCCTCGGTGCCATGCAACTCTGGCTGCAGCATAGGCATTGAGCAACACTGGCAGTAGTACTCGACCGGCATTTCGAAGAAACGCTCTAGGGGCACTTGGAATGTGGTGCAAATTAGTTTGACCATGTCGATGCCTGGCGAGGTTTCGCCCGTCTCCCATCGCGAAATCGCCTGACGTGTTACATAAAGTCCACGTGCCATCTCCTCTTGCGTCAAACCTTTCTCGGTACGAATCGCAGTGATTACGTCCTTCATTGCCATGAGGACTTCCTTTCTCTTATACAATCATTGCTTTTATTATCTCAAGAAGGAAATCCGTCGCAAGAAACAGGTTGTTGCATTTGGCGGATTCGTAGCAGAAATGTATGAAATAATGCGCGTATCAGAGAAGATGTCGAAGAAGGCTATGCCATGAATATAGTCAGCAATCTATTTGGTCATAAACAAGATTTCGATCCTTTTTTAACCAAGCAAAAAAATCGTCACAGTCACCTGTTTTTACTAAGCCCTTTGGAAATCCTTGCTTATCACGAGTAATGATCATGTCGGCTTGTAATGCTAGGGCTATTTCATAGACCAAATAATCTTCAGCATCTTTCCATTCGGATGAAAGCATGATATCTATTTCGCGCTCACTGATCGCAAATACATTTACAAATGTTCGAAGGCCTCTAAGCATTTTTAATGCATCGGGCATTTCTTTTTTACGTCCGCCATTAGACAGTATGTATATAAGATCGGTTATCTGAGAAGAAGATATCCATAAAGCAAATTCCCCGACACGCCCGCCTATCATAAGTAGTCGAGTTTTTTCATAATAGGGTTCTCTGATATTTAAATAGTCGAGAACAATGTTTGTGTCTAAAACTACTTTCGCAACAGCCATTAAATCACTCTACAATTAAATTAATCCGCGTGATGCAAGGCGCTCTGTTTTTAATTGACTCTTAGTCATGTCATCGTATTTCGACGACCGCTTTTGTGGAAGGGTGTCTATAAAAGCTGCCGCATGTGCCCAACTATCAGAATTTGTATAACTTGGTTTCTCTTGTAGAAAAGACGCATCTCCGTCCTCAATAATGCGATCAAACATCATATTTACAGCTTGTGACGCTGATAGTCCATTTCGCTTTAATATGCGCATGCCTCTGCTCTTTTTTTGCTGCGGCATACGGCCTGTAACCATTGCATCCGCCATATAAACTCCTTATCATTTTGGGTGCTATTGTACAACATAATATGTACAACAAATGGTTGTACTTTTAAATTCGAATGGTTGTCTGTTTTAGCTAGCGCCTAGTTTAGCGAGCGTCTAGAGCGAACAAAAAGGATGATCGCACTGATTACATCGGCAACGAAAAGTAACTGAAGCACAATATGCGCGGCAAGCTCGGTTCCGCTTATTAGTTGCTGCTTTTTCATTTGTACTGCGGTAGCGATTCCCCAAACACTACCGGACATCATAGTTAGCCAACCAAGCGCTCCAATTACAAGTCCTATAGCCCAGCCGAATCCAACAAAAATTGGATGGAACCCCATTACGAAGCACATAAGTTCTAGCAATGTTCCCAAAATAAAAAACGGAATGAGCCCGAGCTTGAACAATAGCATGATTGATCGTGTGGTTTTTAGGGTACAAGGATTAGTGTTTACTGCTGCGATAATGCCAAGTACGACGCTTGTGAGTTCTAGGATGGGGATACCGATTGTTATGAATGGCATGATTATGTCGGACACAATGTACGCGAAACAACCTCCGGACTCTTCTGCAAAGGTCATTCCAAAAAGGATCAAGAGGGATAGGTCACAAAATATTACGGTTGCAATTGCGATTATCCAGCATGCTGTTTTTAACCCTTGGTTCATATATATCCCCCTGTATCGTGTTGTAATTAGTTTATCAATTATGTTGGCAAGAGAAGTGTTGTTGGAACTTGGATAGTACCGACAAACGGGATTGCCCGACAAACGGGATTGCCCGAAAATCGGGACGGTACCGAAAATTGGGAGGGTGCCAACAAGAGAAGTGGTTGAGGAAAGAGCGCCAGCAAGGCTGCTGTCATGGCTGAAGCATCTTCGACACCGTTACCCCACTTGTCTTCTGAATCTCAGTCTCATTATGTTTGTCAATTTCTGATTGACGCTGACAACTAAAGCGGCGCTGGTATTTCCCTCTTTATTGCATAACATAAAGGTTGCGGAAGGAGATGAAGGATTGACCCAGGCAGATATGATGCTTGAGGAACTAAAACAGAAGGTTGATATTCAATCTATGAAAGAAGGGTTGTAACACGGGGGTGAGACGCTCATGGAAATCAATCAACTTTGAGACCATGGAAGATATGCTGCTCAGCGGAGAAAGAGATTTACTAATTCTAAGATCGTTAGAAAGTGAATTGGAGGGTTGCATTGCAGTGCCTTTACGTGTGGCCAAGCTTGGCTTCATCGTAAGAAAAGAAGATCCATTGTCGGATAAAGAGACTCTGAATATTGAAGATGTGCTTGATCGTAATTTCATTCTTCCAAACGACGCAGAGCAACGATATAGAGCTTTATTCAGCGCAATGTCTAACCTTAAAAAGAATAATTTAGAAATTAGTTATATTGATAATTCTGCGCTTGCTCTCAGGGCGATTAAAAGGACATCCGGAATCGGTATAACCGATTTTGAAGACCTTCCACAAAAGATTGAAATCGAAGGATGCTTCAAAATCCCCTTGGAAGGGGATTTTGAAAATGTCTATGACTATGCTGTATATATTGAAAACAGTCCAAAACGAAATCAGATAGAGCACTTTATTGAATGGCTATTAGAAAAAGATCGATTCCTTAGGTGGTGTCCATCTCGACCAATATCAGATAGGACTGAAAGCACCGAAACATAAAGCCTAGCTAGCACAGATCCTGGTTAGCACGAATCCTGGTTAGCACGGAGCCTAGTCGTCATAGAATCTAGTCACTCGATAGTCCCTTTATTAGTACAGACACCATTCCGCAAAGGAGTCCGCCGATTGGCCATGCAAGCCAGAATAATGGACTTTGGCATTGCGGTACAAACAATAGGATCATTCCAACGATGGTTGCCATAATCATTATCATTCCGCAAAATGCACCAATTTGTCGGTTTGATTTATTGGTTGCCTCTAGGCGATCTTTTTGATCTTGCGAAAGATTGGTCTTCATGATTTCTGATGATGTAAGCACCTCTCCTGCAGCCATGTTGTATGCGTCAATATTGACACGTGAAAGAGTCATTCCGCCATGAACTATGAGTCGCACTCCAACAGCAACAAATACTAAAAGCAGGAACACCCCGAGAGTGTCCTCGAGTCCTGTATCTGAAAGCGGCAAAATAATAGAGACACCTATACCTACAAGAATAATGCCTACGATTAGTTGATATGTAAAAGAAGATCGAGCTTCCGATTTGTCTTGCTCGGAGTAGAAATCCTCAATAAAGGGGTGCGCTCTTACGAATTTGGAATGTTCCATTCCGGCAGGGATGAACAAACCGAGGCTTATTGCCACAAACGCTATCAGAATTATGAAACCCAATGTTGCTGCAATGTTTTCAGGAAGCAAGGCGCCATGCAGTGCATTGGGTTCGCCAGAAGCGAAGAATAGGGTAGAGATCGAAGTGCCTAAAATTATCAACATGACTCCATTTGAAATTTTCTGTGCGAATTTGCGCATAAAAGCATCGTAGTCAAATATATCTGCAGGTGGGTTATTTGCGAGAACTTTAGAAGCCGTAATAGGGCTTGCATCGGTTGGATTTTGTGGCTTTTGTGTAAGATCGCCTTGTACAAGTTCATCAAGCGTGCAGTCAAATATCTGACAGAGCTTGATTAACTTATCCATTTCTGGATAAGACTTTTCAGCTTCCCATTTTGTGACAGACTGCCTGCTAACTCCAAGCATCATCGCAAGTTGTTCCTGGGTCATATTGTGAGAGGCTCTTAAGTAAATCAGATTGTCTCTAAAACTCATGTTTATCTCTTCCTGTTCGTTAGTTATTTTGTAATTGAGGGATTGGAAAAGTAATTGAAAAAATCGCAGACCATTAACCAAAATCACCTCTGTTGCTAACGAACAATAAATGGCGGCTTAGTAGCAAACTACCAACTTTGCCGTTCATTTTCGCAAAATTTAATGCACCCTGTAGTTGCAAACTCCAGCGTAGGCGCCAAATTCTAGGATTAGGATAATCCTAGAATTTAGATGGTGCCAATTTTTCAGCGACGCTATATTTTCAGTGATGCTATATTTTCAGTGTAAGCTATGCGACAGAAATTTCAGCTGCACGATTCCCTCCAGCTTCTGCAGTTTGTGTTCGCTTTTTGCTAGCGGCAATTCCAATACAGAGAAACGCAAGTGCGAATAACAGCATTACGCCAATCGATGCCCATACTGTGCTTATTTCTGCACCTGCTGCTCCTGTGATTAAATCGGCAACAGTTGTGCATGCTTGTGTGTACCAATAACCGGGTAACCAATGAGCAATTTCTTGCACGGCTGGTGCCATAAGACTAATTGAAAACCAAGCGCCACCGAAAAACGAAATAGCAAGACCTGCGATATTTCCAACAGAATTAGCAACAGCTGTATTAGCGCCCAGCATCCCTAACATGAACCCTATAGATGTTGGAATTAAGGCAAACACGGACACAATAAGCATATATGCTGCCATGCCAGGCACACCTAGTTTTGCGGTGCCTTCTGGAAATACGATAGCCCCGAGCGCAAGCACCCACACAACAGAAACCAAAGCTACTACAAGACAGCTCAAAATGAGTTGTACATTCAAAGAACGCAATGGCATAGGTGATGCAAGGTTGCGACGGCGAACATCTGCACGACTAATTCGATATAGCAAAACGCCGATACATACCGTAATGCCTGTAAACAGCGGATACATTCCCCATGTGAGATAGAAAACAAGCCGGTCTAATTCGCTATAAGCTTCTTCACCTTCAAGTATTGTGCCATGCGCTTGCTTTGCAGCAAACTCAAGAGCGTCTTGTGTACGTGCTGGAATATCATCTACACCTTCAGTCATCATAAGTGTATGTAAGAGAGATACGTATTCACTTACCGCTTCATCCACGTATGCTCCAGAAAGTGATGAGTAGCTATATATTGCTTTCATTTCTGGAATGTCTTCGGGGCTTTCTGCCTCTATGAATTGTTGTTCGTAACTTTCAGGGATGATCAGTAAATAGTCTGTAAGCCCTTTTGCAACCACATCCTGAATGGCCACACGATCATCTTCCACATAAACTGCATTACCACCTTCTTTAAGTGCTTCTGCGATAGAGCGCGAAATGGTACTGTTATCTCGATCGATGATTGAATACGTATATTCGGCGCGTTGGAAATCAGATTCTCGGTTATTGTCTACAGGGATGGCTGCCGTGGCCAGCAGCACACTCACAAAACTAAATCCAACTATGTAAATTAACGGGAATAGGTACGATGCGAACATGATTCGCATTGCGCACTTAAAGGCTTGCATAGCGTTGCCTCCTCAGTGAACGAGCTGATACGGCAAAAAAGATAAGAGTCATGATTAACAAAATGACGAGATGTCCATATGTTTGTGCGTAGGTGTCATAGAACATCGTTGCGTAGAAGGCTTGGCAAACCTGGACGATAGGGTTGATTATGTCTAGCCAGGGTGCATTTTGGGACACCATGTTGGCGAAGTCCATTGCAAACGTTCCATAAAGTCCAGCAAACAAAGACGCTAAACATACGATTCCGCTGATGAGGCCAGCTTTTGCTTGATCTGGGATTTTGGGGATTGCTGACATAGCGCATCCGAATGCTGTTGCGCAAAGGGATGCTATAAGGCAGATAAGTATGCATATCCCTGAACGATTTCCAAAATCTACGTTACCAACAAATACAAGATATGCAAATAAAATTAGCAAGCTCACAAACGATAAAAGCCAGCTTGCAAGTAGTGTAACAAATGCGGTTTTTGCATGTGAAAGCGTACCAAGTGATCGTCTTGCTGCTAGTGTAGAAGTGTTTGCGCGGATTTGCAGGAATCCAACGAGCCCTATATTGGAGCCAAAGAAAGCGGCCATTCCGAATAGCGCGAAATAGTAGTGAAGCGATTCACGCGGTTGGTTTTCTGTGACGCTTGTACGTACCGTCGCTTTGATAGGATCTGTAATAGATTCCATAAAGTCGGGATTTGCAAATGCCGATGGATTGTTGATCATGATGTTTTTGATCAAAGCTTCTTCTGCAGCATATCTATCCATCACCATCATAAGTATTGAAGGTTCTACTTCGTAGGCTTCTGCTGCATTTGTTGCTTTTGAAAGCACGGTCTGCACCGCACCGTCGTCATAATATATGTAGCCTGCGTACTCATCGTTTGTACCGAGACTATTGCGTACGAGATCGGCAGCTTCAGCGGGAGATTCAGCATAGGTAACATCAAAGAGTGCATCATCACCTTCGCTGAGTGCTTTTACAAAGGCGTTAAAAGCCTGGTCGTCTTCTACAACCGCGACTTTAATCGAAGTTGTTTCTGCGCGATCATCGAGGGATCCCAGCATTAACACGAAAAGCGACCCCAAAACGATTGGAAAGATCAGCGTCCAAATCAGTATGCCTGGCACACGTATGATTTGGAGCAGTGAATATTTAAAGCTTGTCCACATGTTTACCCCAATCACACAGATTAATCTCGTAACTCGCGGCCAGTGATTTCCAAGAACACATCGTTAAGTGTTGGGGGCTCAGCCCAAATCCGTCCCGGTTTTATACGCGCAGCAGACAAGGCATCAAGCACATCGGCGACATTGTGCTCAGCGTTTTCGCAAACAATTTCTAAACGTCGATTTTCGTATTCCACACCTAGTGCATGCGGAAGACCGCGCAGTTTAATGAGTGCCGCCTCACTTACATCGGCTTCAATCACTATTTTCTCGCCTGCCGCAACAAGGGCTTTCAATTCTTCATTGGTTCCGCACGCAAGTGTGTGACCTTTGTCCATAATCATAATTCGCGTGCATATTTCCTCAACCTCTTCCATGTAGTGGCTTGTGTAAACGATGGTTGAGCCTTCAGCGTTCATCTGCTTTATACCATCAAGGATGGATGCGCGGCTTTGTGGATCAACCGCAACCGTTGGTTCATCTAAAAACACGAGTTCTGGTCTATGTGCTATTCCGCAAGCAATATTTAGTCTGCGAAGAAGGCCGCCTGACAGTTTTTTCGGCCTCATATGAGTGTGGTTTTCAAGGCCAACAAATTCGATAGCATCTTGAACCATCTTTTTGCGTTGCGCATTATCGGTTATATATAAACTGCAGAAATAATCAATGTTCTGTTCAACATTAAGTTCTTCGAATACAGCAATGTTTTGTGGAACTATTCCAATGCGACGTTTTAGGTCATAGCTTGTTTGAGTCATTGGTTTTCCGAACAACTCGATCGTGCCTTTGTCGTATGTGAGTAGCTGCAAAATGCAGTTGATAGCCGTTGTTTTGCCGCTTCCATTTGGGCCTAAAAGTCCAAAGATTTCTCCAGGGGATATATCCATATTGAAGTGATCAAGGGCTACGGTTGTTCTGTAACGCTTAACAAGATCTTTTACGTATACGATCGGTTGATTCGTATTTGATTGCGCGGATTCTAATTGCACGGAATGCCTCCCTGCCGCTAGCTTGCTTCTTCTCTGTCGTGGTCTATGTCGTAGCCTTTAATTACATGCTAATCGTGTGCTATTTTGTTGAGTTTTGGAATATGACATTTGTCATGCGTTGTTGTATAAGGCCTTGAACTGGGAAAACTTATTACTGTAATTCTGAATGTTGCCATTGATCTAACAGGTAAACTATTCATTATCAATAACCGCTAGGATTGTTTTATGGATGATTTAATCGATGAAATAGCGCTAATCGTTATCTGTTTTATCTTCGCGATATGTGTTGGAAGTAGCAATTTCGCTGTTGTTGGTGTGCTTGCATCGATAGTTTTGGTTAGCATCTGTAAATTCGCGAACGAACCCATACGTGTGGTCTTGCAAATTGTCTTTTATGTATGTGGGGCAGTGTTAAGCGAGGTGTTGTTCTACATTCCGGTTGCGGTCTATTTGTCTATGCATGAAAGCAGGTGGATTGAGCGCTTCGTTTGGGTTGTGCCTAATGTGTATCTATTTGTTGTTAGCGGTGCTACGAAGGTTATAGTTCTGGAATTTATTTTATGTTTGGTTGCGTCAGGTTTTGCTATTCGAAATATTCGTGAGCAAATTAAGCGCGAAGGATATAGGTTTGCATATGATGAACTTCGCGAGGATTATCTTACTTTTGTAAACGAACAGCCAAAAACTGATGAGGAAGACTGCTCACATAGCGAGAGGTTTGATGGTTTGACAGAACGGGAGCTTGCAGTTGTTCGTTTAGTTGCGGAAGGAATGGATAATCGAGAAATTGCCTCGCAGCTGTTTTTGTCAGAAGGAACGGTGAGAAACCATATAAGTTCAATTTTGGCGAAAAAAGAATTATCAAACCGAACCCAAATCGCTGTACTTTATTACCGCGGATAATTGATTAGCGCATGGGAATATGTTTTTGAATTACGCATCTGTAAGGTAATCAAGCCTAAAGGTGGGGGATAATTGCAGCATGAATATATTACTTGTAGAAGATGATGCTGCAATTGTAGCGACACTTTCAGACCTTCTCAAAAGCGAGGGGATGTCAGTCGTTTCTTTCAGTACGCAAAAAGATGCATGTGGAGCTATCCTTCAGGCAAGTGAAGGTAATATCGCAGCATTTGATATTGTGCTTTTGGATATATCTCTTGCCGAGGGCAATGGGTTTGCTGTTTGTGCTGCAGCACTGTCCGTATTTCCGGACATGCCTATAATCTTCCTTACGGCATCTGACGATGAATATTCTACAGTTGCTGGACTTGACATGGGTGCAGTTGACTATATAACTAAACCCTTTAGGCCTCGCGAATTACTATCCAGAATCAAAGCAGCATATCGTAGGAGAAATCCGAAAGAAAACATTATTACTATCGGAGATGTCTCTCTTGATGCCGCGTCTGCGGTTGTGACTAAATCGGGACAGGAGATATTTCTGTCTGCGCTTGAATATAAACTTTTGTTGTACTTTTTTCAGCATAAAGGAAAGCTTGTTACACGTGAGATGCTGCGCGATGCAATTTGGGATAGTGCAGGTGAATATGTGTCGGATAACGCACTTAATGTGTACGTGAAACGGCTACGTGAAAAGATAGAAAACGACCCAGTAGAACCTGAAATCATTGTGACACTTAGAGGGCTTGGATATAAGGTGGGTTATTAGTGTATGCTGTTGTTCTCTTATAGCAAATTTAAACTACAAATGAACGCTCGCAGTCACCAATGGGCAGAGGTCTGACAATGGGTAGTACTCGCTCGTTTGTGTGGCAGTGCATTTTGCTCATTGTATGTGTGGCAGTTGTTGCTTTTCTGGCTCCGTCCGAGGCAAAGGTATGGGTGGTCATTTGCGGCGCTCTATGCTTCGTGGTGTTTTTTGCGGTTTTGTTATTTCGAAGGAAACAGATTATCCGTCTCGCATATGAAATTGATGAGGTTTTGCATACGGGTCGCAACATTGATTTTTCAAACTGTTATGAAGGCGATATTTCAGTGCTTCGTAATGAATTGTCAAAAGTTGTTTCGCGTCTTGCAAGGGCAAACCAGCAGTTAGAGGAAAGCAAAAGCGCACTCGCTGATGCACTTGCAGATGTTTCACATCAGATTCGAACGCCTTTAACAGCAGCTGCGTTAATGCTTCCAAAAATTGAACGTACAAAAGATGAACTTGAACGTAAACGAGCAGTTCGTGAACTTGAAGTAATGCTTGATCGAGTTTCGTGGTTAGTGACATCTTTGTTGAAAATTGCGAAGGCCGATGCAGGTGCAATTCATGTTGAGAGCAGACACGTAGTTGTAAATGATGTAGTCACACGTGCAGTTGAACCTCTTGAAGCTGTGGCCGACTTGAGGGGCGTGTCTATTGTGGTAAGCAAAGAAAACGACGCATCTTTTATGGGGGACTTACTTTGGACAACTGAAGCGCTCGAAAACATAATTAAGAATTGCCTTGAGCATACACCTACAGGCGGAAGTGTTTTTATCGAGACGACAGAAGATTCTATCGTCACGCGCATTACTGTAAGTGATACAGGTTCAGGTATTGCAGAAGATGATTTACCCCATATTTTTGAAAGATTCTATCGAGGTCATGTTGGAGAAACCGATACCGAATTCGAAGGGTTTGGGATTGGGCTTTCACTTGCGCAAGTGTTGATTTCTGTGCAAGGGGGATCATTAAGCGCATCAAACGAGTCTTCTGGTGGTGCAAAGTTTGTCGTAGCTTTTCCGAAGCTAGCTATTTAGGGCGCTCTCCAGGACAGCTTAGGGTGTTCGCCAAGATAGTTCGGGTTTCCCAAAGATAGCTCGGGCATCCCAAAGACAGCTTAGAGAGCCCAAAAGACATATCAAAATTACGGGATAGTAATTTGTATGCAAGATATGCGTGAGATGCCATTGACATACTGATATTCAGGATTACTTCGATGGAAAGAAGAAGGGCTAGATATGGATTTTCTTGAAGTCAGACATTTGACAAAAACATATGGCGAAGGTGAGTCATCAACTTGCGCACTGAATAATGTGAGCTTCACGATTCAAGAAGGCGAATTCGTTGCAATCGTTGGATCGTCGGGTTCTGGAAAGTCAACACTTTTGCACATGATGGGTGGCGTGGACAGACCAACTTCAGGACAAGTCCTATTAAACGGACATGATGTGTATTCCAGAAGCGATGATGAATTAGCAGTGTTTCGTAGACGTGAAGTTGGATTGATCTATCAATTCTATAACCTCGTCCCAGTACTAAATGTCATAGAAAATATGACCCTTCCTGTTGCTCTTGATGGACGCAAAGTGAACCAAGCAAGACTCATTTCGCTGCTTGACACATTGGGCCTTAAAGGTCGTGAGGGTCATCTTCCAAGTCAACTATCTGGAGGGCAACAGCAAAGGGTTGCTATTGGACGTGCACTCATGAATTCCCCTGCGGTAGTTTTAGCAGATGAACCTACAGGAAACTTAGACACTCGTAACAGCGCAGAGATTATGCAGCTGCTTCGCGCATCAAATCGCGATCTTGGACAAACGGTCATCGTTATTACTCATGATGAAGAAATTGCACTTGCAGCTGATCGCATCATTGCTGTGGAAGATGGAAGAATCGTTCGTGATGAGAAGGTGCGTCGATGAAAGGCCTTACTAATTACACAAACAAATCTCTGCGTGCAAACAAAGTCCGTACGATAGTCACCGTACTTGGCATTGCGCTTGCGGCAGCGTTGCTTACAGCTGTGTTTACAACATTTACCTCGCTTGCGCACTTTTTGTATTTACAAGAAGATGCGATATCGGGCTCATGGATGGCTGAGGTTTCATCAGTTGAAAAGGCGGCTATAAGCGAAGGAGTCGAAAAAGCAAAACAAGACTCAAACATAACAGGCATAGCTGAGCTTGCCGATGTTGGATTTGCAGAACTTACGTCCAATGAACAAAACGTTTTAGGTCATTATCAAGTTGTCAAATCAGCATCTGGGGATGTTGAAAACCTGCTTTCCATTAAGCCTTCTTCTGGAAGAATGCCTGAACGTGAAGGCGAAGTTCTTCTTTTTGATGTGTGGAGAACATCGGAAGATGTGCAGATAGGCGATGAAATAACGTTTTTAATAGGCGATCGTGTTGTAGAAGTTTCTGAGGATGCGGCAGAACAAACTGATGCGTCGAGCACTTCATTTAAAGATGGAGAGAAGCTTGATTCATCTACAGGATATTTGTATTCAAGCGGCTATGGATCTACAGATGATGACGCATCGCCTGTAAATGAACGTTTGGAAGGACTTCACGATCGTACCTATAAAGTGGTTGGGTTTTACAACCGTGCAAACTATGCACTTAGTACAGCTACTGGAACGGTTGCGCTTACAGTGGATGATCCGGAAGCAACAGGCTATACAGAAGTTTATTTGACACTAGCAAATGCAAGCACATCAGCTCAGATTACAACAGATGTGCAGTCCCTATTTCCGGACATGCATGTAAATCTGCACAATGCACTTCTTCGCTACATTGGAGTTTCAAATGACACAAGCATATGGTCAACTTTCTTTGGGATCATAGCAGTGCTAGCAGTGGTGATCATTGTCTCTTGTATATCGCTTATCTTTAATGCTTTCGATATATCAGTAGGAGAGCGAATTCGTCAGTTCGGATTGCTGTCTTCTATTGGTGCCACACGTGGACAACTTAGACATGCGGTTCTGTTAGAAGCTTGCATTGTTGGCATTGGCGGCATAGTACTTGGCATAGTCATAGGTATTTTGGGATGTTTTGTCACTTTCGCATTCATGGGTTCAATCATTGCAAGTCTTGCAGGTAGGTCTGATATTCCGTTTGAGGTCTGCATTGATTGGAAGTTCATTGCACTTGCGGCTGCACTGACTTTGATCACGGTTATCGTTTCTGCATGGATTCCAGCGTTGCGTGCAAGTCGTACTTCAATAATGGATTCAATTCGCACTGTTGGTGCTACACGATTGTCGAAGAAGGGCATCGCGCGTGCGAACAGAGCGACAAATGTGACATCGCTTTGGAAAAAACATGGTGTTGCAGGTAGGATTTTTGGAATCGGTGGGACGCTTGCTCATGTAAACAACAAACGCAGTAAGGCATCTGGTCGAGCAGCTGCTGTTTCGATGGCGCTTTCCGTAATTTTGCTTATGACAGCAGGATCTTTTGGATACTTCTTAGGAGACCTTACGCATGCTGTTACTGGCGGCGCAAAAGCAGGGGATATTGGTGTGACGTCGCAGATAATTTATGACGATGAACGGGGCTCTGATAGAACAAGCGCAGGTGAGATAGATACATCGCTTGGATCTACCCAAAAGGTGCGCGATGAGCGTCTAGTCTCTGAAGAAGAACTTTATAGCAAAGCATACGATGAATTGTCAGTCAGCGCTGGTGCTATTCCTAAAGGGTGGGTGCTTTCTGGTACATCCGAGGTGAGCATTCCTAAGACTATGGCGGGTGAAGCTTATGTTGAAGGGTATGCGAGCGATATGCAAGAGGAAGACGATGCTTACCGTGCACTTGCTTATATTTGCTATGTTGACGATGACGTGTTTAACGAATATGCAGAAAGCTGTGGTCTTGACGCCCGCGCTTTTTATCAAGAAGGCACCGTTCGTGCAATAGGCGCTTCTGAAAGTTATGGCAATGATGGTGAAACTTATAAGCTTTTGCAGATGCTAGCTGGAACCGGTGAAGTGGATGTTGTTGATGAGTTAGGAGATGCAGTAAATAAGTTTGATGTGACATACATCGCAAAAGATTATCCATCTGTAGCGGGCTCTTATGGTGAACGGGCTGCGTTTTTCCTTCCTATGTCAAGTGCAAAATCCACGTGTCTAATAGAAAGCATTTTGTTGTTCCGTGCGTATTTTGATGCAGAAGACGGTGACCATGCTGCTTTAGCCAAGGAAATTGAGACTCGTGGGA
This sequence comes from uncultured Eggerthellaceae bacterium, assembly GCA_964631345.1. Lineage (GTDB taxonomy): Bacteria > Actinomycetota > Coriobacteriia > Coriobacteriales > Eggerthellaceae > MGBC163016. The sequence goes on along the minus strand of CAZVWE010000001.1, from coordinate 457,397 downwards.
ACGACTACTTTCACGAGATCGATAAAGATGATCAATCGCGAGCACGCAGCTTTACTTCATATAATGACTACAAAGAAGAGATGAACGCAAATGAGATGCTCGCAATGGTAGTGAATGTATTCTGTGCATTATTTGCTGGGATATTGGCCTTGATTGCAATGGCAAACGTTTTTAACACAGTGACCAATTCCTTGATATTGCGTAGACGTGAATTCGCTGTTATGAAATCAGTTGGTTTGTCTAATAAACAGTTTCGCAGAATGGTAACTGATGAATGTATGCGTTTTGGAATAGCGGGTCTTGTGCCGGGATTGATAATTTCTGGTGGTATATCCTACCTGCTTTGGAGAATGGTCGTACAGTCATTCCAGTTGCCTTTTACTCTTCCGTGGAATTATGTGTTAGCGGCAATATTGATGACGATAGTTGCCATGGGACTTTCGGTTGTTTATGGTCTTCATCGTTGTAACGCTGATAATGTCGTGGAGGCTTTGCGTACAGAATAACCCCGGAGATGGAGCGGCCTACAGAATGACCCCGGAGGCAGAATAACCTCGAGGATGGAATAACCCCGGAGATGGAGTAACTTACATAATAACCCTACATACGGAATAACCCTGCGGACGGAATGACCCTACAGACAGAATAAATAAGGTAGTATGATAATTTACAATTGAATATTTATATCTGTGTAGGCTCAAACTTCTTAAGGAGTTATCTGCGATGGGCAAAGATGCACAGCAAATTGAGAACTCTCCAGATTTCGTTGTGGGGGGGGGTCCTCATAGCAAGGTACCGTTTAACTCTCCAGGGTATTTAATTTGTGGTGTTGGCGCTTGTGTGCTGGCGTTTGCATATCTATTTTTGGTGCTTACGCCAGCACTTGAAAGTGATGCATTAAACCAAACCTTTATTCAGAGGCTTTCATTTCTTATTGCATGCTGTATTGCGCAATGTGCTATGTACTTTAATGTCGAACGTGCATCAACAAAAAAAGGCGTGAATGTGCTGGCTACTGCTGGCATGTTGTTAATGACAGTAATTACAATCCCTTCATTTATGGAAGTTCCATTTTCGATGTCTATTGTTTGTTGGATGTGTTCAGGTATTGGATTTGCCTGCATTTCTCCACTAAATCTGAAGTTTTTGAGTTCGCTTCACCATAACGTTCTTATTATCACAACTGCTGCAATGTTTACCCTTGCGGCAGCTTTAGCTTGCCTTGTTTCATATACAGAGCCTGTTATGTTTCGCCTGATTATGCTGATAATCATCGCTGTTTCAACAGGTTGCTTGGTCTTATATAGCAACACCGTTGTTGACTATGCATGGTTTAGAGTATCAATGGTGGACACACGCATGCGGATGCATCTGTCCTGGAAATCAGCGGGTGCGGTTGTTAACCATTCAATGTTTTTGGGGTTTTCGATTTATTTAATAAATCAACTTGTTCATCTGGGTCATTTTTGGGTCATTCTGATTGTTGTAAGTGTAATAGTCTTTGTTGCTATCAGTACAGCTGCAGAAGAGGCTTTAGGAAGTGGCCGTTTTTTGGATGAAGGCGTGCAGCTAAGATTCACTCTTCCGCTTGCAATGATTGGTATCGCTCCAGTTATGTTGTTCGGAGAATCGGGGATGTTGTTTAGTGCATGCTTAATCTTGCTTGCATTTATTCCACAAGAAATGACAAATATCGATGCTGTGGTTGAAAGCATTCGCTTTGATCACCTGAATGTAATATATACATATTCGATGAGCCGCGTTATGAATGTTGTAGGGCTAGGTGTGGGCTACCTTCTTGGTTTTGTAGCAAATGGAGGCATTGTTCCTCAAAGTCTTAATTCGTTTGTTGTAATTTCTTTCTTCATGTTGTTTGTTGCAGCTGTTATGTCATCAGCCTTCTTCAAAAACCGTTATCCTCGTACAACCACACTTTTTGAAGATAGCAATCTTCCGCTTTCAAGCGAAGGCGAGACACCTGCCGTACATCCTATGAGTTGGAAGAAACGCTGCGATGCATTTAGCGAATCGATCGGACTTTCGCCTCGCCAACATGATGTATTCATTTTGTTAGCACGAGGACATAACGCAAGTTATATTGAGCGAACCTTAGTTATTTCTAATCACACAGTGAAATCTCATACGTATAGCATCTATCAAAAAGCTCATGTTCATTCAAAACAAGAGCTAATTGAATGTGTCGAACAGTTTGAGCCGGACCGTAAAAAGTATTAACGAACGTCGACTTTTCCCAGCTTAAAACCTCATACCATGCATTTGATTCTTCAAGTATGAATAAGACGCTCTGTATGCATACCTCGTTCCTGATGTTTGTATTCCCTGCGCGATTTATGTTTGCGGTGTCCGATCTGATTGGGCTGTCTATAGGCACCCAACCCCAAAGGTCGGCTACGAGAAATTCTGGTTCTCGGGGCTGATTCAAAGTGGACTCCACCGAGACCAGAGGTCACGGAAGGGAGGAATATGGTATGGCAGATTACAAGGAATGGTTAGACAACCTTGACCGTGCTGCTTACCACGACGGAGAGTATCAATGGGAGGAAGATGGGTATACCGTTACCCGTACTAATCACTGGTCACCTCCAGGATGCCACAATTCATGTGGACTTTTACTTTATGTAAAAGATGGAAAGCTCGAAAAGGTGGAGGGAGATCCACTAAGTCCCTTCGTCAACGGTAAATTATGTGTTCGCTGCCTCGATTTACCGGAAGCCGTAAATAACCCTGATCGTATTAAGTACCCAATGAAGCGCGCAGGCGAGCGCGGTGAAAACAAATGGGAACGCATCAGTTGGGAAGAGGCTTTAGACATTTGTGAACGCGAAGTTCGCAAGGTTTGGGAAACTGACGGCGGAAACGCCATCCTTCTGATTCATGGTACTGGCCGAAACACAGGCCCTATGACCTACTTCGGTAACTGCGCATTGAAGACGCCTAACATTTCAACGTTTGGCTTCACAGGCTTTGCTTGCTACCTACCGCGTATGTTCGGAGCATTCGCACCTTTCGGTGACTATCTGATTGCTGACGCTTCAGAGGGTCATGAGGATCGTTATGCAAACGAAGAGTTTGTAGCTCCTGGCGTAATCGTTGTCTGGGGCAATGAGCCTCTAAAATCAAACGCTGACGGTTATATCGGACACTGGCTTGCACAATGTGTACAGATGGGATCAAAGATTATCTCTATCGATCCTCGTCTTACATGGTGGGGCGCACGTGCTGAGTACTTCCTGCAGATTCGTCCAGGCACCGATGCAGCTCTTGCTTGCGCTTGGTTAAACATCATCATCAATGAAGACCTTTACGATCATGACTTCGTAGATTGCTGGACAACTGGATTTGATGAGTTAGCTGAGTCTGTTAAGGACTTCACACCTGCATGGGCAGCTGAAGTTACTGATATTCCTGAAGAAGACATCATTGGATCAGCTCGCATGTATGCAACAACAAAGCCTGCGGCTATTCAGTGGGGTCTTGCTATGGATCAGCAGCTCTCTGCTATGTCATTGAACTTGGCATGCTGCGATCTTATGGCAATCACAGGAAACGTTGACGTTCCTGGTGGAAACATCCTCATCAGAAACGCATTTGGCGCAACTGATCTTCCATTGACAGAGCCAGTTATCCCAGAAGAGTGGCGCACAAAGAAACTGACCATGAAGTATGCCTTTGGTGATGATTGTGAAGAATTCACCACACATGCATCCTCTGACGCTCTTCTTCGTGCTATGGAAGCTGGAGAGCCTTATCCGATCAAGCTTTTATGGATCGAAACTTCAAACGCAATCGCTTGCCCAGGTATGGACTCAGCTCGTGTACTTGAGGCAATGAAGAAGGTTCCGTTTGTAGTGAACGCAGATCCTTTCATCACACCTATCTCTATCGCATGCGCAGATATTTTGCTTCCAGTTGCCATGAGTGCTGAGCGTAACAGCTGCCGTACATGGTGGACGCCACTTCGCACAATTACAAAGGCATGCTCTTTCTATGAGGCTAAATCTGACGAAGAGATCATGATTGCTATGGGACATCGTCTAAATCCTGAGTATTGGCCTTGGGAGACTGATGTTGAGATGATGGACTGGTATATGACAGATTGCCGTCTTCCTGACCCAGATGTCATGAAGGGCTTCAAGACCACCAATCTTCAGCTCGCAGCTTGGGGCGATCACCATTCTGACTTTAAGCAAGGTCTGATGGAATTGGCCAAGAATGGCGGATATGCTTATGACGAGTGGAATGGCAATTACAAGAAATATGAGAAGGGTCTATGTCGTCAGGATGGATCTGTAGGATTTGCAACCGAATCTGGACGTGTAGAACTTACTCCATTCGTTTATCAAATCTGGGGACTCCGTCGCACTCCTTATCATATTGAGCCACCTCAAAGCCCACTATCTACTCCAGAGCTCATGGAAGAGTATCCACTGATTCTTACTTGTGGTGGACGTAACTGGGAATTCTTCCACTCTGAGAATAGACAGCAGCCATTTATGCGTGAGCTTCATCCAGAGCCATTGCTAACCATCAATCCGAAGACTGCCGAGAAATACGGTATTCACGATGGTGAATATGTATGGATCGAAAACGACCATGGCCGTTTCTTACAGAAGGCATTCGTGTCTCCTACTGTTAACGAAAAAACAGTTCACGCTGAGCATGCATGGTGGTATCCGGAAAGAGAAGGTGCAGAACCAAATCTGTTCAACACCTTTACTTCCAACCCGAACAACTGCACGAAGGCTTTCGAGACTGGTCCTTCAGGCGTTGGTTCTTCCATCAAGTGCATGATCTGCAAAGTCTATCCATACAAAGAGGGCGACAAGTTGCCTGAAGAACAGATCATGGTTGACCACGACTTTGTGGAATTCACACCAGGTGAAGGCTATGAAGACTTCGATGTCTACAAGGCTAATGACTATCACTATCCAGACGGCTACAAGGTCTCTTAAGAAAGGAGGGATGAGATGCTAGGACTTTTGATTAACAACGAGTACTGTATCGGCTGCCACTCCTGCGAGGTGGCCTGTCGCCATCACCTAAATCTTGGAGAAGGTGAATTCGGCATCAAGCTTACAGAAGTAGGCCCTTGGAAATATGAGGACGGCGATTGCGCCGGCAAATGGGAATGGACTTGGACTCCAGTTATTACCAAGGCATGCGATATGTGCGAAGACCGTGTCGCCCAAGGAAAGATGCCTGCATGCGTACAGACCTGCCAAGGTTGGTGCATGTATTCCGGTGAGGTTTCTGACCTCGTAAAGAAAATGGACGAAGACACACGTTGGGTTCTTTTAACCCGGTAAATCTTTTTTGCAGATCATGTAGATCAATCGAAAGAGGTAAAAATGGCTAATGTTGATGCAGCGAATTTAAAGCCGGGTGATAAAAGAGCTTGGTTGATTGTTGTTGGTTTGGGCTTCCTTATGGGAGCTGGTCTTCAGACCATTTTGGCAGGCGCTGGAAATTTCATTCCTGCAATTTGTATGGAACTTCAATGTGATCCAGGTCAACTTACTTTATGGATCACGATGTATGCAATTTTTATGGCTATCTCACAGCCTTTTGTAGGACGTATTTGGCCAAAGGTTTCTGCAAAAGCAATCACCACAATTTCGTTTTTGGTATCAATTGCTGCTATGGCATTAATGGGTTCATATAACGATGTTTGGCAGTTCTGGGTATCAGGTGCTGTGATTGGTTTGTCAGGTGGCTTTTACTTTATGGTGGCTGCTCCGTTTTTGATCACTAACTGGTTTGCAAAGAAGACCGGTTTAGCTTTGGGTGTTGCAGGCATCATCGGTTCTATTCTTGGCGCAATCTTAAGCCCGGTAGATGCAGCTATCGTTGCTGCTGTTGGCTGGAGAGCAGCGTATCCAATCGTCGCACTCATTTCATGCGTGCTGGCTCTTCCTTTTACGCTGTTTGTCTTTGTGTTTGATCCGGCAAAAGTCGGAATGCGTCCAGTTGGTTGGGAACCAGGCATGGAAGACATCACTGCAGGAGCAGGAGATGCAGCTGGTGTTCCTGAGAAGAAGGCTTTAGTTACCGTTGTATTCTGGTTATTGTTCTTAATCGGTGGAATCTTCGCTCTATATGGTGGCTACCAAAATCTATGGGGATTTGCTGTGGAAGAGTGGGGATTTGACGCGATGTTCACATCGACCATGATCTCTGTGACTATCTTGTTTGGCTTGGTTGGCCCAATCATCGGAATTATCATCGACAAGATTGGTCCTTGGAAGACTTCCTTTGGTGTTATGGCAATTCAGCTTCTTGCATCTGCAGGCCTGTTGTTCTTCCACAGCAACCAAGCAGTAATTCTCGTATTAGTGTTCTTCTTCGCATTCCAAGGTGCAATTGTTGGCAACCTAATGCCACTTCTTACTCGTGATGCATTTGGTGCTAAGGATTACACAAAACTATTCAGCTACATGCAAATTGGTATTGGTCTAATTGGTGGCTTCTCTGCACCTGTTATCTCATTCTTCTATACCAATTTTGGAACATTCGATGCACCGCTTTATTTCGCAATTGCTATCGCTGCTATATGCATCGTGTTCTTGGCCATCGCGCTTGTATGTGTTGGTCCTATGCGCAAGAAATACTGGGTTGAAGCTGCGTCTTCTGAGCCCAGTGCATCTGCCGAATAGTTCATTTGGGGTTTTCAGAATTTGGGTGGGTGTTTCGGTGCATCCACCCATTCACTCACATATTTCAAACCGTTTAAACGATAGATGAGAAGGGGCTTTTGATATGGGCAATAACAGCACACAAGCTCGATCAAGCTCTGGGAATGGTTGGGCATACTTACAGGTAGTTGGCCTTGCGTTCCTGATGATCGGCGGTATTCAAACGATTCTCGCTAATTCGGGTAACTTCATTGCGGTCGTTTGCCCTGAGATGGGGTTTGAGGTCTCCGCATTTACATTTTGGATTACTTGTTATGCATTTGGAATGGCGATTTCCCAGCTATACACAGGCAAGCTTTGGCTTGTCGTAAAGACGCCAATTTTGCTTACTGTATCTTTCCTGATATGCATAGCTGCTTTAGCATGCATGAGTTTTTATTCTGAGATTTGGCAATGGTATGTATCTGGCTTTGTGATTGGTCTTTCTGGTGGCGTATTTTTCATGGTATCTGCGCCAATTGTTATCACGAATTGGTTCGCTAAGAAATCTGGATTTGCGCTTGGACTAGTCACAATTATTTCTGCGATTGGAACTGCCATCCTAAGTCCTGTCGATGCTGCGATCATCGGCGCGGTAGGCTGGCGTACAGGATATCTGCTGGTCGCATTGATATCGTGCATCATTACGCTCCCATTCACAATATTTGTGATTAGGTATCAACCATCTGATCGTGGTTGTAAGCCTGTTGGATGGCAGCCCGGAATGGAGAATATCACAGCTGGAGCTGAGGATTCTTCAGGAACCAGTCTTAAAGGTGGAGTGTTTTCTTTAGCATTTATTTGCCTATTCTTGGCAGCAGGTTTGTGCGCACTTTTCGGAGGTTATCAAAACCAGTGGTCTGTTGCTGCAGTTAGCTGGGGCTATGACCTTTCCTTTGGCGCCACGATGATTTCTGCAACTGCATTGTTTGGCGTATGTGCGCCTTTAATTGGAATTTTGATTGATAAATTGGGTCCATTTAAGTCGACGTTCATCGTTTTGGCTGGCCAATTTATCTCTGGATTGGGTCTCATTTTCTTCCATGGAAATCCGATCTGTGTGCTGATATTTGTATTCTTCTTTGCGGATCAGATGACTATTGTTGGAACTTTGGTTCCTCTGCTTACACGTAAGGTTTTTGGTGCCAGAAACTACACAAAGATCTTGGCCTACATTCAAATTGGCATCGGTCTTATCGGTGGATTCTCTAACCCGATTATCGCTGCATTCTACGAAGGATCGGGCGACTTCAATATGGCTCTCTGGTTTGGAATTGGGCTCTGCATTGCATGTGCAGTGCTGTTTGGCGGAGTTGCGATTTTCCGCAAGAGGCTGAAGTTTGAACATCCAAGCGATAGCGGCAAAAGCCTAGAAGGCAATGCGCCTGGGGACGCTTTAGATGCTGCTGATGAATTGGTTTCTGAAGAGGCAGATGTTGCCAAATCCACGCTGCATTACTAAGGGTTTCGCAAGGAAACAGTAAGGCTTCACCGTCTTTTCTCGATATGTATTGCAAGCGTAGGCAGACGCACGCAGTACAGCGAAAAGGCGCTACAGCGACAACTTTAAGTTGTTAGGAAAGTGGAGAGGAGTAAGGAAGTATGGAATTCAAGAATGATCTTGGCAAACCATGGAAGTATGAAGATGGCGATTTTACCGTTATTCGTTCTTCTATGTGGTCACCGCCAGGATGCCATCCCGTTGGATGCGGACTTAAGCTTTACGTTGACAAGGATGGTAGGCTTGATCACGTTGAGGGTGACGAAAATCATCCGATTACCAAGGGTCGTTTGTGCCCAAGGTGTTTAGCTCTTCCGGATTATGTTTACAATCCGAGCCGTGTCACTTATCCAATGGTTCGCGATCCTCAAGATCGTGGCAAGTCCGATAAATGGCGCAGGGTTTCTTGGGACGAGGCATATGATTTAATCGTTGAGAAGGTTAACTTCTTCAAAGAGAACTATGGCCCTGAAAGCATGGCGGTATTCTCAGGCACTGGTCGTTCTGGTGGAATCATGTGTCAAGAGATGGCACAAAGAGTTTTAGGCACCCCAAATGCATGCTATACGCAATCAGGTTTTGCTTGCTATCAGCCACGTTCAGCAGCATGTTCACACATCTTAGGTGCATATTATCCTGAGATGGACTATGCAGGCGGCCTTGAGGGAACATATGATAATCCTGAGTGGGTATGCCCTGAGGTTATCGTTATGTGGGGCAAAATGCCGCTTGCATCTAACGGTGACGGACTTTGGGGTCATGCTGTAATCGACATCATGAAGCGCGGTGCAAAACTCATTACAGTTGATCCACGTGTTCATTGGTTATCAACTCGTTCAGAAATTCATCTACGTGTTCGTGTTGGTACTGACACTGCAATGCTTATGGCATGGCTTTGGGTCATCATCAACGAGGATCTATATGATCATGACTTCGTTGAGAAGTGGACTTATGGCTTTGATGAGTTTGCTGCTCGTATCAACGATCCTGAACTTGGCGTTACTCCTGAAAAAGCCGCGGAGATTTGCGAAGTTGATGTTGAGAAGATCTATGCTGCAGCTCGTCTGTATGCAAATGCAAAGCCAGCTTCAATTGCTTGGGGTCTTGCTTTTGACCAAAACCAAAACGGCAACCAGGCAGGTCATTGCTGCTTAGCTTTGATGGCAATTACAGGAAACGTTGATGTTCCTGGTGGACAAATCATCGCTGAGATTCCAGCTGAAGCGGGCGTTGAGCTCAATGAAGATGATGTTGAGGTTGCAGAAAGCGCATGGAATGGCGATGCCACAGACGTCGTTTCATTCGGCGGTACTGGTGGCGGAAATCCTGACGAGGCTCCAGAAGAAGGTTGGGAAGGCATCGGAATCGAGCTTACCCAAAAGGCAATCGGCTACGATAAGTACCCGCTATATTGCGAGAATATCCGTATGGCTCACGCTGACATGATGCTTGATGCGTTGCTTACAGATGAGCCTTACAAGATTCATATGGGATGGATTCAGTCAACAAACCTTCTTGCACCAACTTGTTGTGCTGAGCCAACTAAGTGGCTCGAGGGTCTTCTTCGTCTTGACTTTGTAATCGCTACAGACTGCTTTATCACGCCTTCAATTGAAGCGTGCGCTGACGTATTCCTTCCTCTTCAGACTTCTATGGAGAAGAACGACGTTGTATTTACGCACTATTGTGCAAGCCCTGTCACAATCAGTGCAACCAATAAGGCAATCACTGTTGGTGAGGCAAAGAGTGACGCTGACATTTTGGTTGACCTTGGCAATCGTCTTGGCTCTCCAAAGATTGCTGGTCTTTATAAAGACGGCTCTGACTATCAGGGCAAAAACCGTGCACCTGCATCTGGTATGGACTTCGACGAGCTTTCAAAGCAGGTTTACTTCCAACGCGGTGTTAACTACAGAAAGTATGAGAAGGGTCTTCTTCGTCCAGACAGAAAACTCGGCTTCCTTACAAACACTGGCCGCGTAGAGCTATACTCAACGACGTTCCAGCAAAATGGCGACGACCCGCTGCCTTACTACCAAGAGCCAGCGTTCAGCAATCGTCAGCCTGGGCGTTCAGAGAAATATCCTTTGAACCTTACAACTGGTGCTAGAGCTTATGCGTTCTTCCATTCAGAGCATCGCCAGATTCCTCGTCTGCGTGAATTAAATCCAAATCCGTTGCTTGAGATTAATCCTGATGATGCAGCGAAGTACAACGTACATGATGGCGAATGGGTAGAGATTGCAAACGAATTTGGCACAGCTAAATTCAAGGCTAAGGTCACCCCAATTATTCGCTCTGGCTTAGTGCATGCACAGCATGGTTGGTGGTTCCCTGAGCAAGACGGCGATGCGCCAAACTACTACGGTGTATTCCAATCAAACTGCAACGATCTTGTGCCTAATCACTACAACTCGATTATGGGTTATGGTGCACCTCATAAGTGCATGTCTTGCAGCGTTAAACCGATCGGCGAAAACCTTGATGCCGACATGAATCTAATCTGGGAGAAGTTCGGAAAGTTGGTGAAATAGATGGCAGTCGAATACGGTCTTTTGATTGATTACGAATATTGCTCTGGTTGTGAGACATGCGTTATTGCCTGCAAAGAAGAGCATGATTTTCCAGTAGGCAAATGGGGCATCCGTGTTTTGGAAGATGGTCCATGGCAAAAAGACGATATCAACGACGAGGGTGAGAATTTCAACTGGAATTACATTCCAACGCCCACAGATCTTTGTGATTTGTGCGCAGATCGTCTTGCTGCTGGTAGAGAGCCATCTTGTGTTCATCACTGCCAGGCTGATGTCATGAGATTCGGCACTGTTGATGAGCTTGTGGTCGAACTCAAGAGCAAGCCAAAGCAGGTTCTTTTCGTGCCAAGGGACGACATCTAGGCCGGTCGTCTTTGGTGTTCTTTGCTTGTGAGACCCCTGACTCCCCATCGGGGGTCTCATTCTTTGAAGGTGCATGTTCTGGATATAGGGATGCGTGCAATCCCTTATTCCCGTTCAACCATGCATAGATAAGTTGGCCAACCGTTGCATGCTGTTAGGAGTGAACCGTGTGCTATGCCTGTGATATGTGCAATAAGTGCGGACGATTTGATCGCATGAAGGGATCCCTTGGCAAACGCGTTTGCTATTCATGTGGCGAAGAAGTCTTAAACAACGACGCAACGGTGTGTCCTAATTGTGGCTCACCGCTTCCGCCACCATTTCCTGAGCCATTACCACAAGCTCCTAAAGCAAATAGCACGATAACAGAGCTCAGTCACAGAGCACGGCAACAGAGAGCGGTAATAGAGAGCGGCACAAACTGCCGTTGTGTTCTGCGTTCTGTGTCTGCTGTCTTAAATCTCGGCTTTGTCAGGCAGAAGCTAATCTTCGTAGCCGTTTGGATTCATAGACTGCCAGCGCCAGCCGTCCTCACACATCCTGTCAAGATCGTATTCTGCAACCCATCCTAATTCGGATGCTGCTTTATCGCATGAAGCATAGTTTTCAGCGATGTCTCCTGCACGACGAGGTTTTACTGTATAGGGGATTTTATGGCCACAGGCATGTTCAAATGCATGAATTACATCAAGTACACTTGACCCTTTTCCGGTACCAAGATTAAATACCCCAACTCCACGTCGTGTACCATCTATGTCAGATGTACCATAAATGGAGCATCTATCAGATGCGGCTTTTGCGGCTTCATCCCCTTGAGATCCTCTGCGTCCTGCCATCCAGTCTATTGCTGCAACATGTCCGCGAGCAAGATCGACAACATGGATATAATCTCGAACTCCAGTGCCATCAGGTGTTGGATAATCGTCTCCAAAAACACCGACTTCGGCTAGCTTTCCTACTGCAACTTGTGCCACATATGGAAGTAAATTGTTGGGGATTCCCTTAGGATCTTCCCCGATCAATCCACTTTTATGAGCTCCAATTGGGTTGAAATAGCGAAGCAAAACGACATTCCACTCGTTATCCCCTACATATATATCACTCAAGATTTGCTCAAGCATGCTTTTGGTTTGACCATAGGGGTTTGTGGCATCGTGTTTAGGAGCATCCTCAGTTAAAGGAACGCTATCTGGTTCACCATAAACTGTTGCACTTGATGAAAACACAATGTTCTTCACCCCGTGTTCGCGTGCAACTTCTACAAGAACCAAAGTGCCTGCAATATTGTTCCAGTAGTATTCAAGCGGTTTTGCAACAGATTCTCCAACTGCCTTAAATCCTGCGAAGTGAATAATTGCATCGATCGAAAATTCATCAAACACATGTGTTAGAGCATCTCTGTCTAAGATGTTTGCTTTTACAAATGACAACTGTTTGGAGTCTGCATCAAGGTTCGTAATTTGTCGTACGCGCTCTAGGGATTTTTCAGAGGAATTCGAAAGGTCGTCAACCACAACTACGTTGTATCCTTGCTCCAGTAATTCAACTACTGTGTGGCTTCCGATAAACCCAGCACCTCCGGTTACTAAAATGGTTGTTTGTGCAGGGGGTTTTGCAAGACTTGCGTTTGTCATATTAAAGCTCCTTAGACATCCATTGATGTTCGACATGTTCATCGAACTCTATTGAACCGTATGATTCATATCCTGCATTTTCGTAAAACTTTGCTGCGTTACATTGCGCATGTAAATGCATTTCACGGGCTCCGTTTTTAGCTGCTATATGTTCGCATTCACTAAGGATTGCGCTTCCAATTCCGCCTTTTCGCATTTCGGGCAACACTGCTAGACGTCCAAACACCCATTTATTCGGTGCCGTTTCAGTGTTTGGCTCAAGGTCAGATGGAAAGAAGCGCGCACAGCCTGCCAGTTGGTTATCGATATAGGCCGTCAGATGGATCGTTTGCGGTGCCGTATCTACATCATCGAACTCGTTTTTAAAGCCCTGTTCTTCCATAAAAACGCGTTTGCGGACAGTTTTTGCATCATCGAAAACACACTCGATGTCTTGGCTATTTTTGAATTCGATCATTAAACCTCCAGTTAACAAACGATTGGAGTAATCTTAAAGCATATTTAAGGCATACGCACCGGTCGCTTTTACACAGATAGCCGAAAAGAAGTCAGAGGGATATACTAAACCGACCCGTAAAATACAGGGTTAAACCAAGCCGACATTTATGGTGTTGGATTATGAGACTCAACGCAGATTTAACGCCATTGTGAAGGTAATTTTAGAAGCAATTTTGGAAGTGAGTTTGGGATATCGTAAAGACGCATGAAACATGCTGCGTAACGTTTAGGAGCAAGAATGCTTGACATAAAGTTTGTTCGTGAAAATATCAATGCTGTTAAAGAGGCAATGCGTACTAGAAACGCTGAATTTGATAGTGCAACTTTCGAGGATTTTGACGCCCGCCGCCGCGAATTCATTTCGCAGGAAGAAGCTCTTCAAGCTGAACGCAATTCGCTTTCTAAGCAAATTGGACAGATGATGGCAGCCGGTAAAACTGATGAGGCTGAGGCTACAAAAGATCGGGTTCGTGCTATCAACGAAGAACTTGATCGTGTCGCTGAAATGCGTGAAGAAGCAGACAATGGCCTTCGCGAATTCATGCTTCGCATTCCAAATATGCCAGATGCAACTACTCCAATTGGTAAAGATGAAACAGAAAATCCAGAGATTCGTCGTTGGGGAACTCCGCGCGATTTTGCAGAAGACGGATTTGAGTCTAAGCCTCATTGGGATTTGGGAACCGATCTTGAAATTATCGATTTTGAACGCGGTGTTAAGCTTGCGGAAAGCCGCTTTTACGTGCTTGGTGGTGCGGGGGCTAGACTTGAGCGTGCGCTGATCAGTTTTATGTTGGATCAACACACAAGCCGCGGATACAAAGAATGGTGGGTACCGGCGCTTGCAAATGCGCGTACGCTTACAGGTACAGCACAGCTTCCGAAATTTGAGGAAGACTTATTTAAGACAACAAACGATCTCTATTTAATTCCTACTGCAGAAGTACAGCTTACGAACTTACATGCTGAGGAAATTCTTGATGTGGATAAGCTTCCACTTCGTTATTGTGCATTTACGCCATGCTTCCGTGAAGAGGCAGGTTCTGCTGGTCGCGATACCCGCGGAATCATTCGCGTGCACCAATTCTCTAAAGTTGAAATGGTGAAGTACGCAACTCCAGAACAGGCTTGGGATGAACTTGAGTCAATGGTTGCGGATGCTGAGAATATCTTGCAAAAACTTGGACTTCCATATCGTGTAATCGCACTTTGCACAGGGGACACCGGATTTTCTGCTGCAAAAACTTACGATGTTGAGGTTTGGATGCCTTCATATGATGGCTATAAAGAAATTTCTAGCTGCTCATGCTGCACAGATTTCCAGGCTCGTCGTGCAAATATTCGCTATAAGGATCCAGACAACTTCAAAGGCACTCGCTATGTTTACACATTAAATGGAAGCGGTGTGGCTGTTGGACGTTGCATGGCAGCAATTCTTGAGAATTACCAAAACGCCGATGGATCGGTTACTGTTCCTGAGGCATTGGTTCCATATATGGGCGGACTTACTGTAATAAGGCCAGAAAAGTAGAAAATTCTAGGCTTTAAGTCTTCAAGTTTTCTACTTGTTTCCCGGTTACTTTAAGGCAATTCCTCATGGGTACAAACAACCCCCGCGAGATTAATAGCCCCCGCGAGATTAATCGCAGTCGTCCACTTACACAAAAACAGCGTGAGCGACAAGAGCGCGCCGAAGTTATGGAGCGTAAAAAGCAACACAAGCGAACCGTGCACTTGGTTCTCATTGCGATTGTTGCGTTGCTTGTTTGTGTGTGTATTGCGCTTGCTGTTGCGTTTTGTATATTTCGATGGCAAACATATGATGATGTTGCTGATTTTCAAGGGAAATGGCGCATCTTAGGGTCAGATTCCACAATAGAAATTACCGAAGACAAAGTTTGCTTTACAGATGATGTTGCATACACATATGTTGTGGATCCTGAAGCTAAAACAATGCTCTTCAAGTTTGGAAACATGACAGGCACTGCGAGATACAGGTTCTCGCTTGATCGCGACAGGCTATCTATTGAGGATGGAAAAGTTGAAAGCATACCGGCCTTTTTTGAGGATGCTTGGTGGACTTTGCAGTCGATCATTTCTGAATGGATGAATTCCTCTGTGGTAAACCCTGCAACTTCTAAAGATGCTGTTGTCTTTATTCGTGTTGGATCGGACGATGATATTGCAAGCAGTTCTAGCGAAGGTGATGGACAGATCTCGTCAGGATCTCTTGCGGATGGGAACACGGAGTCTGGAAATGGTTCGGAAGGAAATGTGGCAGATGGTTCGGATGTAGCCGGAAATTCTAATTCCAGTGCATCACAAGAAGGAAGTTCGGGTGAAGGCTCTGCTGAGGATTCCGCTGGAAACACCAATGTGCCTGATCAGCTTAAGCTTCCAGTAAACGATATATAACTATCGGTTTAGTCTTTATTGGTTAGTCGTTATTGGTTCAGTCGTTATTAGTCCGTCGTTGTTGGTCGACCTCTATCGGTTCGGCCGTTATTGGTCGGCCCCCATCGGTTCGTTCGTCAATGTTGCTCAACACAAACAACGCAATTACTTTGCGCGCCGATAGTTCTACCCTGATACAATTAAGTAACTTACAGTTTCATAAACTTTGGAGGAAACATGCCAAAAATTACACCTGCAGACGTACGCGTTCCAATGGATGTTCCTGCGGATTCCCGTGACACTTACATTGAGAACTACATGAAGGCAACTCGTGGAACCGGAAGGTTGATGTTGTTCGCGTGCGATCAAAAGGTTGAGCACATGAACAAGGACTTCTATGGTGAAGGGATTGACGAGGCAGACGCAAAGCCTGAGCATCTTTTCCAGATCGGCAAAGAAGGCGTTATTGGAATTCTTGCTGGACAGCGTGGATTGGTTGCACAGTATGCGGCTGATTATCCAGACATCAATTACCTTGTGAAAATGAACTCAAAGACAAATCTTGTTGGCACAAGTCAAGAAGATCCATATTCACCTCAGTTAACTGATATTGAGGCAGTGCTTTTGATGCGCGAAAATGGCGTAAACATTGTGGGTCTTGGTTACACGATTTATTTAGGTAGCGAATATGAATCCACAATGATGGCCGAAGCTGGACAGTTAATTGCACAGGCTCATGAGAATGGCTTATTGGTAGTTCTTTGGATTTATCCACGTGGTAAAGCTGTGACAGCAGAGAAGGATCCTGATTTGATTGCAGGCGCAGCAGGAGTTGCACTTTGCCTTGGAGCTGATTTTGTGAAGGTGAACCCACCGAAACCAGAAGATGGTCGCACACCAGCTGAGGCACTTCATATGGCATCTGATGCTGCAGGTAGAACTGGTCTTGTTTGTGCAGGTGGCTCAACCGTTGATGCAAAGACGTTCCTGACCCAGCTTTATGAGCAGATCCATGTGGGTGGAGCTTGTGGAAACGCTACAGGACGCAACATCCATCAGCGTTCTTTGGATGAGGCTACCCGCTTAACGAAGGCTATTAGTGCAATTACACTTGCGGACTACAGCGTCGAAGATGCTTTAGAGGTATTCGAAGGCACTAAGCCGTTTGGCTACGACAATATCTAGGTGATAAATTACCTGGATTGGTTTGGGTTCGTTTAAATTCGAAAGCTAGAAATTTGGAAGACGCTTCGGCAATTATGGTTCGTACTCCTTTGGAAGTTGATCGAATCAAGTTAACGCCGGGGCGTCTTCAGGTTATTTTGCACATAGACGATGCACGATTTAGGTATACCAATTCGCAAATTGCACAAGCAGTTCTTAAAGATCATCCCTTACTTGTCGCACATACATGCATCAATGATTTAGGTCCTACGTTTGCAAGTGTTTTAGAGCACACATCTATCCCTCATTTGCTAGAGCATTTGATTATTGATATGCAAGTGCGCATGCATGCAGACTCTGCGCATGAAGATTTGAGCTGGGAAAATTCGCAGCAGACTTTTGTTGGCAATACCCGATGGATCAACAAAGAACAAGGTATTGCGCGTATAGAAATAAGTTTTGTCGATGATCTTATAGTTTTGGAAGCGTTTCGCGCTATGTTGGATTATCTTAACGATGTACTATTAAATAGATGCTTTTAGCGTTAAGCACACCAAGCAAGTATTTAAGTACGCTAAGCAAAATGCTTGAAAATGTTTAATATGGCAGTTTTAGTGATTAGGAGATAAGTAGGTGGCACGTACTAGGTTTATCGCTCAAACAGGAATTATTGCTGCACTTTATGCAGCAGCTACTTTGATTACCATGATGCTGTTGCAGGGTTTAGCATGGGGACCTGTGCAGTTTCGTATATCCGAAGCACTTTGTGTAATTGCAGTTTTTACACCAGCGGCCATTCCAGGTCTTACTATTGGATGTGTGCTGGCAAACGTTGTTAATATGGTTATAAGTGGGACAGGTGCACTGGGACTTTTGGATGTTGTTTTCGGAAGTCTTGCAACATTTATTGGCGCTTGTCTTTGTTGGAAGCTTCGTCAAACACCGCTAGTTGCAATTGGGTGCTTTGTTCTGACAAACGCTTTAATCGTTCCTGCATATCTGCCAATTTTGCTGCAAGGATTAGGATTCTACGTAATTCCGTTTACTGATATTTCAATTGATGGCGCATATCTTCCGATGTATTTATTCGGGCTCATTTCAACCGGTATAGGTGAAGCTATCGTGATTTACGCTTTAGGATATCCGCTTCTTTTAGGGTTAAAGAAGAGCGGCTTTGAAAACACCGTTGCAACAGAAAATGGAATCGTAGGCGATTGTCAAAGGCAGAATCATATTTAAGGGTTTGATGCATATGGCAATGCTATGGGCGCACAATATGCTCAAGTGGCAATGTGTCAGATAAAGGCAGGGAATTGAATGCTGCGAGTCGTTCTTTGTGGATTGTTAACGCTTGCGATGTCTTGCGTATTGGTTGGATGTAGCTCGGCTGACAAGGAAAGTAATGCTGCATCAATTGAGTTTGCCGATGGCGTGAATGATCGTGCGCGTACTGCAGAAGAAATAGCTGCAGAACAGGCCGCAATTGAGAAGGCCGAAGCGGAAGCCCAGGCAAAGGCTGAAGAAGAAGCTCGTGAACAGGCAAAGCAGGATGCAATTGCAGCGCTTAATTTGACCGAGGATTATCGTTCGAGTTTTGTTCATGGCAACAAAGGTGCTGAGTACCAAAAGTACATCGTATTGCATGATACAGAAGGCGACGGAAGTGCGAAGAACACCATAGATTGGTGGGACAGTAATGGAGCGGGCGTTGCTGCGCATTTTATTGTCAACAAAGACGGCAGTATTATGCAATGTGTCCCGATGGATAAAATTACACATCATGCAGGGTATGGAGACACTGGGCATAATGCGCTGTATGGTGTTGAAGATGAATCCCGTGATGACAAAGTTGGAACTACTTCTATAGGAAGTTGGGCGTCTGACTATGGGATGAATTCGTATTCTATTGGGATTGAGATGGTGCATGTTGGTGGTTCAGGGGATTATCCCGAAGCTCAGTTGAATGCACTTGATGCATTGATCGCCTATATTGATGCATATTATGGATTCGAAAGTGAAATTATCGATCACAAAGCGTGGCGCACAGGCAACTCGGATACTTCCAAAGAATTCGCGAATTATCTTGCAAATTATCAAGATCACCGCACCCACAATTAGTACCCCCGATTAAAAAAGGCCGCCAGTGCAAACTGACGGCCTTGAAAGATTCTGGTGGAGTATAGGGGGCTCGGCTTGTATTCGCTTCACTTCGTTTCGCGAATCCAAGGAGTTCTCGTCCCGATCGCTTTGCGATCACTCGAACCATAACAGCCCACTGGGCTGTTATGCCCTCACGGGGTTCGAGCCCGCATAAGCCTTCATGATAAAAATAAAGCCGGCTGTTGCCGGCTTGATTTTTTCTGGTGGAGTATAGGGGGCTCGAACCCCTGACCTACGGCTTGCAAAGCCGTCGCTCTCCCAGCTGAGCTAATACCCCACAAACTTCGCATTTTTGTTTTTAATAAACGCTCCACCGGCTAACTCGGCTCACGGTGGAGCGTTTATCGCAAAATAATGGTGGGCCCGAATGGATTTGAACCAGCGACCTCACGCTTATCAGGCGTGCGCTCTAACCAACTGAGCTACGGGCCCTCAAAAATGCCAAACAATCCTACAACAAAGTTACAGATTGGGTCAAGAAAAAATAAAGGCAATATGTTGAGATGTCGAAATATTGCGTAAAAAATGCATTGAGTTAATATCAAGAGATGCCAAAGTTATGATTTTATATGCAAAATAACGACTAAGGTACGACCGAAGTAAGACCAAAGTACGATCTAAGTACGACTGAACGAAAACCGAATCAATAGATATTCATAAGTCATCAAAGTCATTGAAGTGTGTATTGAGGGGGTGTCCGGTGGTTCAACTAAAAGTTTTGACACTTGTGTTTACAGGTCCTGCAAATCCTGCGATTCTAGTGCTTGAGCCTGACGAAGATCTCCACGAAGGAATGTCCAGAATTCTTCCGATATGGATCGGTGGTGCTGAGGCTATGCAACTCGGTATGTCAATTGAGCAAGCTCGTCTTCCGCGCCCAATGACACATGATCTATTTTTGGATGCGCTAACAAACCTTGATGCGCGCATCGAAGAGGCTGTTATTACAGATGTCAAAGGGCAAACGTTTTTTGCGAAGCTGTATATAAGGCAGAACAATCGCTTGATTGAGTTGGATGCTCGCCCGTCGGATGCCATTGCGCTTGCCATTCGTGAAGATGCCTCCTTTTATGTTGAAGAGGACGTGCTTAATCGTGCGTCGTTTCCGTATTTGTTTAAGGAACCGAAGGATCACGCTGTTGAACTTGCGGAATTCCGTACATTTATAGATGGCTTGTCGCCAGAGGATTTTGTGTAATTCAACTCAAGTGTGGATTAGCCCAGTCTAGGCATTGTTTATTTCAGCCCAAGGATAGATTAGCCCAACCTCAACATGGATTAGCTCAACCCAAGCATGGTTCTCATCATTGTTCTAATGCCCCAAATAATCAGAAGGTGTGCGGGATAGTAGGCATAGAAAAACCACTTTAGAGATCTTCCGCGTCGTCCGTTGTAGTTCATGATGAATATGATTGCGATCGTGAAGCCAATAAACGCATATCCAAGTGTGCATGCTTGAGAAAACGCAAGGGGAGTTACTGCCAGCGGAATGCCGTTGATGTCGAGAAGCGCAATGGCGCCTTCGATATTCTCACCCAATTGATATATGGCAGAGTTTGCGGCGGTTTCCATTCCCTTGATAATTTCTTGTGGAAGCGTCATCAATACAGGTACGATTACAAATGCGAATGGAACGATCATCGTAAGCGCAATGCCCGCGCGCCCACGATTTTTCAGAGCGTAAAACAAAAAAATCATGAGTGGTCCTTGAAGAGCCCAATCCATTTTGTAACTCAGTAAAACACCTGCAATTAAAATACCCACGAATGCAAGCTTTGATTTCACGCGGTCATATGCCCAAATTACAAGAAGGCCGATCAACAGTGTGAAGAAGATGTTTCCCTTGAAACCGAAAAGAAGTGTGAACGGGATTTGCGAAACCAGTGCAAATATACCTAAACGCAGGGCGTATTTTTTAACGTTTGATGTGTGCATATAACCTTCAACGATCAAATAAGCCATGATCGGGAAGGTGAGGCCACCAAATGAGTACAAGATAAAGGTGACAGGGTAAGGGAAAATCCATGCAAAAGCATGAGCTAAATGATTGGCAGTCATGCCTAAAATAGCGATGATTTTTAGCCAAAAGCTGGATATGTATTTTCCTGGTGCGTTCATAGCAAACCAATGATACATGCCCAAGACCGTCTGTGTTGTAGAAAAAGTTCCATACACTCATACAATTAGCGGTAGAATTGTCCGGTTTGATTATTTACAAGAACTATTTGTGGAAGCGAAATCGCGGGTTAAGCACTCGTTTTCTGCAAGGCAAAAGGCATAATGCAGGCATATTGTCTGTAACTCAGGAGTGACACATGATTCAGGAAAGCATTAGAAATGTTGCGATAATCGCGCACGTTGATCACGGAAAGACAACACTTGTTGACCGCTTGCTTTGGGCGTCGCATGTCTTTCGTGAAAACCAAAATGTGCAGGAGAGAGTGCTTGATTCGAATGATCAGGAACGTGAACGTGGGATCACGATTCTGTCAAAAAATATTTCCATCACTTATAAAGGCGTGAAGATCAATGTTATCGACACGCCAGGGCATGCTGATTTTGGTGGAGAAGTTGAGCGTGTGCTGAATATGGCTGATGGCGCGCTTTTGATAGTGGACGCATACGAAGGTCCAAAGCCACAAACTAGATTTGTCCTTTCACATGCTCTTGAGCGAGGACTTCGCATAGTTTTAGTTGTGAATAAGATAGATAGACCAAACGCTGATCCAGAGGGTGCGGTTGATAAAGTGTTTGACCTCATGGTTGAGCTTGGTGCAACAGATGAACAGCTTGATTTTCCTGTTGTGTATGCCTCAGCAGTAAATGGATATGCGCGACTTGATCCGGCAGATGATAATGCGGATATGATTCCTTTATTAGATACGATCCTCGATAAGATTCCAGCTCCTGATGTTGATATTGATGGATCTTTAGGATTGCAAATTTGTACGGTGGATCATTCTAGCTATGAGGGACGCATTGGTGTTGGCAAGCTTTCCAGCGGCACTCTTCACGAAAAGGAGCAGGTGCTTGTTGTAAAGGCAAATGGCGATCAACGCAATGCGCAGATTCGCAAGGTCTACACGTTTGAAAATCTTGGGAAAATTGAAGTTGCCGATGCTGATGCGGGCGATATTGTGGCTGTAATCGGGATAGAAGATGCAGACATTGGTGACATAATCACCAGCGTAGAGAATCCTGTTTCGATGGAACCAATTGCTGTTGAAGAGCCGACGATGTCCGTTGTGTTTGAGGCATCTACTAGCCCTCTGGTTGGACGTGAAGGTGAAATAGTTGGTGCTCGCCAGCTCAAAGAACGTCTTATGCGCGAAAAGGAAAGCAATATTTCTATGCGCATAAACGAGCTTGAGGATAAAAGCGGCGTCGAGGTTGCAGGACGTGGTGTTTTGCACTTGTCGGTTTTGATGGAAACCATGCGACGTGAAGGTTTTGAATTCCAGGTTGGACGTCCACGTGTGGTTTACAAGCAAGGAGATAATGGCGAAAAGCTTGAGCCAATCGAGGAAGCTACGGTTGACGTTCCAAATGATTATGCTGGAAAGGCAATCGAGGTTATGGGTACTGCTGGAGGCATCATGGAAGACATGGCCTCTGATGAATCTATGACACACCTTACTTTTAGTATTCCGTCGCGTGGCACTATGGGACTAAAGACTCGTATTTTGAATGCCACCCGTGGAGAGGCTGTACTGTTTCACCATTTCAAGGAATACGGCCCTTTCTCTGGTGAGATGGAAGGTCGTAAAAATGGTGGGATGATCGCCATGTCTACAGGCAAAGCCGTTGCATACGCCTTGGATACTTTGCAGGAGCGCGGCAGATTGTTCGTTGGACCTGGCGATGAATGCTATGAGGGCATGATCGTTGGGGAATCTGCCAAAGAAGGTGACATGGTTGTGAATGTTGAGAAGACGAAGAATCTTGGCAACCAACGTTCATCCACTGCTGATAAGGCTATTCAGCTAACACCACCAATTACTTTTACCCTTGAGGAAGCTTTGGAGTACATCGAAGATGACGAGCTTGTGGAAATTACTCCGCAATCAATTCGCCTTCGCAAACGTCTGCTTTCTGCAACTGATCGTAAGAAGGCAAATAAGAAATAGCAAGCCTTCTGGTTTCAGTGAGTTCTCTGTATCCAGTAAGCCTTTTAGCTCCGTTAAACAATATATAAATGATGTGGTGAGCATATCTGCGCAACATATATAGCCATAACTGTGAGACAATTACGCCTTACAGAGCGAAATATGTTTAATCGTGAAAGGCCAGCCTAACACATGAAAAGAAGCGTTAAAAAAGTTTTTGTTGCTGCAGCGTTGTCAGGTATTTGCGTACTTGGACTTGCGGCATGTTCATCTGATAGTGAAGCGAATATTCTTGAGACCGATACAGGTCTTACAGGTGGGGTAGCTGCAACTGTTAATGGCGAGGAAATTGAAGAAGACAAAGTTACGCGTGTCATTAACAATATGCGTCTGAATAACAATAAAACCGATGAGGATGAATGGAAGCAGTATCTTAAGGATCAGAACAAAACGCCTGAGTCTATAAGATATGAAACCATTAATGAATATGTTGATCAGCAACTCGTCGTTCAGTGTGCAGATCAAGTTGGCGTTACAACTGATGATGAAGAAATCCAAAGCTACGTAGATAAGATGCGCGAAAACTACTCTTCAGATGAGGCCTGGGAAGCAGGTCTTGAAGGAGCTGGCTTTGATGATGAGGATGCATATAAAGAGGCTCTTCGCTATTCAATTCTTGATCAGAAACTAGATGAAAAATTTAAGGAAGAAACTGCACTTACCGGAGATGAACTCTTAGCTAAATTACAAGAAGCAGCTCCTGGGTATGAAGGCGCGAAGCGATCGTCTCATATTTTGTTTGGTATTGACGATAAAGAAAAAGCCGAAGAAGTATATGCCCAGATAAATGATGGCACTATTTCTTTTGAAGACGCTGTTGCTGAATACTCGACGGATACAGGATCTGCGGAAAATGCTGGAGATGTTGGCTGGGACAGACTTAGCCAGTTCGTTGAGGAATACCAAATTGGTCTCGACAATCTTTCTGAGGGCGAAATAAGTGAGCCTGTTCAGTCAAAGTATGGCTATCACATCATCAAGTGCACCGAAGAGTTTAAGGCTCCAGAGACCGTTACAAGCGAAGATCAAATCCCTGAAGATATCCGTGAACGCATCGTGGAAAACGAGACCAGTTCATCTTCTACTGATGCAAAGGATGAATGGCTCAAATCAATGCGTGAGACCAATGAAGTGGTAATAAATCCTATGCCTGAGGATGTGCCTTACAACGTTGATATGAGCGATGAGTACACGCAAGAAGAGATGGATGAAATTAACGAAAAGGCTTTAAAGAATACAGATGATAACGTTGCTGCTGAAGAGGAGCAGGTGACAACCGACGAGCTTGAAAACGATGTTGCGCAAGCAGAAGGTGATACAGGTGCTGCCGCAGGTGCAACTGATACAGGTGCTGCCGATACAGGGGCCGCAGATGCTGGGTCAGCGGAAGGTGACGGCGCAGCGACACAGTAAGGCAGTGCAGTCTAAAATAGATATTCGTTGGAACGGTGATTGCTACTTTACTGTTCCAAGATACTGATTTTGGTCTATACTTTCATCTCGCTATATTTAATAGCCAATCGCAAATACGGAGAGGTGTCCGAGCTGGCCGAAGGAGCACGATTGGAAATCGTGTATGCGCCAAAAGCGTATCCGGGGTTCGAATCCCCGCCTCTCCGCCATTTTTTCCATCAAGCGGTCGCCTCGCGGAGAGGTGGCAGAGCGGTTGAATGCGGCGGTCTCGAAAACCGTTATGCCGTGTTAAGCGGTATCCAGGGTTCGAATCCCTGCCCCTCCGCCATCAAATAGTGACTCTATGGTTCGTCTTTGAATGTTAATATTTCACAAACGTAACTACTCTTTATGCAATAAGATAGACTAATCCCAATAGGGGTTTTTGGAAGGAGACCTTTGATGGCAGATCGTATGGTGGAAAACCCTGGAACAGCAGTTCCGCAGATGCCTGAAATTCTTGAGCGCGTATTGCTGTATGGCCTTGATGAAGGCAAACAAAAAATGATGGCCGGAGAGGAAATTGTTCCTTTTACGGCTCTTGTTGTTCGCGATAGTGTATTTATTGAAGCTCATCCCGGAAATAGCGCTGATGAGTGTTTCAAGTTAGCGCAACATACTGTTGAAGGCGCTGCGGGTGCTATGGCATACGCTCTTTGTTATGACGGCTATGTTGAAACTAACGAGGGTGTAAAGGATGCAATTATCGCAGAAGGCGGTGTTCCTGGAGCACCAAATGGTTTTGCGATAGGTATTCTGTACAGCAATGATCCTTCTGGTCGCCCTGTTTTTAGTGAGAACCCTTCTTATATTGGCGAGGCTCCAAATTATATGGATCGTTTGCGTGATGCAAATACATATGCAGAAGGAGAAATTGATTCCAAGTATTTAGAGATGTAGGTTCTATGGCGTAGGCTCCACGATTTAGGGTTTACGGTTTGCGGTTTACGGTTTGCGATAAACGCTCCACCGTGAGCGATCTGCGATCCTCGGTTTACATATAATCCACGATATACGATTAGTTGTTTTGGATACCTTGATGAAGACCCGTTCTTTTGAGCGGGTCTTTTTCTTGGCAATTGATCGGATGTTATTTGGTGTACCAAAGCTGGGTAAGATTTTGTAAAGGAACAACATCAAATTTTGTTGGATTCATGTAAGGGAATAAAAGATTTCATATTGAAATAGTCAGAAATTCACCTTAAAAATATGCGCTAAAACGCTAGAACGAATCAGATAACTGATCGATTCGATCGCTATAGTATGGCGTGTCGGTGAAGGGATACGGCATCCTGATCAAAACATAATCGGCCAAACAGGATCATGAGGTGTCGTTTTCCTTCTTTGAGATGGTGCATGTGTGAAGCATGGGCGAAGCGACATCATACGAATGGAAAATATAAATTCAGGTGATTTCTAGTTGCTATACGGGGAGTTTCTGATAAGATAGTCGGACACCCTGCTCCGGGATCACCTGTCCGGAGCCGTTAGTCCAGAGGAGGTGAGTCGATGAAGGCTTACGAATTGTTGTATTTTGTCGCTCCGACCCTTGATGATGAGACCCGTGCAAATGTTGCGTCTCGTATTGAGGCAACGGTTTCTGAATCTAAAGGTCAGATTGACAATGTCGATGACTGGGGAAAGCGCAAGTTAGCTTACGAGATTAATGGGCTTACTGATGCCGATTACACCCTAGTTGATTTCCATGCAGAACCTGACAGCATCGCAGAGCTCGACCGTATTTTGCGTATTAATGACGCGGTCGTGCGCCACATGATCGTTGCACGTACTGACAGGGATTAGATTGGAATAGGTGACAAGAAGCATGAGTATCAACCGAGTAACCATAAGCGGCAGACTAACGCGTGAACCAGAGGTTCGCGTTACACAATCAGGGATGCAGATTCTTTCATTCGGCGTAGCGGTAAACGATCGTCGCAAGAATTCGCAAACTGGCGAATGGGAAGATTATGCAAACTATGTTGATTGCACTCTTTTCGGAAACAGAACTCAATTCTTTGCGGATCGACTTAGCCAAGGAGACCAAGTGTTCATCGAAGGCAAACTTCGTTGGAGCCAATGGGGTCCAGAAGGCCAAAAGAGAAGCAAATTAGAGGTTATCGTTGACGATATGGAGCTTGGTCGCAAGAAGGGCGAAGGTGCAAACGGCGGCGGTTCTTATTCGCAACAGCAGGATGCATCTGCATATAGCGCCCCATCCACTCCGGTTGTAGATACTTCTTCCACCGTCTACGACGAAGACATCCCCTTCTAGGGATAAGAGAGAACTCGAAAGTTAGAGGTTTAAAAATGGCCGATTATGCAAAGCAGCCTCGTCGCAAAGCTTGCCAGTTCTGCAAGGATAACGTCGATTATATCGACTATAAAGATACGCAGATGCTTCGCAAGTACACGACAGATCGCGGCAAGATCAAGCCTCGCCGTGTTACAGGGGCGTGCAACCAACATCAGCGCGATATAGCAAATGCTATTAAGCGTGCAAGAATTATGGCACTCATTCCGTATTCCGTTCCGGCAATCAGCGGTCGTGGAGACCGTCGTCGCAACCGTTAGGAGGCGGACATGGAAGTCATTCTTCTTAAAGAAGTTAGAGGTCGTGGTGGTGAAGGCGACGTCATTAACGTAAGTAGAGGATTTGCCAACAACTTCCTTTTGACTCAGGGATATGCTGTAAAGGCAACTCCAGGCAATTTGAAGCAACTCGAGCAACGCAGGAAGAACATTGAAAAGCGCGAAGAAATTCGTGTATCTGATGCAAACAGTCTTGCTGAGAAGCTTGAGGGAGCAACCGTGCGAATCAAGGCTCAGGTAGGAGACGAAGGTCAACTCTTTGGCTCAGTTACTGCTCCAATGATTGCTGATGCGATCAATGAACAGTTTGGTCTTGATGTTGATCGTAGGCGCATCGAACTCGGTAAGCCAATCAAGCAGATTGGTGAATACAGTGTGCCTGTTGGTTTCTATCGTGACATTAAAGCTACGGTTAAGGTAGTTGTTTCTGGAGATACACTTCAGGATGAGGTTGCTCAGACTGAAGCCGCTGAGGACGCTGTTGCTGATGCAATTGAGCAAGAGGTTGTTGAGACAGCTGAAGAGGCTTTAGCTGAAGAGATCAAAGACGAGGTAGTTGAGACGGCGCTTGAGAATGAAGCTGTCGAGATTGCCGAAGAGGCTGAGAAAGCTGAATAAACTAGTAAGCTGAATTAATCTTCTGGCCGAGGACCATCTGCTTGATGGACTTCGGCCTTTTAGCTTAAAAGGAGATGGAGGCGCAATATGCCCCAGCAAAACGTAGATAACAAAACAGCATCCCAAAATGCAGATCTTGCCAAAAGGGCTCAGCTTCCAAACGATATAGAAGCAGAACAAGCTGTTTTAGCTGCGTGCCTTTTGAGCAGAGACGTATGTGATGAAATGGTCGCAGGTTTGAAACCTGAGAATTTCTTTCGCATGTCACATCGAACAATCTTCGAGACTATCGTTGAGATGATGATGGATAGCCTTGAACCTGATGTTATTGCGCTTGCAGATAAGCTCAACACAAAAGGCCAGCTTGAGGCTATAGGCGGTAGGCAATACCTACTTGATCTGAACGCCAATACTTTTGCGCTCACTAACTGGGAGCGCCATATGGAAATCGTCAAGAGGACGTCGATACAGCGTGATCTAATACGCGCAGCGGCAGAAATAAATGCACTTGCCTACGATGCTCCAGAAGGAGTGAGCCAGGTAGTTGATGAAGCCGAACGTGCACTTTTTGAGGTCACCGAAAATCAAGTGAGCTCCTCTTTTGAGCCCATTGAATCATTAGTGCATGAAACGCTTGAAGAACTTGATGCGATATCTAAACAAAAAGGTAGTATCGTTGGCGTGCCAACTGGATTTAAGGATCTTGATGATATCTTCCATGGTTTTCGTGGTGGAGATTTGATTATTCTTGGCGCTAGACCTTCAATTGGAAAAACTGCGTTTGCTTTAAATCTTGCAGTAAATGCAGCTATGAGTGGGGCAGTCGTTGCGTTCTTCTCGTTGGAAATGAAAAAAACCCAGCTTGTACAGCGTATAGTTTGTGCTGAGGCTATGGTTCCACTTGAGAAGGTGCGTTCTGGAAACGTAGACACCGCTGACTGGAGCGCTATGGCAGATGCTGCAGATCGTCTGATATCAAAATGCGAGATTCAAATCGATGATACTTCTAGCTTGTCTCTTATGGAAGCGCGTGCGAAAGTAAGGCGTGAGCTTAGAAGGCTTGTTGGAACTGATAAAAAAGCACTGATCGTCATAGATTATCTTCAGTTAATGCAGCCGGGCACAGCTAGACGCGACGGTCGTCACGACCTTGAGATTGGCGAGATTTCACGAGGTCTCAAAATTCTTGCGAAAGAAATGAATATGCCTGTGCTTGCATTAGCTCAGCTGAGCCGTGGTATCGAAAACCGCAAAGGTAAGCGTCCGATGCTTTCTGATCTTCGTGATTCAGGCAATATTGAGCAAGACGCAGATATTGTTATGTTTCTCGATCGTTCGCGCGATGAAATGGAAGCTGCAAGCAGTGATCGTCCAGATCTTGGAACGGCTGAGGTTATAGTTGCAAAACACAGGAATGGTCGTACCGGAAGCGTGACGCTTGCTTTTGATGACGCTCATACAAAGTTTAATAACTTCATCGATTCTGCTCGAGTGGGTGAATACTAATGGATAGTGAACCTCGGGGTACCAAGGGATCAGATACCATAACACTAGATACCCAAACATCGGAAATCCAAGAATCAGATACACAAATACCAGACACCCAAGCATCAGAAACCCATAGCTTGGACAAGGTACACTTTAGAACAGGTAAGCCGGAAAAGGTGGTTCATACAACTGATGCTGTTGTGCCAGTATCGCTTGGTCATGCTGCCTCAACTTATGGAAATAGTGCAGTAATTGAGGAGCAGATTCTCAAGCGTGTAACCGAAAGACTTACCGAAGAGAATCATATTCGAACGCACTATTACATGAAAGTTTGTATTTCTGCATTTTTAAGTGCGCTTTTGCTTGTAATAGGAGTGCCTGTATTCATAATTGGACGCTATACAGGAAGTCTTTCATATTCAGCGCTTGGCGTAGTATTGGCCGCATTCGGTTTGATACTTGCCATAGCCGTTGTCATACTTCTATTTAAGCCTCCGTTTAAGTCCAAACCGTTAGAATAATGTTGTGGGTAAACAATGCATAAATGTCGCCTCGCCCATATTCTGAAGTTTAAAGAAACTGACCAGAAATCGAATACGATATTGGATGCGCAATTTGAGATGTAACTAAATGCGTAGCCTATAAGGCAATCGAAAACTTATTTTTGAAAGGATCAAAAATGCCATCGACAGTGCTTGTTGGTACTCAGTGGGGCGATGAGGGTAAAGGCAAGATTACAGACCTGATCGCTAGCGACTATGATTATGTCGTTAGATTTCAAGGTGGAAACAACGCAGGCCATACTGTAATTCATGGAGATACAAAGCTATCCCTACATTTGATGCCATCGGGTGTTATGTATGAAGGCGCTGTACCTGTTATAGGAAATGGCGTAATTATTGATCCAGGCGTTTTAGTAAAAGAAATGGCTTTACTGGAGTCTGAAGGTATTAGCTGCGAACGCCTTAAGATATCTTGCGATGCTCATGTCATCATGCCTTACCACAAGGTACTTGATGGCGCAGAAGAGAAGCGTCTTGGGGAAAACCAAATTGGTACAACAAAGCGAGGCATTGGTCCTTGCTATCAAGATAAAGCAGCAAGACGCGGTATTCGCATGCAAGACATTATGGATGAGAAAATCTTCCGTCTGAAAGTGGAAAATGCGCTTGCGCAAAAGAATCCTATTTTGCAAAAAATATATGGTTTGCAAACTTATACGGTAGAAGAAATCGTAGAAGAATATATGCCGTATGCGCAGATTTTGAAGCAATACATGACCGAGACAGCGCTTCTGTTGAATCAAGCCTTAGACGATGGTAAATCAATTCTTTTTGAAGGCGCACAAGGCACCATGCTTGATGTTGACCATGGAACATATCCCTATGTCACTTCTTCAAGTTGCTGTGCGGGTGGGGCGTCGGTTGGCACCGGTGTTGGTCCTAACAAATTCGACAAAATCCTTGGTATCAGCAAGGCGTATACAACAAGAGTTGGTGGAGGTCCTTTCCCGACAGAACTTAAATACGCAGAAGATGGAGGTACTGGACAAGATGCAATTGACGGTGAACTTCTCTGTTCAACTGGGCACGAGTTCGGCGTGACTACAGGAAGAAAACGTCGTTGTGGATGGTTTGATGCAGTGATTGCAAGATATGCTGCACAGGTCAATGGTCTTACAGACATTGCACTTACTAAGCTTGATGTACTTTCTGCATTTGACACCATTAAAGTTTGCGTTGCTTATGAATGCGATGGCAAACGATATGATTATTTCCCGATGCAGCAGTCGGTTCTTTTCCATGCACACCCAATTTATGAAGAATGGCCTGGCTGGAAGGGTGTAGATATCTCTAGTTGTAAAACATACGACGAACTTCCGGAAACAACGCGAACATATATTGAACGTCTAGAAGAACTTGCGGGTGTCCCAATGAGCATAATTTCAGTTGGAGCAGATCGCGACCAAACAATTTTTCGCTAGTTGATGGACAAATGGAGTGATCTGAAATGAGGATTTTGGTACTTGGAAGCGGTGGACGTGAGCATGCTATTGCTTGGTCGCTTGCAAAATCCCCTAGGGTTCAAGAGCTTTTTATAGCACCTGGTAATGGGGGAACGGTTGGTATGCCTCTTGTATCAGGTGGCGCTTCTGTGAACATAGCGTTAGACGCAATGGATGCACAGGCAATTATCGGATTCTGTAAAGACAAAGGGATTGACCTTGTTGTTATAGGGCCTGAGGCTCCGCTTGTTCAGGGTGTTGCAGATGCGCTAAGAAATGCTGGGATAGATGTCTATGGTCCAAATTCTGCGGAAGCTGCTTTGGAAGGATCTAAGCAGTTCGCTAAGGAATTTATGGCGAAAAATTCAATTCCGACAGCTACATACAAAGCGTTTGACAATGCAGAAGATGCACTTGCATATGTAGGCGAACAGGGTGCTCCGATTGTTGTTAAGGCTGATGGATTGGCTGCTGGCAAAGGTGTTGTTGTGGCTGAGACGCTTGATTGCGCAGAAGACGCAGTAACGGCTTGCTTTGAAGGGGCATTTGGGGATGCTGGATCGACTGTAGTAATAGAAGAATGCATGAAAGGCCCTGAGTGTTCAATGCTTTCTTTTGTGACTGAGGGTAAAAGTTTTCCGATGGCTCCGTCTCAGGATCACAAACGTGCATTTGATGGGGATGCAGGCCCCAATACTGGAGGCATGGGAGTGTATTCTCCGGTGCCAATAGTTAGCGATGATGAAATGATGCAGATGGTCGCCATTATGGACACCGCAGCATCTGCTGTTCCGGAATACAAAGGCACCCTTTATGGCGGCTTTATGCTAACGCCTGAAGGTCCAAAAATCGTTGAGTTTAATGTGCGCTTTGGAGATCCTGAAACACAAGTGGTTTTACCAAGGCTTGAAAGTGACCTTGCAGATGCCATGAGTGCTGTTGCTCAAGGACGCGCTAATGACATTGATCTCAAATGGTCAAACAATTGGGCGGTTTGTGTAGTACTTGCAAGCGAGGGATATCCCGGTTCATATGAAAAAGGCAAGGTTATCTTAGGTATTGAAGATGCTGAAGCGCTGGATGGAGTAACGGTTTTCCACGCAGGAACTGCTAGGAATTCGGATGGGGAACTCGTCACTGCAGGTGGACGTGTCTTGAATGTTGTGGCCATGGCCGATAGTTTTGAGGATGCTCGTAACTTGGCATATGAAGCTTGTGATCTTATCAATTTTGAAGGCAAGCAGTTGCGTCACGATATAGGCCTTAAGGCTTTGGCGGGAAGAGAAAGCTGGGACTAGGTGCTTTCTGAAAGATTGTTATCCAAAGTCGTTGAGGCGACTACTAATAATTACTTAAAGCTTGAGCCTGCAGAGGGCGAGGCGGTGCCAGAGCCTAAACCGGGGCAAAAATACATGCTTTATATGCATGTGCCGTTTTGCGAAAGACTGTGTCCATATTGCTCGTTTAATAGATTTCCATTTTCTGAGGATAGGGCAAAGCCTTATTTTGAGAACCTTCGCAAAGAAATGCTCATGTTAAAAGATATGGGATATGACTTTGAAAGTGCATATATAGGTGGTGGCACTCCCACGATTATGCTTGACGAGCTTTGCGAAACTATAGATTTAGCTCGTGATATTTTTTCTATTAAAGAGATATCCACAGAGACGAATCCGAATCATTTGATTCCAAGTTATCTTGAAAAGCTTGAGGGTCGTGTGCAAAGGCTGTCCGTCGGTGTTCAGAGCTTTGATGATGATCTGTTGCGTCAGATGGATAGATATGACAAGTATGGCTCTGGCCAAGAAATTCTTGAGCGTATACAAGAGGCTAGTCCCTATTTTGTCTCCATGAATGCAGACATGATCTTCAACTTTCCTGCGCAGACAGAAGATGTCTTGATATCAGATGTAATCAAGGTTGTTGAATCAGGTGCATCGCAAACAACTTTTTATCCACTTATGGCGTCTCCTAGTGTGCAGAAATCGCTTGCTAATACGGTCGGACGTGTGGACTACTCTCGCGAAAGGCGCTTTTACGAAATCATATGTGAACTTTTAGTTGATACTGGTGCATTTGATTTTGGATCTGCGTGGACATTTAACCGCAATAAAAATAGCTGTAAATCGGCTGCAACAGGCGCCTTCAAGGCTGGCGATGAATCGCCGATGATAGATGAATATGTTGTGGACTATGAGGAGTATCCAGCGATTGGTTCTGGCGGGATTACTTATCTTGGTGAAAATTTGTATGTGAATACGTTTTCAGTCAGGGAATATAACAAAGCGATTGAGTCTGGCAAGATGTCGACCATGGGGCGTACGAAATTCAGTCTTCGTGATCGCATGCGTTATCGATTCATGATGCAACTATTTGGACTTCGTTTAGACAAACAAGAATTTAAACGTGATTTTGGAATAAGTGTCGATCAGGGTCTTCCCGTTGAAATGGCTTTTATGCGTGCATGTGGTGCCTTTGATACAGATGATGATTTTGAATTGACTCTTACTGCTAAGGGTCGTTATTTAACGGTTGTCATGATGCGACAGTTTTTTATTGGTGTAAATAATTTACGCGATCAAGCAAGAGAGGCTTTAACCGGCCAGGAGCGTGAGCTGATTTTTGGCTGAGATAGATGTTTGTCTTTGCGCGCTAGCTCTTGCGATGCTTGTGATTGAGGTTGGTTATGCTGCGGTATATGACCTTCGAACCTCAAGGATTCCCAACAGACTGGTGTTATATGTAGTCATCACTTGGTTTGTTTGGGCTTCAAGCACTACCCCAAGCATTGATGCAAGAATCGGTATTGTTGATCCCTGCTTTGGAATACTAAGTGCTTGTGTGGTATTCATATTCGGGTTTGCGTTCACGGCAATTTTTGAATCCATAACCGGGGACTTTGGTATGGGTGGTGGCGACGTTAAGCTTTTATCTGCGATTGCACTATTTCTGGGCATTGATCAGGTATTTGTGATTTTGTTGATTGCATGCGTTGCCTTTGTGTTGCAAAGTGTAATTTCAATGGCGAAATCGTATTCAAGACTGTATTGCGCAAATGCTTTAGGCGATGGAGACAAGTTTAATAAGTGTAATGTCGTTGAATATCTACAGATTAGGATGCCATTTGGGCCTTATATTTGTTTAGGAACGTTCATAGTTATATCAATGCATGCCATCGGCCTATGAAATGCTTGCACTAATAAAACTGCATCGCTAGAATATAGGCTCGCGTTAAAGTTGAAGCATGTGAATAAGTTTCGATACATTGTTTAGCTTTAACAACATAAGGTCGGGTAGCTCAGTTGGTAGAGCAGCGGACTGAAAATCCGCGTGCCGAGGGTTCAAGTCCCCCTCCGACCACCATGAATGTTAAAAGACCCCCAGTTCAGGGGGTCTTTTTATGTCGATTCTGGATTAGTGTCTGTGTAGTGTCAGGAGTTTGTGCCTATAACCCTATGCCTATAACCCTATAACTCTGGATTGTGCCTCAACACCAAAAAAGGCGAGCCATATGGCTCGCCTTTAATTCACAACAATTAAGCTTGGCTTATAGTCCTGGAGTTGTCAAGATGCTACATGTAGCGTAATCAATAACTCCTGGGATATCGATTACGAAAGTAGTGCGTGCGATTTTACTATTTGTGATCTCTTCGCCTTCACCCTCGCCTTCTTCACCTTCTGCTGGTTCTTCTGTATCGCCTTCAGCAGATGATGCATTCTCACCAGGGCCTACGCCACCGATGTTCACCATTGATGGGTCAAGCATAATTCCCTGTGAGCTTGCGCCGCAAATAATGTTTCCGTCGGAATCCTTAAGAATAGCAACTACATGAGCCTCAACGCGAGCATCAGCAGGTGGTGCTGCATTTGGATCATCGGCTGTACCATCTTCCTCGTCAGAAAGAGTGCTTAGATCAACTGAAATGTCTCCCGTTACAGTCATTGATGTATCAAACGCTTCAACGTCTGTGTTTGACAGAGTGAACATATTCGCAATTTCGTCAGATGTAAGATCGGTCTTTTCCCAATTTACGTGCTCCATCAAAGGCGTAACTTCGAAGCGATCTATCTCAGCAGATCCTTCTGGTAAAAATGAAGTTCCTGCAGCGCCGGTTTCAACGCCAGCATAAACGTCTTGGATTGTTTCGCCGCCGCCAACAACCATCATGCCGTCTGCGTCATAACCTTCAATTTGGAAAGTAACATTTTTGGCGACATAGCCTTCATTTGGATTGTTAACCGTAAATGCGTAACTTACAGTGTCGCCATTAAACACATGGAAACCAACATCTGTGACCTCAATGTCTTGAGCATCAATTTCTTCGGTAGTGAATTCCTTTTGAGCTTGTTCCTCTTCTTTAGGGCCGCATCCAGCAACCCCAAGCATGCTAAATGCTAAGGCGCCTGCTGCGATAGTAGCTGCGACTTTGCCGGTTAGTTTCATTTAGACTGCTCCTTCTTTAAACCTAATACTTCAAATCTTTGTCTAGTTTAGTAACTCATACATTATATAGGCAATCCAGCTTAAGGGGTGTTGGGTATCCGTTAGCATATGCAATCCATAAATCAGGCAGCTACCACTTGTCGATTGGCAATTAGCAGCGGGCAATTAGCAGCTAGCAATTATCAATAGGCGCTCAACAGCTACCAGCTAATAACTGACAATTGACGTACAGATCGTACTTATCGGATTCTCGTGAACTGCTTAATTGATGATATCTTAGCTAAATTTCAAAATGTGTTCTTGGATGTATTCTCGAGTGTCTTCCAAGATGATCCTTAATTTGGAATATGTCTGCTGTACGAAAATCCGAATTATATAAGCCAAAATCGAAAGTTAAAACTCGCCAAATACGAAAGTAAAAATAAGCCAAAATCGAAAGTTAAAACTCGCCAAATACGAAAACATCCATTATAATGGCCTTGTCGTAAGGAAAAAACATGGCTTATCAATATATACCCAGATTGGTTGATGCATATCTGCAAGAAAAACTGTTGAACATATCAGCGGTGCTAGTTCGTGGCCCGAAATGGGTAGGCAAAACGTCGACATGCGAGCAGTTTGCAAATAGTGCGCTTTTTATGAGAGATCCTGATGTGTATATACGGAGCATAGACGCATTAGCCGTACAGCCTTCGTTGTTGCTTCGCGGAAAACGCCCTAGGCTTATCGATGAATGGCAATTGGCGCCAGCACTATGGGATGCAGTAATCAGTGATGCAGACCAGTTGAAAGGAGAAGCAGGACAATTTCTGCTGACAGGCTCGGCTACACCTGTCGATCCGTCCGTATTACGACATACTGGAACAGGCCGTATAGCGCGCATCACAATGTCTTCGATGACGCTAGAGGAAACAAATGAAAGCTCGTGCGAAGTTTCGCTAACAGATTTGTTCAATGGAGATAACGTCGGTGGAGCCTCTTCAATAGATATAGAAGAATACGCACGTATTATATGCAGGGGAGGGTGGCCTGCATCCATAGTTCATAGTACTAAACAGTCCATCGCTTACGATTATATTGATGCGATCTGTGAGTCGGATGTCGCAGAGGCGGAAGGAATCGATTTGGATCCAGACAGGATCAATGCGCTTATTCGTTCATTGGCGAGAAATACTGGCCAAGGCGTCACAAACGCGACGATACTAGAAGATGTAAAGAACGCAGGGATTGGTGTATCTGAACCAACACTACGAGTATATTTAAAGGCTTTGCGTAGGATATTCGTGCTTGATGAGGTAAAGGCATGGGCTCCAACTTTAAGATCTAAGACTACGTTGCGTGTTTCTCCAGTGAAATATCTATGCGATCCATCTATAGCTGCAGCTGCATTGGATACAAGTCCTTCTGGTTTATTAGATGATTTGCAAACCATGGGTTTTCTGTTCGAGAATCTCTGTGTCCATGATCTTCGAGTATATGCTCGCATGCTCGGCGGTGATGTTTATCACTATCGCGATAAAAGTGGACTTGAAGCTGATGCCATAGTGAGACTCAATGATGGGCGATGGGGAGCTATTGAGGTAAAGCTTGGTGGCGAATCTCGTATTGAGGAAGGTGCTAAGAACTTGAAGAGACTGGCAGACAAGGTCGACCACGATAAGAGTGGCACACCGTCGTTTTTGCTCGTTTTAACAGGTTCAGCATATGCATATACGCGACCAGATGGGGTACATGTCGTTCCTTTGGGTTGCCTGGCGCACTAAATGGTTTGAAATAGAGCCGGCTCTAACCTTACCTTGAGTGTGATATAATCCGCCCAGGTATTCCTACCTATCAAGCCTAAGCAAATCATAGTGATTCTTCTGGCGATTTCCATCGCTCATATTCCTATTGTCTCGCAATGCTATCTGTCATTGCGTCTCAATTAGTTTTAGAAGGAGCAAAGATATGAAGGCTTGTAATGAAGGTGAGGTGGCTTCCGGTATTGCTAAGTCTGAAAGCTCTGATGCACCGGCAGAAACCTTAAAGACAGAAACCTCTTTAGATAAACCCTGTACTCCACGTGAAAATTTCCTCGAAGCATTCAAAACCAAAAAATGCCAATACCTTCTAAATGTATTAGACATGAGGTTAATAAATTCAGGTATTTTGCCTGACAATCGTGCTCGTGGCACCGTAAAAGATGGTGGTCCCAAATTTGTACCTAATCCCGAAGGTGAACAAGACGTCTTTGGTATCACTTGGGTTTATGACCATGACATACGTGGGTCAATGGTGAAACCTGGTGGCCACATACTTGATGATATTGAGGACTGGGAAGAAGTGATCCATTTTCCAAATCCTGATGAGTGGGATTGGGAAGGCCAAGCAAAGGCAAGTGCGGAGTATCTATCTGACCCAAATTTTGCGCGCAAATCAACCATTTTTACTGGATTTTTTGAGCGCTTGATCTCATTTATGGGTTTTGAAGACGCGGCCATCGCAATGATTGACGAAGACTCGCAAGAATATGTGACGGCTCTTTTTACAAAGCTCACTGATCTGTACATTACATATGTGGACAACTTCAAAAAGTATTTTGATATCGATGTACTTGAGATCCACGATGACTGGGGATCTCAGACGGCGCCGCTTCTTTCTGAGGCAACAATCCGTGAAATGATCCTGCCTCATTTAAAACGCCTTATTGATCATGCGCATTCTTTGGGCGTGGCAGTTGAACTTCATTCTTGCGGAAAAATCGAAAGTCTTGTTCCAATCATGATAGAAGCTGGAGCTGATATGTGGATGGGTCAAGATGTCAACGATAAAAAATCCGTGGTCGATACTTATGGGGACAAATTGATAGTTGAAGTTGAAGTCCCTGAACTAGGGGAAGACGCAACGGACGAAGAAGTTTGGGCTGCAGCTGAGGCTTGGGCAGACGACTTTATCATTCCTGGTAAACCCGTTGCGTTATCAATCTATTCTGCTGCTCGTTCTAATAGAGCTCTAATGACGGAAGCTCTCTATCAGATTTCGCTTAAAAAGCTTTGCGAAGGGGAATAGGAGATTCTAATGGATGCAAAAGAAAACTTTTTGAATTTTTATCAGCATCGCCCCATTGAAATCATGCCGATTACAGGCGAGGGCGAAGTGATGATATACCCAATTAATGGCTTTGAAGAGAGACCGCCTTTCAATAAGGGTGGAAATGATTGGTTTGGATGCGCATGGGAAAGCGCAGTGCCAGGTAGCACTCCGGCTCCGGATTGCTCAACACATGTGCTTGATGATATTACCGAATGGCGAGATGTGGTTAAGTTTCCCGACCTAGATGCATGGGACTGGGATCGTGCTGTGAAACTAGACGCACTAGATGAAATTGATCGCGATGCGAACATTGTAAGTTTAGTTGTGCTTACCGGTCTTTGGGAGCGTTTACATATTCTTATGGGTTTTGAAGAGGCGCTTTGTTCTTTGTTGGAAGAGCCCGAAGAGGTCGGAGCATTTTTTGATGCAATGGTTGAGTACAAAATTAAGCTAATTGATAAATTGGCAGAGTATTACAAGCCAGATGTCATTTTGTTTCATGATGACTGGGGTACTCAGGCAGGTCCGTTCTTCTCACCTGATTTATGGCGTGAACTTATAAAACCAAGACAGAAGAAAATTGTTGATGCTGCGCATTCTCATGGGATAACATTCGTTCAACATTCCTGCGGGAAATATGACGAAATAATTCCTGAATTTCCAGAAATAGGCATAGATGCTCTTCAATGCATGGATATCAACGATATAGGTGCTGCGCTTGAAAAAACTGGGGACAAAATGTCTTACCTTGTCACAGTCCATGCACAAGAGTTTTTTACCAAAGATGCAGCTGGAATTCTTACACCAGAAGATGTTCGTGAACAGTGTAAGCGCGAATTTACAGAGTGGGGCAAAACTGGGTACTATACGCCGTTTCTTCTTCCGCCACGAACTTGGTATGACAAAGAGGCTTCAGATGTTTTCAAAGAGGTTCGTCAGGAGTTAGCTGGAACGTACGGGTGCTAAATCCAATTGCAAGGTTAAACAACCTGAGAAAGGATAGAAGTTGACGACCAAAAAAGAAAACTGGCTAATTGCTGCAAAAGGTGGAAAGCCAGAATGGGTGCCAAGTTTTACAGAAGATGCAAATGTTTTTAGACCCCCTATTTGGGGCATTGATCCTAAAACTGGGACAGATTTCTGCAATGTGAAATGGGTTTTCGAAGCAGCCGGAAAAATGCCTGACCCTAACTGGCAGGCAATGGATGACATTGAAGACTGGCGAGATATTATCAAGTTTCCCGATCTCGCAACTCTTGATTGGGAAAGGATGACGGCGGAATTCCATGGTGAAAATTATGACCCTGATAAAGTCGATGTTGCTATGGCAAATACTGCAGGCATATTCCTTATACCTATTAATATGATGGGGTGGGTTGAAGGACTTTGCCAAGTTTATGAAAACCCTGAAGAACTAGATGCGCTAACAAGTGCTCTTACAGACTTTTTGGTTGAGTTAATTAGTTATCTTGGTACATATATCAAGCCTGACATCATTTTTTCTGGTGATGATATTGCGTCAGGAGATGGCCCTTTCTTTTCTCGAGAAATGTTTCAAGAGCACTACAAGCCTTATTTTCAAAAGATCGCTGATGCAATTCATGAACAAGGGGCTCTAGCTGAGTTTCATTGCTGTGGGAACAATGGATATCTAATTGAAGAAATCCTTGATATGGGATATGACATCTGTCAGCTTCCTGTACCAAATGATGATCTTCGAGCCGATAAAGAACGCTTTGGAAGTCGTCTTGTGATTACTGGTGGGTGGGATCGCCAGGGCGATGGTGGTATGCCGGGTGCCAATGAAGAGGTTGTACGAGCATCTGTGCGAAAGGCGATCGATGATTTTGGAGCAGATGGTGGGCTCATCTTTTGGGATGGAGGCATTATTTGTACAACTGATGACTCAAAACAAAAAATGAAGTGGCTCATGGATGAACTTCATGAGTATGGATCCAAGGTTTATAAGAACTGAATAAAGACTACATAAGAACCAAATAAGAACCAAATAAGAACCAAATAAGAACCAAATAAGAACCAAGCACGTGCTAAGTGAGACTCAGATCAGAGTTCATCAAAACCAGACAAGCATCAAAAGTCAAACATTAAAGGAGATAGAAAATGACAATATATGATGACATCTCAAGTGCAGTTCAACGTGGAAAGAAAAAGGAAGTTAAGCCTTTGGTACAACAAGCACTTGATGAGGGTTGCGACCCTATGGAAATTCTAAACGATGCGCTAGTACCTGCGATGGATATCATAGGTGAGAAGTTTAGTGCAGGCGAGGTGTTCGTGCCCGAGATGTTGGTCGCTGCTCGTGCTATGACTGCTGGTACTGACATATTGAAGCCTTATCTTTCAAAGGAAGGGGCTGAGCCTGTTGGGAAAGCAGTTATAGGTACTGTTAAAGGTGACATGCATGATATCGGAAAGAATTTAGTGCGTATGATGATAGAGGCTAAAGGCTTTGAAGTTGCAGACCTTGGAGTAGATGTTGCTCCTGAAGTTTTTGTTGAGTACTTGCAAGAGCATCCAGATACAGACCTTGTGTGTTTCTCTTCGCTTCTTACA
Source organism: uncultured Eggerthellaceae bacterium (assembly GCA_964631345.1). Taxonomy (GTDB): domain Bacteria; phylum Actinomycetota; class Coriobacteriia; order Coriobacteriales; family Eggerthellaceae; genus MGBC163016. The sequence goes on along the minus strand of CAZVWE010000001.1, from coordinate 416,046 downwards.
ACCACCATGTCGGGCATAAAAACCACTATTCAAGCAATTGAAGATGCGGGACTTCGTGGCAATGTAAAAATCATGATTGGTGGAGCTCCGGTTACGCAAGCGTATGCTGATGAGGTTGGTGCAGACGCATATACTGAAGACGCTGGTGCTGCGGCAGCAAAAGCAGTTGAACTAATCAAGGGTTAAGGTTAAGCAGCGAATGGACATAATCATTTTGGGTGGTTTTCTCGGATCCGGGAAAACCACTCTTTTATTAAATACTGTACCATTTATGGTACAAGAATCTTCTAAAGAGATTTCTATTGCGATACTCGAAAATGAGATTGGTGCAGTAGGTATTGACGATAAGCTCATTGAACGTGATGGCTACAATGTGTCCACCATGCTTTCAGGATGCGCGTGCTGCACTATGGCAGGTGAGTTTCCTGAAGCCGTAATGGGAATAAAACGGGATTTTGATCCAGATATATTGATTGTTGAATCAACGGGTCTTGCGATACCTAGGCAGATGCGCGATAACCTTGAAAAGACGATGGGGGTGCACGCAAAAATTTGCACGCTTGTTGATGCTTCAAGATGGCGGCGTATTCTTGTGCCTCTTCAAAACATTCTTCGTCAACAATTAGCCGATGCAAACATTATTGTTATTAACAAGACAGATCTTGTAGATGACGATGAAATGGAGTTCATTAATGATTCATTGAGTGATTTTAATTGTGATGCTAAGCGGATAGTTGTGTCAGCTAGCTCAAAAATTCCCTCTGAGTTTATTTCGGCATTACTAGATTAGGGGAAAAATGGACAACGACAATGAACATAAACAGGATTATCAACAAGAGCCTAATCATAACCATGAACAAAAGCATCAGCATAACCATGAACGAGAGAGCATTAACACAGGTGACGCAATATATTTCCTTAGTACACATGAGCATGAGGGCTTGGCAGTTGTATCTATTTCCGTAGAAAGAAACGCAGAAGCACATATTTCTTTTCAGGTATTTTGTAGTTCATTATTGAATATTGGAAAGAGAATCGATGAATCAGGCGCAATCATAGGTCACATAAAGGCGGTTGCCACTTCCAAGAATCATGCGACATCGTTTTCTTTGACAGATATAAATGTCGCTCCAACAATTAATGGATCCAAAGACATAAATCTTAACGGTGGGTCAAAAATGGAAGCTGTAGTTATTGCAGCATGTATTCCAACTGCAGATTTACTCGATCTGGTTATCAAAGAAATTAAGAGCGCATTATAGAGATGCATTAAATTAGTATTTATTGCACAACGCGATCTGGTAAGTATTGTTTTAATTTTTGCGGCTAATTTGCATTTGAGATTAAAATTGGCCGCAGTTTGCGAAAGAGTCTTTAGAACAAGTTTTTATATTCCATCAAGGCATGCTGCCTGACAATAATCGTAATTTGTTGTATTAAATCGCAAGGATTACTATGTAGCTTAAAACCGTTGCTCGGAAGGACTAAGTATGTGTTATCCCTGCGTAAATTGCGGAAAATGTGGATCGAGTTTGCCTCCAGCTGAAATACGGTGTCCGCATTGCAAAACTGTTCTTACAAAGGAAAATCCGCGGTGCGAGAAATGTGGATGGAGCATTCCAAGCCCTCCGGGTATTCGCACTAGCGCAGCTACAAAGACTCGTAGTTAATCGGGTATAGAATAGTAAAACAGGAAAATGCTAACGTTGAGTGGAGGAGGTACGCTGTGGGTTTAATGAATATAGAGTACAGCCATAAATCTCAACTAAAAATTGCCGAACGTAAAGGACATGCAGAAGGCGAACATAGTGATGCCGTGCGATCGTCTAAGTTGTTTGATTATTTATTGGAAAACAATGACATTGATATTGCAAAGAAAGCGGCAAAAGACATTACTTATCGAAACGAACTCATGCATAAATTAGGCATTTAGCAGATATGTACAGAGTTCTATGGTAAGTATGCATAGAGCCGCAACAATCCTCATGAATGATTCAACTACGACAATCCTCGCAAACTATTTAGCTACTACAGCCCCCAAGCTCTAAGCGGGAGACACCAAGCAATCTTTATTTAATGAACTAAGCAATGCACTCAGGAAAGCTACTTTTTCTTGCTGTGGTCTTGCTATGGCACGATGTCGTTTAGATATGTTGCTGATTCATTCCGTTCAATGTTTTCCGCAACTACATGCTCTACTGTATCAAGGAATGAATCTATCGCTAGTTTTTCATAATCACTTCTGAGTAAAAGATAAGAAGTGATCTTTGCTCTTGGGTCATTTATGGGCTTCGCTATCATGTCATAATGCATGTGCAATAGTTGAGAATTCGCAACCGAATCAGAAACAAGAAAGACAGCGTTGCGATCCTGTGTGTTCATGAAAAACTCATTCAAGGAATCATTCGAATAAGTTTGAAGATTAGGGCGTTCTCCAACAGACTTTTGAAACAGATCCAAGATTGCATAGCGCATAGGGTCGAAACTTCTTGTTGCGGTCATATTAATGGGAACGCGTAACAAATCATCCAATGTTATGGACTCACTTTTTGCTAACGGATGATACTCCCACATCCATACATAAAGTTCCTCTTGAACAACAGGGAAGAAGATCAAGTTTTTCTTATCACTAATACGTTCAATCCATTCCATATTGTTGCAATCGATCGTGAGTGCAATATCAACTTTTCCCTGTTCAAGCAACTCGACAGATTTCTTGCCTTTTTCAGAATAGTATTTTGCCAGCACATAGGGATTGTCTCTTTTAAAACGCATTACTGATTTAAAAAGAATTTCGCTCATCGCATCCATGATGTACGGTTCTTGAACCGCTATCTCTACTATGTCATGTGCATCGATTTCGCGTACGCGTTTAAGTGCGTCTTTATATAGATGATGAATTTGAATAGCATCTTCAAGGAACGCCGCACCAGCAGGAGTAAGTTCAATCCGCTTTCCGCGTTTCAGTAGGTCTACTCCAAGTTCTTGTTCAAGTTCAAGTATGTGCTTGCTTAGATTAGGCTGTGACGTATGAAGGTTGTTGGCAGCCGTTGTGAAGTTTAAATAATGCGTTAGAACGATGTATTCGTATAGGGAATCGAGCTTCAACGAATATCCCTCCTTAGCATTTTGTGCGAGCCAGAATTATATCATCGAGAATACTTATTACTCTGAGATGCATGCAATTTGAATTGGTACTATTCGTATACAGCATAATGGCCGTATATGAGGAAATATAATCACCTGATTGGCATTAATCAAACATTCTTAATAGTTATGTCACATATGCCATAGCTATCTATCGCACCAGCATAAACAGAATTTTTTCCATAGCACCCCAATTACATATAGTGCGAACAGGAGAAACCGGTGAAAGCGTTGGCAAATTTGCTAATGCTAGTAGGCCGGTTGTCGTCTCGCCGCCCTATTAGAGCACGTAATAAAGCGACGAATACAAGTGAGAGGAGCGTTTAGATGAGACAAGGTATGAATCCTGATCTCTATCGCGAGGAGTGGCAATGGCAGGAAGGTGATGTAACAGTCACTCGTAGTTGCCAATGGTCTGGACCTGGATGCCATCAGGGATGCAACGTGTTGTTCTATACAAAGGACAATAAACTTGTGAAGATTGAGGGTGATCCAAGAAGCCCAGTTAATGACGGTCGTTTGTGTATGCGCTGCCTCGCTATGGTTGAGGCCGTTAATCATCCAGATCGTATTCTTCATCCGCTTCGTCGTGTTGGTGAGCGCGGTGAAAATAAGTGGGAAGAAATTTCGTTAGACGAAGCCTATTCCATTATTGCTGAGAAAGCACATGAGGTTACTGAGCAATATGGTGCTAAGTCAATCGTTACCGGAATTGGTACAGGCAGAAATGCAACATGGCAAACATCTTCTCTTGCATTCGCAGGATTTAAGACGCCAAACGATACTGCAGGAATGCTTTCAGGTGACTGCTGCTATACACCACGTTTGCAAGCAATGAATGCAATCTTCGGATCAGACTTTATTGCTGACTGTGCACAGCTATCAGCTGAGCGTTTTGATGATCCTGAGTACAGAAGACCTGATGTAATTCTTAACTGGGCTTGCAATCCTGTTGTATCAAATGCAGACGGATTCTTTGGCCACTGGATCATCGATTGTATGCAACACGGCTCAAGACTTATGGTAGTTGATACACGTGTTACATGGATGGCTGCACATGCTGACATTTTCCTACAGCTAAGGCCAGGCACTGATGCTGCAGTTGCTTTAGGCATTTGCAACATAATGATCAAAGAAGGTCTCTACGACAAAGAATTCTGTGATATGTGGGTATATGGCATGGAGGCCTTAGAGGAGCGTGCTTCTGCATATACTCCAGAAGTTGTTGAGAAAATTTCTTGGGTTCCTGCAGAAAAGATCATCGAAGCTGCTCGCTACCTTGGCAATGCTGGAACAGTTGCGCTTCAGTGGGGTCTTCCGCTCGATGAAACAAAATGGGCAGTAGGAGCATCCCTAGCAGTAGCTGCAGTTGAGGTCTTAACTGGTTCCATTGATGTTCCTGGTGGATTTGTAAATGTTAAATATGGCCACGTGCAATCAGATATTAGAGAAAATATTTGCAAAGGCATGGGCAAAGAGGTTCGCGAAGGTCGTCTTGGCGATGGCAAGTATGCGCTTCGTACAGTAGGTTTTGGTCCTCACTCAATGGGAGACGATATCCTACTTGCAATGGAAACAGGCGAGCCTTATCCAATTAAAATGGGCTTCCTCTGCTCAACAAATACATTCATCAACATGGCAGGTGAATCCAAACGCGTCTTTGAGGCGTGGAAGAATGTCCCGTTTGTTGTTGTTTGTGATTTGTTCATGACACCAACTGCTGTAGCTTGCGCAGACATTGTTTTGCCAATTGCTATGGGCTGTGAGAGATGGGGAATTAGAGCTTGGTTTACACCACTTCGTGCTATCAATAAGATTTTACAAGCAGGAGATGCACGCGGCGACGAGCAAATCATGCTAGAACTTGGTCAAATTCTTAACCCTGATATGTTCTTCTGGGATTCAGTACTTGAGATGAACGAATACTTAATGAAGAACCTTTCTTCCATGCCATTTGAGATGACCTGGGATGAACTCCAAGAAAAGACACTTGTTTATCCTAAATTTAAATATCGCAAATATGAAACAGGCGACATGCGTTTTGATCATCAGCCTGGATTTAACACAACCACAGGACGTATTGAGCTTTATTGCACAATGTATGACTCAGCTGGAATTGATCCTTTGCCAAGCTTTAAAGAGCCAACTTGTAGTCCAATCTCTCGTCCAGACGAAGCTGAAGAATATCCATTTGTTTTGACAACTGGTCGTAGAAGCTGGGAATTCTTCCATTCAGAACATCGTCAACTTAAATCAATGCGTGAATTCCATCCATGGCCTCTATGCGAGATCAACCCAGAGGATGCAGAAGAACTTGGCATTAAAGATGGTGATTGGGTATATCTGGAGAACCAATTTGGAAAATGCAAGCAAAAGGCTATGGTAACTCCGGGTGAGCTCAAGGGTGTAATCATGGCAGAGCATGGTTGGTGGTTCCCTGAGCGTTCAGGAAAACTTGAAGATGGTCTATTTGGTGCATTTGATTCCAATATCAACTGCCTGACAGTTGAAAACGACATTGCAACATCTGGTTATGGTTCTTCTTACAAGACACAAATGTGCAAGGTTTACAAAGTAACTGATGGAACTGAGCCAAAGGGTGATGTACCTGAAAATGTTGGCCGTGACTTGTTTGAAGTCGTTGGTTAATAGAAGGGAGGCAGCAAATTATGAATGGATTACTTATTGATTACAACTTTTGTACTGGTTGCCATTCCTGTGAGATGGCCTGCAAGGTCGAGCATGGTTTTGGTGAAGGCGAATGGGGCATAAAGATCAACCAACAAGGACCAGAAAAACTAGCAGATGGTTCTTGGGAATTCAATAACATCCCAACGCCAACTGATAGATGCGATTTATGCGCTGATCGTGTAGATGAAGGACGTCTCCCAACTTGCGTTCATCATTGCCAAGGACTTTGCATGTATTACGGTCCAGTCGAGGACTTAGCTCGTCAGATGACAAAGTCACACATGGTTTTGTTTACCCCGTGTGATAGATAGAAAAGGAGCAATGGCTATGACATTAGATCAAGTAAATGAAGCCTTTGGCGACATTGTCTCTGACTGGTTTTGTGTGGAGGCATACATAGGTCCGGATGGTGCATTCTACTATCGTCGTGATGCAGCTGAACCAGTAACTGAGCCTGGACAGATTGAGTTTAAAAAAATCGTAGAAGTTGGTGCAGAACCTGTTGCAGTGTCTTCTGTCGAATTTCACGAGGCTCAAAAGGGAACCAAACTGAAATAGAAACTATGTTCCTGGTGGGCGCTTAATGCGCCCACATTTGTAGCTCAGAACGAAGGAGAGAACTTATGGATCGTGATCAGATTCTTGAAAAGTACGCGGATATACTTGCAGCTGAATCAACAGTTGAAGCATACATTTTTGAAGACGCATTGTTCTATCGTTATGAGTGGCTAAATGAAGTAGAAATGATGCCCGAAATCGTCTACTACAAACTTGACGGATCAGATACCGATGATGAGCGTGGTGAAATCGTTCCGCTAGGACGTTATTACAAAGCGCAAAAAGGTGGCGAAAAAGTCAAATAAGAATTATGACTTTTGATGCGTCATTAGGTATTTCTCTTCCCCTATTGGGCATTGATCTAAGAAGGAGTTTATATGTGTTTTAGACCAGCAGAAGCGCAAGCAGCTTCTAAAGTGTGTCCCAAATGTGGGGCAGAGAACGGCTATTTTGATACTGAGTGCAAAGAGTGCGGCGAGCCTTTAGGTGGCTCGGGTGCGCCAGGAGCTCCAAGTGCTCCAGGTGCCCCGGGAGCGCCATCAGCACCAGGTGCTCCTAAAGCTCCAGGTGCTCCAAGTGCTCCAGGTGCACCTAAAGCTCCCGGAACACCCTCTGCTTAAGACTTTTATAAGGTTGAGGCTTATTAAGAGTATTAAGGACGAAGTTGCCAAGCACTTTGTTAGTTAACGTATCAAGTAAGGGGTCTTCATGGAAACGTTGGATTTTATTCAGCTTGAGGCTGAACCTAAAGAAGATGGACAGCGTATTGAAGTCAACGCTGTCGTATCAGGATCTGACGTTTCCAGAGTTATTGATGAGTTCTATAACTTAATGGCTCGTGTAAGACATATTGATAGTGGAGATATTGACAAAATACATGAGAATTTAAAAGCATCCATTGATGAGGATACTTTACAAGAAGCTCTTCGCGATTTTGTTTTGAATAGACTTACAACCGCAGCTGTCCAAAAACTGGATGTAGACATTGCGTTATCTCCAGGTGTTCATGCAGAAGAAGACCCTGAAAAAGGAAAGAATTTTGAGTTTTCTATAAACTTGATTCCAAGACCTATTTTGACTTTATCTAGTATTGAACCTGTTCATGTAACACCGCAAAAGGTTGTAGTCGAAGACGCAGATATTAAAGAGCAATTAAACTATACGGCTCGTCAATTTGCATATATGGTAAGCGCGGATCACCAGGATATTCGTGAGGGTGATTTTGCACTAGTAGATGTGGATATGTCATGTGACGGAAAAACAGTCAAAGATTTATCTGGCCTTCGAAGAACTATAGAAATTGAACGAAAATTATTACCGGATCCTTTTATTGATGGAATTCTTGGAATGATACCAGGTGATACACGTAATTTTTCTTTTTCTATTGAAGGTATAGATGGACTTCAGGAATATAAGACAGAAGTTTATCTTCATGAGGTTCAAGCTAAAAAAATACCTGAGATTGATGATGACTGGGTAGCAAAAAACCTTCCTCAATTTGGAACACTTGATGGTTTCATTTCTTATATAAGGAAGGATTTAGAAGAACAAGCCGCACTTGTAGAGAAGCAAGACTTAGTTTATCAAGTGCGCTCTGCGTTAGAAAAACGTCTTCAAGGAACAATTCCAGACGAAATGTATCACGTAGCAAAAGAGTCTCTTTTAACCTCCACTTTAAATAAGTTAGAGCAAGAAGATCTCACACTTGATAAATATCTCGAAGATCACGACATGACTCAAGATGTTTTCAATATGAATGTATTCATGCAGGCTTCAGAGTATCTTCGCCAAAATCTAGCGTTAGATGCTCTAGCTAAGGCGCGTGGTTTAGAACCTACTCAAGATGAAGTAAAACACGCGAAAGCAACATTAATGCCCGCTGCTTCAAATCTTAGCGATAAAGAGTGGGAAGAACGCGGCATGTTATCGGCATTGCTTGAGCGTTTGCGTCGCGAAAAAGCACTTGCGTGGTTAATGGATACAGCTGTTATAGATCGGTAATTTCAAGCTGAACTAATAGTTCTTAACTTAAAACAAAAATTTTCAAATGCCTCAAACGAGTCGTTTGGAAGAGAGGAGTTTGTGCAAATGAAAGAAACAGTCACTCTCGCCAAACATGCAGTAGATCTATCTTATGAGGATTTGCCAGATGAAGTAATCCATAAAGCAAAACTACTTTTGTTAGATCAACTTGGATGTCAACTTGCTTTTGCGACACTTCCTTGGGGTAGACAAACCGCAGCATATACATGTGCCAAAGGTGGTACAGGCCAAAGTACACTTACTTACTATGGCTACAAGACCAATATGGAAGATGCTGCTTTTTGTAATGGCGTTTTTGGGCATGGCTTTGAGATGGATGATGTAGAAATGACTACAACAAGCCATCCAGCAGTATGTGTAGTTCCTGCTTTACTGGCAGTTGGTGAACATCAATTGAGTACAGGCAGAGAAATTCTGACCGCGCTAGTTACTGGATATGAAACTTTCTTGCGTATTACGCATGCTGCAGATGCAATGCGCGATAGATTTTTCCACTGCACAGCGGTTGCCGGTGCTTTTGGAGCCGCCGCAACAACAGGCAAACTTATAGGATTTGATGAAGATCTAATGAGGAATGCCTTGGCAATAGCAACAACGCAAGCGTCGGGTAATACGGAATACAGTTGTTCTGGAGGAACCGTAAAACGCACATTGGGTGCTATTGGTGCATATGCAGGAATTCGTTCAGCGTTGCTTGCACAAGCTGGAATTACTGGGTCTACACAGGCATTAGAGGGAAAGAAGAGCTTTATAAGAGGAATATGTGAGGGCGAGCCAGATTGGGAGTGGCTAACTCTTCCGTTTACTGAGCGTTATCTCACAATGGATGTTGGTATAAAACCATATTGCTGCTGTGCGGCTCAGCATACGGTGATAGATGCAACTGAAGCTTTAAAACAAAAGGGTATAAACATAGACGACATTGCATCCATTACAATTACTCAGCTCGAGCGTGAAGTAGGCAATGTTGGACAAATCATACATCCAGAAGATGTTATTCAGTCGCAATTTTGTGGGCGTTTTGCTTGCGCTCTTCGTCTCGTTAAGGGTGGCAATGGTTACTATGACTATACTTTAGAGAATATCAATGATCCTTTAATAGTCAGCCTTATTGATAAGATTGACTATGCATCAGATCATGATAAATCTATTCTTAGCCAGGGTGATGGTCCTGCTTGCGTAACAATTAAGCTAAATGATGGCACTGAGCTTTCTGAGACAGTTCCATATGCAAAAGGTACGATACAAAATCCTTTAAGTGATGATGAATTAATAGGTAAATTCAAAGATCTTACGTCCCGTGCCCTAACGGAATCAAAAGCAGATCAATTAATTAATACTGTAATGACTCTCGAAAATGAAAGCAGCATTACACGTCTTACAAGCCTCCTAACCGCTTAAGATCATGCAACAAGATAGGTTATGGACATTTGGATATATTAATCTGCTTGCCTTTGATTTAATTTTTCAGTTTGGTTGTTATATGACCAACACAATAATTGCAGTATATGCAATTGGACTTGGGGCAACGTATGCAATAGCAGGGCTCATGGCTGGATTAACCCCAGGAGCCGCACTATTCTCACGCTTATTTACAGGCTTTCTTGCTGATGCTTTGAGTAAAAAAACTTTGCTTGTTGCATCAGCAAGCTTGTTTTTGCTAGCCACCATTGGCTGTACTATTTTTGATTCTTTGGTATTAATAGGCATATGTCGTGCATTGCAAGGTATGTCTTTCGCCTTGCGTTCTGTGTGCGTTGTTTCACTGGTTGGACGTGTAGTGCCTGCATCTAAGCTTCATAGTGGAATGGGATGGCTTGGGCTTTCATCTGTTATTTCAACAGCTATTGGGCCTGCAATATCTGAACAAGTTGGAATAGCGGTTGGTTATAAAAACAGCTTTTTAATAGCAGCAGGTCTTTTGGCTATAGGAGTAGTTTTGGCTGTTGTTTTTAAAAGGCCAAACCAAACTGATCATCATTCAAAGCGGCTTGATTTGAATGCAATACGTAGCAATTTCAATATTCGAAATTTGTTTTATAAGCCCAATGCAATCATCACAATTATGGCGGGACTCTCCGGAGTTCCACAAGGAATTTCGGTTTCACTCATAATTCTTGCTGCATCACAAAGAGGCATTGGAAGCGCGACGTTATTTTTCACGGGATATGCCTTAGCTGCTCTTATTGGGCGTCCACTTATGGGAAAGTTAGCTGACAAATTGGGTGCAAGGCGTATAGTTTTTCCGCTGCTTGGAGTAGAACTAATTTCAGTAGCATTTCTTGGGTTGATGACCAATACGGCTATGGTGACTATAGGTGGATTCCTGTTGGGTGTTGGCCAGGGTTCTTTGTACCCTGTATTTCAAGCTGAAGCTGTAAAGAATGTACCCGACGAATCGATGGGTAGGGCAGCTAATACTTTTTACATTGGTCCTGATATAAACATGTGTCTATCTCCAATAATTGGAAGTGTCATTCTTGGGACATTTGGAGTAGGTTGGCTTTACATTTTTGGTGGCGCTGCAGTTGTTTTAGCGGGTGCCCTATTTGGTTGTTATTTGGCTAAGAAGAAATAAATACATGTGAATTGTTTTGTGATTCTCAAATGGAATAGCGTTTATTAGGGAATTAGAGCATACCGATTCCGGATTTTGAAAAATTCACTCTTTAGGAATTAAAGAAGAATTTTTGGTATGCAGTTCAAATCGATAAAAATCAAATCTCCAAGGTTAAGGCCTTATTGAGAGGAAGGCCTTCAGCTTTGGGAATTGGGTCATGACGGGAGGGGGTGACTATATGATTGACCTCACGCGTAAGATCGCTGAACATCTTTCTTCCACTACCTATGACAATCTCCCCCCTTTAGCTATCGAATTTGCTAAAAAAAGTATCTTGGATACGTTGGGAATCATGTTTCCAGCAACAACTCTTGCGCCAACAAGTGATGTTGTGCACGATTTGATTGCGGATATTGATGAAGGCAATCGCTGTGCCTTAATTGGGTATGGTGAAAAGGCATCGCTTTTAGGTGCAGCTTTTATGAATGGTTCCCTTACACATGCTGTAGATTTTGACGATTCTGCGGGGATTGATCGCCCTCTCGTCCATCCTTCGGGGAGTTGTTTTCCAGCAGCAATTACTTTGGCAGATTACTTAGGAGATGTCTCTGGTAAAGATCTGATCTTGTCGATCGCGCTTGCAAATGACCTTGGGATTCGCTTAGCCGATTGTGTCAAGGGCAATATTTTGTGGGATTACGATTTCTTCCCTATTACGACGATTGGTGTATTTGAAGCTACTGCAGCTGCCGGTGTACTTCTTCATCTAAGCACTGGTCAAATGATTGATGCTTTAGGATTAGCTGTTAACAGGGTGTCCGGAATTAGGGACACATTATTTAACTGCGAATTTCGTTCTATTCGTGATGCATTTGGCAATCAAGAAGGAATTCGCTGTGCTCTCCTTGCGTCTAGAGGTTTTGAGGGTTGTAAAACTGCTATAGAAGATCTGTTCCGCATTGTTTATAAGGACAATGTTAATACAGAACCTCTATTGGAGTATTTAGGAGAACAATATACGGGCTCCACTCTTGTAACCTACAAAATGTGGCCCTCGTGCCAAGGAACTCAGGCATATGCTGAGGCAATTCTTCAGATACTTGAATCAAGACCTGATCTTAAAGTGGATGACATTAAGCAAGTACTACTCAAAGGTCCCAAAGAATCATATGACCTTTTTTATCCCAAGGAGGAAAAGGCTCATCCTCAAACAAGTATTACTTCAAAAGTATCGATTCCATTTGTTGTCGCGACAATGCTTCGAAAACGCAATCTAACTCTTGCGGATTTTGAAGTAGAGAATCTAGGCGATCCTGAAACGCTAGCATTAACCGATATTCTTGAGTTCGAAATTGATGATTCGCACAATGCAAATTCTGCAACTGCGATTGTCACCTTGAAGGATGGTACGGTTATTGAAAATCGTGCTGACTTCGTTAGGGGAGCTGTTTGTGCCCCACTTTCTCTTGAACAACTTATTACTAAATTTAAGAGCAATGCGAAATTGGCTAAACATCCAATAAACGACATCGATGGATTATCGGATGCACTTTTGCACTTAGAAGATGTAGGAAATGTTCGAGAGATCTTGTCTTATCTCAACTAAATTAAAGGGGAAAATATGGCTGAAAACAAGATTTCTGCCCCTGAGAAAAAGGGGGTGTAGCTGAAAAGCTAACCAACAATGTCTCCCAGCTCACAGGTTTGCTTTATGGCATTGGCTTCATGACGTTTTCCGGCTTCAATCAGATGCTCACGTCATACTGGAACTACTTCCTAACCAATGCTGTTGGTCTTGCACCTGAAGTCATGGGTTCTATCACCTCGACTGCAAGCTTAGCTGCATGGATCTTCGTATTCATCGCTGCTATGGTTGTCGAGAAGGTTTGGTTCCGTTGGGGTCAATACCGTTCTTATTTGCTGATCGCTCCGCCATTGGCATTCATTTTCATTCTGGGTGCTTGGACTGATTGGACTTGGATTGGCGTTCAGACTGGAAGCGCAGCCCAGATTGCCCTTATCGGCGGTTGCTACATTCTTGGTCAGTTCTTCATCAATCTGTTCATGATTTCTGGTACATCTATTATTACTGCCGTATCTCGCACAGAGGCCGACCGTTCATTGCTCTCAACGCGTAAAGCGCAGGGCAACATGGCCATCAAAGTTCTGTTCGCTGCAATCTCGCTGCCGATGATCATTTTCTTCGCTGGCGGTGACTTTGCCTCCAACACTCGTCCGAATACTCCAATCGGTTATACGATTACTGCTTTCATTTGGGGTATCGTGTTCGTTGCCGCATTCGTCGGTTTGTTCATGCTCTTCAAGGGCAAAGATCCAACAGAGGAATACTGCCAGGCAAAAGCCGCAGCGAAGAAAAAGGGAGAGAAATTCCAGGATATCAAGACTGGTCTTACCGAGAAAGTTTCTGTTTGGGAATCTCTTAAGTTCTTCTTTACGAACGTTCCTGCTTTGGGCTTGTGGATCGGCGAGGTTGCTCGTGCGGTATGCACCATGGTTCTGAACGCGATGGCGATTTACTTCTGCACCGTTGTATACAATGACAATACCCTATATGCAGGCATGCTCACGGCTGCCAATATCTGCGGTTTGATTGCGACCTTTGCGGGCGAAGCCTGCGCAAAGACCATCGGCAACCGCTGGACGTACCTGCTTGGTACTGCCATCGCTGCAATTGCAATGGGTGCTGGCTTCTTCGTAGCAGGAAGCTATTGGCCATTCATCATTTGCGTATGCGCCAGCTTCTTCGGAACGAACATGATGATGGCTGTCGAGTTCTCTTGCATGTCTAACGCCATTGCCTATCAGGAATGGAAGAAGGGCAAGACTTCTAAGGCATTCATCATGGGTACAATCCAATGGTGTCCTAACATTGGCAAGATCATTCAGGGTGCACTTATCGGTTTCGGTCTTGGTGCTATTGGTTACAGCAAGGAAATCCAGGTTGCGCCGCCAGAGATGGTTACTGGAATCGCATTTTTGACCTTCATGATTCCTGCTATTACATTGGTCATCGCATTTGTTCTCTTCTTCTTCATGCATCGTCTTGATGCTAAGCAAATGGCAATTATTAATGCTGACCTTGACAAGCGTCACAAGGAAGATGAAGCAAAAGTTAATGCTGCTATTCAGAAAGAAGAAGCAATCGATAAGACCATGGAAGAAACCATGGAGGATAACTAGTCTAAACGTATGTCATTCTTAATTCGTAAATTAAGGATTAACACTGCACACTAAGCTGAAGTGGTGCATAAAATTTAGCAACGAAAGAATGTCTGCGAGGTTTACGCCTTGTAGGCATTCTTTCAATCAAAAGGCTTTATATTACTCGGTAATTATTTTCAAAAAGAATAGGAGCATCGGTGGGGAAGAAGACGACTGTTTCCCATGCGAATAAGATGATTCGCGAGCTTTCTGCTGAAGCAAATATGCATAAAGAGGCTTCTCGTCGGAGTCTGCGTATTGGGCTTGTTATGCTCTTATCGTTCGTTGTTTTGATTTTGATCGAGCAGACTTTAGCGTACTTGGGAGTCTTCGGCGAAGCTGTTTCCAAGGCAAATAATATAACGCTTGGTATCCTGATGCTCATAGCATTTATCAGCATTCATTTTTGGATCAATTATATGCGTGAGTATCATCGTTCAAAAGAATGCAAACGCGCTGCCGCTACCTATCAAGATGCAATCACAGATTAATAACTGAAAGGAATAGAAGTGCCTAACTCGTTCATGTTCATTATTTCAGTAATCATTCTGTTTGCTGGCTGCGCTATTCTTTTTTTGGATGTAATTATTTCTCTATCTACAGATCGTTGCAAAATACCAGTGCCTGGTAAATACATTGCGAAATCTGATAGCAATGGCGAAAACTCAGAGGCAAATCGTTCCAGTGGGTTTTGTGTTTTAGCCATCCCTGAATTTTCATATGAATTTGAAGGAAAAAGATATCAGGGAAGAAGTGCAAATATGTTTTTTCATTTGTATTTACGCCCTGGTAAACTGGCGGTGCCTTTCATTGATGGAAAAACCTATGAGGTTTTTGTAAATCCAGTAAAACCAAATGTATTTGTTACGGCAGGGGAGCAACGACTTCCATTTTATAGGCTCTTAGGAATTGTGATTGTGGTGGTTGGGATGCTCATGCTGTACAGTTCTATGCAGTTTTAGAGGTTTGCCTTAGTCGTTTGGAATTAAAAATATTCCGAAACTACAGATGCGGCAATACCCTAGTTCTGTATCACATTCTCGCTATTCCAATGAAGCATAACAGGTATCTGACCTGGTCATCTTAGTGCTTAAAGTCCCTGGGTTTTCCTATTTCACGTATGCCAAACGCCTGGGATATAGTCACCACAACAACGGGGAGAGTCGAGTTTTCGACGCACTCTGTTTGATGTTTTTTCAGCATCTCAAAAGCTTTGGAGACTGCTTGAAAAAACACCTTGCTCATTTTCATTTTTTGTATTCCAGGTTTTATTAAGCCTCGGAATAAGTGTTTTAAAAGCGCGGGAGAGGGGGCGTGCAGAGGTCATCTGAGTGCTTAGATCCATCGGATATCTACGTATGCAGAGACATCGCGAAACCACGTATAGCGCGTAAGAGAGAAAAGAGAAAGAGGAGGTTACTTAATGGCTACTTTTATCAAGGAGGACGCAAAGCCGCGCGTAACGTTCCTAGACGACGGCACAGAGGTACATCGCACCTCTCCTTGGTCACCTCCGGGTTGCCATGGAATGGGATGCGGCGTTCGTGCTTTTGTTAAGGATGGAAAAGTTACGAAAATTGAAGGCGACCCTGATGACCTAATCACAAAAGGACGCCTTTGTGTTCGTTGCTTGCGTGTTCTTGACTTGCAATATCACCCAGATCGTATTGTTCATCCAATGTATCGCGATCCTAAAGATCGTGGTAAGGCTGATGCTTGGAAGGTCATTACTTGGGATGAAGCCTATGACATGATCGAGCAAAAGATCAAGGAAACAAAAGAGAAATATGGTCCAAACAGCTTGACTGTTCTTACAGGTACTGGACGCGAAGCTGGCCGTTACATGACCAACACGTCAGCGCGTATTTGCGTTACCACAAACCAGTGCTATACACAGACCGGTTTTTCTTGCATGGCTCCACGTGATACCGTTTGCTCAATGATCGGTGGCGCAGGATACATCGAATATGACTTTGCAAATGGACTTCCTGGACGTTATGACAACCCAGAATGGGTACAACCAAAATACCTTTTGAATTGGGGTCGTGACTCACTTCGCTCTAATCCAGACGGTACTTGGGGACACTCAATCATCGAGCTTTTAAAGCGTGGAACTAAGCTTATTAATGTTGACCCTCGTGTTAATTGGCTTTCAACTCGTGCGCTTTATCACATGCAGCTTCGTCCAAACACTGATACTGCTTTAGCGTTTGGTCTTCTCAACGTAATTATCAATGAGGATCTTTATGACCATGACTTCGTTGAGAAATGGTGCTATGGATTTGATGAGTTTAAAGAGCGCGTAAATGAGTACTCAGTTGAGTGGGCTGCAAAGGTAACCGAAGTTCCTGAGCAGATGATTCGTGACGTTGCACATTGCTTGTCAGAAAAGCCATGGGGACTCAATATGGGTCTTGCAAATGACCAGAACCCTAACGGAGTTCAGTCGGTACATTGCCTCTATGCATTAGCTGCTATTACTGGCAACCTTGATATTCCTGGTGGTACCAACATTGGTTGGAATATTACACTTGACTTTGGTGGCAATAAATATGATGGCAATGGCGAGGATTCTTCTGCAAACCAGAAGAAGGAAATCATTCCTCCAAACCCTGTAACCCAAGAACAGCGTGACACAACTATCGGTCTTGCTCAATACAAGATTTATCAATTGCTTCTTGGTAAAGCAGTGCCTGATGTAATGATTGATACACTCGAAAATGATGAGCCATATCCAATTCGTTTCTGCTGGATTCTTCATACCAATCCAATTGCTGCAACAAATACAGCCGCTCCACAACGTTGGCACAAAGCCTTAAAGCGTATGGACTTTGTTGTGGCACAGGATATCTTCATGAATCCAACAATTGCTTCTTGCTGTGACCTTTTCCTTCCGCTTGCAACTTGGCTTGAGCATGATGGATACATTACCCAGCTTATGGGCGAGCATCCAGGTCCTGTAAAGGGTATGATTAAGTGCGTTGAGCCTTTAGGTGAGGCAAAGAGCGAATATCAAATCATTCACGATATGGCTCAAAGACCAGCATTCCATGACAACTTCTACATTGATGGTGAATCCAAGGTTTCTTCAATTGAGGAATACATTACAGAAGACTTAACCAAGGTTGTTGGATTTAACCATGATTGGGAGTACCTCAAAGAGCATGTTCAGGTTTCTCGTAAAACTGAGTATCGCAAGTATGAGCGCGGCATGCTTAGAAATGATGGCCAGCCAGGCTTTAACACCACAACTGGCAAGATAGAGCTTATGAGCCTTATGTTTGCTGCATGTGATGGTGACCCACTGCCATACTATGAAGAGCCAGTATTTAGCCCTTATTGGGAAGATACAACAGCGGATGATCCACTGCATGATTCTGAGGCAAACAAGTTCATGCGTGAATACACCAAAGAGCATCCAAACTGGAAAGAGGATTATCCTCTAGTTCTTACCACTGGAGCTCGTAACTGGGCATCGTTCCACTCTGAGCACCGTCAATCAAAGATGCTTCGTGAGATCAAAGAGTATCCATATGTACAGATGAATCCAGAGCTTGCTGACAAGCTTGACGTAGTGGATGGCGATTGGGTAAGAATCGAAAATCCATGGGGTCACTGCTATGAGAAGGCAAAGGTTACTCCAATTGTTAAGCCTAATGTTGTTATGGCTGACCATGGTTGGTGGTATCCAGAGGCAGATATGAACGAGCCATCAATTGGTGACAACTGGATTTCAAACATCAACACTCTTGTTCCTAATAACGTTATTGGCCATTACGGTTTTGGCGCTCCGATGAAGGCGTTGTGCTGCCGCATTGTTAAGGCTGATAAGCCACCTATCAAAGAGGTTGCTCCTCAAGATCTTAAGAGCCAGCAGAACTACCCCGGTTCCATCAAGAACGATCCTTTCCTCAAGGATCTTGTGGTTGAGTAGAAGAGGAGACGTCAATGACTCAGAAATATGGTCTACTTATTGATAACTATTGGTGCACTGGATGCCATACTTGCGAAATTGCTTGCAAAAATGAGCATGATTATCCAATTGGCCAATTTGGAATCAAACTTTTAATTAATGGTCCTTGGGAATTAATGGAAGAAGGTAAGTGGGAGCACACCTACTATCCAGTAATTACAACTTATTGCGACCTTTGTGCTGATCGTGTAGCAAAGGGAGAGTTGCCAACATGTCAAGTACATTGCTTGGCAAGTGCAATTGAATACGGCACTCTAGAAGAGTTAACCGCAAAAATGGCGGAAAGGGATCGTCGTACAAGCTTGCTAATTCCTTAGGAATTTTAAAGAGTCCATATCCCATATATGGGATATGGACTCAGTTTATTTATTGAGGTTTAAGAAAGTATACGAAAGAAGGTACATTATGTGTTTTAGACCAGCAGCTGCGTCAACACCTAAAGTTTGCCCAGAGTGTGGAATGACAAATCCTGCAATTTCGGAAAAATGTATCAAATGTGGAGCAGAGCTTCCAGAGGATCGTATTCAATGCCCACATTGTGGTGAGATGAACATTGCAACTGCAACAGAGTGTTCCGAATGTGGTACACCTCTTACTCCAAATGATGGAAGTGCTGCACCAGTAGCTGCTCCAGGCGCACCGTCGGCTCCTGCTGCACCAGGTGCCCCTAAAGCTCCAGGCGCTCCATCAGCTCCAGCTGCTCCAAAAAATGATTAAAGAATTTAACAAACGCTGGAGATATGTGAATTTTAAAACTAAAGAATTTGAATTTCCATTAAGGGTTTGGTACTAGTTAATGCCCCTACGTTAAGCAGCAAAGGGGGATACCGTATGAACTGCTTAGCAAAGAGGTTAGTCTTTGCACTGATCGCTGTAGGAATTCTAGTTTTTGCTTTTGCTTTACCTTGTCCCGTTGGTCTTGATCGTAGCGGCATGCTTGCGCTCGGTTTGACGCTGTTTAACATTACTCTTTGGATGGGAAATGTTATACCCAAGCCAATAGCAGGATTATTGGTATTGATCCTGCTTCCGGCAATGGGCGTGACAAGTTCACTTTCGGAAACATTTAAAAATTTTATAAGTTCAGTTTTCTTTTTCCTGTTGGCCGCCTTTGCTATTGCAGCAATGGTGCGCAGCACAAACCTGCCGCAGCGTTTAATGTCATTGCTACTTAAGTGGTTTAAAGGATCCAGCAAGCTAATCGTTTTAGCATACATGTTGGCGTCGGCCATTATTTCTACGGTTATGAGCGATCTTGCAGCATGTGCTTTATTCTCTGCAGTAGTTCTTGCCGTTTTTGAAAATCCAGAATTGGGTCTTTCGTTTGATAAGCGATTCATGAAATGCATAATGATCGGTGTCCCAATAGGATCCCTTGCTGGAGGTATTGCAACTCCCATCGGTTCTTCTTCCAACTTTACGATGTTGGAGTTGTTGTATCAAACGAATGGCATGGAAATATCGTTTCTGCAATGGATGATAGTTGGAGTTCCAATTGCTCTAATTTCAGTACTAGCTGGCTGGGCAGCACTTTGTATTACATTCCGACCTGCTGCGCTTACTGCTGAAGAGGTTACAGCTTTACGCGCATCAAGTGGAAATCTTGGATCTATTTCTGCAAAAGAATTAAAAACCGTCATTCTTGTGACAGCTATGTTTGTCATGTGGGTTTTGACAAGCTATATCTCTTGGCTTGATTCCACAATGGTGGCTTTAATCGGAATGATAGTTATGCTTATTCCCGGCATGGATTTACTTACATGGGATCAATATTCAAAAGAGGTTCCATGGGATTTAGTAATCATGCTTGGATGCCTCATGGCGCTTGCCGCTTCGTTGTTGTCTACTGGAGCTATCGACTGGGTTGCAAATTCGTTATTAGGGAGCACAAGTAATTGGCCGTCATTCGGAATTCTGTTCATGATGGGCGCTGTAATTGCGCTATTGCGTGCATTCGTTCCTTCAGGTCCTCCAATTGTTGTAATGCTTACACCTGCAATGGTGTCACTTGCTGTAAATGCTGACATCGATCCTTTGTGTGTCATCATGACGATGTCTATATGGGCACAAATTACATTCCTGATCCCTGCAATTGATGCGCTATACTTGATAACCTACCAGCGTAAACATTACAGTATTTGGGATGTGTTTAAGTTTGGTTTGCCTTTAACGATTGTGCTTCTTGTTGTCTTTACAGCTATCTTGCCACCACTTGTTGCATTGGCTGAAATTGTTTAACTCGTATAGAAATGCGTATGGATATTCGAATTTCTATACGAGTTATAAAGAAGGTGAATAAGGTTGCCAGATTGCTATATTTGCTCTCCGACTTGCGATAATTGCCGTCCCAAAATTGTCACATGCCCGAACTGCAATAAACCAACTCTTATAGACTTGGAACGCTGTCCGCTATGTAAGGAGATTATTCCTGATTCAGCTCGTGAAGAGGCTTGGGAGAAATGGCGTAAAACACATGAATAAGGATAGCTTATGGAAACTAAGCAATATGGAGTCATGACTGGTGTGATGACAAAAATATCTTCTCTTGTCTGCGCGACAAAAAGTGCCAATTTTGACACCCAGAATATTCTTGTTTCCATAAGCAATCAGGAGTTACACGAACATACGCTACACGAAGATAGCGATGTAACAATTAAGCATGCATGGTGCCAGATGTGTGGAGCTGCTCGTATGCATTGTTCAACATTGTGCTATATCCAAAATGGTAGATGGGTGCATGTTGAAGGAAATCCTAAAGCCAACAACAATTATGGCAATGGTTGTAAATCACTTTGTGCAAAAGGCAATGCTGCAATAGGATCTCTTTACTCTCCGAAAAGACTTATGTTTCCCATGAAACGTATTGGAGAGAAAGGACAAGGAAAATTTGAGCGGTGCACATGGGATGAAGCTCTAGATGGAATTGCAGCAAAACTTAAAGAGCAAAAAGAACTTTATGGCGCTAAGTCATACGGTGTTTTGTCGCCACAATACTATGCAGTTCTTGGAACACTGGGCAGACGTTTTTTGAATGTACATGGAAGTCCTAACTATTTGCATAGTGGGATATGTAGTACACAAAGAACCTTCTCACGTCTTGTAACAATAGGTGGAGAAAGCTTTAAAAAGGCAAATGCGACAGATCCAGGACAGCTTAAAAAGACAAAGCTGCTCATTAATTGGGGGAAGAACACCGAAAACTCTGGCGTCAATAAAGGCAATCCTTATGCACGCTTAAATGCAATCGATAATGGTCAGATCACAATTGATATTCGTCCAATGTTAGATGCACTGGCATCTAAAGCAGACATATGGGTTCCAGTTAGGCCAGGTACAGATTGTGCGCTTGCCATGGCTTGTCTAAATATCATTATCGAAGAAGAGTTGTATGACCATGATTTTGTGAATGATTGGTGCTACGGATTTGATAGATTAGCTGCCCATCTAAAACCATATACAGCTAAATGGGCAAGTGAACAGACAGGGGTTCCTGAAGAGCAAATTACAGAAGTTGCAAGAATGATGGGCACAATCAAACCCATGGGCATCTGTTTGGGCAACGGCATAGGAGACCAGCAAAATGATGGCCACTGGACAGTTGCTTGTATTTGTTTGATAGAAGCCATAACTGGAAATCTTGGAATAGCAGGTGGTGGTGGCGCCGGATTGATTCCTCCAAAACCCACCATCAAAACGAACCCTATAAATGTGTTGTCAGAGATGCTTGAAATGACTGCCGAGGATGAGAAAAACGGATACATGGCAGGTGTGTCAAATCTGGTTGGTCCTGAAACTCCTCGATGGTTTCAAAAAATGGAGTCGCAAGAATCCGGTCCTACATCCGCGTATTTCAAAGGCATTAACTCAATTCTTACAGAAAAGCCTTATCCGCTTCGTTGCATATTCGCACAGTGCTCTAATCCGCTTTCTGCAACTAGACAACCGAAAAAAGTTGCCGAAGCCTTAAAGAAGTTGGATTTTTATGTAGTGATGGATACCCACTGGAATTCATCATGTATTTATGCAGACTACGTGCTTCCTGCGGCAAGTAATTATGAGACAAGTCATCAGTTTGGTACGAAAAATACACCATCTGGAACGTTTATTGCGATTAATCAAGGATTGTTTAGGCCTATGGGAGAGGCGCGTTCTGACTGGCAATACTATTTAGACTTAGCCTGCAGGATGGGGTATGGACAGTATTTTTGGAATGGGGACATGGATGCCTGCTTAAAAGAGCAGTTAGATGGGTCGGGAATATCTCTTGAAGAACTTCGCGCAGCAAACGATGGTATTATCGTTGAGCGTGAAGATCAATGTGATGGCGCTTCTGTCTCGGGTGATTGTCTAGGCGCTGCTGCACAAAATAAGCCAGTCCCAACTTCAAGAGAACCAGAATATAAAAACTATAAAAAGATGTTTGAAAAACTGCCTCATGGAAAAGTTCCATGCTATAACGAAATTCTGGATGGCAAACCAAACGCAGATGAGACGGGGGTTCTTTCACCTCTTCCTGTTTATCATGGACCTGCGGAAAGCATTGCAAATACACCAGAAATTGCAGAAGAATACCCACTTGTTTTTTCTGATGTGCATGCTTATAGACTCTGTAATCATAGCTACTATTCCGATATTCCTTATCTACAGGAATTGCAGCCACATCCATGGGTCAAGATCAATACAAGAACTGCTAAGCAATATAGCATTAAAGATGGTGACTGGGTAAAAATTGAAAGTCCTCATGGATGGGTTAAGTTAAAAGCACACACAACAGAGTGCGTTCCTTTGGATGTTCTTATGAGCAGGCGTGGTTGGAGACCTGAATACGATAAGGATCATTTAAGAATTAGCTTTGATGGATCAAGTGAAGTCAATGTTTTATATGATTGCGATCAATCGAATTTTGATCCATTTAATTCGGCAATGTCTAAGCAAACATTAGTAAAAATCAGCAAAATCGAGGATGAGCAATAATGGGTAAGCAGTACGGCTTTTATATGGATTCTTCTCGATGCATTAAATGTTGGGCTTGCGAAGTTGCGTGCAAACAGTGGAACAACATCAAAGCAAAAACTGTTTCAAGAAGAAAAGTTGTTGAAATTGAAGAAGGCGAGTTTCCCAACGTTACGCGGACTTATATGTCGCAATCTTGCAGGCATTGTGCTGACCCTGCATGCGTAAAAGCCTGTCCTGCAAATGCTATAAGCAAACGCCAAGTTGATGGAATAGTTGTTGTTGATAAAGCCAAATGCATTAACTGCTTTCAATGTCTTAAAGCATGTCCTTTTGACATTCCAGAATTTACAGAAGCTGGGATGGATAAATGTGATGCATGTCTAAGTATTGGGGTCAATATAAGCGAAGGCGAAATGCCTCACTGTGTAATAACTTGTCCAACTCAGGCTTTGCAGTTTGGTGTTATTGATGAGCTGCCTTGCAGCAATTCGGTTGATGCTATGTCAGGTGGCGCAGTATCAAGTGATCCGCTACAAGTTGATGTTGTATCAGCTGATGTTCTGTCAGGCGACTCTTTGTCGGTTGACGCTCTTGAACATCGCATGCAAGCTTACAAGTTATTCGCTTCATTATTCTTAAAGGAGCCAACATCTGATTTGCTCTTTGCAATGAAGTCAAATTATGACTGCAAAGACAAATTGGGCGCTTGGTTAAGCGATATATCTGATGGCAATGTAGAAGATAAACGAAAAGACGCTGCTGCAGATTTTGCATCAATGTTTTTGAATATGTCTTTTGATCCTGTGTCAACCTACGAATCAGTATATGTAGATAGTGATCATCTTCTAATGCAGGATGCAAGAGATGAGGTGGTTGCGACATATGGTGAAGCTGGATTTATTGTGGGCGATGACTTTAACCTTCCAGAAGATCATATTTCTGCTGAACTCGAATTCATGTCTAAGTTATCCGTGGAGGAATTAAATGCGGTAATGCAGGGTGATCTTACTGGTGTTCAGAAAACCCGATGCTTACAGCGAGCGTTTTTCTCAGACCATTTAAATGTTTGGATTCCAAAGTTTTGCGATGATGTAATAAATAGAGCGAATACTGACTTTTATATAGGTATCGCAGAGCTACTTGTAGATTTCCTTGTGGAAGAGTCCAACATTTTTGCATGATTATTTTGTAATGGGTTGAAACGTCATATAAATTGCTTGATTAGTAGACGTAGTCTTATTCTATTTCATATAATCAGACAACCATAAATCAATAGACTTGGTCACGCATTGGTGAAGTGCTTACTGATGAAGTGTGGTCAAGTGAATTGACGACTAGTGAAGTGATGTTAAGCAATGTGCTGACAGGTGAAGTGCTGACCAATAACGATGCTTCTGATTGAAAGGAATCCATTTATGGATGAGGCTCTATATAAAATCACAAACGATCCGGACAGATGTGTTAAATGTGGACTCTGTGTTGCCTTTTGTCCGATTCCTAATGTGCTGGAAGTAGGGCCTGAAGGGTATCCGCAGGTAGTTAATGCAAAGGATTGCGTAGGGTGCCAAACCTGTTCGGGGAATTGTCCGAAGCGCGCGATATCAGTTGAAGCGCTCAATGCTGATGCAGAATACGATCCATTTGCAGATGAGCCTCGCGCGGAGCCAATTTCCAAAGAAAGACAGCACGAGTTCAAAGAACTGCAGCAATCAATTATGCAAAGTCTTGGTCTTCGCTGGCAACCAGTTGCAGTTAGTCTTATAGACAAGGATGAACTTTTGCCTAACGCTCCGATTCCGACAGAAAACTTGCGCTTTTGTCAGGCCATGATGGCGGCGCGTCGTGGAGCATCAATCCTTATGCCACCTCACAGGCATTCTTGCCCTGATGGAACCTCAATTTTTGGTATGACGGGCGTGCCTGAAAAACTGGCTACAGGTGAAATATATGTGCTCTTCCATAAAGTGATAGATGCAGAAGCTGCTGCTCGTATGGTTGCAGAGCGCCCAACACTTCCACCTAAGAGTAGACGTGCGACATATGTGGCGCCTCTTTCGAAAACCGTGCGTGAGCCTGAAGTTGTCGTATTTACAGGAACGCCAGAGCAGATGATGTGGCTTTGCATGTCCATGAGCTACTACGATGGACATCGTTTTGATTTTGCAGCAAGCGGATTCAATTCAATGTGTGTCGAAGCTGTTCTTTTGCCTTTGGATAAAAATGAGCCGAACATCACTTTTGGATGTTATGGATGTCGTGCAGCAACAGACATAGATGAGAACATGATGTTTATGGGTGTTCCAACGGATCGGCTTGAGACTATTGCTAAAGGTGCTGCAGAATTGGCTAAGAAGGCAATCCCTGATTCTCGCAATAAGATATATGTTGAACCAATCATGTAAGACAATTAGTGGACTTCTTCCTCGTTTTGCATTTTTAGGCAATTTTTGCAATTTTAGGCGAAGCGCTATGGGGTATTTGGACAAATGCCTGGTCACATGCGTGGGCACATGCATGGCCAAAAACTTGGTCATATGTTTACCAGGATTCTCCGAAGTCTTCCAAAGCCTTGATTAATGAACGGACTGCATTCGTTCGTGGCTTCTAACTGGGCATATACCCAACTCAGTATGATTGGTCTTATCCAAATAATTCAAAAGTATTACTACATCAGTTTTCATATGAAAAGGCGAAATTACTCAATCCCATGGTAAGCCATTTTGCCTTACGGACATATTCTTCCCTCGTTCATTCAGTGAACAGCCGTAACGCAAAGACGCTAGGTTCTGGCCAAAGGTTCTAACTCAAGACTTCAACTAAATCCAATTAAAAGTTTGAGTCCAAGTTTGCAATCAAAGAGCTGACGCGCCGAAGGCAGAGAGGAGTATTTATGGCCATGAGGAAAGAATGGAAGCGCGTTCAAGATGATGGGACAACCATCTTCAGAACATGTGCATGGTCTCCTCCGGGGGAGCATCCAGTTGGATGGGGTATGGAGCTTACTGTAGATAAAGACGGCAACCTTATAAAGGTAGAGGGAGACAAAGAGCATCCAATCTACCAAGGTCGTTTAAATGCTACGGGACTTGATCTAGTTGATTATGTCAACCATCCTGATCGCATCATTTATCCAATGAAGCGTGCTCGCGAAGATCGTGGTAAGGATAAATGGGAGCGCATCACTTGGGATGAGGCCTATGACATCATCGAAAAGAATGTCAAAGAAATTAAAGAAAAGTATGGCGCACGCTCAATCATGGTGCATGGCGGAACCGGCCGTGAGGCTGTAATGTATAGCTACCCGCTAGCTTTTTCCGTTTTACAAACACCTAACTATTGTTATTCACAGTCAGGCTGGTCATGCTATGGCCCTCGTACTACAGTGTCTGACTTTATTCTTGGCGCCGGATATCCTGAGATTGACTATGCAGGATTTTTTGAGCAGCGCTACGATGATCCTAACTATGTAGTTCCTGACTACATTGTATGCTGGGGCAAGATGCCGCTTGCTTCTAATCCAGATGGTCTTCATGGTCATGCTTTGATTGATCTTATGAAGCGTGGCACAAAGATTATCATGATAGATCCACGCATTACTTGGCTTGGATGTCGCGAAGGCAATTGGACTCTTCAAATTAAGCCACAGACAGACACTTGCCTTGCTATCGGTCTTATCAACATCATTATTCAAGAAGATCTCTACGATCATGATTTCGTAGAGAAATGGTGCTACGGCTTTGAAGAGCTCACAGAGCGCGCTGCAGAATATCCTGTTGATTATGTTTCAGAAATTACTTGGATTCCGAAAGATCAAATCCTTGAACTTGCGCGCTATCTTGGCACACATCATCCAGGTGCTATGGCTTGGGGCTTAGCAATTGACCAGCAGCCAAATGGTGTACAAGCAGGTCAGGCAATTCTTGCACTTGCTGCTATCACCGGCAACTTAGATGTTCCTGGTGGACTTACAGTTGGTGCTCCAAACAGCTTCATGGGCAAATGGCGTATGGACAGCCGTCAGTTTGTAGCTGAAGAAGATTGGGAGCAGCGTATTGGTGCCGAGGAATATCCTGCGCTTGCATACACTCATGCAACCACACACCCAGACGTTACCTTAGATGTTCTTGAAAGCGGAGAGCCATATCAAATTCATATGAGCTGGTTTAACTCAACCAACCTGATCTCTCCAACAAACTCCGCTCAGCCTCATCGTTGGTATGAAGCCTTGAAGAATGTTGACTTTGCAGTTTGTACAGACCTCTTCATGACACCAACTGCAATGGCTTTCGCTGATATCTTCTTGCCACTTGCAGCATTCCCAGAGCATGATGGAATCGTGCTTCCTCACTACGGACGCAATTCTGTATTCCTAGGCTGCATGAATAAAGCATCTCATCGCGGTGAATGCAAGTCTGACCTTGAGATTGACTTGGAACTCGGCAAGCGCTTGAATCCTGCTGGTTGGCCTTATGACTCAGTTGAAGATTTCTTCGATTCACTTCTTGTTCCTGAGTATGGTTTTACATTCAATGACCTTCGTGAAATTGGTTGCTATCAGCCAAGTTACACATACAAGAAATATGAGAAGGGCATGCTAAGACCTGATGGTGAGCCAGGGTTTAACACCGTTACAGGCAAAGTTGAGCTTTACTCAATTGTTTATGAGGCATGGGGCGAGGATCCGCTTCCTTACTTTGAGAAGCCACGTTGGGATGAGACAAGCCATCCAGAGCTTGCAGAAGAGTACCCGCTAATGGTTACCACTGGTGCTCGTGATTACACCTCTTTCCACTCTGAGCATCGCCAGTTAAAGCACATGCGTGAAATCACACCTTGGCCAGACATTGAGATTCATCCTGAGACTGCTGCGAAGTACGGCATCGAGGAAGGCGACTGGGTAGAGGCTCGCACTCCATTCGGAACTGCTCGTGAGAAAGCTCACATTACAGGAATTGTTGATCCGCGCGTTGTTCATATGCGTCACGGTTGGTGGTACCCAGAACAAGATGGCGAAGAGCCAAACCTATTCGGCGTTTGGAAATCCAACGTTAATGAGCTTATTCCTCATGAGGAAATTGGAAAGCTTGGCTTTGGAGCACCTTACAAGGGCGTTATGTGCACCATTCGCAAGGTCGACGGACTCGACGGCTAGAGAAGGAGGATTGATATGAGCAAAGAATTCGCGCTGCTTGTTGATTACAAGTATTGCTCCGGATGCCACAGTTGCGAAGTTGCATGTAAAAATGAGCACAATTTCGGCCTTGGTGTCAACGGAATTAAGTTGTTAGAGATGGAGCCAATGAAGATTGGTGATGGCATGGTTGATGCTTGGGATTGGATTTATCTTCCTGTTCCAACCACACTTTGCGACCATTGTGAATCCCGTTTAGCAGAAGGTGGCGAGCCAACATGCGTGAAGCACTGCCAGGCTTTCTGCCTCGAATATGGAACTTTAGATGAAATGCAAGCTCGTGCAGCTGAGCTTGATCACAAAGTTTGCGTCTATCTGCCGTAGTACGAGAAGAGGGGGCTGTTATGACAGTTGATGAATTGCTCGAATTAGATGATGACGCACAAATTGATTACTTGAATGGTCAACTTGATGAAGGTAAATCGGTTGATGAAGTATGTACCGATTTAGGGACAAATCGTATGGACTTGGCTCGTGTTGGTTTCTTTGTTGTAAAGAACCGCTTCATGCTCAAGCCTACCCGTGGATACGCTCGTACCAAACCAACCAAGCTTGGCTAGTCCGATAGTTGGTTAGATGGCTGGCTAAATGGATGGCTAGTTAGTTGCCAGTCAGATAGTCAGATAGTTGGTTGATTTTAAATGGAAGGACTATACGCGCATTGTGCACGCAGTGCTGCAAGTTCCTTTTACTAGTTCTTCGCAAATACGTGAATTGATGTTTTAGCGATTGCGTGTAGTCCTTCTATAAAAAGTGAAAGGAACGTTTATGTGTTTTAGACCTGCCGATGCTTCTGCACAAGGGTCTTCTGAATGCCCAAGTTGCGGAAAGACATTACAAAGCATGGGTGGCATTGTGTTAAAGAAATGCCCATTTTGTGGTGCCGCTTTAGATGAAGGTCCTGAAGCAAGTGCCCCTGGGGCTCCATCAGCGCCGGCTGCCCCTGGTGCTCCATCAGCGCCGGGCGCACCAAAACCACCTAACGCACCACAGTAAAAATTGTGGGGATGCTAGGGAAGAAAGATATAGACAAAAGTATCCTTCGTCCTTAGTATCCGCATCACCTCGTCAGAATTAGGTTCATGACGAAAGGAGAAGTTTTACATGGATACAACAGTTGATCAGGCTGCGAAACCGAAAAAAGAACCAGTACCTAAAGGTGCATGGCTTGTTCTTGTCGCTATTTGGATCGTAGCTATTGCGGCTCCTTTAAACATGTTCAAACCATCAACGATTTCTGTTGAGATTATCCAATCACTTAACATTGCAGGATCATCTTATGGCTGGATTATGTCAGTTTTCTCAATCATGGGCTTGATCCTCGCCTTCCCAGCAACAGGTCTTGTTTATCGCTTGGGAAATAAGATGTCTTTGGCAATTTCTGTCGTTGCACTTTTCATTGGATCTTTGATAGGCGCTTTATCTACATCTTTTGAAGTACTGTTGGTTTCTCGCGTTATTGAAGGTATCGGTATGGCCTTCATTGGTGTCGCTGGCCCTACTGCAATCAGTTTATGGTTCCCAGAAAGCAGACAGGGTATTGCAGTAGCAGTATTTCAGACATGGATGCCGCTTGGCACTTTGATCACTATGAACATTGCTCCAATCATGGCTGCTAACTGGGGTTGGAGATCAGTTTGGTGGATGGCATGCTGCTATTGTGTAGTTGCATTCATCGTTTTGATGGTTATGTTTAAAGAACCATCTGCAGAGATTACCGCTAAAGCATATGGCGAAAGCGTCGAAAAGGTTGAAGATGCAAACAAGTGGGCTGCATTCAAAAACCCTTCTCTTTGGATTCTCTGCATCATGTTCTTAGTGTTTGCTTTAACCACAACCGGTACTACCAGTTCTTATTGGTCACTGTATCTGCGTGAGGTAGCTGGTATTAACGCTTCTGTTGCTGCATTTGCCGTAAGCCTTTGTACCGTTTTAGGTGCAATTGGTATTCCGTTTGGCGGCTGGCTTTCAGATAAGCTTGGCACACGTAAATGGATGATTATTGCAGCTTGGGTTGTAGTGCTTGTATTCTTATGGTTCGCATTCTCAACTACAGATCTCACACTTATTTACGTGATCGCGATTGTAAATGGTTTCTGCCAAGGATGGATCCCTGCCATGGTGCAGACTTCTATTCCTCAAATCTTAAGTGGTCCTTCACAAAATGCTATGGGCATGGGTCTTATGAATGTGTTCCGCAATGGTGGTAACATTTTAGGTGGCATGGCTTTAGGTTACTTCATCGATCCATTCGGATGGTCACTTGGCTCACATATTTTGTGCATACCACCAATTATTATTGTTGTTATCTTGATGCTGATAATCACGCGTAAGACACTTCGATAGCCTCAAAGTTGCATTGGTCTCGTTGCTAAGCTGTGACGGGGCCAATGCGTGTATTAAAACGGGAAGAGGGTGATGTCTACATGTTGAAAGACAAATCCGTATCTTCACGTATTATCTGCGTCATTATTGCTGCACTGGTTGTGGTGATCGCAGCATTTATTCCTCTACCTGAAGGTTTGAGTTTTCCAGGCATAATGAGCTTGGCGCTTTTGGTCGCAGGTTTGATTCTTTGGGTTGCAGAGCCAGTACCTTTTGCGATCACAGGTATGGCAATTCTTATATTGCTTCCTGTGTTTGGAATTCTTCCGTTTAGTGGAGGAACGACAACTGTTTGGGTTGCTTGGGTAAGCAGTGTCATCTTCTTTGTTATGGCATCATTTGGGCTTTCTGCAGCTCTGCTCAAAACTAAAATTCCAATGCGCATAGTTACATTTCTTTTGAGATTCACAAAGGGAAATCAAAAGAGCATAATTTTCGCATTTATGGCAGCAACATTTATTTGCTCGATGTTCATTTCTGACCTTCCCTGCAGCGCTTTGTTTTCTGGAATTGCTGTAAGCAGTATTTTGCAGATCGAAGGTGCCGAACCTGGTAAGTCAAAGTTTGGCCGCGCTTTGATGATCGCAATACCTTATGCTGCATGCATAGGTGGGGAAACGCTTCCTTCAGGATCGTCGATGAACATAATGGCCATGGGAATGCTTCAGTCAAGTATGGGGATTTCAATATCATTTTTTGACTGGGCTGTTATATGTACACCTATAGCCTTGGTGCTTTTAGTTGTTGCATGGGCTTCCGTTGTTTTGGTTCATAAGCCTGATCCGCTATCTGAAAATACACTAAAGCAACTTGCGAAATTCTCAGAGGAAAAAGAGCCTTTCGATGCACTTGATTGGAAGGTGCTTGGGATTTTCGTGCTGATCTTTGGATTATGGATTGCCAGCAATTGGACTGGCTGGGATTTGACGGCAATTGCTTTGCTTGGCTTGATCTTGTGTTTTGTGCCAGGTATTGACGTTTTGTCGTGGGATGAATTTGTGGATAGCGTTTCATGGAACGTCATATTGTTGATCGGTTCTGTTCAAGCACTTGCTGGAGGCATTCGTGAACAGGGATCAGCCAGCTGGTTCTTAAATGCCTCTCTTGGAAAGATTGCTATAGGGGTTACAGGTCTTGTTGTTGCTACCGCTGTTGTCATCCCGATTATCAGGTTGTTTATTCCAGTAGGTCCTGCTCTTATTGGTACGACTTTAATTCCTTTGTGCCTGATGGGTCAGGAATTTGGTGTAAGCCCTGTATTCTTTACGATAGTGGTTGCGATAAGCGCATCCACCTCGTTTGCAAATGGTCTAGAAAGTGCCAGCATGGTAGTTCACAAATATGGATATTGGACGCTGATTGATTATTTCAAATCGGGAGTTATTCCGACAATCGCTTTGATGGTGCTTCATGCAACAGTGCTTTTGCCGCTGGTTACGATGATGGGGTATTAATACCCCATCATCTCTATGCTTGAATGTTCTCTACTAGGTTGATCAGTTCCTGCTGACTGTGTACACCAAGTTTGTGATATATGTTTCTCATATGAGTGCGCACAGTTCCTTCGGATATCACCAATTCTTGTTGAATAAAAGCAGCATTTCTGCCTTTTGCAAGCAGTGCCAAAATTTCTAATTCGCGATGAGATAATAAAAATATATCAGCCGTTAATTGGCAGCGCTCATAGAATGGTCTCTTGTTAGAATCTGATACTTCTTTTTCCTGATCATTTGCGTTTTCTGAAGGTCGCTTGATGATAGCGATTGATCTCATTTGCTGGTCAGTAATCAACGTAGCACATCCGAGAAGATACATTAATGCACAAGCGATAATAGGCCATGGCCAAAGCGTAGAAAACGGCGGAATAAGCCAAGCGATCAATACAGAGATACCCATCCCAATTGCAAAGAATCCCATGAAAAACCCAAACGTTAGCATGGGTGTAATTCGGTATTGTTGCGTAATTTCTGTAGGATACATCCAAAGCAATGCGACACCCAAACAAAGCACAGCTTCTTGAGCCTCTAGCGCATATGTCCCGCATATTGAAATTAGCAGAAAAGCCTCAAAGAATGGGAGCGCTGACTGAACACTAACGGACTGATCGTCTTTACTGCTTCTTACAAAGTACAAGATCACGAAGATTGTTACGCCAGCAAGTGGCAGGATTGAATGTATTACAAGAGATGTTAATGACTCAAAACTAGCCTCATAGTTTTCAAGCATTTGAGTCATTAGTAAGCCTATGGCGATTCCGAATGGCAGCGCACTTTTGCCCAACTTTAACGCAAAGCCTCGTCTGCTGATGCGCAACTCATGGGTAGTCTCAAACCATGTTCGGCCTTCTTTGGCGCGCATTGTGCCATCTTTTGAAGTGACAAATTCCTGCGGTTTAAGATAGCTTTCGTTATCGTGCTGCGCTTTATACATAAAGATGACAGATATTAAAGGACAAAGGCATGCGACAACAGTGAAGATTTCAAAGCTTTGTTGAATTAAATAGGCAAAGACTACGATGATTATGCCTGCTAACAGCAATGAAATAATGCTAGTTAAAGCTAGGGTTTTGAGTTTTCTTCTTCGTGCGGCTTCTCCCCAAATAAGTGTTGTAATTGCACAGAAAAAACCTGAGAGTAACGTTGTTGTATAAAGCACGATATATGCAAATCCAGAAGGCAGCATACTTTCAGAAGTGAAAAGTCCAGCCAAACATAGAGAGCCGGCAAGGCCAATTAAAAAGTGCACTAGTTTTTTGCGAAGGTAATAGGTGATGACTTCTCTTATAGCGCCAATTACAAAGCATCCGATTGCAAATGTTGCAAAGAAGCACTCGTTTAATGCAAAGCAGCTATTAAGGGAAAGATCTTGAACGTAAGCTTTTGTAAGAAGAGTAGGTGCAACAAGAAGAATCAACCAACAAAGATGTATTGAGAATCCGATGACAAGGGGACTCTCAAGATTGATAGCGCTGCCTAGGTTGCGGGGGGAGGGGGACGAACTATTCAAGCTATTTGTAGACATGCGACCTCCGAACGCATTATCTCTATCCTATGGTTTTAGCATAACAGTTTACCGCCTTCGAGCCCCTTTTCTTCCAATGAAAATGATTTAATAGCAGGTTCATCATAGGTTGAATAGTAGTAAGTTTTTGTGGCCGTTGAATATCCACCGGTATAAATTGTATATTCGAAATTTCCGCTCTCGACTTTAGCGCCACCCTTAACCATAGATGCTCCGCCGAGTGTTTTGAACATACGTGTCACATTTTCTGCTTCCCCTTCCACATCGGGGTAGTGTGCATTTAAATAGGCAACACGTACAAACCTTGATGGGGAATAATAGTCTCCAGGAATTCCACGCATTTCAGAACCTGAGCCATATGGTGTGAGTGAATCTTCGCGCCACATTACAGGCTCATGAAATTCAGGGCTGCAATTCAAATAATTACGCACATTCTCATGGTGGAAGGGAAAAGTTGGTTGATTTGTTAGCACGTCTAGATCATCTTGGTAAACATGCATTCCATCTTCTTGATATTCAACAACGATTGATCTGTTTTTATCGCCAATAATCCAGTGAAGAAGTGCAATCCCATACCCAGGAACTGGTTTTGCGATAATAGCAATGTTTTCGAGCGCTTGTTCTACTTCATCTACAGTTTCAAATTCACTGGCAATATAAAGAGGAAAGTCATATGCGGGAATATTTGTTTTGCCATCAATAGGTTCGTCTTCGTATTTTGCATATCCCGGGAAATTTAGCCCAGCAATTGCGAGTCCTTTTTCATTTGCAGCATCAAAGTAAAGAGGGCAGCCATCCACTGCAATTGCCATTCCGATGCAGGCATATTTTGTGGCTAGCTTTCCATCCATATGAAGATCGTTTGTAAACCCTCGCTGAGTGACGAAGACTTTTTCGCCGTACGGTGTGTCCCAATCAAGATTGCGCCCGAAATACATGTTTCCTTTTGCATCTGTGAATCTAATACCTGTACACATGATTTACCTTCCTTTGCTTGCTATGTTTTGAATGCGTGCTTCATTGCATATTTAGATGCATGTTTTAAATGCATTTTGTCTAGCATACTTATATATTGGCAAATCTAGTTGATAACTAGATTTTAGAATCAAACCGAAAACTTAGCCGAAGTGTTGTAAGTGCCCTGTAAGAACTTTTGTGTGATATACAATGGATGAAAACGAATTGGAGGTCACATGGGCGAAAATAAACCGCTCGTTGGCATAATAATGGGATCGAAATCCGATTTGCCAACCATGGAAGCCTGTCAAGAGCAGCTTGAAGCATTTGATATTCCTTATGAGTTGAAAATTGCTAGCGCACACAGAAAGCCTGAAGAGGTGCACAAGTGGGCAACGTCGGCTCGTGATAGAGGTATTCGTGTGATCATTGCAGCTGCGGGAAAGGCTGCGCATCTTGGGGGAGTAGTGGCTGCTTTTACACCGCTTCCAGTGATTGCAGTTCCTATGAAGACAAGTGATTTAGGTGGACTGGATTCGCTTTTATCAATGGTGCAAATGCCAAGCGGTGTACCAGTTGCATGTGTTGCGATTAATGGTGCTAAAAATGCTGCAATTTTAGCGGCACAAATTATTGGCACTGGCACAGATGAAGCAGCTGCACATGCAATGAATGCAGTAATTACGATGAAACGCGACATGGCTGAGACCGAGGTTTAAAAATGGCAAATAAGCTCTTGATGGGAAATGAGGCTTTTGCGCACGCTGCATTGGAAGCGGGGTGCGGAGTTTTTGCGGGTTATCCCGGAACCCCATCGTCTGAGCTTATAGAAACTGTAGCGAAATTAGTGGCTCAAGGAAATGCAGAAGGCGTTCACGTTGAGTGGTCTACAAACGAGAAGGCTGCATTAGAGCTTGCACTAGGGGCTTCGCTTTGTGGTGTTCGTTCTCTTATGACCTGTAAACAGGTGGGTCTAAATGTTGCAAGTGATGCTCTTATGTCTTTGAATTATCTGGGAGTTGTTGGTGGTCTTGTCATTTTTGTAGCTGATGACCCAGGTCCTATCTCTTCGCAGACAGAACAAGACACACGTCGCTTTGCATCGTTTGCAAAAGTTCCGGTGCTTGATCCAGCCACACCAGAGCAGGGCGCGGACATGATCCGGCAAGCATTTGAATTGTCTGAGACATATAAAACTCCGGTGATTGTGCGTCCGACTACACGAGTAGATCATTCATCAACCTTCTTTGAAGTGGAAGACCATACAAAGGCATTGCTTGAAAATGCGCAAGGTTTTAAGCGTGACCCTTCTAAATGGGTGATTTTTCCACGTCGTGCCTATGAGTCACACATTGATATTACACGTCGTCTGAATTCGATTGCTCATGATTTTGCATTTGATCCAGATTACGCGCGCTTCAATCCTATGTTTGAAAACGATGGAGTTGCACTTGGTGCAGTGGATGTGATTTCTACCAACGAGCTTACAGGTGAAGATGTTCCAAAACTTGGAATTATCACAGGTGGAATTACGACACAGTATGCACTTGAAGCCTTGGATGTTCTTCGTGCAGAAGCTGCTCGTATGCAGGTTCAACTTCCGTTATTTAGATTTATGCAGGTAGGCACACCTTATCCGTTCCCGAAGCGTGCAGGATCTGCATTCTTAAAAAACCTATCTGATGTTTTAGTGCTAGAAGAGCTTGATTCGGTGATCGAAGAAGAGTTGCTTAAAGTTGCCGGCAACAGTTTTTTGTCTCCTAGGATTCATGGACGGCTTACGGGCGAGGCAAATGAGGCTGGAGAAAATGGCGTAGAAATTGCCCTGCTTCGCATTGCGGCATTTTTTGATAAATACAGTAAGAATCATGTTGGTAGCCCGTATTCGCAGATGAGCTCGCAGATGAGCTCACAGATGCAGGGGGCACAGGTGATGAACGCACAGGCGGCCAATCCGCAGATGGCGAACGCACAGGCAGCCAATCCGCAGATGCAAAGTATGCCAACATTTATGCAGATGGCAGATCATCTGACTAATCCGTCGCAGATGCTCCAATTCTGCAAACCACTTCCTGCGCGTCCAGCAGTCCTTTGTGCGGGATGTCCGCATCGTGGAAGCTTTTATGCTGTAAAGACAGCGCTTTCTAAGTTGAAAATATCTCGTGATGATGCAATTTTCTGTGGGGATATTGGATGCTATACGCTTGGGAATGCTCATCCGCTTGATGCGGTAGACACATGTCTTTGCATGGGTGCAGATATCACCATGGCGCAAGGTATATCAGTTGCGGATAGTTCGAAAAAAGCGATTGCTTTCATTGGAGATTCAACGTTTTTCGCAAGCGGAATGACTGGTGTTGCCAATGCGGTATACAACAACCATGACATAACAGTTTGCGTGTTGGATAACTCAACAACTGCTATGACTGGGTCACAACCACATCCTGGAATTGGCGTTAGGCTTATGGGCGGCAAAAGCGAGCCTATTTCTATAGAAGCAGTTTTATCGTCTTTGGGCGTTTCGCTAATTGAGCACGCTGATCCGCTTGACCATGAGCAGTCAGAAGAGGCTTGTAAGCGTGCACTTGAATTTGAGGGACCTTCGGCTGTGATTTTTGAAAGCCCATGTGTATGGCTTCAGCCTTTCGGGATTGCTGCGAAAGTAGACACTTCTATTTGTACTGGATGCAAGAAGTGTGTCACAGAAATTGGATGTCCGGCGATTGGGTTTAATCCGTTGGCTTCAGGACCTAAGAGTGGAAGCCGAGGGCAGGCTGTAATTGATCGTTCGCAATGTAATGGTTGTGAATTGTGCATTGGAGTTTGTCCGTTCAGCGCTATTCATATTGTGGATGAACCAGATCCTGAACTGGAGCCTTTGTCTGAGCCAGCTCCAGTTATTAGGCAAAGCAGACTGAATCGTGGAGGAGTACCTGCTGGTGAGTATCCAGCGCAGGCGGGGTCTGCAAGACGCAAAGCATCATGGGGGGTTCCCCGCTCTAAACAACAAGAGGGAGTTGAGACGGCGATTCGTGGTCGCTATGCTGAGCCTTTGCCGAACCAAGTTATGCAAACGCAAGCGATTTCGCATGGGAGCTCGCAACCAGCACAATCGCTGCAGGAAATACAGCAGGCAGAACAGATGCGATCCACACAGATGCAATCGCCTGAAGGAATTGGTGACAACGAGTCTCCTATAGAGAACGTCTTTGAGCCAGTCGATGAGGAGACGATGGCACAAGAGACATTAACGTCACGTGAAATGTCACATGAGACTGATATAACAAGCGGATTCGACAGCTATGCAGACGATGATCCATATTACGAGATGCGCGCAAGCAAGCCTTCGCGTGTATCTGCTAA
Source organism: uncultured Eggerthellaceae bacterium (assembly GCA_964631345.1). Classification (GTDB taxonomy): domain Bacteria; phylum Actinomycetota; class Coriobacteriia; order Coriobacteriales; family Eggerthellaceae; genus MGBC163016. The sequence goes on along the minus strand of CAZVWE010000001.1, from coordinate 377,979 downwards.
AGAAGCACTTGGTGAACTGACGCATCAGATGTCGAAGTCTACATATAAGTATTCCATGAAAAGTAGAGGTAGTAAGCAGGCGGTAAAAACCAAGTTTGACCAGCGCTCTACTTTGAAATTGGGTCAAGATGAAGAGCAAAAAACGCAACGTTTGCCCGAGCAACAAGAGTTCTTACAAAAGCAAGGATCCTCGCAAAAGTTGCAGCAGGTTCATGAAGACAGATCTCAACCTGAGCCTAAGTCTGGGTCAGAGCCCGAGCCAAAGTCAGGGTCAGCGGCAGAGCTAGGGTCAGTTTCAGGGTCAGGAACAGATACTTTGGATGCACTTTTGTTTGGTGCGATTAGTGATGGCATATATATACCGATGGGCAATGAACCTGAAGATGGGTTTGATGATGGCCTCGATGATTTCGACGAGTTTGACGGAGACGACATATGATCAATGTCTTGATAACAGGCGTCGGTGGCCAGGGAACAGTTTTGGCATCACGGCTTTTAGCTGTGGCTGCACAGGCGAAAGGTTGGAAAGTTCGCACGGCTGAAACGATTGGTATGGCGCAGCGAGGGGGCAGTGTTGTATCGCATGTTCGCATTGGGAACCTCGGAGAGACGATAAATTCGCCACTGATCATGCATGGTACAGCCAACATGATAATTGCGTTTGAGCCGGGTGAGGCTGCGCGTGTACTTTCATATCTTTCGCCTACTGGACTTATGGTTACAGCGACAACGCCGGTACAACCTGTGACATCTGCGTTGGGTGATGAACCCTATAACGTAAACGAAATTCTAGATGGCATTCAGCTTTCGCTTTATAACTCGGTTGCAAAAAACATCAGTCGAAGCCGTGGACTTGCGGGAAAGCAGCTGGGACTTGTTGTTATTGACGACAAGGCGATAACGCACAAGCTTGGTGGCAACCGCAAGGTTTTAAACACGATCATGCTTGCTGCGGCGCTTTCGCAAAACAGAATTGGAATTTCAGTAGATGATCTACGTAATGCGGTGCGTGAATGTGTGAAGCCGCAGTTTATCGACATGAATATGCAAGCAATAGATGCGACTCTTGGAGGGAACAAAAAGTATGCAAATCAAGCCTGAGCAGATGGAACTGATTCGTGAGCAGTTAAAGACGATCAAAGATCGCTCTCCTTTTTACGCGAAGAAGTTTGAGGGAATTGATGTTGAAGATGTCGTGACTCAAGAAGATTTCGAGAAACTTCCTTTTTCTGAAAAGGATGATCTTCGTGCGGCATATCCGTTAGGATTACAGGCCGTACCTGATGCTGATGTTGTGCGCATACATTCATCTTCTGGAACAACGGGCACGCCAGTTATCATCCCATACACTGCACAAGATGTAACCGACTGGGCAATTCAGTTTGCGCGTTGCTATGAAGTTGCTGGTATCGGCGTGCTTGATCGCATTCAAATTACACCGGGATATGGTCTTTGGACTGCGGGAATTGGTTTTCAGGCCGGTGCTGAAAGACTCGGTGCCATGGTAATTCCTATGGGTCCTGGCAATACCGAAAAGCAGTTGCAGATGATGCAGGATTTGAAGACCACCGTTTTAGGGGCTACATCATCTTATGCGCTTTTGCTTGCAGAAGAAATTAATCGTCGAGGGATTCGCGATAAGCTTTACCTGCGTAAAGGCGTTATCGGAAGCGAGCGCTGGGGAGATAAAATGCGTGCTCGTATTTCTAACGAGTTAGGCATTGAGATATATGACATCTATGGCCTTACTGAAATTTATGGTCCTGGCATTGGTATTTCTTGTGATGAGCATCACGGAATGCATATTTGGGAAGACTACGTATATATTGAGATAGTTGATCCTAAAACTGGGAAGAACTTACCTGACGGTGAAATTGGTGAGTTGGTGATTACTACACTGCGCAAGCAAGGCGCGCCGCTCATTCGTTACCGCACACATGATCTGACGCGCATTCTTCCAGGGGACTGCAAATGTATCTGCGGTGAACGTCACCCAAGAATTGACACGTTAACGGGACGCACCGATGACATGTTCAAAGTCAAGGGATGCAACATTTTCCCAGCGCAAGTTGAAGAAGTTATTTCGATAACCGATGGCACTTCAAGTGAATACCAGGTGATGATTGAAAATATTTCTGGCACTGATGTGCTTACCGTTTTGTTTGAGACAGAACTCGAAGGTGATGCAAAGACAGCTGCAGAAGAACAGTTAGCGGCAATCTTTAAGGCTAAGATCGGATGCACTCCTGATGCAAAGGGTGTGCCTCTAGGAGAGCTTCCGCGTTCTGAAAAGAAAACCAAGCGCATCTTCGACTCAAGATATTAGAAAAATATAGAAGCAACCGTTTATCAGCGCTCATGGCCTAAAGTGGATGGTTATGGGCGCTTTTGCTTTATTGTGCTAAAGTGTCTGCCATGGCTAATATAACCGGTCACATAACATGTCCACTAAATGATGTCGCTAAGTGCGGCGATTCGGCATGTGCTGTAATGAGTGAGCATTTTGCTCAGCAGTGTATTGATGCTAGTGGCCTACTTGCGCAGGAGAAAGCTGCACAAGTAAATCAAGCCATGCAAAACAATCCCTTCTTTCGATATTGATGGCACGCGGGTTTTCACCAGCGGCCATTTTTTTATGGCCAATTTGGCGACTGGTCGCGTGCGCCTTCAACGATTTTAAAGAAGTTGAGAGAAGTTTTGTGCAGTTTGCGCAATAGTTTGGAGAGATAGAAATGGCAGCAAAGATTATTTTGGTTTTGGTGTTCGTAGCGATTGCGGTAGGCGTTGGTGTTTACTGCAATCGTTCGACGAAAACAGTTGATGGATTTGTGCTTGGTGGGCGTAAAGTTGGCCCTTGGATGAGCGCTTTCGCGTATGGTACAAGCTACTTTTCAGCCGTAGTATTTGTAGGATACGCTGGGCAATTTGGTTTTAAGTATGGCATTTCTGCAACTTGGGCTGGCATTGGAAATGCGATCCTTGGAAGCCTTCTTGCATGGTGGGTGTTAGGTCCTCGTACGCGCGAGATAACGCATCGTTTAGGCGCACAAACCATGCCTGAGTTTTTCGGGAAAAGATATAACTCAAAGACTCTGCGCGTGGCTGCAGCGCTCATCATTTTCATATTCCTGATTCCATATACTGCAAGCGTTTATAACGGACTTTCACGTCTTTTCGGAATGGCATTTGATCTTCCCTACGATGTTTGTGTAATTGGTATGGCAATCATTACTTGTATATATGTAGTGGTTGGCGGTTACATGGCAACCGTTATGAACGACTTTATTCAGGGCATAGTTATGCTTGTTGGTATTACGGCTGTGATTGTTGCCGTTATTATGAGCCAAGGTGGATTCAGCGAGGCCATCAATCAGCTTTCACAAGTCACTGCAGAAGGAAGTTCAATGGCGGGTCCTTTTGTTAGCTTCTTTGGACCTGATCTGTTCAATTTGGTAGGCGTTGTGATTTTGACATCCCTTGGAACTTGGGGATTGCCACAAATGGTACAAAAGTTCTATGCGATTAAATCTGGTCCAGCTGTTAAGCAGGGTGCAATCATTTCTACGATTTTCGCATTTGTTGTTGCAGGCGGCTCATACTTCCTTGGTGGTTTTGGGCGTCTTTATGAAGGGCAAATCGAGTATGCCGCAAATGGTACGCCAATCTATGACTCAGTTATTCCAACAATGCTATCAACACTGCCTGATATTTTGATAGGCCTTGTCATAGTGCTTGTGCTTTCGGCCTCAATGTCAACGTTGAGCTCACTTGTTTTGACGTCTTCCTCAACGCTTACGATTGACCTTATCAAGGACAATATCGTCAAGAAAATGGATGACAAAAAGCAGCTTATAAGCATGCGAGTTTTGCTGATCGTCTTCATTGTGATATCAGCGATAATCGCGCTTGTGCAATATCATTCCTCGATTGTGTTCATCGCACAGCTTATGGGTTATTCATGGGGTGCACTTGCGGGCGCGTTCTTAGGACCATTTCTTTGGGGTCTCTATAAGAAAAAGGTGTCGAAGGCAGCGGTTTGGTGTTCGTTTATCTTTGGCGTTGGACTTACGGCTGTAAATATGGGAATGGGATTTGCGGGAACTCCGCTTATTGCAAGTCCAATCAACTGTGGTGCACTTTGTATGTTGGTGTCAATTGCAATCGTACCTTTGGTCAGCTTGTTTACGCCTGCCGATGAATTCCAGATAGATCCGCCTTCTCGCTTAAGTGCGTCTGACCGTGAGTTTGAAGCGGAAATTGCTCGCCAAGAAGCTGAAGGTATGCCAGTGCCTGGAAGTGCAGAAGATGGTGAACGTGAGGGAATTGCGCCTGAGGTTCAAGAGGCAATAGACACTGTGCGCTCTTCGTAATTTCGCTAAAACTCCCGAAAACCTGCAATAGGGTAAAATATACAAACTATAAAAGGACGTCCGTTATCGGGCGTCTTTATTAAATATCGAGACAATGAACTAATGATTCGCAAAGCAGGCGCCAATGATATCTGGTGAGATGGAAAAACTGTATCCTTCCGCAAAGGCTTTAGTGAAGGATTGTGTGGCAAGTAGAATTCTTGCTAAAGATGCATCGCTCTACGATTTTTCGGAAGAAGCACGTGAATGTGCTGAGCAGTTTATGGGTTGGACGGATTTGGCAAACAATCCGCGATGTGATCCAAAAATACTCATGGATTTTGTAAACGAAGCAGTTGCCGAAGGGATCGATACTGTTGTTTTGATTGGTCAGGGTGGCTCAACTCAAGCACCGATGACAATCACGAAATACAACAAGCAAGACATAAACTTGGTATCGTTCAAGACGCTCGACTCAGATTCTCCGGTGCGCATGCGTGAACTTTTCGCAACATGTAAACCCGAGCATACACTTTTTGTCATCTCTTCAAAAAGCGGTTCAACCATTGAGCCGAGGTCGCTTTTACGTGCGATTCGCGAGCAGTATGAGCCCGAGATGGGCGATGAGATGCGTCGCCATTTGGTAGCGGTAACCGATCCGGGAACTGAGCTTGACAAACTTGCTACCGATGAAGGTTGGCGCAAGGTATTCTCAGGCGCCCCTGATGTTGGTGGACGTTTTTCTGTACTTACGGTTTTTGGCCTTCTGCCAGCCGCTTTTGCTGGAATTGACCTTAATGAATTTCTCGATCACGCCAAAACAGCGGAACGCATTTGTAGTGAGGATGCGATAGATAATCCAGCTATCAATTTGGCGGCATTTTTCTTCGACAACTATTTGCAAGGGCGCAATAAATTCTCATTTCTCACCCCGAAGCGAGGACGTGTACTAGGTCTTTGGATTGAACAATTGGTTGCAGAAAGTCTTGGCAAAGATGGCCAAGGAATTCTTCCAAACATCGAAGTGGATTCGTTGCTTCTGACAGAAGATCCAGGGGACCGTTCGGTAATCATGTATCAAACTAAGACCGATCTTTGGGATGAAAGCCGCAATTTTGAGATGTCGCTTGCATATATTGACCCGAACATCCCAAGGCAAAACTTTAAGATTGATTCGGTGCTTGAACTCGCTGAGCATTTCGTGATGTGGGAATATGCAATTGCGATGTGCGGATATCTCATGAAGGTATGCCCATTTGACCAACCGGACGTTGCCTCTACAAAAGCTGCTGTAAAGGATATGTTGGCAGACGGAATTCCTGATCCTGATTACATTGAAACCTTCACAGAAGATGTTGATATGGGTACGGTCGAGGTTCGCCAATGCGAGGAATTTGCAGGTGCAACTGAACTAAAAGCCACGCTCTACAAGCTGTTCTCTTCTATTAAATACGGCGATTACTTTGCGTTAAATGCATTTTTGCCATTTACTGGTGAGGGTCGACGTGAGGCGCTTGAAAGCATCAGACATGATATTGCGAAGCATTTCCATGTGTCTTCATGTCTGGAAGTTGGGCCTAGGTATTTGCATTCCACAGGGCAGCTCCAAAAAGGCGGTGCTGACTGTGGGGTCTTTCTGATTTTGTCTGCTGATGAACTCAAAGACATTCCGCTTGGGGACGGTTTTGTCCCGCCATCGTTGGGAACGCTTGCGAAAGCGCAGGCGGTAGGTGACATGAAAACACTTTCTGAGCGTGGACGTCGCGTCGTATCGCTTCACCTTCCCGATAATTCAGGTGTGACATTGCGCGCGCTTGCCGCGATTGTTCAAGAAGTGGCGATGAATGTCGTTGCAGACTCTGATGCCAAGACTTCTGAATCAAGGCTAGTCGAAGTTGTTTGTGATTCTGAATAATATGTGATTCTGAATAGTTTCAGGAAAGAGGCACTCTAATGAAAGAGGCACTCGACATCTGGGTTAAAGGCACTGTCCAGGGAGTTGGGTTTAGGCCGTTTGTTTATCGTATGGCAAAACGTTACCTGATTGATGGTTGGGTAATGAATTCAATCGATGGCGTGCATATTCATGCGGAAGGTGAATCGAATCTTTTAGATGAATTCGTTATGGCGCTAACAGATGAAGCACCGGCTGCATCGCATGTGACGGAAATTGAAATGCATGAGGCTCCGCTTGAGCCTTTCGATAGTTTTGAGATTCGATTTTCAGATGATGCGGACACTGATGAGATCACGTCGGTGTCTCCCGATCTTGCTATCTGTGCTGATTGCGAACGTGAGTTGTTTGATCCAGAAAACCGCAGGTATAGATACCCTTTTATCAATTGTACGAACTGCGGCCCTAGGTTTACGATCATAGATAAATTGCCATATGATCGCGCAAACACGGCTATGCGTGATTTTGAGATGTGCGATGCGTGCCAACATGAATACGACGATCCAGCAGATAGGCGCTTTCATGCGCAGCCGAATGCCTGCTTTGACTGCGGGCCTAGGGTGGCTTTCGTGCGCCCAGATGGAACAGCGGTTGAGTCTTCAGATGAAGCGTTTGCAAAAACAGTTGAGGCTTTACTTGATGGAGAAATCATCGCTATTAAAGGACTTGGTGGTTACCACCTCGCGTGCAATGCAAACGATGAGGCGGCGGTTTTGCGGTTGCGCAAACGTAAAGGTCGCGATGGGAAGCCGTTTGCAGTTATGGCGGCAAGTCTTGATGATGTGCGAGAAATTTGCAATGTAAACGATGCGGAGGCAAAAGTTCTTTCAGGTGTGGCTCGCCCGATAGTTCTTCTGCAAAAGCGAACTGACGCGAAGTTTGCAAAAGGCTTGGCTGATGGCTTAGCTGAACTAGGCGTGATGCTTCCATATACTCCGGTACAGATGATTCTGCTTCACGATTTTAAGGAAGCTTGGGTAAAGCGCGAAAATGCAAATACAGATGCAGATGCAAATGCGGCCAAAAATGAAGGCGAATCTTCGAATGAAACTCCACTTAATGAAATTCCGCTTCTTGTGATGACGAGTGGGAATTTGCATGATGAGCCTATTGCTATTGGAAATGATGAGGCTAAGTCGCGTCTATCTGGAATTGCAGATGCTTTTTTGGAAAATGATCGCGATATTTTAACTAGGTTTGATGACTCTGTGCTTCGTGTGCTTGATTTTGGTAAGGGCAAACAAGATAGTGAAGAAGCGTGCGAAGCCAGTGGTTCTGAAAACGCTGGAGCGCTGAATGCTAGCAAAGACGATGATCAATTTGCTTTGCAGATGATCCGTCGTTCTCGTGGGTATGCGCCAAGTCCAATAACCGTTCCCAAGGCTCAGCATGTGCCTAGTATGCATTGGGATACTGAACAAACTGATCCGACAATTTTTGCAGCAGGGCCTGAGCAGAAGAATACATTTTGTTTTCTTCGCGAAGGCGAGGCCATGGTGTCACAGCATATCGGCGATGTTGAAAATGTTGAGACGTTTGATGCTTGGCTTGATGCGAAGGCTCGTTTTGAAGGGTTGTTTGACCTTGAAGCTCAGGCGCTTGCATGTGACATGCATCCTGAGTATCTAACCTCTAAGTGGGCACATGAGAAGGCCAACATAGAGAATCCGGCAAAGCCTTTAGTTGAAGTGCAGCATCACCATGCACATATTGTGGCTGCGATGGCAGAAAGTGAAATTGATCAGGCAGTTTGTGGCATTGCGTTTGATGGCACGGGCTTTGGTGTTGATGGCAATATCTGGGGTGGCGAGGTTTTGATATCGAACCTTAAGGATTTTGAGCGTTTTGCCAACTTTGCGTATGTTCCAATGCCCGGGGGAGCTGCTGCTATAAAGGAACCTCTGCGTATGGCTTATGGTGTTCTCTGGGAATTTGATTTACTCGATCACCCAGCTGCACAAGCGGTACTTGAAAATCTCGGTAAGGATCAGGTCTCGCTTTGCGAAAAGATGATCGATCAAGGACTGAATACTCCGGTAAGTTCTTCGGTTGGACGCCTTTTCGATGCAGCAAGTGCAATCCTTGGTGTATGTACTCATCCAACATATGAAGGTGAAGCTGCAATTTTGCTTGAAGCTTGTATGTCGGATGCGGTGGATGCTAATACTTGCAATGATCCCGCATATCCAATAGATTCCGCACACCAAATAAATTCCGCATATCCAATTGACATTATTAAGAACACAGCAACTGAGTCATCGACTGCTGAAGATACTTCGGTTGTTCTAATGGATGCGAAGTCTTTGTTTAGTGCGTTGCTTGACGACATGGCAGCAGGCATTCCAACGCCTGAAATATCAAAACGATTCCACAATGCGTTTGTGTCTGCAATAGTGAATATTGCAACGCTTTGCCATGGGGTTTACGGTATGAATAAAGTGGTGCTTACAGGCGGCGTGTTCATGAACCGCTATCTGACAGAGCACACAGTACCTGCTCTTCAAAGGGCAGGGTTTGACGTAATTCTTAATCGTGAACTTCCGCCAAATGATGGATGCGTGTCTCTTGGACAAGCGGTTGTAGCCGCACATAGACTGTGTCAATGAGTAAACTCTAGATAGATGGCGTTGCTTTTGTCGCATGGGTTGTGGTGCACACGTATTGTGCCGATGATCGGATGTCTATATAAGTATTCTGTGCATGCATTTGCTTATCGGGTACTATTGCCACCAAAAGAAACGGAAGTTATGGGAGAAGACATATGTGTTTGGCAATACCTGCTAAGGTGACTCTTATCGAAGACGATGGCTTAGCTACGGTTGATATTTTGGGTGTGACTCGTGAGATTTCAGTTGATCTAACCCCACAGGCAAAGGTTGGCGACTACGTTTTGGTGCACGCAGGCTTTGCGATTGAGGTGGTTGATGAAGAGTATGCGCTTGAATCGATTGACCTTATAAAACAATTCCCAGAACTTGCGGGGGAGAACTTAAATGGCGCTTGATGTTGAACATAACATGGAAGCAGCGCTTGCTGAATTCAAAGACCCCACTCTTGCTAAGGGACTGGTTGAGTCCATTCATGCATTTGATCCGAAGCGCGAAACTACGCTCATGGAAGTTTGCGGCACGCATACTGTAGCTATTGCGCGTAACGGAATTCGTTCACTTATGCCAACTCATGTGAGATTATCATCAGGTCCTGGCTGTCCAGTGTGTGTGACGTCAAACCATGACATAGATAAAGTCATTGCGCTTGCGCGAGTTCCTGAAGTTACGATTGCAACTTTTGGAGATATGACCCGTGTTCCGGGTTCAACATCAAGCTTGTTGAAAGAACAGGCTGCTGGTCGTTCGGTCGAGATAGTATATTCGCCTTTAGATGCCATAAAAATGGCCAAGGAAAACCCTGAGCGCCAAATTGTATTTGTGGGCGTTGGATTTGAAACCACAACCCCGCTTGTGGCTCGAGCAATTATGCGTGCACGTGAAGCTGGGTTAACCAATTTCACAGTGTATGCGGCGCACAAAAATATGCCTGGTGCGCTTGAAGCAATCGTAAATGACCCGGAACTGAAGTTGGATGCCCTGATCCTTCCAGGACACGTAAGCACGATCATTGGTGTAAAACCATATCAGTTTCTTGCGGAAAAGTATGGGATTCCGGGAGTGATCACCGGCTTTGAGCCAAACGATGTACTTCAAGGTATCGCGATGCTTCTTCGCCAGATATATGAAGGTCGCGCAGAGATTGAAATTGCTTATGCGCGAGGCGTCATGCCTGAAGGGAATCCTGTTGCGATCCAAGCGATCGATGAAGTGTTCGAAACATGCCCTGCAATTTGGCGTGGCATCGGAGAGATTGAAGGCAGCGGTTATCGTATTCGTGAAAAGTATGCCGACTTTGATGCTATGCGCAGATTTGACCCAGAGGTCGAAGAGCCAATGGAGCATTCGGGGTGCAAATGTGGCGAAGTGCTTCGAGGTGCGATCACTCCAAATGATTGTCCACTTTTCCGTAAAGTTTGCACTCCGGAAAACCCGATAGGTCCTTGCATGGTCTCTGGCGAAGGCGCTTGTGCGGCATATTTTCGTTATCTGTAACAACATTGGGCTGTTACATTTATCTATGAAGAAATAATCAGTCGTATTCACCAAACGAAGATTCGCCAAGCAGAGGTTCGTCAAACGAAAACTCAGCTTTTTGTGATTTGTCAAATCTGGTTCAAATGAACAGAAGGTCTACACAAATAGAACCATATTCCTTCGCAACCTTGCATATATAAGGATGCTATTCTATGCCGCATTATTTTGACTGGGGAATTGACGATTTAATTGGTTAGGCCTTTGTGAACGATTTAAAATCTCACCATTTTGGGTTTCCCCTTGGAATGCATCATTGTGATGAGATGGGTGGCCTGGTGGATCGTACTAATTTGATAACCCAGACAAAAACTATGACACGCTATTCAAACTGGGCGGGTTTTGCGATATCAACTACGGCGTGTGCGCTTCTATTGTGTATGTGGTACGTCTTGGGGTTTAACAGGGTGGATAATCCGCTTGATTTAACAGTTGCTATTCTTTGGATAGGGATGATAGCGCTTGCTCTTTATGGGATTTTCAATGTGGAAAGCAAGCGGCGTGAAAGCATGCGCATGGCCTTCATTAAAGATGGCGCGTTTTACAATCCTGAGCGTGGAATGGTTGCTGTTCGTGAAGGCGAAGAGGTGCTTGACGAACTCGCAAGTACGCTGTCTTCGCTTGAATACAAAGACGACGTTGAGGCCTTTGACGAAGATGTTCGCCCGCAATTTCGCTGGGTAGTTCGTTCATCTAAATTTGAAGATGGTGGACGTATTTGGAAAGGCAAGGTAATTCCGGCACGCGATGTAAATGCGTCAGGCATCGAGTTCTCAAGCCGCGAAGAGCTAGCACGGCTAATCGGCTATAAGTAAGGTGTAATATCCTCCTTGAATTTACTGATTCTAGGAGAAGATATGACGCTTGCCATAACCCCTGGCACTTTTGATCCGATCACAAACGGACATCTTGACATTATTAAGCGCGCTTCAACTTTGACCGATGAGGTGATTGTTGCGGTTGCAAAGTCAACGCCTAAAAATACGCTGTTTACGCTTGAAGAAAGAACAGAGCTTGCACGTGAAGCAACCGTTGGCATGGAACGCGTTAGAGTGGAAAGCTTTGATGGCCTTTTAGTAGATTATGCACAAAGTCGTGGTGCAAGCGTAATCGTGAAAGGTCTTCGCGCTATTACTGACTTTGAATACGAATTCCAAATGAATGCGTTAAACCATCAGCTGGATTCGTTTTTGGAAACCGCTTTTATCATGAGTCCACCTCAATATATGTATCTTTCATCGTCTATCGTTCGTGAGCTCGCAAGCTATGGTGGAGATGTCTCTCAGTTCGTTCCGCCTTGTGTAAACGATGCTTTGCGTAAGAAATTTGCCTAATTACAGGCCTTTTTTATGTCATAAGGACGCAAGCGTAGGCAAGGTAAGCTTAAAGATTTCTTGTGGTTGGGTTGCTTCAAGCCACAATATCTAGTCTTCGCCAATGGTGATTACGACAATTGTGTGTTGTTTTCGGTTAGTGGACACTTGGCACTCCAAACATATGTTTCCAAGTTGTTATAATTCACCCGACTAGCTGGATTAACGGGACTATTGTGCCTTCAGACAGAATCCGACGATTTGGTCAATCGTTGGACTTCGTCATTTATCAAAGACGCAATGCCTTTAATGAATAAAGTTTTAAACGCACTTGAGCGAAGAAGTGCTTGGGAACACGTAATAGGAGGATGGAAAGTGAAAAGGTTTATAGCATGCGTCACTGCGATGACCCTCGCTTTCTCATTGTTTGGCATGCCTGCAATGGCGGCAGAGCCTTCAAGTAAAGAGCAAGAGTCAAGTGGTGCTAAAACGCCATTTGCACTTTCGGCTGCAAAATCCGATTCTGGGACTGCTTTTAACGAAGACTCAGATGATTCTGGAGTAACCAACGATTCGGAATCTGGCAGTTCTGGTGGAAGCGATAGCTCTCAAGCATCCAATTCGGGAGCATCTGATGAAGATGCATCAATAGATCTTTCAGATGAGATTGGTACGATTGAGCTTCCGGAAACAGAAGCGCCTGAGCAGGAAACACCTGAACTCGAAGAAGAGCAACCAAAATCATTTTTGGATATGATCATTGAGTTTTTCACTGGTGGCTCACGTTCTGCAAAAGCTATGACTACTGCATCTTTGGCAGTAAGCTTCACAACTCAGTCTCCAGCTGCAGTTAAGGCTATGGCAAGCGATATAACCATGACGCTTAGCCCCGGTAATAAGACTGCAACGTTTGGCCTAAAGCCCGGGTCAGATTCCGATTATTTCGCAGATATTGAAGGCATTAATCCTGGCAAATATACGCTAACTATTACCAGTAAGAATCACGGCACATATGTTCATGAAGACTTAGAATTTGCCGCAGGCGATATGCTTTCATTCAAGCTGGTGGATAGCATGTTGTCTTCTGCATTAAGAGGATCGAACGCATCGGATCCTAATCGCAACACTGGCCTTCTTCCCTATGGCGACTTTGATGAAGATGGCAAGGTTGACGAAAAAGATGCCCAAAAAATCTCTGATGAATCAGCCACCAAATCTAAAGGTGGCGTATATGACCTCAACGGAGATGGGACAGTTGATCTTTCCGACATTCAAATGTTTGCTTCAACCATGAATAAATCCATGGGTGTGTCGAAAGTTCGTGTTACTCGCGATGGCAATCAGATGGAAGTAAGCGTATCTGATGGAACAAGTATGTCAGCTACTGGAACTGATGATCCGGATGAAGCTGCAGATAGCCTGTTTAAAGACGATGGCAAAATCGTCACCATTACCCCAAGTGAGAACAATCTTCCAGATGGAAATACGTATCCCATCAGCAAGGATAATCCTGTTGAGTTCGCAATTGACGCGAACAATGCACACACAAATGCAATAGTTATTCAGTCTCCAACTGGTGAGGATGGCAAGGTTTCCAATATGCCAGTTGAAGGTACAATCAAAGTTGTGGTGAACGACAATGGCGAAAAGGTTGTAGTTACATTCCCAATAACCGATACACCTACTAAGAGTACAGACCAGGCAGATCGTTTCCCGAAAGCTGAATGTCACTATGACGAGAAGCTTGGGCAGGTAGTAATTGACTTCGGCGAGAAGCTGGATGTCGATAGCCTAGGTCTTACAGTTACTAAGACATCAGGTCCAGACACTTCAAAGCTTGATATTGAAAAGATTGAATTTCTAAATGACGGTGAAGATAGAGTTATCCCACCGACACTGCATGCACCATCTAACGTTAAAGTTGAAAGTTCTAACAAAAAGATAGATATCTCTTGGGCTGCAGCAGAAAATGCAACCGGATATCAGGTACAGATATCTCTTGGTGAAGAATCACAGTTACTTTCTGCATCGGGAACAAGTCTGTCAATCAGAAAATTCGGCGATGCTGATCTAGAAAATGGAACTGAATATTCGCTTCGCGTACGTACTGTAAATGGAACGCGCACGAGCGCTTGGTCTGACACATTAGTGGCAACGCCTGAATTCAAAGAGCCGCCTGAGGCTCCAGATGCTCCAGCGTTGACACCAGGGTATAGTGAAGTCACTGTTGGCTGGAAGGCCATGGATAACGCTGATTCCTACACTGTTTATTACAAGGCAGCCAGCGATGAGACATATAGCAAAAAAGATGTTGAATCGACTTCTACAGTTGTAACTGGTCTTAAGCGCAATACTGAATATACGTTCTACCTGACTGCTCATAATGAGTTTGGCGAGTCAAAACCAGGCAAAACTGCATCTGCAACTACGGAAAACGTGAACGTCAAAGTTCCTTGGTACTATTTGATTAACCGTACAGTTCAGGATGCAACTGCCCATCCAATTAGCGAGTCTATTTCGTGGGTAACCATTCCAGGTGAAGGAGCGGAAGATAATTCAAGCCGTGTAGTTGATGGTAATTATGATACGTTCTTTGAAATGCCTGAGGGAACTACGCCTTATTACGACAACGGTCCAACAGTTGCGTTTAACAGCACGCATAAGATCGATACGTTTGCTATTACTACATATTTAGGAATCAACTACAGTGCGTCAATTCAAGATATATATGTAAAGATCAATGAGCTGACTACGCTTTCGATGGACAACGGTATTACGTTTGACACAGTTGTCACTCGCGATGGCTCTGAGGAACTCGCATACAACACAATACTTGTCAAACTTCCTGAGGCGTATAACGTTGACCAAATCTCAGTGAACTTCGTACGTGCTGACGGTGCACCAACAACAATTTCAGAACTTGCGTTCTATGATTACTGCAGTTTCTCTTCTGATATCAAAGCTCTGTTTAAAGACGACCTTCATATAGAGCTTGCAGAAGGCGTGACTGTTGACACTATTAATGAGCTGAAAGAGGCCGTGAACACACCGGATTCTTTCTCAGAAACATCTGCCAACAAAGCAGAACTTCACTACAACATTGATATTTATAATGCAGAAATTGAAGCAGCGCTTTCGCTTTTACATGCAGGTGACTATGACACAATCGCGATCGATCCTAGCATTTACGCGGGAGATTCTGAGGTTAATGGCGTCAATGCATGGCAGCCTTTAGGTGTTACTGTTCAGGCAAATGAACGCATTCAAGTATTTGTTGGATCAGAGAATGGTGTTGCAGGAGAGCCGACGAATCTTCGCCTAATTGCGACCCAATATCGTGGAACCGCTGATTCGTACTATTCAACTATCGGTACTAATTTAAGTACTGGCATGAACTCAATCACTATTCCTGATATGGGTTCATCAAATGAGCATGGAGGCGCGCTGTATGTTGAATATACAAGCAGCGAGGCGGATACAACTTATGGCATCCATGTTATAGGTGGCTCTCGTATTCCGGTGCTTGATTTGCACGGCATTACAGGTGAGACTTCAAGCGATATAGACACTATTCGTAAAGAGCGCATTGCTACATATGTAGAAAGCTTAAACAAACATGTTGAATCGCTTTCCAGCATCCATGGTAGTGCGGGTCATAAAACAGGCAGTATTCTCAATACATATAACGAGCAGTATTGCATTGCGAATACAACTGACATCGTGACTGACTACACCATGCTTTCTCTCCCAGCTACACAGTTCAAGGCTTCAATTGACGAACTTCGTCCTGACACAGAAGACATAATTGATGAGCTGAATAGGCGTCTTGGCGCATCAGATAAGATGATGGAGATTCTCTATCAGCATAAAGGCCTTTTTGATGTTGATGATGAGGCTAATGCAGACCTTGTCGCAAGCTATGGCGTAAACAACGATATTCCACGTGCTCGCCAAAGCATTCGCTACATGCAAACGCCAACAGGCACTATGTATGCAAGCAAGAATCACATCGGTGTTACTTGGAATGGATCAAAGGGATTAGGTCTTCCTGAAGGTGTAATTGATGGTGGATCTTCTGGTAGATATAAGCTTGGTAGCTACTATGATTGGGATGTTCTTCATGAAATTGGACATCAAATCATGCAGCCAGAATATGGTATTGAGGAAGTTACCAATAATTACTATGCACAACTTCTGACCAACCATGACACAAATGACACTGCAGGCTTTAGCTACTCAGATGTTTATGACAAAGTGACATCTGGTGTTAAGGCTCCGCTTGAGGATTGTACATTTGCAACTGCTTTGTATTGGCAGCTGCATCTAGCCTATGATGCAGGATTCTCATACAAGTACTACAACACTGCGGCTGATCAGATGTCGAATCTTGTATTTGCTCGCATTGATGCTTATGCAAGGAATCCTGAAAAGGCACCGTATGACTTGAGCCTTGAAGGTGCCGATCAAGAAAATGCATTCATGAGACTTGCAATGGCGGCAACTGGCAAAGATAATCTGGCGTTCTTCGAGGCATGGGGTCTAACTCCTGATGAAGACACAATTGCTTATGCTGCGAATTTCACAAAGGAAACACGTGCTATTCAGTATGTAACAGATGATTCTCGTAGAACCGCTCCAACGAAGCCGTTTACTGCAGGTGCGTCAGTTATTTCTGAAGATGCTCTAGCTGAGCAAAATGTCGATGATCCATCACGGGTTGATATTACGGGTATTGGAGTTAATTCTTCCTACAACATCAACGATGTGCTGCTGTTTGAAATTAGCAAGAAATCTGGAAGCAGTACAACAATTGTTGGCTATGTTGGACCTGATGAGACCACGTTTACGGATTATCTAACTGATAGCTGCACATATAGTTATTCAGTATGTGCAATTGATAAGGCTCTAACAAAGTCTGGCTCTAGGACGATCACTAAGAAGAATATTACAGGGCCTGCAACTGAAGCTTTGCTTGCAAAAGAATCCTGGACTGCAACATCTACGATGATTGATCCTAAAGAAGAACTAGTTCCTGAGGAATCTGGATCGGCACAGGTTTGCATGTATGCTACACCGACAGCTGCCAATAGCGTTATTGATGATGACTATGGCACAACTTTCGAAGGTGTTATGCCAGAAGAAGAACTGAGTGAGTTTGCCAATACTGCAGTTGAAGAAAAGGCAAAACGCACTGGAGATTATCCGTCAGTTACGATTGCCCTAAATGATGTCGTTGATATTTGTGGCATTGTTTACACGCCTGGCATTCATAAAGACAGAGCATTCAAGCAACTTTGGGTGCAAACAAGTCTTGATGGTAAGAATTGGCAAACTGTAGCCTTAAAAGACATCACAGCTGACATGTTTGGCAAGTCCGAGACATTGACTGTCTATTTTGATCGCGCAACAGCACTTCCAGGTATTGGTGGCACGACTAGCAATACACTGCACTTCCAAAAGGCAAGCTATGTGCGTCTAACTGAATTTGGTGAAAACGATGGGCCAATCGCAATCGCCGAGATTGATGTGCTCACTTCAGTTGGAGATGACATCTCGTTCTTGGATGAGGATTCCAACTATGGCATTGGCGTTCTGAATCACGATTTGACTGTTAAAGAGGAAACCGATGATGCAGACGCTGTTGTAATTCCGGAAGGCTCATTGGCGTTCATCGGGACATTTGTTGGTTCTCCTGAGAACAGCAGCGTTTTGTTGCTTGACGAGGATGGCTATGAGTTAACCGACGACAACGGAAACACAGCAAAATGTGAGTTTGTTGCTCCAAATCTTACGGGTAGCGAATTTACGGCACGTGCAAGTGGTGTTTGGATATGTTATTTCTTGCCTGGCACATGGGAGAATTCCATTAATAATTTAAGCCAGGTATATGCAGGTCTTTACAGGATTGACAGCCCTGAAGCGCAAGGTACGCTTGTGGCTGCCACGTCGATGGCTACGATTCCATATGATGTAGATAGTCGCATCACTGGCATCGATGTGAGCCTGTAATGGGGTGCATGATGAAAAACGCAAAAC
This sequence comes from uncultured Eggerthellaceae bacterium, assembly GCA_964631345.1. Taxonomy (GTDB): domain Bacteria; phylum Actinomycetota; class Coriobacteriia; order Coriobacteriales; family Eggerthellaceae; genus MGBC163016. The sequence continues at coordinate 360,185 of CAZVWE010000001.1, read as the reverse complement.
ATAGAAGGAACACCATCATGGACACGCTGGGAACAAAGACTAGAAAGGCTTTAGCGGTAATCCTTGTTGCCGTAATTGCCTTAGTGCCAAGTATTGTTTGGGCACAAGGCTCAGTCGAGCTTAACAAGATAGGAATTACTCGTAGCTCACAGATAGTGGTTAAAGATTTGCCTAGCCACACATCTTCTGTGGAAGTGCGCCTTGGTGTGGCGAATGCTAGTGGAAACTTGCTAAGCCCCAGCGATTACACGTTCTCTTTCTCGGATACTGCATCCAGTATGGCTATGCATACAACATCTCAAAACGGACAGACTTTGGTGGTCTATGTTTCAAATGGTATAGATGAGTTGCCTATGGATGCTGATGGGAAGTTCAACGTTGGTACTGTTTCAATTGGTGGAACAAACACTGTGACATTACAGGTGTACTCAATTGAAAGCCGTGATACTGATGACAATCCTAATACAGCAGAGGGTGTTGACGGGGCTCCTTTAAGTGAAGTTGAATTTACCGGTGATGATGACCCGAATCCTCCTGGTCCTGATGAGCCAGGCAATAATGAAAACGAAAATAACGGTGGTAACCCGAATACCAATGTAAACGAGAACAACGGTGGTAACCCGAATACCAACGTAAACGAGAACAACGGTGGTAACCCGAATACCAACGTAAACGAGAACAACGGTGGTAACCCGAATACCAACGTTAATGAGAATAATGGTGGCGATTCGAATACCAACGTTAATGAGAATAACGGCGGACCAGACGATCCAGCGCTTGGTGAATTTACTGTTCGCGCTAACGTTGTGGGAGACAATGCTCATGGAACGGTTTCTCCTACAATAGCAACCATCAAACGCGGACAAGCAGTAACGTTCACCTTTACGCCTGATGAGGGATATCAGGTTACATTCTTGACCTATCAAGGTAGAAGGGCTGCATACAGTCGAACTACGTTTACCATTCCAAACGTCACAGAAGATGTGAACCTGAGTGTTGAGTTTGGTCGCATTGGTGGCGGTGGTCCCGGAGATGACAACACCAACAACGGTAATAATGGCAACTTTAACAATGGTGGCGGAAATTCGAACGTAAACATCAGTGGTGGTGGCGACAACACCCGCAATTCTGGTACTTATGGCAGCAACGGCACCAAGTTATCTCAGACAGGCGATAGCAACCAGTTTGTCATTGGTGGATGCTTGATAGCTGCATCGCTTGCAGCCGTTGTTCTTGCGATTTTAGTGTTTAGTAGAAGGAGCAATGCAAAACATTCTCATTCTAAGAAAGACGATGAATAGCAAGTATTAGGTAACGTAGGCCAACAAAACGTATCAGGCGAATTGATGTTTAAAGCGAATGCATGTAACTTCTGAATCTCTTGGCGAGATTAGGGCTAAAATGTAAGCATCGCCGGGTTAATTGGAGGAGAAATGGATTTATTCGCTGATCAAGTTCTTATGGCGCGAATTCAGTTCGCACTGACGGCGAGCTATCATTTTATATTTGTGCCAATTACTGTAGGCATTGGTCTTATAACGGCTATATTTGTAACGAAGGCTTACAGGTCTAAGAACGCAAACGACGATGCTCTTGCGCGAATGTGGGTGAAAATTTATACAGCCGTATTTGCGATCGGCGTTGCTACGGGCATCACCATGGAATTTTCCTTCGGTACAAATTGGGCGGCCTATTCGAGGTTTGTGGGAGACATTTTTGGAGCTCCACTTGCGGCTGAGGCGTTGTTCGCTTTCTTCCTAGAGTCAATTTTCTTAGGAATTTTGATTTTTGGCAGAAAGAAAATTAAGCCTGTTTTATACATGGTGTCAGCTTGGCTCACATTTGCAGGATCCGCGCTTTCTGCACTTTGGATTTTGATTGCGAATTCATGGATGCAAACGCCTGCTGGCGCAGAACTTGCTGCTGACGGATCAGAGGCCATAATTACAGACTTTTTTGCTGCAGCTTTTAATCCGTCAACGCTTCCTAGATACGGACACACTGTGCTCGCGTTGTTAGTCATGGGAGCGTTTATCACAATGGCGGTGGCTGCTTGGTATATGCACAAAAAGGTTCATGCAGGTGCAGCCAAAAAAATGATGCGCACAGGCGCAATTGTTGGAGTTATTTCGGTTATCGCGTTACTTGGAAGCGCTCATGCATCTGCAGTTGAAGTTTGGAATGAGCAGCCTACTAAACTTGCAATGATGGAAGGTCAATACGAAACGCAGGTTCCCGAGCTTTCCGTTTTTGGAATTGTGGATGAAGAAACGGGTGAGGCTCACACGCTGGGGATTCCTGGGGGCACAAGTTTTTTGGCTACTGGAACTTGGGATGCTGAGTATCCTGGTCTTTATGAATTGGCCGACACTATGCGCTTTTCTGATATTGATGTCGAAACTATGCCTGTGAATTTTGTTTACCAGGTATATCACGGCATGGTTGCGCTTTTCGGAATTATTGTACTCGTGCTAATTTTGGCATTTGTGTTCAATAGAAAAAATGCGAAGCACAATTTGACGAACATGAAATTTATGCAGTGGTTGTTGATAATATCGCCACTGTTTCCATTCCTCGCGATTCAGTGTGGGTGGTACACAGCGGAATTAGGACGCCAGCCCTACGTGGTTTATCCAGCAACATCTAGTCCAGATGGCTTATATCTACTGACTCAAGATGGCGTGAGCGCATCGGTGCAACCTTTTGAGCTTGTGATTACCCTTGTGCTTTTTGTAGTGGTTTATTTACTTCTCTTTGTTGGATGGGCTCGTGTGGTTGGGCGCTTTATTAGCGAAGGTCCTGTGTATGAGACTTCCAGTGGCGAAACACCATATGATGGCAACGATGACAAAACTTCAAATGAGGGCAAAACTACACACGCTGGCGAAGCTACAATTGCTAGCAGAATTGCAAACGATGACAATGCTGCAAAGATAGAGGTCATTTCTTTTAAAGAAGAACCCGCTGAGAAGAGGCAAAAAATTCAAACCCTAAATGAAGAGGACATGAAAGGCGGTGATGCAAGATGACAGGCCTAGAAATTCTTTGGTTCTTTTTAGTATTCTTGCTAATCGCTGGTTATTTCATTCTTGATGGGTTTGATTTAGGTGTTGGCGTGCTTTATCCGTTTATCTGCAAAGATGAGCGCGACCAACGTATAGCCAGAAGATCAATCGGTCCTGTTTGGGATGGCAATGAGGTTTGGCTATTAACCGCAGGTGGAGCATTGTTTGCAGCATTTCCAGATGCATATGCAACAACGTTTTCGGGCTTTTATTTAGCTATCATGCTTGTGCTGTTTGGATTAATAGTTAGGGCAGTTAGTTTTGAATTCTGGGGCGGAGATCCAAAATGGAGAAAAGTTTGGGATATCTGCTTCTTCCTAGGTTCATTAGTTCCTGCTCTTCTTTTTGGCGTAGCAGTTGGTAATGTAATTGCTGGTATTCCTATGGATGATTTTGGGAACTATATAGGAATTCCTCTGTTTGGCCTTATTTCTCCATTTACGCTTCTATGTGGACTTCTAGGCCTTTGCATGTTTATATCTGCGGGTGCTTGCTGGCTTACGATGAAGGCACCTCTTGGTTCTGATATTCGCAATCGTGCAAAATCTCTTCGTATACCATTTCAAGTTATTAGCCTTGTGCTATTTATAGTTGCATCATGCGTATATTTCTTTGTTTTACCAGAACAGCCAATTGTAGATTTAACGTTTAGTGCCGCTAAAAATATATTTGCTGCTTTGACGGTGATTGCAGTTGTTTTAGCTATTGTATTTGGGTTTTTCAAGGCAGATGGTATGGACATGTGGGCATTTATTGCACAATGTGTCTGTGCGGGATCTGTCGTGTTTCTTGTGGCGTTTAGTATGTTCCCGAATCTAGTGAACGCATCGCCTACAGAATACGGTGTTCCTATTACCATCATGAGCGCGGGAGCAAGTGACCTGTCATTGTTCTGTATGACAGTAATCTTGTGCATTGGGCTTCCGCTCGTCCTTATTTATCACGTGATAATCTATAGGACGTTCCGTGGTCGCGTAAAAGCGTCTGACCTTGGAGAATAATGACAGGTTACGGAAGGTTTAGTACAATTTACTATTATTCTGCTTAATACTGTCTTAAAAAGACAGCTTTTAGACAAAGACGGGAGCGAAGATGCCAGACAGCATGAACTTCGCAAATAGCCAACCTCTCGGATATGATGATCCGAACAATCCAGCTTATCCTCAAGCTGGTATGCCCGAGTGGGGCAACCAATATGGACAACAGATGTCAGGCGTCTACCCGCAGGATATGTATCAGCAGCCAGATATGGGGCAAGGCTATATTGACCCCATGACAGGTCAGCCGATAGTTGCGAATCCATACCCAAATGATATGTATTACCAAAATGGTTACATGGATCCAATGCAACAAGGATACATGACGCCAGAGATGGAAGCTGAGCGTGCAGCAAGACAAGCGCAGATTCGATCTTCTTCGATCTTTGGGCCAAAAGAAGCCTCAATGGATATGGGAATGGGTCAACAGCCTGATATGGGGATGTCCCATCAAGATATGGCGGCTGCTATTCCAGATCCTTCTGTTATGCCAAATGCTCAAATGCCTGGTTATGGTGCTCAGCAAGGCCAGGGAATGCTTGGCGGACAAATGGGTCAGCAAATGGGACAACAAATGTCTCAGCAACCTCAACAGGTTCAACAGCCCCAACAGCAAACACAGTCATATCCAGAAGTTCCAAATACAGGGAAAAAGCGTAAAGGGCGCAAAGGTATTCCTGCAGTTGAACAGGTAGAAGTACCTCAAGAGCCCATGTATCTTGGGGAGCCTCCTTCAGGTGGTGCTGCAACAGCTGCTTTAATCCTTGGATTACTTTCTATCCTCTTTGCTTTGATTCCTCCTATTGGAATTGTGCTTGGATTAGTCGCTAAAAAGATTGCTAAGGGCTACTTCAAGAAGGGCGGCGTAGCTTCGCGCGCAGAATCTGGCCGCGTTTTTGGCACGGTAGGATTTGTGTTCTCTATTGTCATGCTGTGCGTAATGGTTCTCTTGGTCGTCTATATTGCAGGTGCCTTATATGGAGAAAGCAATGCAAGGGCTATCGTTATTTACTTCAATAACAGTCCACTCGGTAACCTTTTCTATATACCGCTACCATCAGTTCTCTAGGCTGAATAAGTGTCGTATTGCATGTGAGATGTAGTTAGCATGCAAATTGGCATGCATATTAGTATGCAGTGAGTTGATTAAGCTATGGATAAAGAACATACAGAATCACAAAAAGAGAAAAAGCCAAGCTTTTTTGAGCGAATCACGGGCGCTAAGCGTGAGGTCGCATCTGAAGAGGAATTACGCGAATTCGTCGAGGACGTAAATGAGCTTGCCGATGACGAAAAGCGCATGATTAATGACATCATTGATCTTGGAGATACTGTTGCTGGTGAAGTTTGTACTCCGCGTGTTGACGTGATGCTTGTTGAGGAAGATGAGAGTGGCCGAGTTGCTCTTGAACGTATGCGGGGAACGGGCTATTCAAGGCTTCCAGTATGCCGTGATGGGATAGATGACATTATCGGCATAGTTAACTATAAAGACTTGATTGGCCCTTTAATGGATGGGTCGATTGAGGAATCCGTTGGAAAATTCATGTATTCGGCGATGTTTGTTCCCGAAACAAAAGGTGTGATTCAACTTCTTAGTGAAATGCAAGCAGCACATCAGCAGATTGCAATTGTTGTTGATGAATATGGTGGAACTGAAGGTGTTGTCACCATTGAGGATATCCTTGAAGAAATTGTTGGTGATATTGCTGACGAATCTGATGTTGGTGGTGACGAGGTCAAACAGTTAAGTCCTGGTGTTTGGAAGGCCGTTGGTCGTTTTCCTGTAGAAGATGCCATCAAACTTGGCTGGCCACTTACGGAATCCGATGATTACGAAACTTTAGCCGGATGGTTGATGAATGAGGCTGAATCTTGCCCGAAAGCCGGAGATGAAATAGTGGTTGATGGTTATAAGTTCACAGTAGAGCGCAACCGTAGATCTCGTATATCTCTTGTCAGAGTTGAAAAACTCGATAATTAAAGTGTTGATTTAATTGTTGATTTGCCGTTCCTCAAGTTTTTTCGCATAAAGTCGCGATCTGTTATAGAATTACCTGACTGAAAAAATATTTAGCCAAGTCGGCAGCAAATCCACTTAAAACCTCACCAAGCTGTCACCGCAATCATATGCGGATGGTTGTGTTTTCTTGATTGCCTGAGCTTGCTGCTTAGATTTATCAAGAAAGCGACTAGATGTTCTTTCAGTGGGACAGTGAAAGGTAATGCACGGACTTAAGATGCTCGACAGGTCTTAAAGCCTATTGGATTAAGGCACAAGTACTGTTGGGTTTGAAAATCTTAGGAGACACCGTGCAGACAGGTGAGGTTTTGGCAAAAGGTAAACACATAGCAAAGGCCAATAAGAAGGCCAGAATACATAGAGGGATTTTCTCTAAGGTTGTAATTCCAGGATGCGCAACACTTGCAGTTGTAGGTTGTCTTGGATTTGGAATTGCTTCAGCAGGCAATGTTGCACAGGTACAAGACCCAGCAACAGCTCCTTTGAGTTCTTCAACTGCATTTGCATCTCTTGGCTCAAATAGCTCAGAAGAGGGATTTATCTTAGAGACTTCTGCAACTAGAGATATGGACGGTGCAATTGCGCAGGTTCAAGCAGAAGAGGAGCAAGCTCGCATAGAGGCTGAACAAGCTGAACAGGCAAAACAAGAAGAGATTATCGCTAAAACTCAGGAATCCCAGGCAAAGCCTAATGCATCTTCTGCAAATGCAACTATCGGATCAGTTGATTTCAGTGTTGGTAAAGATGCGTTTATTGAGGAATGGACAGCTAGAATTGACGCTTACTTGAGCGGCTCTACGTTGGATGGATATGGTGCCACATTTGCAGAGGCTGCATGGGAAAATGGGGTAGATCCACGTTGGTCGCCAGCTATTTCAACAACCGAAAGCGGCAAAGGTGCAAATTGTTTTGCTTCTCACAATGCATGGGGGTGGTCAGGATTTAGCTGGCCAGATTGGGTTACAGCGATCCATGCACATGTAAAGGGTCTTGCAACAATATATGGGCATACCATCACATATGAAAGCGCGAAGATCTATTGTCCACCGAACTATGATCATTGGTATAACACCACGCTTTCGGAGATGGCCAGAATATAGTGAGCAATGTAATCGTTGTTGGTTGCGGCAGGGTTGGTTCGCAACTTGCGAATATGCTATCCGACAATGGCAATAATGTATGTTGCATTGATCGATCAGCTGATGCTTTTAATAATCTAGGCAGAAATTTCAATGGCTCCACTGTCCAAGGTATTGGATTTGACGAAGACGTTTTATTGCGCGCAGGTATAGAAACTTGCGATGTACTTGCAGCTGTTACTCAGTTTGACAATGCAAATTTGATGGCGGCTGAAGTGGCAAACAGGCTGTTTGATGTTCCTCATGTTATAGCTCGATTGTACAATCCAGATCATGAGCGTGCGTATATGCAGCTTGGCATTGACTATGTTTGCGGCACTTCTCTTGTTGCGGATGATGTGTTCTCAAAAATTGTTGCAGGACACGGGTCACATATTGATACTTTTGGTGATTATGAACTCCTAGAGTTTTCACTGAAATTACCCGCAGATTTCCAAGATGAGGGGAATGTTAAGATTTCTGAGCTTGAACGAGATCACCTAGCGCGAATTGTTGCTTTTGAGCGTGCTGATGGTTCATCCTCATCTATTCCAACAAGTGAATCAATCCTCTATCCAGGAGATACTGTTGTTGCTTGTGTTCGTCATGATTACATCAAACAGTTCTCCAATTTTATTCAGGATTAGGAAAAGCTATGTATGTTGTAATTGGTGGCGGCGGAAAAGTTGGAGCGTATTTAGCGTCTGTTTTGCTCTCTAGTGGAAATGAAGTTGCCATTTTGGAAGAGCGTGCAAACGTGGCAGACTTGCTTTCCGTAAACCTTGAGGGCAGATATTTGGTAATCAACGGCGATTGCTGTGATTCAAGATACCAAGAGGATGCTGGAATTGCTCAGGCAGATGTGTTCGTTGGTGCTACTGGACAAGACGACACTAATCTTGTTGCATGCGAAATTGCTCAACGTGTATTCGATGTCCCTCGTGTAATTGCACGTGTGAATAATCCAAAGAACCTAAGAATCTTCCGCGAAGTTGGAATTGAGTGTGTTTCTTCGACAACCCTTATTGCTAATTTGATTGAAGAAGAAGCTCTGCTTGGATCTGTGTCTTTGGTGTCATCGTTAAATCATGGCAATGTTGCGCTGTCTGAGTTTACTGTTGGACGTATTAAGCACAAACGAGAAGACGAGGGCGTGGCGATCGGGGATATCGAAATGCCTGCTGGATCTTTAATAGTGGCAGTTGCATATGAAGATGATGCCGAGGTTGCTGATCCGGAGATGATCTTGTATCAAGGAGATCAGGTTATCGTCGTTGCTCAAAATGATGTGCTAGATGACGTTAGGGCTGTATTTAGAAACCTGTAATGTGTTTTCTTAAGCTATTGGTTTATCATCAAATAAGGTAGAACTCGCTACCTGCTAAGACAACGAGGTCACATGTTATCTTCACTACTAAATGGGCTCCTACCTACTGGAGTCGCAATCATGGGCGTCATTATTTTGGTGCTGATTATTTGGTTGGCAATTGTTTCTTCTAAGCTTAGTAAAGCAAGAACAGGGCTCACTATGATGCAGCAGCGCATGTATGACGTAGAAGCTTGGGTTGGTATGCGAAACCCCGATATGCCTAGCGCAGCCATTCCGGATTCAGAGGGTGTAAATCCAGAAGAAGTTACAGAAATAGCGCGGCCATCTCAAAGCGGAAGACCATCTGTAAGAAAAGGCACTGCAGGTTTCTCTAGAAAAAGTAAACCCACACAACATCCAGATAACCAGCGTTTAGATGATAATCCTGCTCAACAACAAGGTGCAGTGCCGCAGGGGAGATCAGGGGTAAAGTCTCGAACACAAGCTCAAGCTGCTGCTAATGCGCGGGCAAATGATAGGACATATCAAAATATCGCTAATCAGCAGCCTAAGAATCCTCAAATGAATTCATCAGAGAAACCTGCCGTTAAGACTAAGGCAAACCTGGCTGGTCAAGGTGGGATCTCAGGGAATCCAGTTAAGGCGGCCACGCCTTCTGTAACACCCTCTGTAATGCGCACGAATTCTCGAATACAACCTGCTTCCCCTTTGGCAGCTAAAGCTATGCAGGAAAAACAGCAAGCAAAGGCCACAGCTGGAAAAACATCGGAGTCTAAGGAAAAGACAAAAAAGTCGCGTCGCGATAAACCGGTAATACCCTTTGGAGTTGATAAGACTCAACAAGGAATTGAAGGGGTTGCAGCATTTGCTCCAGAGGTTTCTGGTAAACCATCAATGCCGAATAACGTGGACTCTCAGCTCCAAGCTAGACAGCGTTTAATTGAGCAAGATAGAAAGCGCATGGACGCAAGAGCGGCTAAGCAGGATAGATTGGCCAGAAGATCTCAAGAAAGAGTGAGCCAAAACCTGCGTCGTCAAGCTGATGAAATTCGTCGACAAATGCAGGAAAATGCCCGTTAATCTAGCAATAAGGCAATGATTTGGTTGCATTGATATTGTTGCTCGGGTATTATCATGGACGCTCATAACGTTGTGCGGGTGTGGCGGAATTGGCAGACGCGCATGGTTCAGGTCCATGTGAGCTCCGGCTCATGAAGGTTCAAGTCCTTTCACCCGCACCAGATAATCGCTTCAAAACACACCACTTGAATGTACTTGAGAGGCAATTTGGATAATGTTCGAGCATGATCTGATTCTTGGTAGATACAAGATTATCGGTAAGGCAGGATCTGGTGGATATGCCACAGTTCAGCATGCCTTCGATACGCGACTTAAGCGTGATGTTGCAATCAAGTGCATCAAACTTTCTCAGGCAGATATAGCGAAAGCTCGCGTTAGCGCGCTTAATGAGGGACGGGTCGCAGATTTTGTTACTCCACAAGAACCACGTGTAAGACCGATTGGCGCACGTGCGATGTCTCGTGCCAAGCCTGTTGAAGCGAGAAGTGTCTACAGTAAAGATCGTGGTAGCGCAGGAAGATATGCTGCAAGTCCCGCATTCATTAGTCCAGAGAACATGCCATCTGAGCCCGGTTTTCTTGAACTTCGTGAACGCGCTGCAAAAGAACGCGCCGAAAGACGTGGGTTTGATCGTGTGGTTGGCGTTCCTAGTTCGACTGGGTATCAAATGTCTGAAACTCAAGCCTTCGGCGCCCAAAATATTGGACATCAAAGCTTTGTCCAAAATCGCGGGCATCAACGAGCTCATGAAGCTATCTGGCAGGAAGAATCTGCGAGAGTTGCAAAAGCTGCTAATGCTGCGAGCGCTGCGAGACCTACGAGCGCTGCGAGATCTGCGAGCGCCAACAAAACATCTGTGCGTTCTGCACGATATGAGATGGCAAGCGATGACGAAATAAGCGCACTTGCAAGCATCCTTCCCGGAAGAATTGCAGGTGCAGGAGAAACTGCTATATCGGCTGTGGACGATGATGTGGTGGATGTATCTCCTGAATTTGCAGCCGAAGCTAGACGCGAAGCTCAGTCATTCCAGGATCATCCGATATATGCAGATGAGGTTGGAAGTTCAAGCTTTTTGGGGATTCCTTCCTTTTTGACTCCCAAGACAAGCGCGGATAAAAGCGCGGATAATTCGCAGCTTAATTCTCAACGTGCATATGAGCGAACGGGAAGATCGCGTTCTGACAATGCGACTGCTAACTACGAATGGCAACACAATCGCACTGGACAAGATAATCCGCGCGAACCTGGCTGGCAAGAAGGCATGGATCCTTTCCGTGGTGCTTACAGAGGGCCTACTGATAACACTATGCACTTCCAGAATGCACGTGCAAATATACAGCCTATGCAACCCATTCAACGTCGTATGTCTGCAAAGCGTATGGGTAACACCATGCGTTTTCAGTCATTTGATGATATGCAAGGCGATTATTCGCCAAATGCAAGGCGCGAGATGCCCGCACAAGGTGCACAAAGACGAACACCTGCCAATGCAGGACAATCGTATGGGGAATCTTATGACAGCATTCCCGGTCTTGAGGAGGCACGAACAGCTGCCCACTTAAATGATGCAAACATAGTTACTGTCTATGATTGCGTGGTTGAAGATGATATGGCGTACGTCATCATGGAGTATGTCGAAGGTAAAACCCTTGCATATTTGTTGCGCCAATTAGGTAATGAAATCACACTCGATATGGTGGCAAGTGTATTTGATTCCGTATCGCATGCGCTTGAAGTCGCACATAAGGCAAACGTTTTGCATCTGGATATAAAACCAGAAAATGTAATCGTTAATGCAGATGGTGTTGTAAAGGTTACCGACTTCGGACTTTCTACATTGATGGATGCAGGTGGACATGGTTCTACTGGTGGTGGAACCATAGGATATATGCCACTTGAGCAAATGCGACAAGAGCCCTTAGATGTTCGAACAGATGAATGGGCTCTCGCAAGTCTTACATATGAAATGCTTTCTGGGACTAATCCGTTTAGAGCAAAAACGCTTAAGGAAGCAGAAGAGGTAATCGAAGAGGCTGAATTAGTTTTGCCATCCCTTTGCTGGGATGAGATGGATGCGTCAGTTGATGACATCATGTTTTGTGCGCTTGATCCTGATATGGATGGGCGCTACGACGATATCGAGACATTTTCTCAAGACTTGGCGCCTCATTTGGGCGATGCCAAGCACGGGAGCGCACAGCTTGCAGCCGCCGTTAAAGAAAGTCCCGAGGTTCAACCTAAAGAGGAAAAACAGGGCCATAAGGTATTAGCTCCATTGATTGATCGTATTGGATCTACTGGATCCTCAGTGCTAATGCGAGTGTTGTCGGCACTTGGATGTGCTGCTGTGGCTCTTATTACGGCTATGAATCTAAGAATAGATATAACAGGTGCGACTGCGGCAGGTGCTTATCCTGATACAACATTTGGGCTTTTCAGCATTGCTCCTGTAGTTGGCTGGGTTTTGCTGATTGCATGTGCAGTTGTTGGTGCGATAAAGCCAAAAATAGGAATCCTTGTGTCGTATCTTGCGTTCGTCGTCATGCTTATATTTAATCAGGCTTGGCTGACTGCATTGCTGTTGGTGGCTGGATGTGGTGTTTGGTGGAGATTTATTGGCCTTAGAGATGATGCAAGTTGCACGATTGCATTGATGCAGCCACTTTGCGGTGCAGTTGGGTTTGCCCCTATCGCTTCTGTATTGGCAGGTGCTTTGACTGATGTTAAAGAGGCAACAGCAACAGCTGGTTTTATAGCGCTAAGTGCAATCGCTTTTGCATCTTTAGGGTCTATGGATCTGCTTAATTGGGAGGTTTATCAAAACTTTGTTATAGCAGTTAATCCACAAATTGCGGGTGCGTCCATCACAAATGGATTGTTTGAAACATTTGCGAATCCAAATACATGGATAACGGCTATTACTTGGGTTATTGCTGCGTTTGTGTTTTCTATGTTCTGCAGAAAAGGGACGCGTACTTTCGACATTATTGGATCGGTTATTTGCGCGGCAATACTTATTTCCGGAATGTTTGCCATTCCGCTTGTTATGCAAAGTGAAATTGCACTAGCACCGCTTCACCTGTTTGGGACTTTCATTCCTGCAGCGCTTGCTATTTTGCTCGCAGTACTTGGCGTTACTGATCGTGTCCGTATGGAAGATGGTCAGTGGTAGGGCTTGTAGCTAGAATTCCATATCTTCTAGGCGATCAAATATAACGTCAATGCGTGTTAAGAACGCCTTTGGATCAAACACGGCTTCAATATCTGCTTCTTTGAGTTTGTCTTCAGACATCAAACACTTAACATCTTCATCTGCCAGAATTCGTTCTTTGAAAGTCAATCCTTGAACAGCGTTTTGTATGTCTCCCCAGACCTCCATCGCATTGCGCTGTACAACAACGTATGCGTCTTCTCGAGTCATTCCGGCTTCCACTAAAAGCAACAAAACTTTGCTAGAAAAGATAAGCCCGCGCGTTCTCCAAAGGTTGTGTTCCATTTTGTTTGGATAAAGCTGAAGTCCATCTAATATCCATTGCATTTTGGAAAACATGTAATCAAGCGCAATGAAGCTGTCAGCTAGCGCCACACGCTCAGCACTTGAATGTGAAATATCTCGCTCATACCATAGAGCGACGTCGTCATATGCAACCTGTGCATTAGCTTTGACGATGCGCGAAAGCCCACAAACGCGTTCTGCCGTGATTGGGTTGCGCTTATGAGGCATTGCTGATGATCCTTTTTGACCACGCATAAATGGCTCCTCCGCCTCAATCACATCTGTTTGTTGCAGAAGTCTTATCTGCATTGCAATGCTTTCAAGAACGGCTGCCGTAACAGCAAGCGCTGATGCAACTTGTGCGTGTCTATCGCGTGCTAATACTTGTGTGGAAAGTGGGTCGGGAGTAAGTCCTAAATGCTCGCAAACATATTGCTCAACGAATGGATCGATACTTGAATATGTTCCAACAGCACCAGAAATTGCTCCAACAGCTGCTACCTCCCTTGCTTGCTCAAGCCTTTTTACACAGCGATGAAGAGCCCATGCCCAACTTCCGAATTTCATTCCAAAGGTCATGGGTTCTGCGTGAATGCCATGTGTACGACCAACACAAATCGTATCCTTCAGTTCAAGTGCGCGCTTTTTGCAAGTAAGTCCAAGTTTTTTGGTGTCTTCGATGATTAGATCAAGCGCTTGAGTGATCTGATAGCTTAGAGCAGTGTCTCCAAGATCGGATGACGTCATGCCAAAATGTACCCATCTGCTGGGTTTTTCTTCACCTTCTGCAACATCGGCATCAATGTTTTCTGCCATGTTTGTCGTGAATGCAATTACGTCATGGTTTGTGGTTTTTTCAATTTCAGAAATGCGATCGGCATCAACTTTTGCATGATCGCGAATCCATTTAGCTTCTTCTGTGGTGATTCCGCACTGTCCAAGCTGGGCTTGTGCTTCACATGCAAGAACTTCTATTTCACGCCAAATGTCAAATTTGTTTTGGAATTCCCAAATGTGACCCATCTTTGGCAATGTATAGCGATCTATCATAGAAGTCCTTTCTCATCATCAGATACATTCGGTTTTTCTCTGTCTGCTTCTCCTGGAAAACGCAATGTTATCGTTGTTCCTTCACCAGGAGCAGAAACTACATTCATTGAAGCTTGCGCTCCAAAATATCCGTGCATTCTATCGTGAACGTTTTTAACGGCAATGCCAAGTCCTGTGGATGAATCAGGATGGAGGATGTTCTCCTTGGATTTTGCATCCATTCCTAAGCCATCGTCTGTGATAGTAATCAAAATATCATGCCCATCAACCTGCCCATATATTCCAACGTTCAGCTTTCCTGTGGGTGGCATAGCATGCTTAATGGAGTTTTCGACAAGGGGTTGAAGCAAAAATGGTGGCACTGGCATATCAAGGATAAGGTCTTCATTTTCATCGAAGTGTTCGTGCATTTCCAACCGATCTTCGCCAAAACGAGCAACCTCAAATGAGAAGTAGCGTTTGGTTTGGTCAATTTCGCGAGCAAGTTTGATTCTGTCTTGTGAATCTTCAAGTGTAGATCTATAAAAAGCTGCAAAATCGCGAAGAAGTATGCGTGCTTTAGGCGGATCTGTTCGAATGAGAGATGCAATTGTATTTAAGGTGTTAAACAAGAAATGAGGATTAATTTGGTTTTGAAGCATCTTGAGCTCCATGGAGGTTGCAAGTTCGCGCTGCTCTTCCATCTCGGATGCTGCAACTTGAGTTGACAGCAGTGTTCCGAAGCCTTGAGCGATAGATTTTTGGGTTTCAGTAATTTTTCGTGGATATTTATAGTAGAACTTGAGCGTGCCTCTAATTTCATGGCCAATTGCCAAAGGAATTATGATCGCGGATTTGATCTGATTTACGCCTTTTGGAAGACCGATTTCTTCGGGTGTGTATATAACACGCGCTTTTCCATCGTGGATTACCTCATGCGTTGCTTGTGTACGAATTTTTGTACCTGATAGGTTTTCGTGTTCAAGATATCCCGAATATCCAAGGATGTATTCTCTGTCAGTTATAGCTACAGCAAGAGCTGCTGTTGAAGGAAGAAGCAGCTCGCATATGCGCTGTGCTGCTTTTTCTGTGAGGCCATAGGTGGTTAGATCGACCATTTCGCTTGATAACTGCAGCATTGAATCGGTCTGTCTAGCGCGCACAGAGTCGGGATCCATTAAAAGTCGGACAATTAAGCAAACGCATATAGTGAAAATTATTCCCGCAGTGATCATTACAGGGATAGAAGTGGCCACAGATAAGATCGTCCATATCATCACAATGGCGGCAACAATTGCTATAAATGCGGCCAGCATTTCTAATGAAAGCATGCGAGGCATGATGTGACGCAAACGTCGTTTGCGATCAATGGTTTTCATGTCAATTGTGTCTTTCTTATCCATGATCTACAAGATACACGATTGTTTTGTGACAATCATCCAGTTTTCGGGTCAGTTCTTGCAAAAAATGCTGTTGTACGGTTAATATAGCAAACAGTACTATTTATTATGGAATTAGTATCTGGCAATATAGTTATATACCGAGGAAGCGAAAATGAACAATGAAATGAGGAATGGCTCCGGCTTACATGGTGCTAATGGCCAGAGGCCCGCTTCAGGATACGGTGTAAACCCTGATGCGCAAATGGGATATCAGGGCATGAACGGGCAACCTGTTATGACTCAACAGGAAGAGCCTAAAAAGTCCAAGAAAAATATCATCATTGCGATTATTATTGTGCTTCTTGCTCTTGTTGTAGCGGCAAGTGTTTGGTGGTTCGCTGCAGGTGGAGAAGACTTTTTCGACAACGCAGCATCTGGCGGACAAGCTCCATATAAATCGCCAGAAGAAATTAGAGCTGAGCTCGATAGAATTGTTGAAGAAGGAATGCTTAACATTTCTATCGCAAGTGTTATCGAATTTGAAGATGGCACAAGTCCTGGAATTGCCTACATTGAAAACGTTCCATCGAATAAGTATGTTTTGCGTGTAACTATTACTACGGATACCAATGGTGAAGTGGTTTATCAATCCGGTGGCATTAGGCCTGATAGCTATATTGAAGAAATCACGCTTTCAGAGGATCTTCCAGCAGGCACTTATCCATGCACAGCAACGTTCGTGGCATATGACCCAGATACTCTGGAAGAACAAGGCCAGGCTGCAGCCAAGATAACCATTTCAGTTAAGAACTAACGCTGGCTGAATAGTGAATCCAGTAGTAATCATCCCTACTTACATTTCTACCAATAGGCGTAGAAATGAAATTAAGGGTGTTGTCGGCAACTACGATCACACAACTAATATCAACGATGATGGCCAACTTGATCGCTGTCTTACATCGTTGGAAAAAATTGAAGATACAGGGTTGATCGTCATTTTGGTTGCGGCTGATCGTTCAATTGAAGCAGAAGCGGTGGACAAAGTACGACGCATCGCTTCCAATCATCAAGACTTAAGCATAGTTGTAATAGGTGCGGTTGAAGTTGATCTTATCCGCGCTCGTATGGAACAACTTGGCATTCAAAAAGTTGGCCAGCAAATTGGCCTTCGCGGATATGGTGCAATTAGAAACCTTGGGTTAGTAGTTGCATGTGCGCTTGGCTTTGATGCAGTTATTTTTATTGATGATACCGAAATTACAGATGACCCTGACTTTTTTAAAAAAGCAGTGTACGGACTCGGAAAACTTACCAAGAAAGGCATTCCGATCCTTGCAAAAACTGGGTACTACATAAACGATCAGGGATCGTACTTCTCAAAATGGGAAGACAAGTGGTACAACCGCTTCTGGCAGCAAGGAAGCGCTTTTAATAATTGGATTCGCAAGGCTATGGCAGGGCCTAGACTATCGCGCAGTAATCATGTGTGTGGCGGTTGCTTAGCTATTCACAAAGAGGCTTTTAGGCGCCTTTCGTTTGATCCTTGGATTCCTCGTGGAGAAGATCTCGACTATATGTTGGATCTTCGTATGTATGGGTCAGACATTTGGTTTGATAATCATTGGCAACTCAGATATCTTCCGCCCCCTACAAAACATGAAGGTAGAAGATTTCGCCAAGACATATTCCGTTGGCTTTATGAATACGCAAAAATGGAATACAGTCACTCTTTGATTGATCTTCAGAAAATCACAGCTCAATCACTTGAGCCTTATCCAGGCCCTTTCCTTGAGAAGGGAATTCGAAAGAGAATTGCAATTACTGCATTTTTGAGAAGTCTTGTTAGGCCTGATAAGAAGGCCTACAGGCGCGCTGCTAAAGAGGCTATGGGAGAGGCTACAAAGTACGCTGAGAATAACTGTTCAAATTATTTTGAGTTTCAGCGTATATGGCCACAAATTATGGATCGCATTGACTCTGACAAAATGTTAGCAACTGCACTTATTCGCTCCGCATTGATGCAACAAGATGTTGTGATTGATGATCTTGACGAAATGAATAATCAAGAACAAAGGATTACTCTATCTGATGAGGAAGTTGCGCGTGTTCGTCGTGAGCGCAATATTGATCCAGGACAAACCAGTCAGATCAGATTGGATCTTGGGGAATAAGAGGCACTTGTGGAAACAGTGCTGCTTATTGGTGTCTCAATTGTTGTTGGCCTTGTTGTTGGGGTGCTTTCCGGTCTTTTAGGAATTGGTGGGGGAACCATTCTTGTTCCCGTGTTTAAGCTGGGATATGGGCTTTCTGCGCTGGCATCTACGGCAACTTCGTTATTTACGATAATTCCTACATCGGTATCAGGTGCGATAACGCACATCAAAAATCGTACCTGTTTACCAAAGCTCGGTTTAGCAGCTGGACTTGGTGGCGCGATTACATCTCCAATTGGTGTTTGGCTCGCATCCATTTCTCCTGATTGGGCAACTATGGTCGCCGCTGCCATAGTCATTGCGTATTCAGCGAGCACGATGTTTTCAAAAGCACTCAAGCTTAAAGCCAAGATGAAAGCTGAAACTTCGCGTGCTGACGCTGACCTTGCAACGCCCGAAGATGAAATAACGTCACGTACTGATAAGTCTTCGTCTGATAATCCAGGGATAACAGAGCTGAGCGCTAAGGCTTTATTCCAGGGGTTTGTGATTGGGCTTGTTGCTGGCGTTATGTCTGGATACGTTGGTGTTGGCGGTGGATTTTTGATGATTCCGATGTTTATGCAGGTAATTGGCATTTCAATGAAGATGACATCGGGGACATCGCTTATCGCAGTCATGATTTTGGCTATACCTGGAACCATCATGCAAGCGATTCTTGGGAATGTAAACTGGATTACGGGAATATTTGTTGCTGTTGGGTCAATTCCGGGCGCAATGGTGGGGGCTAAGCTCTCAAAGAAGGTGCCTGAACTGACATTACGCTATATCTTCAGTGCGTTTCTCTTGGTTGCAGCCATAATGCTCGTAATCAATCAATTGGGGATTATTTAATTCTGCACTGTCAGGGAGAGTTCCGGTGTAACTCAGTCGCTCAGACAGTCCTGCTCGCAGGAAAGCGCCACTGGCGCTTTCCGCTCGTGCGGAACTCGCTTTGTGAGCAACACCGGAACTCTCCTTGCGATCAACCATAAAAGGATCCGGTATAACTCAGTCGCTCAGACAGTCCTGCTCGCAGGAAAGCGCCACTGGCGCTTTCCGCTCATGCGGAACTCGCTTTGTGAGCAACACCGGAACTCTCCTGCAAGTTAGCTATAAAGAGTTCCGGTATCTAGATGATTTCCCAGACTCTAACGCGACATTCCTTGATTGGATCAGAATTTAGAGGCGTGTAATCGATGTTTGCATATGTGACTAATCGAGTTGTATCTCCAGATGTCGCTAGGTATTCGCCATAGTTTTGCGTTGCATGTTCAGCTTCTATTGAAAAATAGCGACGATTTTCCATGTCTATGCCTGTTACGACGTTTGTGGACTTAACGAACATCCAATTGCCGCACCAAGAAGCAGGCGTGAATGGGTTTCTTGGAAATCTGAACCAAGTAGATGAACTGTAGAGGTCTGCTACTGCTTGCTCACCAACAGATGCTGCCTTTTTGATGTCTTCTTCGGTAAGTTCGGCGTCGTCTTCCTTTTTGGAGCTAAGGATGGAGTCTTCTGCATCAGATGTGGCTTTTGATGTGAGCAGTGTCACAGGATTTGCTGGTGCGTATGTGCCAAGGTTGGAAATTCCACCCCCATAGTTGTAAATGTTATCGAATGAAAACCCAAAGCCTGTGTTGCCATAATTTATATTGCAAGGACGCATTGCAGATGGAAGAACAAGTTTGTCAACGACATGGGCATCTTCGCCATCGATCAATGTAAGCTGGTAGTATGTGCCAGACATTTCTGCACGTGGGGCACAAATAATTCCACCAAGAGCAGTTGAAGGTGGGCAAGCCATGCGCCCCTTAGATGAAATGACCTCTTCAACACTTTCTTCTGGAAATCCAAATTTTACGCGCTTGAGCAGGCTATTTTCCTTTGTGGCAGAACCCCCTTCTGTTGGAAGTTCCTGCCAATATGCATACGATCCATAAACTGCGAGAGTTGGCATATCCCAGCCATCTCCACCTTGTGCTGCAAGAACAGGCTCATTTATGGAAAGTCCATCCAGTGTTGTTGTATAAACGCGCCAGATATTGTCTACGACATTAGCCTCTACCCAAACAATTCCGTTAGAATTTGCTCGCCCGTCATATATTTCGAAACCCTCATCTTGTCCGACTGCTTTTTTAAGCGAGGTTTCTAGCGTTGCGCTTCCGAGCGAAAAAAGTCCGATTTGAGCCAATGGGCTGGATGTTTCTGTAGGCAGTAAGCATGCAGCTACATCGTCATCGCTTGCCCAAACGAGGGTTCCATATGGAAGAGCTGCCGTTGCTGTCATTACAGCAACCTCTTTTGGATCTTCAATATATTCGCATTGCTCGGTTGTGAAAACAGATTTCTCAGGCACATTCAAAACGGAAGTGTCGCCAACCGTTGAACTGGGTGACGATGAAGCTGTCGAAGATTTTTTCGTCAACTTGTAAGTTACCCCACCAATTGCTGCTACAGCAGCAATGCCAACACCGCCAATAATTGCATCGCGACGAGTAATATTGAATTTGCGCGGGCTTTCACTCTGCTCGCTATAAGGCTGTCTGCTACGTGATTGTTCGGTACGAGACTTACGCGAGCCGTTAAGTGAATCGCTAAAAGGGCGCTCCTGCAAACTTTCCGGACGTCTGTTAGACGCAGAATAAGACGCAGAGCGCTTATGCCCTACATGTCGTGCGGCAGTTCTTTTTGAGGTAGTTCTCTTATGTACACCATGTTTTGATTGCTTATTTTGCATACAACTATTATGTCATTGACATAACGTAATGGGGACATGCGTCAATAAAGGATACAATAAATGCAAACCATGCATTTTTACGGAATGTCAACTTGGGTATCAATTTGGCAATATGACGAAAGAGGCAAACCATGAGCACTGAAACTAGGCGGGTTCTCTTGGTTGAGGATGAGAAGAACATCCGTGAGGCTGTAACTGCTTACTTAGAACGCGAAGGTTATTGGGTTACCGCTGTTGGAGATGGCAAAGAAGCTCTTGAGGAATTTGCCAAGCATCAGTTTGATCTTATTGTGCTTGATCTCATGCTCCCAACTGTATCTGGTGAGAAAGTTTGCAGCGTAATTCGTGACACCTCAGATGTGCCTCTTATTATGCTCACAGCAAAAGGTGAAGTCGAAGACAGAATAGTTGGACTCGAGCTTGGAGCCGATGATTATCTTGTAAAGCCTTTTAGTCCACGTGAATTAGTTGCTCGTGCACGCGCTTTGTTGCGCCGTGTTCATTCTGACAGCGAACCGCTCCGTGAGGTTCTTGAATTTGGAGAACTAACAATCGATGTTTCTGGACATAAGGCTTTGGTTAATGGCGAGGAAGTTGATTTAACAGCAAGTGAGTTTAAGCTGTTAACAACACTTTCGCGATATCCAGGTCGTGTTTATTCACGTATGGAACTTGTCGAAAAAGTCCTGGGATACGATTTTGAAGGCTATGAGCGCACTATTGACTCTCATGTTAAGAACCTTCGTGCAAAGCTTGGAGACAATCCGCGTGATCCAAAATGGCTGCATACGGTACACGGCGTAGGGTATCGCTTTGAAGACCCAACGAGAAAATAGGCTTTAAAGCAAATAAAGTCCCTTGGATGCACAAATGGCGAAAGCAGAGGAAACCTCTCAACAAACCGAACAAAAAGAAGTGGTGCAAAAGCCTCATCCACGTGTACGCAAAAAGGCTATCCATAAACTTTCGCTAATAACGAAAGTTATTTTGGGATTTGCTTTAACTTCTGCTTGTACAGCCGTAATTACAGTGGGGGCAATCGTGGCTGTATGGTCAAGCTATTTTGTAAACTATGCCGCTGGAAACATTGAAACAATTGCTGAGACAACGGCAAACAGAATAGGTGAGTCGTACTTTAGAAATCCCAGTCTTGAAGTGGCATCAAGCTCTCCTGTACGTCAGCTGATGGAATCTTATCCCGATATGGGAATTAAAGTGCTAGACACCAATGGACAGACAGTTATTGATTCACTTGAAGGAATGGATCCAGAGTCTGATTATTACAAAGAACCCAGTGAAGCCACTCAGATTGCACTGGCAGATATTAAATCAGGCGAAACAGTTTTGGGATCTGTAAGAATTTGGATGTATGGCTCTGAGTCTTTAATGTCTAGCGTTGATAAGGAATTCCAGAGATATACATACTTTGCCTTGATTGTATCCGGTGCAATTGCCATCCTTGTATCGTGTTTCGTTGGCTTTATCTTTGCGCGTCAAATACTTTCTCCAGTTAAAAAGATACTTGCAACGGCAACTAAGTTATCTGATGGAGAATATTCAGCAAGAACACAAATGGTGGGGTCAGATGAAATTTCGAAGCTTGGTGAAATGATTGATGATATGGCGGATTCTTTTGAGGCTGACAGACAGCTTGAGCGTCGCTTAACGTCGGATGTTGCACATGAGCTTCGAACTCCACTTATGGCCATTCAGGCAACAGTTGAAGCAATGGTTGATGGCATTTATGAACCCGATGAAGAACGGCTTGTTCAAGTAGATACTGAGGTAAAAAGGCTCTCGCGCTTAGTGGATGCCCTTCTTAGGCTGTCGCGTCTTGAGAATAGATCGCAACCTATGAAAGAAGAGGTGACCGATATTGGAGAGCTTGTTGAGGGAATAATGATTTCCCATCAGGTATTTATAGAGGATTCTGGGCTGCAGGTCACATGTGATGTAGAGCCAAACGTTAAAGCGGTGTGTGATTCGGATATGATTCGCCAAGCCATAGCAAACCTTGTGTCAAATGCTGTGAGCTATACATCTGAGGGTGGACGTATTGATCTAAAAGTATTTTGCAAAGACAACATGGCGGCTATATCTGTTGGAGATACAGGTATTGGGCTTTCACCTGAAGAGGCAAAGATGGTATTCTCGCGATTCTGGCGAGCTGATTCAGGTCGCGCTCGTGAAAGTGGTGGCTTAGGCATTGGGCTTTCAGTTGTAAAAGAAATAGTGGATAGACATCATGGGAAGGTGTTTGCGGAAGGCGAAAAGGGAGTTGGCTCCACATTTACGATAATGCTTCCACTCTACGATGAAGAATCCTCTGTGAACCAGGCGCGCAGTGCCTTGCGAGCATTTGAAAAGCGCCAAAAGTAGTTTTTTGAATGCGGGCTTGTGGTTTACCTGCGTTTAAGCTAAGTAAATCTGTTTTCCGACATGGTCAAAGTCGGGTATCATCTTTTCGGTATATTTGATTCGATTAAAAGGTAGGCGAAATGATAGGCCACAATCCGATTGACATAAAACCTGATTCGCAAGGCAAAGTTCGCGATCTTTATGATTTGGGCGATAAACTGCTTTTGGTAGCGACCGACAGAATTTCTGCATTTGACTATATTCTTCCTGATGAGATCCCTCACAAAGGACAGGTTTTAACGCAGCTGTCAGCTTTTTGGTTTGAGATGTTTGATGGCATTGTGGAAAATCACTTGATCTCAACTGATACTGCCGATTTGCCTAAGGAATTCAAGCCTTGGGCTAGCTGGCTTGAAGGTCGCTTTATGTTGGTGCGTAAAGCGGAGATGTTTCCAATTGAATGCATTGTGCGTGGATATCTTTCTGGAAGCGGCCTTACAGAATATGAACGTACAGGCAAAGTCTGTGGGATTAGTCTTCCTCAAGGGCTAGAGAATTCATCAAAATTGCCGGAGGCTATATTTACGCCATCTACAAAGGCTGAGATTGGCGATCATGACGAAAATATCAGCTTTCATAGATGTGCCGAACTAATTGGTGAGGACAATGCGCAGGAGTTATCGCGTCTTTCCATCGCTGTGTATCAAACTGCTGCTGATTATGCATATAAACGCGGAATCATTATTGCTGATACCAAATTCGAATTCGGCACGATTGGTGGTCAATTCATTTTAGGAGACGAGGTTTTGACTCCTGATTCGTCAAGATTTTGGCCTGTCGAAGGTTATGAACCAGGAAAGAGTCAGCCTTCTTTCGATAAACAGTTTGTTCGCGATTGGTTAAGCGCTAATTGGGACAAGCAGGGCGAGCCGCCCCACCTGCCTGAAGAGGTTATCGCCAAGACCTCAGAGAAATACATTCAAGCTTATGAGATGATTGTCGGTAAGGAATTTCCGTATAAGTAAGAAAACAGTAAAGGCATGCTGTTGTAGTTAAATATTGCGGAAATCAACTACGCTTAAAAACGATACGGTTAAAACAGGAGTTAGTTTTATATGACGCAGCGCAACCCTATGAATGAACGATATACAGGTGAAAAGCATCCTGGTAATACGCGTAAAAGTGCAGCATCTGCAAAGCCAGCAACCAAGGCGGCAGGAACAGTTACTGTAAGTTCAGGCAAAAAGACGCCTCAGCAAAAGAAGGCGGAAGCGAAGGCCGCACGCAGGGAAGCTCAGAATCGTCAGCGTGAGCTTGATAGGAAGTATTACAAACCAGACACTGAGCGTTATAAGAAATTGAAGAGACTCTGGTGGATATGCCTTGGTGGTGCAATTGCCTGCACGGCGCTTTCGTGGTTTACAAGCACAATGAGTGCAGGGTGGCTACCAATGGTATTTTTGTTTGCTGCCTATGCGTTGATTATTTTTGCGTTTTATATTGACTTTTCTAAGATCAGAAAAGAGCGCACTGCATACCAACAAAGAATGGCTGCTCTTGAGGATAAGCAGGAGAAAAAGCAGCGTCGCAGAAATGCTCACAATTCAAACGCTTCAAAGGATGATAAATCTAAAGAGGAATCCAGCGAAGACGCAAATGCTGCAAAGACCGAAGAGAAGGATGTTAAGAAAAAGCGCGGAATAGCTGGATTGTTCTCAGGTTCTAAAAAATCTAAAGCCGAACCCAGCGAGAAAAAGGCTTAAATATGGTTGATCGAATCTATGTTGAAAAACGAAATGGTTTTGATATTGAAGCTCAGCAGTTGCTTGCTGAGCTTCGCGATATTTTGGGCGTAAGTTCGCTTAAACGAGTTCGTCTGATCAATCGATATGATATTGAAGGCATTGATCCTGAACTTTTCGATGTCTGTAAAACAACGGTTTTTTCAGAACCGCAAGTTGACCAAGTGTTTAACAATATGGACGACGTGCTTGCTATGTCTGACTCAAATGATCAGGTGAATGTGTTTGCTGTTGAGTATTTACCTGGACAGTTTGATCAGCGTGCTGATTCTGCAAGTGAATGCATCCAACTTATAAGCCAAGGTGAGCGTCTAGATGTTAAGTCTGCGTTTGTTTATGTGCTCGAAGGTGCGCTGACTGACGATGATATAAGTGCAATCAAGCACTATGTTATCAATCCGGTTGAAGCACAAGAGGCATCCCTTGAACTTCCGGATACTTTAGCGCTTCAGGCTGATCGACCAGCTGATGTCGAAGTACTAGACGATTTCTTGGATTTAGATGAGGAAGGCCTTAAAGCGTTCATTAAAGACCGCGGTCTTGCTATGGATCTAGGCGACATTAAGGAATTCCAACGCTACTTTGCATCTGAAAAACGTGTACCTACTATTACCGAAATCAAAATGGTTGATACGTATTGGTCTGACCATTGCAGGCACACGACATTTGGCACTGAGCTTTCTGATGTTTGTATCGAAGATGCGAATGTGGCATCTGCGTATGACAAATACTTGGATATGAGGCGCGAACTCAATAGGTCAAATAAGCCGCTTTGCATGATGGACATGGCAACTATAGGGGCTCGTTGGCTTAAGACTCATGGAATACTCACAGGTCTTGATGAATCCGATGAGATCAACGCATGTACAGTGAAGGTCAAAGTTGATGTCGACGGAAAAGATGAAGACTGGCTGTATTTATTTAAGAATGAAACCCACAATCATCCAACTGAAATTGAGCCTTTCGGTGGTGCTGCAACTTGTGTTGGAGGTGCGATAAGGGATCCTTTGTCTGGACGTGCATATGTCTATCAGGCCATGCGCCTTACAGGTTCTGCTGATCCAACAGTTCCTGTCAAAGACACACTTGTAGGTAAGCTTCCGCAACGAAAAATAGCTACGACTGCGGCGGCTGGTTATTCATCGTACGGAAATCAAATTGGTTTAGCCACTGGACTCGTACACGAGCTTTATCACCCAGGCTATGCTGCAAAGCATATGGAAGTGGGCGCTGTTATAGGGGCGACACCTGCAGCTGATGTGGTTCGCGAAACACCTGCTCCTGGAGATGTTGTCGTGTTGTTGGGTGGTCGCACCGGGCGCGATGGAATTGGTGGTGCTACAGGATCGTCTAAGGCACATGATGTGTCATCAATTGAGACTTGTGGTGCGGAAGTTCAAAAGGGAAATGCTCCGGTAGAGCGTAAGATTCAGCGCCTTTTCCGCAATCCAGAGGCATGTCGGATGATAAAGCGTTGCAACGACTTTGGTGCAGGTGGTGTATCTGTTGCTATTGGTGAACTTGCAGATGGACTCTACATTGACCTCGATAGAATTCCTAAAAAATATGAGGGACTTGATGGTACTGAACTTGCCATCTCTGAAAGCCAAGAGCGCATGGCAGTAGCGCTTGCCGCCGATGATGTTGATGACTTTATAGCGCTGGCACGCGCTGAAAATCTTGAAGCTACACCAGTGGCTACTGTTACAGAAGAACCTCGAGTTCGTATGGTATGGAGAGGAAACACGATCGTTGATATCGCTCGTGATTTTCTTGCAAGCAACGGAGCTCCAAAGCGTACGAAAGTGGCTATTGATGCGGGTGATGTTGAAGGTGACAGCAGCGCTGACAGGGCATTTGAGACTTGTTACGACTTAACTGATCCGATAGTTGAGGCAATTTGTGAGCATGATTCCATCCAAGATGCACTTGTAGCTCTGATGACAGACATCAATCATGCTTCGAACAAGGGACTTACTGAGCGCTTTGACTCCACAATTGGAGCGGCTACTGTGCTTATGCCGTTTGGTGGTAAGTATCAGCTCACTCCTGCTCTTGCAATGGTGGCGAAACTGCCAGTGATAGGTGGAGACACTACCACTGTTTCGGGTTTATCTTGGGGATTTAACCCTTATGTTTCAGCAGCTGATCAGTTCGGTGGATCATATATTGCAGTGCTCGATTCCGTGGCTAAACTTGTGGCTACGGGTTTCAAGCGTGAGGATATATATCTTACGTTCCAGGAGTTTTTCGAGAAGCTAGGCGATGATCCTAAGCGATGGGGCAAGCCGGTATCTGCATTACTTGGTGCTCTTATGGCACAAATTGATCTCAAAGTTGGTGCTATTGGTGGCAAAGACTCCATGTCTGGCAGCTTTGAGGATATTGATGTACCACCTACACTTGTCTCCTTTGCAACCGCTGTTGGCAATATTGACCGTGTGACCTCACCGGAGTTTAAGCGCACGGATAGCAATCTTGCATGGGTGTCTTTCGATGAGACTGAAGCTAAAAGCTTGATCGCAGTCATGGATGCGGTGGAGTATTTGATCGGTCAGGGTCTTGTGTCTGCTTGCGCCTCTGGTGAATACGGTGGTCTGGGCGAGACTCTATTCAAAATGGCTGTTGGTAATGGCATCGGCATGAAGCTATATTCTGCAAGTATTGTAGATTTGTTTGAGCCGGCCTACGGCACGTTTGTAATTGAAGCTGCTCCAGATGTGACTGTGGATGATCTTGAGCGCGCACTTGAGGCTGCTGGGCTTTCAGATGGTGTAGACGTGGATGATTTGGGCATCACGTTGGCTGATTATGTAATGCTGGCGGACGGACAGCAGGTGGACCTAGCTCTTGTGCAAGAGGCATGGGAAAGTGGCATTGAGGGTGTATTCCCATATCGGACATCGCGCGATGATCTAAATAAACTTGCGGAAGTTGAGCCGATTACATATGTTGCGTCAAAGCAGCACACCTACACAGGCAATGCAGTGGCACGTCCACATGTGATAATTCCGGTATTTCCAGGTACTAATTGCGAATATGACACACTTGCCGCTTTTGAGCACGCAGGCGCGGTTGTGACTACGCAAATTATCAACAACATTAACCCTGATGCTGTTCGCACATCTACGCTTGAGCTTGCAGAGAATATTCGGAAGTCTCAAATAGTTATGATTCCTGGAGGGTTTTCAGGTGGAGATGAGCCGGATGGATCTGCTAAGTTCATCACGGCGTTTTTCCGCGTTCCTGAAGTGACCGAGGCCGTTCGCGAGCTTTTGCAAGTGCGCGATGGATTGATGCTTGGTATATGCAATGGTTTTCAGGCCTTAGTCAAGCTTGGACTTGTGCCTTACGGCGATATTGTGGATGCAACACCTAAGTCTCCAACCTTGACGTTTAACGATATTGGGCGTCACCAAAGCAGACTTGTGCGTACTAGGGTGTGTTCAAATTTGTCACCTTGGCTTGCGAATTGTAAAGTTGGCGATGTTCAAGCAGTTGCGATAAGTCATGGTGAAGGGAAATTCGTCGCACCTCCTGAGCTTTTAGGGCAGATGATGCAAGCTGGACAGATTGCGACACAGTATGTGGATGAATACGGTGTGCCTTCTATGGACTTAAGCGCGAATCCGAATGGATCGGTTTTAGCGATCGAAGGAATAACTAGCCCTGATGGACGAGTATTTGGGAAGATGGGTCACTCTGAACGTGCCGGAAGTGGTCTTTATAAAAACTTCCCAGAACATGTTGGGCAATCCATATTTGCCGCAGGAGTTAAATACTTCCAGTAAGCTCAAAATCTAAGGTATTTTAAGCAGCTGGGTTTTCCACTACTCCCATAAATAAAACGGTACCTTCGGGTGATTGGATAGAGTATGCAAATGGTCTATCCAATGTAAATTGAATAGGTGTACCGCCTTCTACGAGTGCCATCTTTTCTATTCCTATTGCTGAATAAGCTGCAGCTTTAACACCATCTTCATTCAGGTCTAAATAGGTTTCTTGTATGACTTTGTCGACAAAGAAACCAGATTCATTTCCCTCTTGAAGCATTGGCTCAAACATGCCTGCAATATCCGGATCGAATACATCAACAATACCAATAGCTTTAAGGCTTTCGATTAGGCTATTAAATGAAGACTCTATTTTGAATTTCGGTAGTGCCCAATCGACATTTTCGTAATCTAATTCAGTCGTAAGAAGCGAAAGTGTTTTCTCCGGGGTTTCTACCAAGGCTGTAGGTTCTGTACCTTCATCTGGAAGGTAAAACGTCATAGTTGCTCCACCTTGGAATGTGAGTTGGGCTGCCGTGTATCCGTCGCCTTCGCCATAAAGGGTGGAATCAATGTTTTCATGCATAAAGAGCGTATCAACATCGCCTGTTGTTGTGTGAAAAACCTCAGATGAAGAGTTTTCTTGCATAAATGGATTAATCCAAGAGTCTTTAAAATAAAGAGTGTTTATTAGCAGAGCTACGTTGGATACTTGTGTATCAAACTGCGGATCAATTAAACCCTCCGTATGCTCTTTAACCCAATTAGATATTTCAGTATTGGCCTCATTTGTTCCGAAGGCCACATCATATGCTGCAGAGTCCAAGTTTTCGCTAATCGCGTCTAAATACGATTGTTTAAAGCTGTAGTCCTTGCTTGTCCAGATTGAGTTGGCGAGCTTTAGGTCGTAGCCATCCACTGTATCTTCAAGCGTATTTAGGCTTTGACGGCAGTAGCTCATAAGAGATTCGCTGCTATCGGCGCCAAGGGATTCTAAAAGTTGTGCCTGGGCGTTTCCCGCTGTACCTTCTGTGAGCATTGCAAGCGCAAAATACATCGATGCAGGGGAGTAGCAACTGTTGAATCTCTCAACACTATCGCCTGCTAATGTTTGATCAGTGGCAGGGGCTCCATTCAGAACTGCTGTTGCAGAATTAGCGGCAAATGTAAGCATTGGGTCATCGCTTTTTACTAAAGAAAGCTCTTCAACCTGTGGTTCGAAGCCTTGATCGGCTGAAGTATTTTCTGCAGTGTTGCTAGAAGGTGTATTGGAAGCACACCCTGAGACAAGCAGTAAAGTACAGAGCATGACAGCAGCCGCAATGAGCCAAAATGGGGTTGCTATATGTTTAGCTTTCTTCATAGATTTCACGTTCCTCGACCAGATCGTTTTTGATCTTGCCAACTAAAGCCTGTAGGCAATCGATGCAATGAGGTCTGATGTCTCCGCCTACAAGTACATACATAATCGATCCGCCAACCTCAATAGTGCCCTCATTTAGCCAAACTCTTACATAGTAAATGCCAGGCATTTGAAGAGCTTCTTCAATGGCTGCGTCAACGCCTTCAGCATCATAAGAAAACTCAATTTTTGATACGGTTCCTAGACCTGTAGCGCCTTCACGTACGTGTGCTTTTGGTGTTGAGCGAACAATTCCGTTATGAAGCAAAAACATTCCGCATTGATCAGCGTTTGGGGATGCCTTTGCTTCAGCTAACCATTCATCAGTTGAGGGTTCTTGTTTAGACATCAGGACTCCTTTCGGAAGATCAACAATAAATTCATTGATGATATCAACATTATTCGTATCGTTAATTCTAATGGTTGCTTTTCTTATGGATGACTTTTGCAAAGTGGTTGTTTATAAATCGCGTGAGAGCAAGTCTTCGTAGGTCTCACGTCGCGTAACTAATTTTGCATTGCCATCGCGTACAAACACGATGCCTGGCCTTGGTTGACCGTTGTAATTGCTTGCCATGGTGTAACAATATGCACCTGTTCCAAACACACAAACGATGTCATCAATATCTGCAGCTTGAAGAGGCATATCTGTAACTACTGCGTCTCCGCTTTCACAATGCTTGCCACAAAGCGTAATGATTTCTGTCCGTGGTTGATCGGCCTTATTGGCAATAGTTGGCTCATATTCTGAGTGGTAAAGCGCACATCTTATGTTGTCAGACATACCGCCGTCAATAGCGACAAACTTACGAACTCCAGGCAGGTTTTTAATATTGCCGACCGTATATAGAGTGACGCCTGCGTTGGCAACAAGAGAGCGGCCTGGTTCAACCAAAAGTCTAGGTAAGGACAGACCTTTTTCTTTGCAGAAATCTTTTACAGCACAACCTGTTATTTCAGCAAACTCTTCAATTGATGTTGGCCTGTCCGCTTCGGTGTAGGCCACACCTAATCCTCCACCGAGATCGAGCTCTGTGATTTCGTATTCATATTCAGCTTTGATGTCGGCCATCATCGTGACCATAACATTAGCTGCTTCGCGGAATGAGTGAAGCGCAAAGATTTGTGAGCCGATATGGCAGTGTAGACCCTTTAATTCCACATTTGGAGTATTTAGAAACTTCGAAATACATTCAAATGCAAAACCGTCTTTCATAGTGAAACCGAATTTTGAATCTTCGCATCCTGTGCGGATATATTCATGTGTGTCAGCTTCAACCCCAGGGGTGACACGCATATAAACTCCCTGTTTAATACCAAGTTTTCCAGCGATTTTAGAAATACGCTCAAGTTCTGTAAGTGAATCAACAACGATGCGTCCAACACCAGCGCTTATGGCTTCTTCTAGTTCACGAGGAGTTTTGTTATTGCCATGAACAAACACTCGCTCCATTGGAAATCCAGCTGCACGTGCGCATGCAAGTTCACCGCCACCAGATACATCTAGACACAGTCCTTCTTCGTTGACGATTGAAACAACAGCCTTGTTCATGAACGCCTTGCTTGCATAAATTACATCTGAGTTTGGATACACTTTACGAAATGCTGTAATGTAGCGTTCCATTTTTGAACGAAGGTCAGCCTCGTCGTAGACATACAGTGCGGTTCCTTTTGTACGAGCAAGTTCAACCATGTCAACTCCACCAATATAGAGGTGCCCATCTATGACATTGGCTGTCATTGGAAGGACTTCTCCAAGTTCCATAGTGGTTTTGTTGTCAGCTTTTTTTGAAAGATCTGAGGCGGGCAAAGACATTTAATCTCCTATTTGTGCTCAACATCGTATAAATCGTCGTGTAAACGCTGGCTTTGTGCATGGTGATTCTATCAAAGCCTAGTCAAATGCTACAATTTTCGCCGCACATAAATGCCTAATTTGTTAGTAACCAAGAAAGGACACAGGATGTCTGTAAAGATAGGTTTAGTGGGAACTGGTACAGTCGGCGGTGGATGTATAGATATATTGAAGACACATGCCGATGATTTTAAAAGGCATCTTGGTGTTGATGTTGAACTGGCTCGAGTGTGTTCTCTTGCAATTGATGAAGCGAATGCGCATGGTGTGGGTCATCTTTTTACCGATAATTTTCGCGACATTATAAATGACCCTGAGATTGATATCGTCATTGAGTTAATTGGTGGCACAACGGTCGCAAAAACCGTTGTACTTGAGGCTTTACGAGCAGGAAAAAATGTAGTTACTGCCAATAAAGCACTTATGGCCACATTTGGAAAAGAAATTATGGAAGCTCAAGCGGAATCTGGACGCGAGCTTGCGTTTGGCGCAAGCGTTGGTGGCGGAATTCCGATCATTGGTCCTTTGAAACACTCTCTTATTGCTAACGAGATTAAATCTGTAATGGGTATCGTAAATGGCACTACGAATTACATGCTTACGCGTATGGCAGACGATGGTTTAAGTTATGAAGAGGCTTTACGCGAAGCTCAAGCGAAAGGATATGCGGAAGCAGATCCATCTGCAGATGTCGATGGTTTAGATGCTGCCGCAAAGATCGCTATTCTTGCATCCATCGCATTTTATTCTCGAATTACGATTGATGATGTATATGTAGACGGAATTTCGCTTGTTTCTACAACGGATTTGGAAGCTGCAAGCGAAATGGGATATGTCGTTAAGCTTTTGGCTATCGCACACAAGACTGATGCAGGGGTGGATGTGCGTGTGCATCCAACCATGATTCCTAAAGATCACCAGCTTGCTACCGTAAACGGGGTATTCAATGCGATTTACGTAGTTGGCGATTTTGTAGGTGAGACCATGTTCTTTGGTGAAGGAGCGGGAGCCGGAGCAGCTGCAAGTGCTGTTATGGGAGATGTTTTGGAGGTTGCTCGCCATATCACCCAAGGCGTAAAGCCAATTGTTGGATGCACATGTAAAGACAGCCTTCCGATTCGTAGACTTGAAACTCTTTCGATGAAGTATTACATGCGCTTTAAGGTTGCTGATAAGCCCGGTGTTCTTGCGAAGATGGCTTCAGTGTTTGCTGAGAATAATGTAAGCATCTATTCCATGATGCAACGTGGAGCAAAAGAAGATGGCAGCGTTGATATCATCTATGTAACGCATACAGCAAATGAGCATGATGTTAGGGAATCCATAGATAAAATCACTTCAATCGAAGGACTCGTTTTTGGTGATCCTTCGCTCATTCGAGTTGAGGAATGAGAATTATTTAAGGTTAAGTCTTTGGAGATAGGCGGTTTAAATGCCTGAAGTAAGCAATGCTGTTCGAGCCGCCGATACAATTAAAGAAGATATCTACAGGCATTTAAATGTCGCTTGGTATAAACGCATGCTTACAGCTCCTGTTGATTCAAAGGTTTTACCTATAGCGATGAAAGTATTTGCCGTTCTTTGCGTTTTGGGTTCAATTTTTGGATTTGTGGAATGCGCTTTTGCTATCGTTGATCTTGTTGAGCTATTCGCCAGCGGAAACATGAAGGGTATGGGAATATCTTCTACCGTTGTAGCCTTTATTCGTGTATTTGACCTAGCTTTTCTAGCAATTTTGTTTTGCGTCTTTGGAATCAAGATGTTTAGGAACAAGCGTAGGTTTGCTGCAGTAGTTATCTATGGAATATATCTACTTTTGCTTATTGGTGCAGTTTGCAGTTTGATGTTTTTTGGCGTAAGTCTTCGCCTTGTTATATACATTGTGCTTTTTGCAGTCGCTGTAGCATTTCAGTTATATCTTGATCCGTCTCTGCGTGAGGAGCGCCATCTCCAACGAAAGCTGCATGACAATGTTATTCGTGAGGAACAAGAAGAAGGCATGCTTGGGCGAGATCTTTCCGGCAAAGGATACATCCAGCTAAACTTCTTTAATCTGTTTTGGATTTTTGTTATTGCATCTCTTTTAGGTGATGGGATTGAAACACTATTTCATGTCCTTGTAGTTGATCCTGGGCATATGCAAGATCGTGCGGGATTGCTGTTTGGGCCATTCTCGCCGATTTATGGATGCGGTGCTGTACTTATGACGATTTTTCTCAATCGTTTCTATAAGAAAAATATTCTGCTTATCTTTTTGTTTTCCGCCATCATAGGTGGGGCGTTTGAATACTTTGTCAGTGTGTTTATGCAATACACATTTGGTGCAGTTGCGTGGAATTACACGGGGCAGTTTTTATCTATTGGTGGAAGAACATGTGGGCTTGCAATGCTTGCCTGGGGTGTTCTTGGGGTGGTATGGATTAAGCTTTTATTGCCCCTAATGCTTTGGATTGTGGATTTGGTTCCATGGAACTGGCGTTATGGGGTAACTGTTGTGGCAGCTGTATTTATGCTGATCGACTGCGTGATGTCGCTCCAGGCATATGATTGTTGGTATGAGCGTCTTGCAAAAAATCCTATAAATACGCCTATACAAGAGTTTTATGCGGATCACTTCGATAATACTTTTATGGAAAACCGCTTCCAATCAATGACAGTTGATCCATCGAACGCTGTCAGAAATGGCAAAGTTTAATAGCTAGAGCACATTTAGTAGGGCACAAATTCAACAGGCTACGAATTTAATCCCACGGATCAGGTTCAAAGAATGGCGTAGAAGCTGGTCTATCGGAATAGGGGTCGTAGCCATCGTCATCTTCGTTTGGTGCGCGAAGATATTCTTGGGAATACGAATTAACTGGCTTTGAGTGCGTGTCCTTTGAAGCCCTTGTTTGTGTATCAGCCTTATCGGAGTTGTGCTCAGCTGCAGTATGTGGTGTAAGGTTTTTAGAATTTGCGGAATCTTGCATATCGTTGCTTTCTGAGTTCTTCTGAATTAAGATTATCCAACTCCTCTAAAGCATTGGTAAGGTAAAGCCAAACTGCGGCAGCTGCTTGGTCGGGATTTTCATGAGCAGCAGCATTGCCTTCTGGGATGACGTCTTCAATAATGCCAAGCTCAAGCGCGTCTTTTGCACTCATTTTCATAACCTGTGCGGCTTCTGGAGCACGGGTTCCATCTTTCCACAAAATTGAAGCAAATCCTTCAGGGGAGAGTACAGAATAAACGGCGTTTTCAAGCATTGCCACCTTGTTTGCTGCTGCAAGTGCAAGGGCGCCGCCTGATCCGCCTTCTCCTAAGATGACAGACACAATTGGCACTTCAAGTCTAGACATAAGACTTAAGCTCTCAGCGATAGCGCCACCCATTCCGCGTTCTTCTGCTTCTTTGCCGCAAAATGCACCTTGTGTATCCACAAGACAAATTATTGGACGGTTGAATTTTTCAGCCTCACGCATAAGGCGCATAGCTTTTCTGTAGCCTTCAGGTTGTGGGCATCCGAAGTTTCGTGCAACTCTATCTTTAAGATTGATGCCTTTTTCCTCTGCGATGATAGTTACAGGCTTTCCGTCAATTCTGCCAATGCCTGCAATTATGGCTTTGTCATCAGAGAATGCACGATCCCCATGAAGCTCTATGAATCCATCGATCATCGATTCAATATAGTGTCTAGATGTTGGCCTATTTGGATTACGTGCAAGCTTTACGCTTTCCCATGCGGTGTTTTCGGGATCGCCTGCTTGTTCGGTACAAATCTTGACACCTGGGGTGTCTCGAACAGAGCGATTACGAAGACTCCACCAAAGACTTGCCTTTGAAGTTTGTTCACCTATAGTCTGGGTAATACCTTCCGCAAGTTCAATAACGCCCCCTAAAAGGCCGGTAAGCGTATCTGTTAAAGCTGCGGGAACGGGAGCGGATTTTGGTCTTTCGTGTGGGTTTTCTTTTTGTAGATCGTCGTTTTGCTCAGGATTGTACGCGCCTTCGATTTCAACCTTTATAACAGGATCGTAGCCATGGAGTTCAAGTAACTCAAAAAGCACCTTTCGCATATCTGATCGCTCAACGATCATGTCGATCAGTCCATGTTCAAGTGCGAACTCTGCACTTTGGAAATCCTCAGGCAATGTTTGTCTTATCGTATTTTGAATTACACGTCTGCCAGCAAAACCAAAAAGAGCACCAGGCTCTGCGATAATTATGTCTCCCAGTGTTGCAAACGATGCAGTGACGCCACCTGTTGTTGGGTCGGTGATAACCGATATGTAGAGAAGGCCTGCGCGGTTGTGGGCATCAATTGCGGCTGAAACTTTGGCCATCTGCATAAGCGATGCAAGTCCTTCTTGCATACGTGCGCCACCAGATGCGCAAAGTATGATCAAAGGAAGTTTGTGCTCTGTTGCATATTCTGTGGTGCGAGTTATTCGCTCACCAACTACTGTGCCCATAGATCCCATTATGAAATCCGATTCCATAATGGCGATGGCCACTGGGATACCGCCAATACGTCCAGTACCGCAACGCGCACCTTCGTCGTGACCACTGTTTTTACGTGCACGGTCTATAACTTCATCAAAACCAGGGAAGTCAAGTGGATTGGTTTCTTCTACATCATCGCCAATTGGGCTAAAACTGCCATCATCCAAGAGCAACTCTATGCGCTCATCGGACGTCATTCTGTAGAGTTTTCCACAGTCTGGACATTTCCAACCCGCATCCTTAACAGCACGTCTAGAATGCTTAAGTTTGCAATGAGGACATGCACTCCAAACAATTGCTTCATCGTTTATTTCGCCTGTAGGAGTGGTGGTTTCCCAAGCCATAAGTGATTTATCAAGTCGAAAAGGGGTTAGAAGCAAAATGTCAGCCCGGTGTGCTTCATTTACCAGTAATTCAGATGGTGCTTCGCGTTTTGCCCAAAGAATCGTTTTTGCATTACATCTATCCGCTGCATCAAGTATTGCAAATTCGTTTGCAAATAGCCTCTCGTCAAACTTTGCTCCTAAAGAGATCACTTTAGCTTGATCGCCAAAAGAGAAGGCGCGGAGTTTATCGTTAGTTCCAGTAGAGAATAATGGATTTATACCAGCATTTGATGCTGCTCTAACAACCCCTTTTAGCTGATTTCCAAAACCCACTGCAAGAACTGCACCTGGTCGTGTATCCATTAATTTATCTAGCATGTAGACCATTTCTGGCTCTAATGAGTCAGCGTCTTGAGGCTTGACGTGATCTTCTTTTGGATTGTCAGTTGCTTTGGGTGTTTGAATTGAACCAGCTGCATCAATAGTGCCGAAATCGCTGTATTTGTAATATCTCTCTGGATCCACGGTTATTCCTAAAATCAAAATTCCTAAGCCATCTTGTCTGCGTCGGCAAGCATATAGCTTTGCAGCGCCTCGGCTGCAACCTTTCCATCTTTTTCAGCAACAACTTCTGCTTTGCAGAAGCGTTTGTTTGCCTTGGTAATGTTTGCCTTTAGAGTAATTGTGTCTCCTGGGCGAACTTGTTCACGAAACTTTGCTTTATCTATTCCTGCAAAAAATCCTATTGATGTTGCGCGCTCGGGGTCAGCCATAATGCAGCAACATGCAGTTTGTGCAAGTGCTTCCATAATTAGCACTCCAGGAAACACTGGATAGTCCGGAAAGTGCCCTTGAAAAAGAGGCAAGTTCGGATCAACATCAAGCTCTGCAACGATAGATTTTCCAGGTTCGCATTCAAGGATGCGCGTGACCCACACAAATGGATCTCGGTGGGGAAGAAGCTTTAATACTCCTGATTGATCACACGGAAAGCTGATACATTTATCAGTTGTACATGCAGCTTCCTGAATATTTTCGCTTGTCGTATCTGTTGTGCTTGTAGCGTTATGTGTATCTGTCATGTCTATCGCATTCATTGGGCTTTTAATTTTCCTTATAGGGTGCGATTGCCAAAGTCGCATTATGTCCACCAAATCCGATGGAGTTCGAAAGGGCAACCTTTTGTGGATAATTACGTTTTGCTTCTGTGAGCACATTTACAGCACATTCAGGGTCAGCTTCTTTAAAACCAACCGTTGGAGGCACAAGATCTTCTTCGACCGAACATGCACATACTATCGCCTCGATAGCTCCTGCGGCACCTAACATATGCCCTGTCATACCTTTGGTAGATGTTACAGGAACCTCAGAGAAATCAACACCTTGAAGCGTGCAGAAAGCTTTTGCTTCTGTGGAGTCGTTGATCTCAGTAGATGTGCCATGAGCATTCAAATGACCAATATCTGCTGGAGTGAACCCTCCCTCGGTAAGTGCGTTCATCATTGCGCGCACAACGCCTTCACCTGATGGTTCGGGGCTTGTAATGTGATAAGCATCACACGAGGTTCCAAATCCTACGATTTCCGCGATTATATGTGCACCGCGTGCTTTTGCTCCCTCAAGTGTTTCAAGCACAACGGCACCTGCTCCTTCACCTGCAACAAAGCCCGATCTACGAACGTCAAATGGCATAGAAGCGGATGCGGGATCATCTGAGTGTGTAAGTGCTCCAAGATTTGCAAATCCAGCAATTGAGACATCAGAAATTGACTCCTCAGCACCACCCGCAAGGGCGTAATCGGAAACGCCATACTTGATTAACCTATAAGCGTCTCCTATGCACTGAGTGCCTGTTGCGCATGCAACTACGCAGTTTGTGCATTCACCTTTAAGTCCAAATCTGATAGCAAGTTCTCCTGCCGCAATGTTTGAAATCATGGTTGGAATAAAAAGTGGATTTACGCGTTTTGCGCCCTTTTCGTGAAGTTTGATGGACTCAGATGTGAAAATGTCCATGCCCCCGATGCCACTTCCAAACACAACGGCGAAACGGTTTGCATCAATCCCTGCGGCTAGTTCAAATTCGTCTTCATCGTTTTTTGTAGCAATTCCTGATGAAACCATAGCCTCATCGCTTG
Organism: uncultured Eggerthellaceae bacterium; assembly: GCA_964631345.1. Classification (GTDB taxonomy): domain Bacteria; phylum Actinomycetota; class Coriobacteriia; order Coriobacteriales; family Eggerthellaceae; genus MGBC163016. Next base: position 321,556 of record CAZVWE010000001.1, on the reverse strand, counting down.
CGACAGTTGCATACTGTACGAATTTTTCCCAGCGTCTAGCCTGTTTTTTTGTGAGGCCATGCTCAAGTGGATCGAAATTATCAATCGTTCCAGCAACATGAATGTTGACAGCATCAAATGTGCCGCCTTCAACATATTTGATACCAGGCTTGCCGGACACTGCGGATTCAAACAAAACATCCGCTCCAATTCCAACAGGCGAAATTGCTCCAACACCTGTGATGACAACTCGTCTGCCAGCCGCGATTTTTGATTCCGTTTGTGTATTGCTTACGTTCTCACTCATAGGGAAATTCCCCCATCAACTCCTAGTACTTGCGCAGTTATATATGATGCACTGTCGCTTGCGAAAAATGCTACAGCTTCTGCAACATCTTCAGTTTGCCCTAATCTCCCAAGAGCAATGCGCTCAGACAGTGCGGATTGTGCCTTTTCGCTAAGATTATCGGTCATAGCCGTTTCTATAAACCCAGGGGCTATAGCGTTTACGGTTATCCCGCGTTTGCCTACTTCTTTAGCGACTGCTTTTGTAAGGCCAATGATTCCAGCTTTTGATGCGGCGTAATTGGCTTGCCCAGCGTTTCCGTAAAGCCCAACTACGCTAGATATATTAATGATGCGGCCATAGCGTTGCTTAACCATAATGGGAACAACATGGCGCATGCAGTTAAAGGTTCCACATAGGTTTGCATCTATCACAGACTCAAACTGCTCTTCACTCATACGCATCAAAAGTCCATCACGGGTAATACCTGCATTGTTAACCAGCACATCAATACGACCGAATTCCGCGCGAACTTCTTCAACCATAGCTTGTACGTCTTCAAAGGATGTTACGTCGCATTGCACACATATGCACTGAACGCCATAATCAGCGTTCAATCTTTTAGCCAACGCAGCTGCATTGCCTTTGCCAGACTGCCTATGGTTGATTGCTACATTAAATCCAAGTGAGGCAAGCTTTTGTACAACGCTTGCTCCAATTCCTTGGGAAGCTCCGGTTACCAAGGCAACACGAGTAATTTCTGCGGATTCTGCACTTTCCGTTGTTTCGTTAGTGAGGGTTTCCGTATCTTTGTTGTTCATGTTAGAAGCTCTCTTTGATAATTTCTTGGGCGTTATTTTTGATTGTTGAATATGTCATTTGATGTGCCATGTGATTTGTTGCTTGATTAAACGATTGATCGATCCGTCTATTTATCTGGGTTTATCTCTATCTGGGTCTATCCTTAAAGCTGCTGTTTGACCGACTCAATGTAAGATTCGAATTCCTCAGCAGTGCCAATTTTGTGGCGGTTTGTTGTTTTGTCTATTTTTCTGACAAGACTCGTTAATACTCCACCAAAGCCAACTTCGACAAAATCAGTGTAGCCATCATCTAATAGCGCTCTGATGCTTTGCTCGAACAACACGCCTTCTTTGACTTGTTTTCCGAGTCTTTTTGCGGCCTCTTTGATTACAAAGGGTCTGGCATCAGTGTTGCATATTAAAGTGACAGAGGGTTCTGCAAAGTTAAGGCTTTCGCAAAATGTTTCAACTTCTTGTGCAGCTTGTTCCATCAACGGAGAATGAAACGCCCCTGCAGTATTTAGACGAACACTTTTATGTCCTGCTTCTTTCCATAATTCCTGCGCACGTGCAAGTGCTGAGTCGTGTCCTGAGATAACAATCTGTCCAGGTGCATTATGGTTTGCACAGACAAGCACGTCCCCTTCAGCAGATTCAGCGCATAGATCCTCTGCCTCTTTAAGGGTTGCGCCCATAAGTGCCACCATGCCGCCAGGATTCATGGCACATGCTTGTGCCATGGAAGATGTTCGTACACGAAGAAGATCTATTGCATCTTTTAATGGGAGCACATCAGCTAAAACCAAAGCAGAAATTTGACCTAGTGAAAAACCAACGAGCGCATCTGGCATGATGCCGCGCGCCTTAAGCGCAAGACCAACGCCTACAGACACCGCCATTGTTAGGGATTGTGCAGTTTTCGGTTCGTTGATTTCATCTTCAGTGCCATCTTTGGCAATCTTTATTAGATCTAGATTAAGACCCTCAGACATTTGCTTAAAGGTGTCTGCAACTTCTTCTATATAAAGTAAGTCTGCACCCATGCCGGGTTTTTGTGCACCTTGTCCCGAACAAAGCCAAACAGCCATTTATGCTCTCCATCCGCGAACGGCATTTTTATCTGCCATTTGCTGAAGATTAAGGCTACCCCAAGAGGTTGCCTCTGCCATAAGGTCATCGATAATTTGTGCGGCTGGCTTTGCATTATGTATAAGCGCTGCAACCTGACCTGCCATAAGAGATCCATTCACTACGTCACCATCGACTACAGCTCTTTTAAGCGAACCTGTAAGTATTGACTCAAGGTCGACATCTTCACCCATAGCAGCTTTCTCTTCTAAAGCTTTTGCCTCACGAGAGAATTTATTTTTGAGCTGACGAGCGGGATGTCCTTGGTAGCGTCCAGTAACTATTGTGTCTGAATCTTTGGCATCGATTATCTTTTGTTTATACGCCTCATGTACGGTGCATTCGAATGCTGTCAAAAAGCGGGTTCCAACTTGGACGCCTTCTGCGCCTAGCGCGAAAGCTGCAGCCATACCTCTACCATCAGCAACTCCACCTGCTGTGATTACAGGTATAGACACTGCATCACATACACAGGGAGTGAGTGCCATGGTTGTAAGCTCTCCAATATGACCGCCGGCTTCTTGACCTTCTGCAACTATGGCGTCTGCACCTGCGCGCTCCATGCGTTTTGCTTGCGCAACAGATGCAACAACGGGAACCACTTTGATTCCCGCAGATCTCCACATATCTATATATGGTGCAGGAGAACCTGCCCCTGTTGTTACAACATCAACGCCAAGTTCGCATAGAAGCTCCGCAATTTTTGGAGTATCAGGATTCATGAGCATGATGTTTGCGCCGATGGGGTTACTAGTAATCTCACGGGCGCGTTTAACCTGATCTTCAATCCAAGAAAGTGGAGCACTTCCGCAAGCGATAATGCCAAGTCCGCCCGCTGCGCTGACTGCACCTGCAAGTGATGCATCAGCAATCCAAGCCATAGCGCCTTGAATGATGGGCTTTTCTATCCCTAATAGTTCAGTTACTCGAGTTTTCATAAATTCCGCTGTTTCGCTGTTTCGTTAAGTTCTTAATAAACTAGTAATTAAATACTTATTTACTGTGTTGGGGTTTTGTGTTGGGAGTTTTGTGTTTTGTGCTGGTTTTGTTTTTATTTCAGCGTGTCGATGTATTCGACAAGTTCGCCAACAGTTGTTAGACCCTCAGGCTCACCAAAGTCGATGTCCAATTCCTCTTCAAGAGTGCAGGTAAGTTCTGCCATATCTAAAGAGTCAATTCCTAAAGAATCAAAAGTGGCGTCTGCTGTGACGTTTTCAACAGGAATGTCTAAGTTGTCGTTTAGGATTGTAGCGATTGTATCGATGGTGGCCATTTATGTGTCCTTTCTCATTTTTCAATGATTTATTGCAAGTCTAAAATGCATTGGACATTCTAACATTGCAAAGATAGCGCACATATATATCTATTCTTATCTATCGGAATGCGGCGCATGTGTTTTGCTTGAGCGATTGTGTTTTGCTTGAGTGATTTATCGACTTAAATTGCATTTTTGCCTTGCATGGGCGCTTTCTTTCAAATACAATTCAAAAGTTACTTTCAAAAGCCCCGTACAGCGGCAATGGGTTAAATGCAAACCGATGGAGTCCAGGCCGGACGTTTGTAAGCGGTGTAGGAAGCCGCAAATCGCATCCGCACTTTTGAAAACTAACAAATTCGGTACGACGGTCTTGCAGAAACATTCTGCAAGTGCTTCAACCGGCGTCCGTATAGAAGGAAAGAAGAAGAAGTGAAGACCTACAGTGCAAAGCCAGGCGAGGTTCAGCGCAATTGGTATGTGATTGATGCAACCGATCAGGTTCTCGGTCGCGTGGCAAGCAAAGCAGCGCAGATTCTTCGCGGAAAGACGAAGCCTCAGTACACTCCTCATGTTGATGTGGGAGACTTCGTAATTATCGTGAATGCGGAAAAGATTCGCGTTACCGGCAACAAAGCTCAGAACAAGGAATACTTCCGTCACAGCGGCCATCCAGGTGGACTTAAGTCTGAGACATTTGAGGAAGCTTTGGCAAAGCATCCTGAGCGTGTGATTGAACATGCAGTTAAAGGAATGCTCCCGAAGACCACTCTTGGACGTGCGCAAGGATTGAAACTCAAGGTCTATGCAGGACCAGATCATCCACACGCAAGCCAAAAGCCGCAAGTAATTGAGATGGGAGAATAACATGGCTGAGGCAAAGACTAAAACCGAGGCATTGTATTACGGCACTGGTCGCCGCAAGACCTCTATCGCTCGCGTTCGTCTTGTTCCGGGAACTGGAAAAGTTACCATCAACGGACGTGAAGGCAGCGAATACTTCACTCGCGCAGGCCAGCTTGCAGGCGCGCTTATGCCTTTTAAGGTGACTGATACCACTGGACATTTCGATGTGATTGCTCGCATTGATGGTGGTGGAATTTCAGGTCAAGCAGGTGCTCTTCGTCTTGGAATTGCACGTGCTTTACTTGAAGCAGGAGATTATCGCGCAGACTTAAAGAAGGCTGGATACCTTACTCGTGACTCTCGTATGGTGGAGCGCAAGAAGTATGGCCTGAAGAAAGCTCGCAAGCGTCCACAGTTCTCAAAGCGTTAAATCGAGCGGACTGGATGCGGGTCAAATATATCGAGCGCATTTATATTCGAGCAGTTGGGGCGGAAATACTCCGCCCCTTTTTTGTTATCGAGGGTAAGGCACGCTTTGATCGAGGGGATGACGTGTTGTTATCGAGGGTATAGCACGCCTAATCTGTTTCCCCTGACGGAAAAGGCTGGAAAAGAAACATTTACGCAATCATTCGACACTATACTTTCTAAAGGCAGCTAAATCGAAAGATTAGGCCTTAAATCTAGGAGGTATTGTGGGCGGATTTTTTGGAGCAGCATCTCATAAAGATGTAGTACTGGATGTGTTTTTTGGTGTTGACTATCACTCACATCTTGGAACCAAAAGTGCAGGTCTTGCCTTTGTGGATGGAAAAGATGGCTTTCAACGTGAAATTCACTCGATAGAGAACATCCCATTTAGGTCGCGTTTTGAAACAGAGCTTGACGCCTTTCACGGAAACAGTGGCATAGGCTGTATTTCCGATACCGACCCACAGCCTTTAATTGTGCGTTCACATCTAGGAACATTTGCTATAACCACAGTTGGAGTCATTAATAATGCTGATGTATTAGTCGAGGAATTCTTCTCATGTGGCGAAAAGCAATTCATGGCTATGAGCTCTGGCAAGGTGAATACAACTGAGCTTGTAGCGGCTTTGATCAATCAGCGCGAAAGTCTGGTCGAGGGCATCAAGTATGCGCAATCCAAAATTGATGGTTCCTTGACGTTGCTTATCATGCAACGAGATGGATCAATTATTGCTGCACGAGATGCTGTAGGGCGTCTTCCAATTTTGATCGGTCGTGATGAGGATGGATATTGCATTTCGTTTGAGTCTTTCGCGTATCACAAGCTTGGCTATATTGATGCTTATGAATTAGGTCCTGGCGAGATCGTTCGTGTTGATGCGGATGGGTTTGAAACCATTGCTCCTGCAGGGGACAAGATGCGCATCTGTGCGTTTCTTTGGGTGTATTACGGATATCCCAATTCCAACTATGAAGGTGTAAATGTTGAGGTCATGCGCTACAAAAATGGTGCAATTATGGCGCGCGATGAAGCGCTTGCAGGTGGAGTTCCTGAGGTAGATTTTGTAGCAGGTGTGCCTGATTCAGGAGTTCCGCATGCAATAGGTTATTCTCAAGGGTGTGGACAAACATTTGCACGCCCATTCATAAAATACACCCCTACATGGGCGCGTTCGTTTATGCCAACTAACCAAAACGTTCGCAATCATGTCGCTAAGATGAAGCAGATTCATATTCCAGAGTTAATTACTGGCAAGAAGCTTTTGTTTGTGGACGATTCGATTGTGCGCGGAACCCAATTACGTGAAACGGTTGATTTCTTGTATAACTGTGGAGCGGAAGAAGTTCATATGCGCAGCGCCTGCCCACCTTTAATGTACAGCTGTAAGTACTTGAGTTTTTCATCGAGTAAATCAGAGATGGACTTGCTCGCAAGGCGTGTTGTTCAAGAACTCGAAGGCGACGAGGGTCAGAAACACTTAGATGAGTATGCTGACAGCTCAACGGAGCGTGGAAAGTGCATGCTGCGCACAATATGCGAGCAGATGGGATTTGACTCACTTGGATACCAGTCGCTTTCTGGAATGTTTGAGGCAATAGGCATTGATCCCGAGAAAGTTTGTACTTATTGCTGGACAGGGAAAGAGTAGACAATTCTAGATCGTGCGGAACTTTCGCTCTGTTAAGGTGTCTAAAAGTTTGAAACAAAGTCGAAGACGTAATTGCACATCAGGGTCTTCTAAATCCATTTTCAAAAGTTCTTGCCCTTTTCGCAATCTATATAGAAAAGTGCTTCGTTGTACAAATAATTCCTTTGCACTTTTTGAAGGAGAGCAGTTACTTTCTATATATGTGCGTATTGTTTTATAAATCTCTGAGTGATGCTTATTGTCGTAGTGGATGACTTCCATAAGTTCTGCAGGGCAAAATGATAAAGGTGACACCATTTTAGATATTGAAGATGTAATTATTTCTGATGATACAAAATCTAAATCTAAGATTGGTGGGGCATTATTGATGCTTCGCGCGGCACTTGATAGCTCAAGCACCACACCGGATTCTTCAAATGCTTGATGTAGATGGCGCAGTCCTTTGATGCTTCTACCTGCGCAAAAATAGCATCCTGTTTCTTTTGCGATTCTGGCTAATAATTGCCGTACAGAATCTTTATCCAAGTTACATTTGGTCATATTAACAAGTAGATATCCCCTGTTATCGAAAACGATAGTTTTAAGGCTTTTTAGCATTTCGGTTGATCTAGCAAGAATTGAAAGCAAAGGATATGAGCTACTCAATTGCCTAGAGGAAAAAGCACTCATCTCTATTGCTAGGAGCAAGTATTCATCATTCCAATGATCCCATCCAAGTGATGAGGTAATGCCGTGCAACTCTTGTTCGTTTACGCTTTTTTGTAAAAACAAATTATGAATCATACGAGCAAACGCGTCCTCGCTTTCTTCAAGAAGATTTGCGTAGTGCAAAGACATGGTCGATTCAATATATGTACAAAGGGTTAAAAATGGGACAACGTCTCTTGTGGTCGGTTCTGCTGTTTTATCTAAAGTGGTTAGTACTACACGTGCAATAAATGCTCCATCATGGAAGATGTTCATGTTTAGGCATAAAGGCCCATTTGCAGAAATCCAAAAATGAGGACCTTGAATACTGAAAGGATCTTCCTTAGGGCTGTTTGCTTTAACTGTGTGGCTAAAAGTTTCGGCAACAATTGGGCTTAGCGGTTCATCTATAGATAGTGCAGTTAGAGGGGAGTCGTCTGCGCTAGTTGAGTGAATTTTGTAGGCAATAGTGTTTAAGTCTCTATCGTGTACAAGAATGTTAGATTGAAAGACGCCCATTGATGCATCAAGTAAATCATTGACGAGGCATTTGTTCATTAATAGGTTTTGAAGCGTTTCTTCCCAATGTGAATACTTGCGAAATATTCTTTGGATAACATCTAGAATCTTTGCGGGTTTCTCAGGCCTCAACTGGAGATACTCGATATCTTGGCGTTCGGAAATATCAGGGGGAGCATCTCCTAGTAAAACTAAGCGAAGTGTTACTCCTCTAGTACTTGGTGACGGAATCTTTTCGCTATCTTCAACAATATATACAACATCCGATAAAAGCTTGAGGGATTCGTCATAAAGCTCTGCATGACTAAGTGTTGTGTCAGTTGGCTCTGACCTTATAGATGCAGCCATTACCGATTCTTGCAAGTAGTGTGCAAGTATGATCATGTTCAAACGCATGGAGCCCCCTCTCTCCTTGCAATGACATCAACAAATGGTACACAGGGGTTATTAGAAACTCTTTATACAAAATGTATCAAATTTGATTTTTATTTCACATCTTGAAGCCATAGAACGCCTTCGCCATTCGCTTTTAAATATCCACATCCGGATTAAAAGCAATTTATTTGATGTTCCTAATTGCTGATTCATTCACAACCGACAAAACAGAGGGGAGGATCTATGTGTTTTAGACCCGCAGAGGCTGCACAAAGCCGCACATGTCCTGAGTGCGATGGAACAGTTAATGCTGTAGGAGGATTTCTTCCTCCGAAGTGTCCATATTGTGGACATGAGTTTGCAGACGATGATGCTGCAAATGCACCTGGCGCGAATGCTGCTCCTAGTGCTCCAGGAGCTCCAGCAAAACCATCTGCACCTGGCGCTCCAGGTGCACCAAAACCACCCACAACGCCTAAGGCATAGGAGAAGTCTTTTAAAGGTTTGAAGGCGCACGAATATAGCGTTGCAAACCTAAGAATCCTTTTGTACTAAATGCCAACGCGTCGGGATATGGGAAATGAGAGAGCAATGAGAGGAGAGAAATGAGAAAAGAACAAGCAGATGCCCTAAGCACTGAAAACGACAAATGGGTGCGTACGTGTTGCTGGTCTGCACCAGGATGTCATCCTGCAGGATGCGGCCTTTATGCACATGTTGTTGACGGAAAGCTTGTCGGGATTGAGGGAGACGAGGAACACCCTATCTCACAAGGACGTGTTTGCTCACGCGCCTTGTGCCTTGATGAGGCAATTTATCATCCTGATCGTATTACACATCCTATGAAGCGTGCTCGTGAAGATAGAGGCCTTGATAAATGGGAAGAAATTACTTGGGATGAGGCATACGAAATCCTTGAAACTAAGACCAAGGAGATTCAGCAGAAATACGGAAACGAGGCCATCGTTTTGTTTGCAGGAACTGGTCGTGAGTGCACTCTTTCTGCATATTCTGCAGCGTTTGCAGCATATCAATGCCCAAGTGAAGTCTTTGCAATGAGTGGTTATTCTTGCTATGGACCTCGCTGCGCAATCGCGTTTTATATCTTGGGTGCAGGATACCCTGAAATTGACTATGCGGCGTTTTATCCTGATCGTTATGACAACGAGAACTATACGCTTCCGAAATACATGATTGTCTGGGGTAAATATCCTTTGATTTCAAACCCAGATGGACTATATGGACATGCAATTGTTGACATGATGAAGCGCGGCATGAAGCTTATTACAATTGACCCACGTGTGACATGGCTTGGCTCACGTGCTGAGTACAATATTCAGCTTCGTCCAGGTACTGACTGCGCAGTCGCAATGGCATTCCTTAACGTTATCATCTATGAAGATTTATATGATCATGACTTTGTTGAGAATTGGTGCCACGGCTTTGAGCAACTAAAAGAGCGCGTGAAGGATACAACACCTGAGTGGGCAGGAGAGATTTGCTGGTGCTCACCTACGGTTATCCGTGAAGCTGCTCGCGCATTTGCGAAAAATGGTCCATCCACTATTGCATGGGGTCTTGCATTCGATACTTCAACTAATGGTGTACAAGCAGGCCAAGCTGTACTTTCAATTGCGGCAATCTGTGGATACATCGATGTTCCTGGTGGCATGACAATTGGCGAAAAGGAAACACTTCTTGGCAAATGGTGGACAGACTCAACAGCTGAGGTTGACCAAGATCTTTGGGCAAACCGCATTGGTGCTCGTGAATTCCCAGGATATGCTGCAGTACAAACGCATCCACAGTCTGACCGTGTACTGGATGCGCTTGAAACTGGTGAACCCTACACATTTAAGATGGCTCATTATTGGGGCACCAACTTCCTAGCAAATACATCAGCTCATGCACCTCATCGTTGGTATGAGAAACTCAAAGAGCAAACTGAGTTCGGTGTTGTAAACGACTATGTAATGACTCCAACTGCTATGGCTCTTTGTGAATTATTCCTTCCGGTTTCATGTGTTGCGGAAAGACGTGGAGCGGTTATGCCTCAGTTTGGCCGTAATATGAGCTCTATCGGTGCAATGACACAGGCGATTCCTGAAAACGATACCAAGTGCGACATCGACATCATGATCGACATGGGAAAAATGTTGAATCCTGATGCATGGCCTTGGACAAACGTTGAGGATTTCTATGATGACTGGCTTGGTCGCTTCTATGGATTTGGCTACCAAGACTTGGTTGAAAAGAACGTTTACTTCCCTGGATACACTTATAAGAAGTATGAAAAAGGAATGCTTCGCGCTGATGGACAGCCTGGATTTGATACTCCAACGGGCAAGGTTGAACTCTACTCAACTCTTTATGAAATCTTTGGCGAGGATCCGCTGCCTTACTACATTGAGCCACATTTCAGCCCGTATTCTAAGCCGGAGCTTGCTGAGGTTTACCCGCTCATTCTTACAACCGGTGCTCGTAAGTGGGGTTCATTCCATTCAGAGCATCGCCAGATGCCAACCCTTCGCGATATCGATCCAGATCCAATTCTTGAGATCCATCCAAATGATGCTGAGAAATATGGCGTTAAAGAAGGAGACTGGGCAGCGATCGAGAATCCATTTGGCCGTGCGGTTCTTAGGGTCAAAGTTGTAGACACCATTATGGAAGGCGTTGTGCATGCACAACACGGCTGGTGGTATCCAGAGCAAGATGGCGAAGAACCAAATCTCTTTGGTGTTTGGAAGACCAGTGTTGACTCGCTCATTCCACACAATCATATGGGCAAACTTGGCTTTGGTGCTCCATTTAAGAACGTGATTTGCAAAGTCTATAAGGTGAATTCACTTGATGACTAATTAGTTGATATTACGAAAGGAGGAGACATGGCCAAAGAAGGTTACGGCATGCTCATCAATTATCAATACTGCACTGGTTGCCATAGCTGCGAAGTTGCTTGCCGCAAGAAGAACGATATTCCTTTAGGTGAGTGGGGAATCAAACTCAACGAGATAGGGCCTTTCAAAATTGATGATGACCCTGATCACACAAAGTGGGAATTTGATTATGTCGCAGTACCTACAAGCCTTTGCGATCTTTGCGAAGACAGACTCGATCAAGGTTTAAAGCCAGTGTGTGTGATTGATTGTCAGGCACTAGTTATGGAAGTTGCTCCAGTTGAAGATTTAGCGAAGCGAATGCTTGAGCTTGGATCTAAGACTGCAATTTATTTGCCATAAAACACACAGTGGGCGGCTAAAACCTAGTCGCCCACTTTTGGATTGAAGCAAGTTTTTGAAAGGGGGTCTGATGAGTGTCGAAATATTAGCCCTGCTTGCGCTGCTGCCTATTATCGTCTTGTTTATTCTTCTTGTATGGATCAAGGTTCCGACGCATTGGGCAGCTGTTATAGGTTGGGTTGTAACTGTTGCGGTGGCGCTTATATTCTTTAATACGTCATTGGAAGTCTCAATGCTCGCTTCGCTTTCGGGTGTGGTTTCATCTCTTGGAATTACATTGCTTATTGCGGTTGCTGTATTCCAGATTGCATTCATGGAAGAAACCGGAGCTATTGCTCGTATCACTGCTTTCATTAAGTCACTCGCACCTGATGACAAAGCTGCTCAAACAATGATTGTTGGAAATGGCGCTGGCACTACATTGGTATCTATTGGCGCTACGCCTGTCGCAATTTTGCCACCAATTTTTAAGGGTCTGGGCTATTCCGATTTTTTAGCTATCGCACTTCCTGCGATTGGTTTTCTTGGATTAGATGCATATGGCATGCTTGGCATATGCATGGTTGCAGTTTCTGACATCATTGGTATCTCGGTTATTGAGATCAACAAAATGGTCGTGTTGTTCCTGCCAATCGTGTCTACGCTTTGTGCTTTCACAATGCTCTACCTGATGGATAAATGGCAGGGCGTGAAAAACGGTTGGGCTCCTGCATTAATTGCGGGTCTTTCCGGATCTATTGTTTGTATTCTTATTGCTTATATTCCATTTTTACAGGGCGCTGTTTTACTTTCTGGAATTATCGGCGGCATAGTGGTCATGGGAGCTGAACTTCTCTATCTGAAGCTTCGTGGATACAGGCTTTTTGATGAAGAGAAGCTAAACGATGATGATCGTGCTTCCATGAAGGTTATGGGTCTTGGTAAGGCACTTTCGCCTTGGATTTTGATGGTGATTTTCCTCTGTGCTACCAACTTTATTCCGCCTCTATATGATTTCTTGGCAAACACGCTTGCATGTCCTGTTGAGATTCTCCCCAATACTATTGTGAAGACAAGACCTTTATGGAATGCGTATACTTGGGCACTTGTCGCAACGTTATTGTCTTTCTTAATCATTCGACCGACTGGTGCACAGATGTCTTCTACTTTGAAGAAGTTTGGTAAGAGTGCTCCTAAGCCGATGATTGCGGTTTGCTTGTTCTATGCAATCGGAATTCTTATGACAAAAACTGGCGTTGATCCTGCGGCTGGTTGGGTAGTTGCTGATTCCATGAATAACATGATTACCGTTATGGCTGAAGCATCAGTTAACCTGTTTGGCGTTTTCCTGCCAATAATTTCTATTCCGCTTGTTGTACTTGGTGCATTTATTACATCAAGCCAAACATCATCATGTGTCATGTTCTCCTCTTACTTTGTTGCTGGGGCATCCGCACTTTCGATGAATCCTGTAGTAATGATTGGTATGGCTGTAATTGTTGGCGGCGTTGCTGGTCTAATTAGTCCTGCGAAATTGCTTAATGCGGCAGCGGTTATAGGAGCGGATGGCGAAGATGAGGTGGTGCTTGCCAAAGTGCTTGTGCCCGCCATTATCTTGTTTGTGATCATGGCGATACTCTGCTTCGTTGCGTGCTTGATTATCCCTGCGGGTGCAGGAGTCTAGCTAATTGGATTCAGCTATTTAGAGCATCCATAAGAGAAAGGTTTCATTATGAATGATGAATATATATCCAAAAAAATTAAGGAATTTCGTGAGGCACATGAGATTTCAGAAATGGATATGGCAACTGCCATAGGAACCCCATTTACGTTTTACCGTGTGTTTGAAGAAACGCCCTCGAAGTTTGATCCAAGTATGCTTGAAAAAGCCGCTAAGCGTTTAGGCGTTAGTGTGGCTGAGCTGACCGGAGAAAACGAATAGTTCATACAATGCCCGGGTTACTTATATGCTTGAGCTAAGCAGTGGGTAACCCGGGTTTATATGAGCTGGTAAGTGAGTCGCAAACTTTGAGGTTGCGACATAGGATCACGTGAGATTGATTGGGGACAAAACTATGACTCACGTCGATATACCTTCGCTTTCTGAACAAAAATCATATGTATCCATATTTGGACATAAAATCCAGCGTGCTTGGATAATGCTCATTGGCTGTGGGTTTTTCTCAATGGCCACAGTTGCAATCGTGTTTAGTCCAATTGGAATTTTTTATGTTGCCATTTGCGATGACATGGGATTTGCGCGCTCAGATATTTCGCTGTGGCAACAGGTGCATTTTTTGGCAGCTATTCCAAGTATGCCTATTGCTGCTAAAGCATTAGAGAAATTTGGCGCTCGAATATGTATGAGTGTCACAGTTATAAGCTGTGCTTTGGCAGCAATACTTATGGGGACATATACAGAAACTTGGCAATGGTGCATTTCAGGTTTTCTGTATGGTTCCTTTGGTGCTCTTGGGACGCTTCAGCTTGCAGGACCTATTGTTGTTGGTAACTGGTTTGGAAGACGTGCCGGAATGGCAATGGGTATATATGGACTCATCGGTGCACTTGCTTCCATTTTTGTTCCACAGTTATTTACTTTCTTTATTACAACTCTTGGTTGGCGCACTTCATACTTTATTCAAGGTGCGATTATTTTGATATTTGGCCTCTGGTTTACTTTGTTTGTTGTACGTCTACGTCCTGCAGATATGGGAGCAATTCCCTATGGTGTTACCTTGGAAGAGGCCGAGCAGAGAGCAAGTGAAATTGCGGCTGAAGGTGGAAAGAAGGCACAGGAGAAAGTGCCTTGGAGATCTTTGATGACAGTTCCATTTTTCATGCTGTTCATTTTTGCTGGAATTTCATCTTTGATTGGATCAGGCTTCGACGCGCATCTTGCAGGGCATGGTGTTGCGAAAGGTTTTGACCTTGCATTTGGATCTGTGATGACGTCAGCACTCTTCTTTGGAAGCGGTGTTGATAAGTTGGTTATGGGTTGGCTTAACGACAAGATAGGTGTTGATAGAACAGTATTCGTTGAGTATGCGGTTGTGATTGCTGGCATGCTGGGTCTTGTATTTTTCACACAACCTGCGCTTGTTGTGACTTCCTCTTTTCTATTTGGTGTGCAAGATTCGTTCATATCGGTATCGCTACCTTTGCTCGTAAGAAAATTCTTCGGAGTTGAGAAGGTCTCACAAGTGCTTGCTTGGGCATCTATTGGATCTGGAATTTTTGGATCGTTTGGCTCACGTCTTGTAGGATATAGCTATGATGCAACTGGAAGTTATGACCCTGCGTTTTTGATAGGCGTTGGGCTTTGTGCAGTTGGTATTATGTGTATTTGTATTGCGAAGGCTTGCAAGAAGCGCGAATCTTCTGTTAACTAATGCAATACGTATGATGTAGTACGTTGATCAATGTACGATAAGGAATGATCCTGGCTTGTTAACTGGGGTCATTCCTTTAATCTTGGCAAGAAATGTTTTGGAGCAGTATATGTGTGAGACATGCAATTTAATGTGCGGGAAGTGTAAACCTGCTGCTTTATATAGAATGTTGTGTCCACATTGCGGCAAAGGCCTTCTCATTCCGCGTGAGCAGTGTATTGATATCCTCGGACGTCCGCGTTCTGGGCGTAAAAAGGATGCAGAGCCAGTTGATTCGACATGCAAATGGTGTCATGGAGATCTAACACAAACACTTGAAGAGTTAATTAAGCCCGAAGATTGTCTTTTTACAGGAATTGTTTGCGGGTATCCATGTGGGCAGCACACACAGACACGCCATGAGGGTGAAAGAGCCTGCAGACAACCGGTGCCCATGGGAAAGTTGTCATATTCGTTTTCACAATCTTGAAAACTCTTTGAAACATTGATCGGCTAACTTAGAATACAAGAGTTACGCATACCAACAATTGCATATGCGTTAGGTCAATATTTAAGGAGCTGTCCAATGTCTAAGGTTCAAGACATCTATGGTGCGATGGTATTTGATGAGCACACTATGCAAGAAAGACTTCCATCTGCAACTTATAAGCAGTTGATGAAGACCATAAAAGAGGGTGAGCCGCTTAACCTAGATGTTGCGAACGTTGTTGCCCATGCTATGAAAGAATGGGCTATCGAGCTAGGAGCTACGCACTACACTCACTGGTTCCAGCCATTGTCTGGCACAACTTCCGAAAAACATGACAGTTTTATAGATCCAATTGATGATGGTCACGCGATTATGAGCTTTTCTGGAAAAGAACTCATACAGGGTGAGCCAGACGCATCATCGTTTCCATCAGGTGGACTTCGCGCAACTTTTGAGGCGAGAGGATATACCGCATGGGATCCAACATCATTTGCATTCATTAAGGATGAAGTTCTTTGCATTCCGACTGCTTTTTGTTCTTACAACGGCGAAGCGCTGGATAAAAAGACCCCACTTCTTCGATCAATGCGTGCTGTTGAGGAGCAAGCAAATCGCGTATTGGCATTGTTTGGTGAACCGCATCAACGTGTGGTTACTACGGTTGGCGCTGAGCAAGAGTACTTCCTAATCTCTGAGAAGGATTATGAGAAACGTCTTGACCTTATGCTTACAGGACGCACTTTGTTTGGCTATTCGCCATGTAAGGGCCAAGAACTTGAAGAGCATTATTTTGGAGCGATTCGTCCTTCTGTAAATAATTTCATGAAAGAACTTGATGATGAGTTATGGAAGTTAGGCGTTCCGGCAAAGACGAAGCACAACGAAGTTGCGCCTTGCCAGCATGAGCTTGCTCCTTTGTTTGCAAATGCAAATAGGGCGATTGACCAAAACTTACTTACGATGGAAGAGATGCGACTTCTTGCAAGTCATTATGGGTTAGTTTGTCTTGAACACGAAAAGCCGTTTGAGCACATTAATGGTTCAGGTAAACACAACAACTGGTCAATTGCAGCTAATGGTAAAAACCTACTTGATCCTGGTGAAAACCCAATCGAAAACCTCAGGTTCCTAGTATTTCTCGTAGGTGTTATTCAGGCGGTTGATGATTATCAAGAGTTACTTCGCATGTCTGCTGCATCTGCTGGAAATGATCATAGACTTGGAGCTAATGAAGCACCTCCGGCCATCGTTTCGATGTTCTTAGGCGATGAGCTTGGACGTGTTGTGGATGCCCTCATTGCTGATAGAGATTACACATCTTCTGAGCGTACTGAGATGGATCTCGGAGTAGCTGAACTTCCGAACTTCCTTAAAGACAATACCGATCGTAACCGCACAAGTCCGTTTGCATTTACTGGCAATAAGTTTGAATTCCGTATGCCAGGATCTGAGCAGAACCTATCGGATGCAAACATGATTTTAAACACTGCGATGGCTAAGTCCTTAAAGGAATTCGCAGATGCCATGGAAGGTAAGTCAGGTGATGAGTTCCATAGTGCTGCAATTGATTATGTGAAACGCACGCTTCGCGATCATCAGCGAATTATCTTTAATGGAGATGGGTATTCTGATGAATGGCCGATTGAGGCTAAAAAGCGTGGTCTTGCAAACCATAGAACAACAGCAGATGCTCTGCCTTGTCTTGTTTCTCAAAAATCGATTGACTTATTTGATGAGTTTAATGTTCTCAATGAAGCTGAAGTTAAAAGCCGTTATGAGGTAAAACTTGAGAAGTACAACAAGACGATGAATATCGAGATTCGTACGATGAAACGCCTTGTTCGTCGCGATTATCTTCCAGCCATTAATGGATATGCTGCAGAAATGGCTCGCAATATTGCAGAAATTAAAGCAGTTATGCCAGATGCTGAATTAACTAGCCAACAAGCAAAACTTAAAGCACTAGTTGATGGAGCCAGCGTTGTAAACAAGTTGCTCGAGAAGCTTCATAAGATGCACTATGAAGCACTCGATATTCAAAATGAGCAGGATCGTGCAAATATGTATGCTCATGACATAATTCCTGTGATGGATGATTTACGTGATGCTGTAGACAACATGGAGATCATTGTCGATCGTAAGCATTGGCCAGTTCCAACTTATAACGATATTTTGTTCTACGCTTAATTGGTTTACCTGTAAGTTTTATTTGTAAGTTCTATCAGTAAGCTCAACAAGGCATTTAAAGTCTCATCTTATTTGTAGGGTGAGGCTTTTATGCCGTCTATCTTTTAATAATAAACTCGACTCGCATTAGCCTTCTAATTTTGCGTGTTGGAGTAGAATGAAACTCAACTTAGATGAGCAGACGCATAGCCTTTAAGCGTGCATCATAAATGGCGAAAGGAAGTCAAATGGCAGACATAACCGAAGTCGATTATATATGGAAAAATGGGGAGCTACTTCCATGGGCAGAAGCAACGACACATGTCCTTTCCCATTCGTTGCATTACGGCTCTGGCGTCTTTGAGGGAATTCGATGCTACAAAGATCCTGATTCTGACAAAAGCTTTGTGTTCCGTCTTCGCGATCACATGGAGCGCTTACATCGCTCAGCTAAGATTGCCTCAATTGATCTTCCGTATTCAGTTGATGAACTATGTGAAGCAACTGTTGAGACTATTCGCGCAAACAAACTTCCTGCTTGCTATATTCGCCCTCTAGTTTATAGAGGATATGGTGTTATGGGTGTTGATCCAACAGGTGCGCCAACCGATGTAATCATAGCTTGCTGGCCATGGGATGCATATCTTGGTGCAGATGCTTTAGAAAATGGTATTTCAGTGGGAATTTCTTCATGGCGTCAACGTTCAATCAATGCAATTCCGCCAGCAGTAAAGGCAACAGCCGCTTACTTTAATTCACTAATGGCAAAACTTGAGGCCAGAGAGCATGGATATGCTGAAGCTATCATGCTAAACGAGCAAGGTCTTGTTTGCGAAGGCACAGGCGAAAATTTATTTGTTGTTCGTGACGGTGTACTTTCTACGCCTCCATTGTCAGATGGTGTTCTTGAAGGAATCACCCGTGATAGCGTAATAGAGATTGCAGTTGAACTTGAGATTCCGGTTATTGAGGAAAGCCTCACAAGAAGCGACCTTTATGTTGCAGATGAGGTATTTATGACAGGCTCTGCTGCTGAGCTTACACCGATTGGTTCAGTAGATGGCCGTAAAATTGGAAAGCCTGGCGAGATCACAAAACGCCTTCAGGATCGCTTTTTTGAGATTGCTTATGGTAAAGATGATGAATACGCTGATTGGCTAACTGAAATTTAAATTATTGATCAATCGTTGAGCTAGCTATGCGCCAAAGGTGTAACTACCAAAAGTGCGATCAAAGCTAGCTCAATGATTAATTATTCCGTTATCTTGCGGATTGGTTGAAGTTAATTTATCAACTCAAGTCGAAGAACCGATTGAAGCGATTGTTTATGCCACGGAAAAAAATCCGAACATATGATTGCACCTTACGCGATGGCGAGCAATGTGAAGGCGTGAGCCTTTCCCTTGAGGATAAACTTGCCATTGCAAGACGTCTCGATGCTTTTGGTGTAGATATAATCGAAGGTGGTTTTCCGGCATCCAATCCGAAGGACATTGCGTTTTTTAAGCAGATGCGTGAGACTCCGCTTGCACATTCGAAAATTGCGGCATTTGGAAGTACGTGCAAAAAATCAGTCGCGGCAAAAGATGACCAAGGTCTTCGAGATCTTTTGGAAAGCGGTGCGACAGTTCTAACAATCGTTGGTAAAACTTGGGACGAGCAAGTTACACGCGCGCTTCAAACAACCCTTGATGAAAACTTGCGCATGATTAGAGAATCGGTTGCGTATCTAAAGAAGTCGGGCTGCGAGGTAGTTTTTGATGCAGAGCATTTTTTTGATGGTTGGAAATCAAACCCAGAATATGCATACGCATGTATAGAGGCAGCATCAACTGCGGGTGCCGATTCTATTGATCTTTGTGAGACTAACGGGGGAGCATTACCTTTTGAAATCGAAAAAATCGTAAGCGAGGTAGTATTCAAGCTTCCTAATCAGGCATTTGGAATTCATTGTCATAACGATTCAGGATGCGCGGTTGCAAATTCGCTTGCTGCTGTACGTGCAGGAGTTACGCAAGTTCAAGGCACGGTCAATGGACTGGGTGAACGTGTTGGCAATACAGATCTTCTGACGGTTATTGCAGACCTTGAACTAAAAATGGGACTGGAAGTTGTAGGTGAACATAGCCTTCGCGAGCTTACCAATGTGTCGCATTACGTTGCAGAGATCGTTGGCCAAAGCGTATCTGCGCATCACCCATATACCGGAAAATCAGCTTTCGCGCATAAAGGTGGATTGCATGCGAGCGCAATTGCACGTTTTCCCGAAGCCTACGAACATGCAGATCCGGCTGCTGTTGGAAACGGAGCTCGCATGGTTGTAAGCGAGCTTGCGGGCAAAGCGTCGCTTTTGCAAAAGGCTTCTAGCTTGGGATTTGATCTTGATGCAAGCGGTGTAAATGTGCAGGAAATACTCGATGATATCAAGGCGCGTGAAGCTAGTGGATATACATATGAGGCAGCCGACGGATCACTTGCGCTTTTAATAATGAAGCACATCGGAACTTATAGACCAGCTTTTTCTCTTGAAAGTTTCCGTGTGATCGTTGATGACCGTGAGGATACAGGTGCACTTGCGAAAGACGCTGCAAGCGAAGCGACGATTAAAATACATGTAGGTGATGATCGGTTTGTTGCAACTGGTGAAGGAGCAGGTCCTGTAGGGGCGCTTGATAATGCGCTTCGCCAAGCCATTACGGAATCTTTTCCAGAAATTGCCGATCTTGAATTGGTTGACTACAAAGTTCGTCTTCCAGATGAAAGTCAAGGTACCGATGCTGTGACGCGTGTAACTATTACGACATCTGATTCTTGTGGATCATTTGGAACGGTTGGGGTGTCTGAGAATGTGATAGAAGCCTCTTGGAATGCGCTCGTTGAATCTATTGAATATGGATTGATAAGGCAGGGCAGAGCCTATGTCTGAAAAGAATGTGTCTACAAAAGAGACATCCGAAAAAGGAAAAACTGATATTCGTAAAAAAGAAGTCGATGACTTATTAAACGTTCTTGCACGCATGGACAATGAAGATGAAATCTTCTCACTTTTGGAGGATTTGTTTACGATCAGAGAGATTAGAGAAACCTCACAAAGGCTATCTGTTGCTCGCATGCTTGATGAGGGTAAGTCCTATACCACAATTGAGGAGCTAACAGGCGCTTCTGCTACAACTATTGCGCGAGTTTCGAAATGTTTAAGCTATGGGGCAGGTGGATATGCACATGCCTTAGAAATTTTGAAAGGAGACGGGGATGATTGATCAAAATACAACTTTAGAAAGTGTGAAAGCCAAAAACATTCCCGTACCTGAGCTTCAAGATGTAAAGCTTATAAGCGATGGGTGGATTAAAAAATATCTGCTTACATATAAGCTTCCAAGTGGAAAGATTTATGAATACGAGTCAGTGTCGCGTAAAAAATTGGACGAATATAAGCGTGCACTGTTTTCGAATTCGCGTGGTGAACAACAAGCGGCTGATGCGGTTTGTATTGTGCCAATCTTGCCAGATGATTCGCTGCTTTTAATTCGCGAGTTTCGCTACCCGGTGAATGCGTGGTGCATCGCATTTCCTGCAGGTTTGTTAGAGGAAGGCGAAAGTCTGCGCGATTGTGTGGATCGCGAACTCAGAGAAGAGACTGGCTATAAGGTTCGTGAGGATTTCGAAGGCAATCCTTTGATTCCACTTCCGCAAAGTGGATATTCATCTGTTGGTATGGCGGAAGAAAATGTGCGTGTTGTAATTGCTTATGTAGAACCAGATGGTTCTGCACATCCACATGAAACAGAGTTTATTCAGCCATTTGTTCTTCGTAGGGAAGATGCAGCGAGTTTCCTTGAGACGAATACTGATTTGATTGGGACGCGTTGTCAACTTTTGCTTGAATCGGTAAGACGCACGAATGTGCTTAAGAAAAGAATGACTTTAGCGATGAATCCGCTTACCAGTTCTGATTTTGCATAGGTGACCGCGTAGGCTTTGTGCAGTGACCTGCGAAGGCTATTTGCACAGGTTATTTGTGTAGGTTATTAGCACAGGTTGTCGCTTACGCAAAATGGTTAGCAAAGGCTGGGATCATCAATCTGGTCAACTAGTTGGAGTAACTCTTCTCTGGAATTAACATTTAATTTCTTATAGATATTCTTCACATGGGTTCAGACAGTGCTTTCCGATATTACTAAGGTGTTGGCGATAAACACAACACTGTGTCCGCATCCAAGATATCCTAAGATTTCAGTTTCTCTAGGAGAGAGGCCATGCCCTGCGGCTGCTTTTTCACATCGTTGTTCGATATCGAGCTTCACAGGTGACGCATATCGAGAATATGAGTGTGGGTGAAAATTCTCGGGCATGAGCCATTGCGCATAGACTAGCGACGGCAAGAATCATCATTGCACCAAAGAATACATATGATGCGTGCGCGGCCCATATCATCGGCATTGTTGTTTTTGGAAATGAATTCAGGATGATCAAAATTAGGACAAATACAGGAACAAGCACCTGATAAATAAACGGAAGAAGCGGCTTTACTCGTCTTAAAAAGCAAAGTGGAACTACAAGAGCCGATCCAACTATAACTCCTGTGATTTCTGCGCCTACAGTATCAAATAAGTAAAACCTTCTAACACCCATTGTGAACGCAAACATCAAAAGACCGATAAATGGAAGAAGTAATGTTTGCGCCATATTAAGGATTTCTCAAGTAAATGGTTTATCCGATTCCTTTTCTGATGTTAATTGCAAACCGTGGGTATATGACTTAATTACTGGAAGAGAGACTCCGATTACTGTCAACAAAAGAAATACCGGAAGTCCAATCTCTACGCGGACAGAGGCGAGAAGTAGCTGTAGCAAAGAAGCGCATGCCATCATAATAGCGATCCAACCCAACGCTTGGCGAAGATCAAGAACCAAAAGAAGCGATCCCCAACAAATCGTAAGGATTACAACGGATGCCCCCAGCATAATCCCTGCACAAATAGAAAGAACAACGTTGATCGTAGTGCTTCCCATTAAAGCGATAGCAAGTATCAAAAAACCTGCAACGTAAAATATGCCTGCAGCTGTGACGATTACAGGGTGACCTATGGATTGGCTTCCGAGGCGCGATGTGCTTTATGACATTCTCCGCAAGAAACCTCTCCGTGTTGTGCAACATGAGGGTTACGCGTGAAATCGCTGGTAAGCGCAATGAGATCATTGCGAGTCATAGTTGTGCCGTTATCGTTTAGGTGACATGCATCGTTTAGACAAAATTGCTCATCAGAAATACCTCTGGCTTCACAAAGTTGAGCAAGATCACGCTCGGTTGGAACCTGGAGGCCATCTTGTGTTTCTACTACTTCGTAATTACCAGTGATCCAATTGATACCTTCAGAGATCTGTTCGCTTAACTGAGGAACATGGCATCCCATACATGTTGTATCGCCATTAACTCGGTGAGTGACAGCTATCATGCCAACAGTGTTCTCAACAGGGTTTCCATATTTGTCTGTGCCTTCTACCCCTAAGTCTTGATCATAGGTTTGGTTGTAGGTATCCATTGGAGTGTGGCAGATTGCATTGCAGAAAGATGGTTGTTCGTGCCAAACCCAAAAGCCAGCGCCTGCAACAATAACTATTGCTGCTACGACACCTACAGTGATTGGCCATCTTTTATGCTTACGCTTCGGTTTGTTAGTACCGTTGGTCGCGTTAGTTTCTTCGTTGGATTCTTCGGCGATATTTTCAGCTGTTGTAGTTTTTATTCTCGATTTCTTCAGCCATTTTCTTAGTCCCCTTTCTTCTCTCCAATAGGGATGGTTCTCGCATTGTCATGGCTTTAATCCATCATAGATAGCAACCTACATTCGGCCTATCGTCTGAATTCGAGTATTTTTCAAATACGTTATTTTGTGATTTTGATAAACGCCCAGTTCTCGGGGCATAACGGCAGCTAGACCAGTGAAATACCCAAAAACCGTGATGCTATTTTCAGGCTTTCCCCAATCTAAGTGATTACGCACAAATCTCGCTAAACATATATTTCGATTATTAATGCATCGTTTATTTGGCAGGGGGCTGAGGAGGCTCCAATTTAGTGTCATTTCAGAAGTGATGTTCGAGCAAAAATAGAATTTGGAATCAGGTTAAGGGGGGAAGCAAAGACAAACTTTATAGCGCAAATAAAAGAATGGAATGGGTACTGCGATGTAGGTGTTGATCAGCAGTTCGGTCGCGATTCTAAAGTTTTATTCCCTGTAAATGAAGGTCCTTTCTACGCATGTACTTTTGATCCGGTTTTGGGCGAGACTATGGTTACCATGGGTGGAATTCTCACAGACGGAAACCAGAATGCACTTGACAAGAATTACGAGCCAATTCCTGGTTTGTATATGTCTGGAAATGACTGCGGTCGTCGCTTTGGAACTGAGTATGTAACTCCAATTCCAGGTTGCTCGCTTGCGTTTGCACTCGTGCTTGGTCGTGAATGCGGAAAGTCAGTTGCACAATTTTTGCCAGCGTAGCTTAAGGCATTAAATAACATAGACAAACGGGCTCATTTCTTTAGCTATATCAGCTGCCCTTTCCAACGAGTGTTGTCAGCTGATATTAGTTCCCTTCAAATAGCGTGGCTCTAGAGTTCAGGAGTCACGCTATATTTTTTTGGAAATGTGGTCGTTTCAGATTCCCTCTTGAATCTAGGTATTTAAGACTGATGCAAATTGCATCAAGGAGAGTAAAGATAATGGCGGCAATCTAGAAAACGAAAGGGGATATATGGGTACAGAAGAAAAAAGTCAACTTACTCGAGGTATAGCGGAATATGTAGCTTGTACGAACTATGAAGATCTTCCGCAAAAAGTCGTTGAATCAACCAAGAAAAGCATTCTAGATACTATTGGAATTATGTATCCAGCAACTACGCTTACTCCCGTCAGCGATCTGGTGCATGATTTATATACGGAAATCGATGGAGGGGGCAACTGTACACTAGTAGGATATGGCGAAAAGGCTTCTCTTCTATGTGCTGCTATGATCAATGGCTCACTTACGCATGCAGTTGACTTTGATGATTTCTCCGGCATTGAAAAACCGATGGTTCACCCAACTGCTAATTGCTTTCCAGCGGCGCTTGCCTTGGCTGAGTATCTAGGAAACGTATCGGGGAAAGATTTTATTACTGCTATTACACTTGGAAATGACGTCGGAATTCGTATGTGTGCTGCGGTTAATGGAAGCGCTATGCATGATTATGACTTCTTTCCGCAAACTGTTTTTGGTGTTTTTCAGGCAACTGTTGCGGCATCTAAGCTACTTGGATTGGATGCGGATCAGACTGCTGATGCTTTAGGTCTTGCAGTAAACAGGGTATCTGGTATCACCAAGAGTTTGTTTACTTGCGAATTCCGTTCAATTAGAGACTCATTTGGTAACGAGGAAGGCATACGTTGTGCCCTTTTAGCTTCTCGTGGATTTACCGGTAGTAAAGATGCGCTTGAAGTCATGTATGACGTCATTTATGGCGGCAATATTGATACGCATCATTTAACAGATGGACTAGGTGAGGAATTCTATTCTGAAAAATTAATAGGTTATAAACCTTGGCCGTCTTGCCAGAGTACACAGCCTTATGCGCAGGTCATAATCGAAGCACTTGATAAATACGGTATTAATCCAAGCGATATAGAAAGCATTAAGTTCTTCGGATGCCAAAATGGAGCTGATACATTTTTCCCAAAGGAAGAAAAATCTCATCCTCAAACTGGCATTACCGCTAAAGCATCAACTCCTTATGTAGCTGCAGTTGCTGCGGTTAGAGGAAACATTGTTTTATCCGATTTTGAAGTTGAGAATTTAGGCGATCTTGATGTCTTAAATATGGCATCCTGCATGGACTTTGAAATTGACGATGAGATGCCGTTAACATCAGCCATTGTTAGGATTACGCTAAAAGGCGGGAAAGTAATTGAGCATCGTGTAGATGTTTTGCGTGGAAATGTCTTAAACCCCATGAGTACAGATGAGGTTGTTACTAAGTTTAAGACCAATGCCAAGATGGGTAAAATCCATATGTCAGATAAAGCCATTGATTCATTAATTAATGTGGTCAACGATTTTGAGAATCAAGACACAATTGATGGTCTGATCGACGCGATCAATGGAGAGTAACAACTAGCGATAAGCTATATCAAACATCAAATAAGTCCTCGCAAAAAACAAACCCCCGCAAGATTCACCTGCGGGGGTTTTTAAGAACCGGGGGAGTTTATCAGGTTCTTATTTAAAGCTTAAGGATTATTTCTCGTCCTTAGCTTCTTTTTCAGCGATAGCCTCAACATCTGCCTTACGCTTTGCGATGTCAGTGTTGATCTGTTCCATCTTCTTCTTTCCTAGTGGGAAAGCAACAAGAAGAAGAATAAGGCTGATTCCAAAGAAGATTGAAGGGATGGTAGCAATTAAGTTAACGAAACCTTGTGCCATCTCAGGATCTGGATCCATGCCCTTTACATAGCCGATTGAGGCAAGTCCTGTACCCATTGCCCAACCTGCGATAGCGTTGGAGATCTGAGGGCACCATTGATATGTAGACACGATAAATGAACGAGGAGATTTTCCGTCGCGCCATTCGCCGTAGCGGATAGCGTTTGAACCCATACCAAGGAAGGTTGCATTCTGGAAGTTCATTCCGAAGAAAATTCCAGAAATCAAAACGGTGAATACAACCATGTTGACTGCACCGATGACGAAGCAAAGCAGGCAGCAAATAAGTGCAATTGCAACACCAGAAACATATGTAACCTTGATACCGAATTTCTTGGAGATTGGCTCAGCAATAAATGTTGCACATAGACCAACAATGTTAACGATGGTCATAAATATTGCAGACATTGTGATGTCGCCATATACGTATTGGAAGATGTAAACAGCAAGGCCTTGTACAAGGGTTTGAGCAATGAAGCGGCCAAGCTCAGCAACCAAAACGATAAGAGCAGGGATGTTTGTAATCCAAAGTTTGATAATTTCGAAAATGGTAAGTTTCTCTTGATAAACTTCGTCCTTCGGAATTTCAACTTTTTCGCCACGCTTCTTAGCCTGATACATGGCTTCGCATTGTGGCTCGGTTGGATCTTTACCAGCTAATTGCTTGAAGAAGATCCAGTACATAACAACCATCCATACAGCAAGAATTAAGGCGAAGATAAAGAAGCCAGCAAAGCCAGCGCCTTTAGCGTCGTCATAAGAAACGCCGTAAACAGCTGAATTGATCAACAGAATGCAAGGCAATGAAATGATTGCAAATAGAACCTTTACAAGCATGTTGCCCTGAGATTTACGTGTTGACATCAAAGCACTGTCAGCTTCTGTATGACTGATTGCAGGGATGATAGCAGCAGCTGCGATCTGGAAGAAGTTTACGCAGAATTGACCGAGCATGTAGAAAATGATCATCCAAATTGAAGCAGCGGCAGGACCGATGAGACCTACAGGATTTACCCATGTAAGCATGAGGCAAACCGCTGTAGCGGCAGGTGCAATTGCGAACCAGCTTCTGTAAGCACCATGGCGCAGCCAAATTTTCTCACTTACAATTGCTGCTACGATAACGAAGATCCAAGCGCCGATAGCAGAAATGGATCTTACGGTACCCATAAGGGTCGGCTCAAGTCCACAAATGTCTGTCAAGAAGTATGACCAGTAATTACTGTTCATCTGGTTGAATGCAGACCACGTCATCATAGAGATGCCGAAGACTAAAGCCAGGCTTTGAGAAACATTGTTCTGCATAGCAGCAACCATCTTCTCGCCAGCGTTTTCTAGCTTTTCTACCATTTGCCCTCCTTAAAATCTAAAAATGAATAAAGGAGTGAAAAGATGTCAGTTACTGGATTGAAATCGTCAGTTTTGACTATGTTTTCAAACAAATGGAACACTAAGAAGGTTTGAAATTCGTTAATACCAAACGATTAACTTAATGCGCCACGGGATAAGTACGAACTCCCCTTTTTCGATTTATGGACTTATCCTTTGGCCGATCCAACATATGACATATTTCCACCTATGGGCGACTATGCCACACAACAAGTAACGGCTTGTAAGGCTGATAGTATTATTTATTGATTTACAGCTGATAGTATTATCGGCTGACCTTGAGTTGGTTCTTTGCGTCAGGCGCCTTTTGTGAAATGAAGTCTTTGAACTTCTCTATTTCGTCTTCACCTTTACTGAACCCTGTTTTGATTACGAAGTAGCAAGATTTGCCTACATACATATATATAAAGTCTTCAGTTTCTTTAATTCTGGTAATTTCGTCATATGAAGCAGAAGCTTCTACATGAGCAGTGAGGTTTTGCATCGACATGTGATCATCGTAGAAGCGAGTGATATTCTTTTGATACTGATGATACCGTTGTTGCATGGTGTCTGTTCTGGATCTCGCCATCATCCAAGGCTGCCCCAAGGATAGTCCACAGAATATCAATGCAACAAGTGCTATTCCCACAATATCAAGTCTGTTTATTGAGATTCCTAAAGCCATCGATAAAACACATACTGCCATAAAGAATATTATTAGAGCCGATTTCCCCTTCGGCTCGATACCACGCAGGTATGCTGTATAAACAGGTCTTGTAAAGGTACATATATTTATGAAAGCTGGCTTTTCGCCCTTTTTGTAAAGAACCATATCTGTTTTTGCGGACTTTGTACTTTGTTTAGTATGCTGCTCTGAACCACTGGTGTTTTCATTCTGTGTTGTGAATGAATTATCGGTATCGTTTTTCGACATGCTTCAATAGCCCCTTTAGTGCCGTAATTGATTAAAAATGAAACAAAAATCCGCAGTTTATATTGATTGGTTGCTTTACTCTTGTCATCAGATTCAGAGTTTTATATTACGTAGAACCAACGCTTTTATACCCATATCTCTTTCTTTTTATAAGTCACAGAGAATGTTTTGGAACAATCTATAAATACTCTTGTCGTTGTTTTGGATTACTTTGATTTGTCTTAGTTTTTTACATAAAAAACGAAGGGCGGCACTTGTGTCGTCCTTCGTTTTCTGTGAGACTCGGCCGGGGAATTGCCTATCTCATATGTTTGAAGGTCTGGTCAGAACCTTCGTGGAAGTCTTTAGGGGAAGACTTCCTTTGAGAGAAGAAGGAAAGGGTAAGGAGGAGTAATCCCTTTTCTTGATGCATACTTTACGCCGCTTCGCTAGGATTAAAACCCTTTGCAGGTTTTGGTTTACGCGGTGCATCTTCCCTGACATATATCCGTTGCATAAGGCGTCTTTTGTTGCCATTAGGACATATTCGAAGATGCTAGAAGATGCTAGAAGGCGCTATTGTTGATAAGCATCCAAGAAAGAAAGACACCTTCTATCTAAGGTGCCTTAAATTTTGTACCTCAAAGTTTTGAAGCAAATACTTGTGTTTGCTTGTGTTTGCTTCAAACAACCAAGAGTTATGCATTCAAAAGGAATTCTCTATAGCCTTTGCGTGCTTCATATATATCGGCTTTGCTGGTTGCCTCCCATGGGCTATGCATGCTAAGCACAGGAATTCCTGAGTCGATTACATCCATGCCAAATCTTGCCGGAATATATGCAATGGTTCCGCCGCCACCTGCATCAACTCGTCCAAGTTCTGCAGTTTGGAAGCTCACATCGCCTTCATCCATAACACGACGGATACGAGCTATATATTCAGCACGAGCATCATTCGATCCGCTTTTACCACGTGCCCCTGTGTATTTGTTGAACACTAGGCCACGACCTAGATAAGCAGAGTTCTTCGATTCAAACACAGATGCATATGATGGATCGACACCAGCAGATACATCAGATGAAAGCATGCTTGATTTAGCAAGTGCGCGTCTAACCATTAGATTGCCACTAATACCAGTAAGTTCCATTATTTCGGCAATCGCATTTTCGAAAAAAGAGGATTCCATGCCTGTAGCGCCGACGCTTCCGATTTCTTCTTTGTCAACAAGAATGCAAACACAGGTTTTATCGGTTATCTCATCTGCAATGGACAGCTGAGCATCAAGGGAAGTGTATGCGCATACACGATCGTCCTGCCCGTACCCCAAAACCATTGAGCGATCAAAACCTAAATCGCGTGCTTTGCCTGCGGGTACAATCTCAAGTTCAGCTGATAAGAAGTCGTCCTCTTCGATATCATATTTATCGCGCAGAAGATTTAAGGTGAAAGTCTTTACAGGATCTGATTTGCTTTCATCTTTTGCATTGTCATCCGTTTGCTCGTCAGTTTTCTTGTCGTCATTAGCTGCGTTAATAGCCTCAGCGGCACACATATTACCTACAAGAATATCTAGGTCTTCACCTTCTATAACTTCGGAGCCTTTCTTTTCCATCTGTTTAGCTCCAAGGTGTGGAAGAAGGTCAGTTACGCAAAAAACAGGATCTCCTTCATCTTCGCCTATACATATATCTATTACGGATCCATCCTTTTTTGCGACAACTCCATGCATGGCAAGTGGTAGCGCTACCCACTGATACTTTTTGATACCGCCGTAGTAATGTGTATCAAGCAGCACAAACCCGTCCTTTTCATAGACCGGATTTTGCTTGATATCAAGTCGTGGAGAATCAATATGGGCGCCAAGAATATTCATGCCTGATGTCATTGGCTCACGACCAATTTGAACCATGACTATTGCTTTTTCGTGTGACCCTGCCCAGATTTTATCTCCTGCCTTAAGCGTGATGCCTGACTTGATGGCATCTTCAAGCGCAATATATCCAGCAGTTTCAGCGCTTTCTTTCGCGGATTTAAAGCATTCGCGTTCTGTTTTATTGTTTGAAATGAAGGCTTTATATGCGTCAGCTAATGCGTTTAGCTGAGCCAGGTCTTCCGTATTGTATTTACGCCATGTTGATTTGTGATCCATGCTTGTTCCTTCCGATTTTAATTTCAAATATATTTTAGATAAGAGATGTAAATATCGAAACATAAACTACTTGTCAGCTGTTCATTTATCTATAATGAACAGCATCGTCCAAACCAACAATTACAAAGGAGAAACGATGAAGGTACGCGAATCATTACCAACAGCTGAGAACTCCTCGAACTTTGACATAATGCCTGAGTCCGAGACGGTAGTGGGAACTACACTTGATAATCTAAAGGCTGCTGTTGCTGGTGAGACTGGCGCTTCTGCTAAATACGCCGCATTCTCAAAGGCTGCAAAAGAGCAAGGCTTTGATCAGATTGCTCGTCAGTTTGAAGCTACAGCTGCAGCTGAGCAGATTCATATTCGCCTCGAAACTGCAGTCATTCAAAGCAAAGAACCTGATTATGTTCCACCTGAGCCTCCTGAGATTCCAGCAAATCAAACTGATGTAAATCTTATTTCTGGTGCACTTGGCGAGATCTATGAGACATCTGATATGTATCCTTCATTTATTCAAGTCGCAATTGATGAAGGTGAGACAACTGCTCAATTAGTATTTTCGCGTGCAAAGCTTGCAGAAGGCGTTCATGCAGAGCTCTATATGCAGGCATACAACGACATCGATTCTCCTGATGATGACAAGTATTATCTTTGCCCTGTTTGTGGCTATATCCACAAGGGTGACGACTTTGAGAAGTGCCCAATTTGCTTTGCTCCAAAGTCACAGTTCCAGGCATTCTAGAGAAAGCTTTACACTCTAGAAATTGTTGGGACGTGTTGATTTAAGTAGCTATGTAAGTAGCTATTTATGTGAGCTGTGATTTCGCTAAGAGTTACTTAAATGAGTTCGTAGCGTTTTTGCGAACATCACATAAATTTTGAGGCCGTCTGTGTCTAATGCAACAATTGCATGACCGGGCGGCCTTCTTGTTTTCACAACTTTTTCTATCTGCAACATTTCGCAATAAATTTGAAGCAAAAATTCTCGAAGTTCTTATAAATACTGCTGCATTTATGTAAGATTTAGATAAGTTATTCATAAGTTCTAGGATGAGTTTATTAAACGAAACCTGATGAGCTATAAGTAGGCATAGGCGAGCTAAATCGAGGAAATGGGGATTCATGGCTTTTTATTTTGACGAACCTTCACGTACATTTAATGAGTATCTTTTGGTGCCAGGGTTTTCTCCAAGTAGCTGTATCCCTGAAGCTGTGTCTTTAAAAACCCCACTTGTCAAATATAAAAAGGGCAAAGAAGAATGCCCTATTAGTTTAAGTATCCCAATGATTTCGGCGATCATGCAATCTGTGTCAGATGATCGTATGGCGGTTGCACTTGCAACAGAAGGTGGCATGTCGTTTTTATATGGATCTCAATCTATAGAAGATGAAGCCGCAATGGTAAAACGTGTGAAAGATTACAAGGCCGGGTTTGTGAAATCTGCCGTAAATCTTTCCCCCGATATGACACTTCAAACTGTAGTGGACTTAAAAGAAGCCTATGGATATTCCACTATGCCAGTAACAGATGATGGCACAAGCAACGGAAAGCTTTTAGGTATCGTAACGTCTCGTGACTATAGAGTGTCTCGTATGCCAATGGATATTAAGGTAACAGAGTTCATGACTCCGCGCGATAAGATGGTTGTGGCGCAAGATGACACAAGCCTTAAAGATGCAAATGACATAATTTGGGAGCACAAACTCAATTGCCTTCCGATTGTGGATGCAAGCGATCATTTGGTTGCGCTTGTTTTCCGAAAAGACTATGACTCACATAAGTCAAATCCTGACGAGATGTTGGATGCTCATAAACGCTATATGGTGGGTGCAGGTATCAATACACGCGATTATGCTGAGAGAGTTCCAGCTCTTGTGGATGCAGGAGTGGACGTTTTGTGCATCGATTCGTCAGAAGGTTATTCTGATTGGCAAAAGCTAACTATTAAATGGATTCGCGATCACTATGGCAACGACGTAAAAGTTGGCGCTGGCAATGTGGTTGATAGAGATGGCTTTAGATTTCTTGCAGAAAGCGGTGCTGACTTTATAAAAATCGGTATCGGTGGCGGTTCAATTTGTATCACTCGCGAGACAAAGGGAATTGGACGCGGACAAGCAACTGCTGTAATTGAGGTTGCGAAAGCGCGTGATGAATGGTTTAAGGAAACTGGGGAATACATTCCAATATGTTCTGATGGCGGCATTGTGTATGATCACCACATTTCACTTGCACTTGCGATGGGGTCTGACTTTGTAATGCTTGGTCGTTACTTTGCACGTTTTGACGAAAGCCCATCGAACAAGGTGATGGTTAACGGAAGTTACATGAAAGAGTATTGGGGCGAAGGTTCTGCCCGTGCACGTAATTGGCAGCGTTATGACCTTGGTGGCAATAAGGCTTCACTTACGTTTGAGGAAGGTGTTGACTCGTATGTTCCTTACGCTGGCTCTTTGAAAGACAACGTAGCTGTCACGCTTTCAAAAGTGAAATCCACAATGTGTAACTGCGGCGCTCTTTCGATTCCTGAGCTTCAAGAAAAGGCAAAGCTTACCGTTGTGTCGTCCACATCGATTATCGAAGGTGGCGCACACGATGTGCTTCTAAAAGATAAAAATACATACGTAAGCAACACGCATTAATTATCAGCAGTGTACTGATAAAGCTCTATAGGCCTTGATATATCAAGGCCTATATTTTTCTTAGCTGATGAAATTCTCAATCATTTGTTTTTGTTGCTAGTCCTCTTCGACATACGATGCGATTAATTCGCGTAGTTCGTCTATGCCTGATCCACTTTGAGATGAGGTGACAACAACAGGAGTTCCTTGCGGAAGATCGAGTAGCTTTACGATTCGTTGTTTTTGGGAGTTGGCTTTTTGTTTGGAAAGCTTATCAGCTTTTGTAAGCACTATTGCAAACGGAAAGCCAGCTTCTTTTAAGAAGTCGATCATGTTTAGGTCAAGATCACTGGGATCATGTCGAATGTCAATTAAGCTGACAACTAATGAAAAATATCTTTCTTGATTGAAGTATCCTTCAATCAAATCAGACCAGCGTTCAAGCTCTGCTTTTGATACTTTTGCATATCCATAACCTGGTAAATCTACGAAATCTACCCCATCCACATCGTAAAAATTAATCGTGGCAGTTTTACCAGGGGTGGCTGACACCTTCGCTAAGCCTTTGCGATACATAAGCTTGTTGAGCAAAGATGATTTTCCTACATTTGATCTACCCGCAAATGAAACCTCATAAAGCGTACTTTCGGGAAGTTGTTTTGAGGTTCCATATGCGGATTTAAATGCTGCTTTGTGAAAGTTCATCTACAGTAGCTTTGTTTGAAAATTGCTTGTAATAAGTAGTTGCTAAAAGCCTATTAGGCTTCTTTATTTGAAACCAACAATAGGATTCCGCCAACAAGAGAACAGAATATAAGCACTAATACACCAAAAGTTGTCGTATTTGCGCGTTCGCCCTTATAGGTTTTGTAAGAAAAGATGGAAAACGGAATCATCCATGCAAGAGGAATGATTAGCCAACAAGTTGAGACGGTACTGATCAAAACAAATATAAAAGCAATCAGTCTGAGAGTTCTGTCTTGATCGCTTACTTGGTAGAGAACTGTGTTAGGTTGGCAGGCTGTGTTCGTGCCATAGCCTGGATTTGCGCCATAACCTTGCTGCTGTGTTGCGTAAGGTGTGGCCTGTGGTGTCTGGGTTGTTTGTGCTGCGTATGCAGATTGCTGTTGGTTGGGTTGTGCAGTTGCTTGTTGTTCAGGAGCTGCAGAAGGAGCTGACTGCGCTGGAGCAAATTCATTTGTCCATGCGGTACCGTTCCAATAACGAATACGGGATGTATCGCCTGAAGGATCGGGATACCATCCGGCTTGTGGGTTTGTCATGACTTCTCCGTTCATAGGTCGTTCATATATAAATGTATAAACCAAGCAATTGCATTTGCTGGTTTTTGATTATATTACACGCGTTTGTTCTGCCTTAATTACTGAATTTAGCGACGGTTCTATTTATAATGACAAATTACTGTAAATTTTGAAGAAGGAACCACATGAAACCCTATAACCCCCACGAGATAGAGCCACGTCTTCAACTGAAATGGGAAGAAGATGGCTTATATACAGTAGATGAAAATTCCGATGCTCCACGTAAATATGTACTTGAGATGTTTCCATATCCATCAGGTGACATTCATATGGGACATGTCAGTAATTACACCTATGGAGATTTGGTTGCAAGGTATTCTCGCATGCGCGGATACAATGTGTTGCACCCAATGGGATGGGATGCTTTTGGTCTTCCGGCAGAAAATGCAGCGATCAAGCATCATTCACATCCTGCAAAGTGGACATATGACAACATAGATACCCAGCGTGCAAGTTTTAAGCGCATGGGATTTTCCTATGATTGGGATAGAACAGTTATTGCGTGTGACCCTGAGTATTACCGTTGGGGACAGTGGATATTTCTAGAATTCTGGAAGCGTGGTTTGGTTGAGAGACGCAACAGCGCCGTCAATTGGTGTCCTGAATGTGCAACGGTTCTTGCCAATGAGCAGGTTACGGAAGGTCGTTGCTGGAGATGCGATTCTGAGGTTCAAAAGCGCGATCTCACGCAGTGGTACTACAAAATCACTGATTATGCTGAGGAACTATTGGATGATCTATCGCAACTTAAAGGGTGGCCTGAAAACGTAAAGCAACAGCAAGCAAATTGGATCGGTAAAAGCGAAGGCGCTAATGTTGATTTTGATGTAGTACCGCTTGAAAGTGACATGCACGGCGAAGGTGCAGACGAGGATGCAACTCAATCTATAACCGTCTTTACAACTCGTGCAGATACACTTTTTGGGTGTACCTTTTTTGTCTTAGGTCCTGAGTATGCAGGACTTGTAGAATTTGTTGCAGGTACTCCGCAAGAAAAAGAAGTTTTAGAGTTTGCTGAGGCTGCGAAAAAAGTTAGCGCGGTTGAGCGTGCGCAGGGCGACCGAGAAAAGCACGGCATATTTACAGGTCGCTATGTTATAAATCCTGTAAATGATGAGAAGGTGCCAGTATGGGTTGCAGATTACGTAGTGGCAGATTATGGCACCGGTGCTGTTATGGCAGTTCCTTGCGGAGATGAGCGCGATTTCGAATTCGCGAAGAAGTATGATCTTCCAATTGTTCCAATTATTCTTGCAGAAGATGATCCGCTCTACGAAAGCCTAAAGGATGAGCAGGGTCGTAAAGTTACATCTGTTGACTGGGAAAATGCATATTCTGCAGAAGGTATTCTTGTGCAGTCTGGCGAATATACTGGCCTTGTTGGTGGTAAGCATTCTCCTGCAGAAGATGCGATTGTAAAAGAGCTCGAACGTGTGGGTAAGGGAAAGCGTACAACTGAATACCGTCTGCGTGATTGGCTGATTAGTCGTCAGAGATATTGGGGAAATCCAATACCTGCAATTCACTGCCCTAAGTGTGGAGTTGTTCCTGTGCCTGAGGAAGATTTGCCGGTTAGACTTCCGGAAGATATTGATCTTGCAGCAGGAGAGACACTTGCAAATCACGCCGGATT
The DNA here is from genome assembly GCA_964631345.1 of uncultured Eggerthellaceae bacterium. GTDB lineage: Bacteria > Actinomycetota > Coriobacteriia > Coriobacteriales > Eggerthellaceae > MGBC163016. The sequence goes on along the minus strand of CAZVWE010000001.1, from coordinate 285,833 downwards.
TGTTAATACGACATGTCCCAAATGTGGGGCAGCGGCAAAACGCGAAACTGACACCATGGACACGTTTACATGTTCCAGCTGGTATTATATGCGCTATACCGATCCGCATAATATTCACGCTCCGTTTGAAAAGCAGCGCGTAGATTCATGGATGCCGGTTGATCAATATATCGGCGGTATTGAGCATGCTATTTTGCATCTTCTATATAGTAGATTTTTCACGAAGGTGTTGCGCGATGCTGGCATGTTGGACTTTGATGAACCTTTCACAAACCTGCTTTGCCAAGGCATGGTGTTAGATGCTAATGGCGAAGTTATGAGTAAATCGAAGGGTAATGTTGTATCTCCTGAAGAAATGATTAATGCATATGGAGCTGATGCGGTGCGTACCGCCATGCTTTTTATGGGACCTCCAGACAAAGAAAAACTATGGAATGAAGACGGTCTGGCGGGAATGCATAAATTCCTAAATCGCGTGTGGCGCCAGGTAAATGATTTCTCATACATTGCAGGTGATGACACGATTTTCCAGGAAGATTTAGCAATAGCGGATTCAACAGAAATTGCAGATAAGCTAAATCGCGAACGTCATCGTGTTATTGGGAAAGTCACAGACGACATTGATCGCAACAGCTTCAACACCGCAGTTGCTGCCATTATGGAGCTTTCGAATGTTGCGGGTGAATACCTGCGTTCGGTTTCTCCTGAGACAAGGAAAAATGACACCAAACTCTCTGCGCTGGATAAAGATATTGCGGAAGTTCTAGTGAAGCTTTTAGCACCCATGGCTCCTCATATGACAGAAGAGCTTTGGCAAACCGTACTTGGACATACTGACTCTGTGCACACACAAGCATGGCCTGAGTATGATCCAGCGCTTGCTGTTGCTGATGAAGTTGAAATTGCCGTTCAGGTTAATGGCAAAATTAAGGCTCATATAATGGTTCCCAATGACGCTTCTGAAGATTCAGTGAAACAAGCTGCAAAAGAGGCCGTATCAAATAGTATTGAAGGTAGGACCTTGGTTAAAGAAATTGTTGTTCCAGGGCGCCTTGTAAATTTGGTTGTCAAATAGATTTAGTTATTAGGCAGAGTTGATTGCAAATAGTCTGTTTGCGAATTGGGTTATTTGTTAAATAGGATTGGTGTTAAACAAGACGCAAAACAAACGTAAAAAGCCGTTTTGGGCAAAGCTTTTGATTGCACTTATATGTGTAATAGCTGTCTTTGCGGCTTATTCGGTTGCAGCAAATGCTTGGGTGATATTAAGCACTAGGGAAGACGTGCACACAATTGCCCAAATTGAGGAATCTAAAGCACATGCAGATGCCGCTGTGGTTTTGGGGGCTTCTGTATACTCCGATGGGACGCCGTCTGACATTTTGGCTGATAGGCTTGAAGTGGCAAGTGATTTGTATTTATCAGGCGCTGTTTCTAAGCTTATTGTTAGTGGGGATAATAGGAGCTCTCATTACAACGAATCGGATGCTATGAAAAACTACTGCATTCGTCTGGGTGTTCCTGCGGAAGATATAGTGGTGGATCATGCAGGATATGACACATACGCATCAATTTATCGCGCTAAATATACATATGGAGCTAATAGCATAATGGTCGTTACTCAGGCATATCACCTTTATCGTGCACTTGCGATTGCTCAGGGTTTAGGGATGGATGCAATGGGTGTTGCGGCTGATAAGGGAAATTACGACAATCAGTTTTCATATAGTTTGCGTGAAATCATCGCTCGCGATAAAGACTTTTTATTGACAGTGTTTAGAATTCCACCATCAGATGCAGAGCAACCTATGACATAAAGATATGAAATGAATAGTTTTAGAAAAGACGAAAGATACAAATAGAAAGATACAAATGTCGAACGATATTCAAAGCAAACGAGATAGTCTCTTGAATGCAAAAGGCGAACTTAAGGTTGGTCGTAGAGAATCATCAAAAAACGAAGACGAATCTCTTGGGCGCAAAACCATTTGGCGTGGAGTTTTGCTAGGAGCTATTGTTGTTATAGCTGCCATAGTTGTTCTTTCAATCCTTGGAATGAACACAAGCCTGGGTTGATAGGCAACGACGATTATCCAAGCTATTCCAAGTGTTAAACTCAAAATCAAATATATCCACAGCATCAATGTTCAGTACTAATTTGTGCTTCGTATAGACATTGAGTAATTTGGGTGTATTGGCCACAAAATTGTAAAGAAAGGAACGTCATGCCAAAAGTACATTGCCTTAATAACATATCTGAGAAGGGACTTGAGCTTCTGACCGATGAATACGAACTGACTGATGATGTAAATGAAGCAGATGTAATTTTGGTTCGTTCTGCAAATATGCACGATATGGAAATACCTGCAAACTTAAAAGCAGTTGCTCGTGCAGGTGCAGGTGTTAACAACATTCCATTAGAGGCTTTGGCGGAAGCAGGAATTCCAGTGTTTAATACACCGGGTGCAAATGCAAATGCAGTTAAAGAACTTGTTTTAGCTGGAATGCTACTAGCTTCTCGTGACATTGTTGGTGGCATTGAATGGGTCAAGGAAAATGCTGACGACGAAAACATTGGCAAATCTGCGGAGAAAGCCAAAAAGGCATATGCTGGAAATGAAATAACAGGTAAGACACTTGGTGTTATTGGACTTGGTGCAATCGGTAAACTTGTTGTCCCTGCAGCTGAGGCTTTAGGAATGCGCGTTGTTGGTTATGACCCGTATTTGCCAGCCGATGCAGCAGCTGCAATTTCTAGTGATATGCAGTTTACGGATGACCTAGATAAGCTCTATAGCGAAAGTGACTACATCACAATTCATGTACCTGCAATGGATTCGACAAAGGGCATGATTGATGCGGATGCATTCTCAAAGATGAAAGATGGAGTTGTATTCGTAAACTTAGCTAGAGACGTTCTTGTTGATGATGCGGCAATGGCAGACGCTCTTGAGAGCGGAAAAGTATCTAGGTATGTCACGGATTTCGCAAATCCTGCAGTAGTAAAAATGGAACGCGCAATCGTGATTCCTCATCTTGGTGCATCAACTGATGAAGCGGAAGAAAACTGCGCAATTATGGCTGTAAACGAGATTATGGATTACATGGCTACAGGCACTAAAACCCATTGTGTAAATATGTAAGAGCCTGCCAGTACCTTAGAATTTTCCGATCTTTAGGTGTTTAGAAAACAGGTTGTACTGATCCTGTAGATTTATCCTTTATCAAGGATAGAAAGGTAAGATGAAATGGAACTTGGATCGACCGTTACTTTAATTTATAAGGGCACTTTAGATGACGGTACGCTTTTTGGGGAAGCGACAAAAGATAACCCAATGGTTTTTCAAACAGGCATGGATTTAGCAATTGATGGCTTTGAAAACGAAATCCTCAAGATGAACGAAGTTGGAGAAACTCGTAAATTCAAAGTGGATCACAAGGATGCATATGGTGAATACATCCCAGGTCAAACTCAGGAAATTCCACTTCAACAAGCGCCGGGTGGCAAGATTGAAGTTGGACAACGTGCTTATGTAACAGATACAGAGACTGGGATTCCTATGCCTGTTACAGCGATAGCTGTTGAAGATGGAGTAGCTACGTTTGACTTGAATCATCCACTCGCTGGTAAAGATTTGAATTTTGAAGTTGAAATCATCGGTATTGAAGAACCACCAGAGAACTTCATTTCCGCTAAAGAGAAAATGCGTCGCATGCAGGCACAAGATGGCCCTATTGATCCTTTAGGAGAACTTTCCAAGGATTAGTTAATATACGCTGAAGAAATTTCAGAATATATAAGGCGGCAAGGTTTTGGTATCAGTTAACCTTGCCGTTTTTTATTTCATTTTTATGTTTAAGCATGAATCAAGCTCAAAACCCGATAAGGAATAACTGCACAACCTTGAACTGGGCAAATATCCCAAATGATACTTAGAGTATCAGGAAAATTCTTGTCTAAAACATACTCAGAGCATCAAGACACCCCTTGCCTTCATAGGCATTATTCGATGGCAAAGAAGAAGAGATCGTCACTTTGGAGCAACCGAATAGTCAACAGCGAATGGAGGGCGCTGATGAAGGGGTTTCTAGAGCGTTTTATCTCTTACTTTAAGGTGAGATATGCGATCCTTTTGATTCCGTTATGCGGGTTTGCGGTTTATGATAGCGTCTTTCAGGCGTTTTCTTCCATTCTTGGGATACTTCACGATACGTATCCAGATATTCCAGTTACAGTCATACAGATGGTAATCACTGTGCCCCCAATGATGAGTATTCCGGGGACATTGCTTACGGGATTTCTTGCATCATATGTTCATAAAAAGCGCATTGCAGAATTTGCGTTAGCTGTCATATTTATTGGTGGCATGATACCGATAGTTGTGCCTGAGCCAACAATTGAGGCGCTATTTATTTGTGCTGGATGTATAGGGCTTGGCCAAGGATTATTGCATCCACTGGCTAACGCAATCATTTGCCAAAGATGGGGAGATGACTTAGAGCGCAGCCGTGTACTCGGATTTAAGCAAGCATTTAATTACATTGGCGAAGTTATTGTGACCATGATTGTTGGAATACTCGCTTTGTATAGTTGGTCAAATGCATTCCTGGTCTATTTAGGCGTAATTCCTATTTTTATAATGACTGTCATTTTTGTACCAAAAATGGATCTGGACGTTAAGTTGGTGGATAAGGGCAGTCATCCTTTTGAAGGTATAAAGGATCTTTTCCAGCCTAAGACAATTTATTTGTTTGCACTCTTTTTCTTTGCAGCTATGTGTCTATATGGCTATTACACCAATATTGCCCTGCTTGTACAAGAACGCGAATTTGGAAACACTGTCGATGTTTCAGGGATTACATCCACAATAAGCATTATCTCTATGGTGATTGGCATCGCATACGGCGCAATTGCAAAACGCCTTGGTAGGTTTACTCTTACAACTGGATTTGTCTCGCTTGCCTGCGGCATGATGGTAATGGCGGCGTCGAATAGCCTTATTATGCTTGGCGTAGGGGCGTTGCTAATTGGCTTTGGTGTTGGAATTCAGCAGATAAGTACCATCTATTACATCTCGAAAGATGCTCCAAAAAGACTGGTCACGATGGCAGTTTCTCTGATACTTTGCTTTGTTGCGCTTGGAGCCTCTGTTGCACCAATCGTGCAACATTTCATCAAGACTGTCATTGTTGGTGTTGAAACACCAGGTGTGAGCTTCATGATCTCAGGAGTTGGCTATTTCATTCTTGCAATTATCGAAGGTATTGTTGCAAAAATTGGCCGCAATAAAGCCATGGTATCTGATGAAGACGTCAACATGAAAGATTTGGATGTGTTGGACTAATCTTTGGGTTTTAAGAGTTGTCGACTATATCCATTAGTTCTTGTTGAGAATGAATGCCCATCTTTTGATAAATATGATAGATATGCGTTTTCACCGTACGCTCAGCGACGAATAGTTGGTCAGCGATATATTTTGCATTGCGACCTTTGGCTAAATAGGAAAGAATTTCACCTTCTCTAGCTGTTAGATCGTATGCCTGGGTTACCTTGACGCATTTGTTTTTATACGGGCGATCTACTTGAATAGCAGATGTTGCTTCTGGAATGTCTTCAATAATTGGATCAGTACTCATGTCGCTGTAGTCAAGCAAACGAAATCTCAGTGGGTTTAGCGCACAAACAGAGAAGTAAATTCCAAGTAAAGCGATCATTGCTGTTGTAACAATAGGAAGTGCTTGGTTGTCTGGGAAAAATGGCGTACATGCAAAAATAAGCCATCCCATTGCATGTCCTACGGTCATCGGAATTCTGCCAGAACAATAGCTGTATGCAGGAGAAATAGATAAAAGCACACCTCTAAGTGCCAGAAGTGATTGATTTGCGAAATCAAAGAGATAAAGCACTGACATTAATATTAAAGCAGCCGCGAGTGCGTAATAACCAGTGGTAAAACCAAGCGCAATTAAAGCTACGCATATAAGTGGCATGAAAAATAGCTGGCTTCTTCTAAGAGACAATAACGGCGGATTAATCTTTCTGAGAAAGAAGAAATATGCTGCCGATGCAACAATTACAAGACCTAAAGTAAAGGGCTCGAGCTCGTCCAGAATTACGCTTGTTATACAAAAACCTGCACAAAGAGTAAGAATTGCCCCGTCAACAAACATGATGTAGCTTCCGCTTGGAGCAAAAGCATTTTTGGAGCGTAACCACTCTATGTTGGCTGTACTGTCAGTTTCTTCTCGGGGGGGCGTCTTCAAAAGAATACCTCCAGAAATTAAAATCATAATAAGTAAGCAATATATTCCAACAATATGTTCAACAGCTAAAACGATGGTCATAATGCCTGCTGCGGCAGCAAACGACCAGTACGACATCGAAGTCGATTCATCTACTGGAAGATTGGCCTTGGCGTCTATCCAAGATGATGTTTGGAGCGCTATAAATGTTCCCCAAAGCAGCCAGCTTGCAAGCATGGCAGCAAAAGGTATTTCAACTCCACACATCATTTCGATTATTCCAAGAATTGGAAGTGGGATCTGACCGATTATTATTGCCACTTTCACTTTTTTAGATCTGATGAACTTATCTCTATCGGGGATCAAGCGCGCAATCATAAAGAAACATGCGGCTGTGCACAAAAGAGAAGCGGCTCTTACAAATCCAAATTCAAAAACCTGTTTTGTGGATTCTGTTGTAAGCAGAGGACTAAACATAGCTGTTATAAGACAGGACATGTAAAGAATGTACCCAATCATTCCGCGCAAAGCGGGAGTGCTGATTTCTATGCCTGAACCCGGTTCTTGGTTGGTAATACTTTGAGTCATACTTCATACACCTTTCCCCAGTTGAAACCCTACATGCCTACGTACTTTCGCTATTCATACTCAGCAACAGATGTGCTTAGAGAACACGTGTGAAAAACTGTTGTTTGCTTAAGGCTTGAATTGGTGCAGCCTCGTCAAATGAATCCGGAATGCCGGAAAGGGGTGTTCGTATTAGGCATGCTCAATTGTTCAGATTGTTCGAAGACCAATTGTAAAGGAGGAGCAAATGGCTGAACAAGAGGTATTGGAAAAATATGCACCGACACTTGATTCGCTGGAAACAAAAGAGGCCTATCTATTGGATGGAGATCTCTACATTCGCTACGAATTCCGTGATCCTGAGGAACTTCAGACAAGGATGACTTACCACAAGATTGGTGAGGATAACGTAGTTTCGAACGACAACTTAGTCATGCTTGGCGTTTGGGCTCGGGCTCAAAAGAATGGCGAAAGAGTGAAATAAGGCATTTGTATATTTTTCCAAATGTATGAGAGAGGAAGGAGAGTTGAATGAGGGAGTGCTTCAATCCCGAAGTTTACAAAAAGGATTGGCAATACCAAGAGGGCGATTTAACCGTTACTCGTACTTGCCAATGGTCCGCTCCTGGTTGCCATCAGGGCTGTAGCATCCTTTTCTATACAGACAAGGATGGCAAGCTCGTAAAGGTAGAAGGCGACCCAAACTCACCTGTGACAGACGGCAGACTTTGCATGCGCTGCCTTGCCATGGTCGAGGCGGTATATCATCCTGACCGTGTTGTTCATCCTATGAAGCGTAAGCGCGAAGATAGGGGCAAAAACACTTGGGAGCAGATCACCATGGATGAAGCTTACGAGCTATGCATCGAAATGGTGAAGGACACAACTGAGAAATATGGTGCTAAGTCAATCTGTACTGGCGCTGGTACCGGACGTAATGCTACTTGGCAATCAAACGTGCTTGGTCATGGTGGATTCGGAACCCCAAATGACAATGCTGGTCTATTAGCTGGCAACTGCTGCTATACACCACGTATGCAAGGCATGAATGCAATCTTTGGAAATACATTTATTGCTGACTGCGGTCAATTAAACGAATTCAGATTTGACGAGCCAGAGTACAGACGTCCTGACCTATTTATGATCTGGGGCAACAATCCTCTTCGTGCAAATGCTGATGGATTCTTTGGTCACTGGATTATTGACTGCATGCAGCGTGGATCAAAGCTTCTCGTTGTTGACCCACAAGTTACTTGGCTTGCAGCTCACTCTGAACTTTATCTCCAGGTTCGTCCTGGTACTGATGCAGCACTTGCTCTTGCTATTGGTCATGTCATGGTTGAAGAAGAACTCTATGACAAAAACTTTATTGAGTACTGGTGCTACGGCTTTGACGAGTACAAAGAGCGTGTTGCTGATTGGACTCCTGAGCGTGCAGCTGAGATTTGCTGGGTACCTGCTGAAAAGATTGTTGCAGCAGCAAGATTAATCGGTACTGCTGGTGTTACAACTCTTCAATGGGGTGTTGCTTTTGACCAGAACAAATGGGCAAACGGCACAGCTCATGCAGTTGCTTTGCTTCAGGCAATGACAGGAAACATCGACGTTCCTGGTGGATTTGTTTGCGTTAACTTTGGATACGTTCAGTCTGACATCCGCGAAAATGTTGCTAAGGGTCTAGGTCCTGAGGTCAGAAAAGACCGTCTTGGCGACGATGGTAATTGGGGTGCACTTAACGCTATCGGTAAGGGTGGCCATGCAATTCCTGAGGCTATTCTTGATGCAGCTGAAACAGGAAAGCCATATCCAGTAAAGATGCTTTTCCTTTGCTCAACCACTGCATATACAAACATGGCAGGTCAAGCAAAGCGTGTTTATGACTGCTACAAAGACATGGATCACGTTGTCATTTGCGACTTGTTTATGACTCCAACTGCTATGGGTATCGGCGACTTGTTCATTCCTATGGCGATGAGCTGTGAGCGTGACGGTGTTCGTGGTTGGTATACACCGATTCGTTCAATCGTTAAGGTTACCCAAACTGGTGAGGCCGTAGGTGACGAGCAGATGATGCTCGAACTCGGCAAGAAGCTTAACCCAGATCTTTTCTACTGGGATGATGTTCCTGAGATGCTTGAGTTCTGCACAAACAACATGGCTACAGTGCCGATCGAGGTGTCTCTTGATAATCTTCGCGAGAAGGTAATCCTTTGGCCTAGGTTTGAGTACAGAAAGCATGAAACCGGAAAACTCCGTTTTGATGGACAGGTTGGATTTAACACACTTTCTGGTCGTGTTGAATTCTTCTGCAACATGTACAACAACGTTGGCATGGATCCGCTTCCATACTTCTTAGAGCCACCTGAGAGTCCAGTTTCTACTCCGGAACTTTACAAAGAGTATCCGCTAGTTCTCACAACTGGTCGTCGTTGCTGGCAATACTTCCACTCAGAGCATCGCCAAATTAAAATGCTTCGCTCTACTCACAAGTGGCCAATGTTTGCAATTAATCCAGAAGATGCTGAGGCTGCTGGAATTAAAGAGGGCATGTGGTGCGTTATTGAGAATTCTCATGGCAAATGCTGCGAGGTTGCTCATGTTACTGACACCATGATGAAGGGCGTTGTCAGTGCAGAGCATGGCTGGTGGTTCCCTGAGCGCGACCCTGAGGCACCATCTTTCTACGGTGGATTTGATTCAAATATCAATCTTTGTACCGTTCAGGGTGACTTTGGTCCAAGCGGTTACGGCTCTTCCTACAAGACCCAATTGTGCAAGGTTTATCCAGCACCTGAGGGCTATGGAAAGGATTTCGAGAAGCAGTACGACGAATACTTCAGCAAACTGTAGGAAGTTCGCATAACCGAAAGGAGACAGGCCTCATGGCACAAAAAGGTCTTTTGATTGATTACGAATTCTGCACTGGCTGCCATTCGTGCGAAGTCGCGTGCAAAGTTGAGCATGGATTTGATGTTGATGAGTGGGGAATTAAGCTCACCGAGATTGGACCTTGGAAGCTCGACGAGGATAAATGGGAGTGGGATTTCGTGCCGCTGCCAACACAGCGTTGCGATCTTTGTAAAGATCGTCTTGCAGAGGGCAAAATCCCAACATGCGTTCACCACTGCCAAGGTATCTGCATGTACTACGGCGATGTGGAAGATCTTGCCAAGAAAATGACCAAGACACGCATGGTTCTCTTCTCAGAGCAGGAATAAATTCTATTGAACTTTGGACGTCGGTTGTTTGTTGAAAACTGGCGTCCAAATTAAGTCCCAAAATAGGGACATGGGACGCTATAGATTCCCTTGATGAACTAATTAAGCTTTCGAAATTGATTCGAAAGCAAAGGTTTTAATGACAGTAGAAAGAGGATTTGAATATGTGTTTTAGACCGGCAGAGATAAGCATGGAAAAGACCTGCCCAGAGTGTGGTGCTACCAATGATTTCGTGAACGAAGTTTGCGATCAATGTGGCGCAAAGCTTCCGTCAGCTCCGCCGATCGGTGGAGCACCGGGTGGAGCTCCAGGCGCTCCGGGTGCACCAGGCGCACCTAAGGCTCCAGGCGCACCAGCTGCTCCAACAGCTCCAGGTGCACCTAAACCACCAAGCGCATAAAATCGGCAAGAGTCTATGGGCAGCTTTTATAGCTGCCCAAATTTAAGAGGCTAAAGAGAGGGTTTAATGGAATTCACTTTATTAGAAAAGTCAGAGCAAGATGCAAAAGGCTCCATCGTGGTTAAGGCTGCAATTTCAGGGGATACTACATCTTATCTGCTTGACGAGTTCTATGATGCCCTAAAGTCAGCCTGCGGAATCTCGCGCGATGTTTCTCAGCAAGATGTTGAGGATACGATTCTTCAAAAGCTATCTAAAGAATCGTATAAAGAATTAAAACGGGATTTCGTAGTCAATAAGATGACATCTGATGCGTTAGGTTTACTTGAACTTAAGCCTGCATTAACTCCAAAAATTCATATTCTTGAATACCCGGAAGTTGGAACAGAATACGAGATTGAGCTTTCCATAGTTGAAAAACCTGAGATTACTTTAACTTCATATGATCCAGTAAGTGTAAAGATGGATGAAGTTCAGGTTACAGATACTATGGTGGCCACGCGTGTGGCAGAGCTTCTTGAAGGCTTTGCACAATACAGTACAGCAGCTCCAAGACCAGTGCGAGCTGGAGACATTATTAGGGTTGATGTTGATACACAACTTGCAGATAAAGTAGTTCCACACCTTTCTGGCAAGAAGATGATTTTGGAAATGGATAGCCAGGCTATGCCGGCTGCATTTCTTGCTGAGATCATCGGTATGAATGTTGGAGAGTCTAAAAAAGTTGAATATGATGTCGAACGATCTCGCGCTATATCTGAAGATGATCTTGAGCATTATATTTCGAACGTCACGGTTTTAGAGCAACTAGATAAACACGAAGTTGAGCTAACTGATGAATGGGTTACATCAAATTACCCTGCAGTGTCTAATGTTAAAGAGTTTTTCGAAGAAACACGAAAAGACATTGAGTACGACGTTCGTATGATGAATAAAGACACGCTTGCTCATCTCGCAAATATTGAACTTGAAAAGAGAATCATAGGATCAATTCCTGATGAGTTTTATCAGGCTTCTTACAAGAATCTTATGGATAAGTTTGAGAACGAACTTACAGAAGTTGGTAAGACCCTTGATGACTATTACGAAGAAGAGTCTACCAATGAAGAAGAGCTAAGCGTCAAAATGCTCATTCAATCAGGTGAAAGTTTGAAGCAAGGGTTTGCACTTGAAGCTTTGTTTGATGGTGCAAATATGTCGCTTAGTGATGACGATATTGCTGAGGCGTCAGGCCATTTCTTTGGAAACACTGAAAGCACTATTGAAGAGCTCAAACGGGCAGGAAAGTTTGAGCTTGCAGAAAGCATGGCCAAGCGAAAGAAAGCTTTGAATTGGCTGGTTGAGACAGCGGTTGTTGAGGCGGAAGATTAATGTGCTATCCGTGTAGAAACTGCGGTAGCTGTGAAACTGCCAAGATTCAAAATGTCATGCATTGCCCGCGTTGCGGAACGCTAGTGATTCCCGAAGAGGGTAAATGCAAAGAGTGTGGATGGGAGATGCCTGCTCCCCCAGGTGGTTCTAAAAGAAAATCAACTAATGGAACAACTTCAAAGTAAGACTACAACTTTCTAATACTTAGAGTTGCATGTTTGGTTCTTGCGGTGATTCATACCTAACAGCAGATGGAATGCGCTATTCGCGCATCAATAATCAACTCACTACGAGCGATACAAGGACATCGTTCGTGAAAAGAGAGAAGAGAGGAGTCGGAGTATGAGTGAATTGACCCGAGTGTCAGATACACCTCGCGTTAAGGAACTTGATGACGGCACCAAAGTCTATCGTACAGCACAATGGTCACCCCCTGGATGCCATGGTGTTGGATGCGGACTTCGTGTGTTTGTCAAGGACGGCAAGATTGTTAACGTGGAGGGCGACCCAGATCAGCCAATCACAAATGGACGTTTGTGTCCAAGATGTCTTTGCCTTCCTGACTACATCTATCATGAGGATCGTCTTCTTTACCCAATGAAGCGTGACCGTAAGTTCCGCGGCCAAGCAGATAAATGGGAGCGCATCTCATGGGATGAGGCTTACGACATAATTGTTGAAAAATATTTTGAGCTTACTGAAAAGTATGGCCTTGATACAGTTTCTGTATGGACAGGTACTGGTCGTGAGGCTTCTGCTTATCAATTCCAGACTTGCAATGAGGTATTCCATAGCCGTACTGCAATTCATGCAAATGGTGGATGGTCATGCGTTATTCCTCGTCAGACAGCAATGGACTGGTTGCTCGGATGTGCATACGTTGAGTACGACGGCGCTTTCGGTTTCAAGGATCGCTACGATGATCCTCGCTATGAGCTTCCTAAGTACATGCTTATTTGGGGTCGTGACGTTTTATGGTCAAACCCAGACGGACTTTTTGGTCATTCAACAGTTGATATGATGAAGCGCGGCATGAAGGTTATTGTTGTTGACCCTCGTGCAAACTGGACTGCTCGCCATGCTGAAATTCACTTCCAGATTCGTCCTGGTACTGATGCAGCTTTGGCTATGGCGCTTAACTGCGTAATTATCAACGAGGATCTATATGATCATGAGTTCGTTGAGAAGTGGACATATGGCTTTGAAGAGTATGCAGAGCGCTGCAAGACTATGACGCCAGAGATGGCTGCCGATATCTGCGAAGTTCCTGTTGAGGATATTTATCGTGCAGCTCGTCTTTTGTCCCAAAAGCCTTGCACAGCATCTGTTGGTCTAAAGACTGACCAAAATCCAAATACCCTTCAAATCTGCCATGCAATTTGGGGCATCTTCGCACTTTGCGGAAACCTTGATAACCCTGGCGGAATCAAGCTTGGCCAAACCATGAAAAATGGTGGATCCACAGGACGTAAGGGTGTTGGCATGTTGGTTGAGGAAGAGGATACAAATCCGATTCCTATCGCAGGTCATGATCAGTATCCTGCAATGGACATGATCATCAATACCACGCAGCCTGACTGCACACTCGATACTCTTCGCACAAACATTCCTTATCCAATCGAGTTCCTTTTCATCCAGAGCTCAAACTTCATCTCATCATGTATTACACAACAGCCTCATGATTGGATGGAAGCATGCCGTCATAAGGAATTTGTTGTTGCAACCGATATCTTCATGAACCCAACGATTCAGGCATTAGCTGACGTTGTTCTTCCAGTGGCTACTGCTATGGAACATGAGGGCATTGTTACTTTCCATGGCTGCAACCAGCCTGGTCAGTTCCACGCAATCACAAAGGTTATTGAGCCACTTGGCGAGTGCAAGTCTGACCTTGAGATCATGCTTGACCTTGACCATCGCATCAATCCTGATCGTGATGAGCAAAGATGGAAGGATGCTCACAGCTATCTTGATGCCAAGATTCAGGGCATTCCGGATACTGCTGATGCAACCACTGGTGAGCCAATGACTTACGAGAAGCTTCGTGAGTGGGTTTATGGCCGTTATGAGATTCCTTACTATCAATATGAAAAGGGTCTCCTTCGCATGGACGGCAAACCAGGATTTAAGTCCCCAACTGGACGTGTTGAGTTCTGGTCAACTGTAAAGAATCATCTTGGCGAGGATCCGCTACCTTACTATGAGGAGCCACGTTTCTCCAAGAGATCACGCCCTGAGTGGATTGACGAGTATCCGCTTGACTTTGTTACTGGCGCACGTCGCCCAACCTCATTCCATACAGAGCATCGTCAGATCGCACAGCTTCGTGAGATCCGTGAGGCTGCAACAGTGGAAATCAATCCAAAGACCGCTGAAAAGCATGGAATTAAGACTGGCGACTGGGTAGAGATCGAGAACCCATGGGGCAAATGCCGCATGATCGCTGATGTAACCCCAATTGTGAAAGAAACCGTTATCGGCTGTGACCATGGTTGGTGGTACCCAGAGGAGAAGGACGCAGAGCTATTCGGTGTATGGAAGTCGAACATCAATGAGCTCATGCCTTGGAAAGAGATCGGCAAGCTTGGTCTTGGCTCGCACTACGGAGCACTTCCTTGCAAGATCTCCCGTGCCGACGACTAACGAGACTTGAGAGAGGAGGTTCGATTATGGCCACAAATGGATTGATGATTGACAACGAGTATTGCACCGGATGCCATTCATGCGAAATCGCATGCCGCAATCACCTCGGTCTTCCTATGGGACAATGGGGAATTAAACTTCTCGAAATGGGTCCATGGAAAAAAGAGGATGGTAGCTGGGAAGGCAAGTACGTTCCAGTACCAACAACTTCTTGCGACATGTGCGAAGACCGTGTGGCAAGAGGAGAAAAGCCTTCTTGTGTTTTGCACTGCCTAGCTTTGGCTATTGAGTACGGAACACTTGAGGAGCTTGCAAAGAAGATGGAAGAGCGCGGAAGCCAGTGCTCAATCTTCTTACCGTAGTTTAGTTTTTTGCTGGGCAATCTTGGGCGTTGTACGCCAAGGTTGTCCAGTTTCTTTTTGATTTCTTGACTTTGATTTTATACATCATCCCGATAAACAGTGAATTGGAATTTAATACGTGGAAGAACAAACGCCTAAAAGACTTTGGAATAGAAGATTCGTAAGTCTTTTTGCGATTGAGGCGGCATTACAAATTGGTGGATTTATGTCGCGCCCAATTATCTCTAATTTTGCTGTTGAACTTGGTGCCACAATTCCGCTCGCTGGATTTCTTGCAGGTATATATGCTACGGCTGCATTAGTAATGAGGCCTTTCAGCGGGGGTATTTCTGACAGATTTGCAAAAAAACAGCTATTAACATTTGCCTGCTTTTTGTATTGCATAGGAGCATTTGGGTGTTCATTTGCAAGAAACCCACTTATTTTGGGGACGTTTCTCTGTTTGCAAGGATTTGCATTTGCTTTTAAATCAACCATAGTAGTTTCCGTTGTACCATCTATGGTACCCCATAACAGAATCGGTATGGCTGTTGGGTGGATAGGACTTGCCTATACTTTAGGAATGGCTCTAGGACCTGCCCTTGGTTCGGTGGTATCGGATTATTATGGCTATGTTTCCGTGTTTTTATGTTCTGGGATTTTTATGACACTTGCTTTTGTCTTTACTCTCTTTTTGAAAATCCCAAAATCTGTAAACATGTCTTTGGTTGAGAAACGCATGATTGACGAAAAAGATGCGGGCTACGATGATGCGCAGCTTGCATCCGAGATTTTGGATGAAGAATTATCGTCTAAGGATGACATAAAAGATATTGGCAATCCTGTAGCTTTGAATTCCCTGCTTAGAGATGATATTCGTCAAAGACAAACGAGGAAAAAGAAGAATGGTCTTATTAAAGCTTTAGAAAAATGCTTCTATTTTTCAGCTCTTCCGCTTTCTATTGCTGCGGGATTTTTAATGATTGCTCAAGGCAGCACTTCATCGTTTGTTTTGATGGCAGGACAGATGGAAGGTGTGGCTGATGCTGCGTTGTATTTTACGTTTTACTCGTTTGCAACACTTGCAGCTAGGCCTCTTGCCGGGAGACTAAGTGATATTTACGGACTGTGGAAAGTCGCTCCACCTGCGATGGCAATTGCAATATGCGGAATGCTGTCCATAGCCTTCATTCCAAATATTGTAGGTTTTGCAATAGGTGGAGTCTGCATGGGAGCTGGTCAAGCTTCTGCGTATTCGAATATCCAGGCAGAATCAGTAAGAGATGTACCTGATGATCAATTAGGACGCTCAGCTAATACATTTTTCATATTTCCTGACTTAGCAATGGGTGTAGGTCCTGTATTTGGCGGAGCTGTGCTTCAAGGCGCAGGACCTCAAGCAATGTTTGTATTTAATGCAATTATGATAGCTGTAGCTATTTGTGTGCTGTTTTTAGTCCGGGCATTTTCAAAGCGACATGCAAATTAAGAATGCTATGAAACAAGACTTTATATATAAACTACCTGTCACGGTATATATAAACTACCTGTCACGGGTATGATTTTAATATTTCTAGAGTAGTTGCCTAAATTGCTATAGAATATAACAACACTCATGGTCGAGTGGCGCAGCGGGAGCGCAGGTGCCTTACAAGCACAAGGTCGGGGGTTCAAATCCCTCCTCGACCACCATAAATTCAAACCCTGCTTACTATGGTAAGCAGGGTTTTTTACATTAAGTGCAAACTAGTATGAGGGGTATCCGGGTTATAAAAAGGACTGAGTTGACACACCTGTGTGTCTATAACTCCATAACCTCAATTTTGCACCTATATCCCTAAAAGAAAAATGGGTGGAAGCGCTCTATTACTTGTTCAGCATAATCTTCGCCAAATTTACGTAAGAACCAAGACATATTTGTTATCAAATGCATAGGTTTTCTGTAAGCAATGACATCAATTTCTCTTCGTTTTTATAAGTAAAACCAGGCTAGGACTGTAGATCAAGAAAGGTTTTTGCGAGATGTTGTGTGCCACAATACCGCGTCATTGGAATCGATGAAGGCGGTTAAATGGCGCGGGTTAAAGTCTCAAAGAAAAGTAAATCTATTTTGGTCGGAATCATATGTGGCGCATGCTGTGCGCTTTGTGTGGCTCTGTATGTCATGAGTGTCGACGAACAAGCCAATGCAGCAGAGGCAGATATGCTTGCAAAATACGGTGGCGATCAAGTTGAAGTTTGTGTTGCAAGAAGAAACATTGTTGCAGGAGAAACCATTCGTGACAGCGACATAGAGACAAAGAAGTGGATAGCTACATTGCTTCCGGTTGATGCGGTTGCATCAAAAGACGAGGTTGTTGGAAAGCAGGTAGGGTCAACAATACTCACAGGTGAGGTTATTTCGTCAGCACGGTTTGGTTTTAAGACGACAGATATTGAAGTTCCAGACGGTTTGTCTGCGTTGAGTGTTCCAGCGCAAGCTGTACAAGCTGTCGGAGGATCACTTGCGCCAGGCATGAAAGCAGATATTTATGCCGTTGGAGCAAGTTCGACAACAAGAATTTCAACGTCGGCTTTAATTCTCGCAACAAGCATGCAGGAAGACTCGATCGCATCTACCTCTTCGAATGCCTGGATCACGCTTGCTGTAAAACCAGAAAGTGTACAAGAACTGGTTTCTGCCGCAGAAAGTACAAAGCTTTACTTCGTGTTGCCGTCTGCAGATGCGAGCACCTCTACCGATGACGCAAACGCTGCTAGCGCAATCAATACTGCTGATGCGTCTGATATAGCCAGCACATCCAACACAACTAATACAACCAACACAACCAACACCAATGACACAGCTAACAAAGTCAACGTTACGAGCGCTACCAATACAACTAAAACTAGGGAAGGAAACTGATATGGGAAAAGTTGTCTTGTGCGCAGATTCTACAAGCTTAGCTATGCCTGGGCTTTTAGGTTTGAGTGACGCAGACTTGAGTTCAATTAGTTGGCTGGAAGCGTTTAATGGTGCCGAAAGTGTGCGAGAGCGCATGAAAAACGCAAAAGATATTGATGAGGTATGGGTTGCTTCAAGTGATGATGTTGATGCTATTAACTTGGCAGCAGCACTCAGAAAAGATAACCCTGAACTCAAGATTCTTTTGATTCTTTTTGAGACAACGGGTTCATCGCTTTCGCGTGCTCAAGCTGCAGGTGTCACAGGGGTGCTTGCAGCGGAATCATTTGCAAAGCGTTTTGCCATGGAGTCAATTAGACGCAATCGAATGCAAGATGTCGAATCGCTTTCTATAGATGAATACATTAGTGAACCTGTTGAGCCTAAGGAGACTATTAAGCAACCTAAGCACACAACATTGCAAATAAACGAAGTTGCCGAAGTTGCATCTGATAGTAATGATGTTTCAGACATTAAGTCTTTTGTTCTAACCATTGTAAGCGGGAGTGGAGGTGCTGGTAAAAGTACGATATCGGCTGTGGCTGCATCGATTGCTTTTGCAAAAGGATTCAAGACAGTATTACTTGATTGCGATTTACAGTTTGGTGATACACATAGACTTTTGGGCATTGAAAAACCCATTACAGTGGATGAAGTTTTAACCGATACAACCGCGATATCAAGGCTTGCAACTTTAAGTGCTGATAGAAAAATCCCGGCAGTATTATCAGCACCTTGTCGCTTGGAGCATAGTGAAGACTTGTCAAAACACTTAAATGAGATCCTAGGAATTTGTTCAAATGCGTTTGATGTAATCATTGTAAATACAGGTGCTAACTGGGCTGACCATCATGCATCTCTTATGGAGTTAAGCACGTATACGCTTTTTGTGGTTGATCAAAGAGCGTCATCTGTTCGTGCGTGTCAACATGCACTTGATCTATGCATGCGCATGGGGATCGCATCTGGAACATTTGAGTATGCGCTGAACAGGTGTGGGAGAGGGGCGTTGTTTACTTCGATTGATATTGCATGTGCACTGCAAGGTGTTCATGTTTATGAGCTTTTAGATGGGGGCTTAGAAATCGAGGAGATGTGTGGTGCGGGACATGCATCAAAGCTTGCTGAGACTGGAAACCCATTTGTGAAAAGTGTTACGGAAATGCTTGATGTGATGCTTCCGGATTTTGCAATGCTTGGTAAACATCAACAAAGCGCAGCCGTTTCATCTGCAGGTTCTTTTGATACTTCAGATAATTCACAACAATCATTTGATTTACGAAATCTTCCAAACAGAAAAGGACATAAACGGCGCACAAATCGACGAACAAAACATGCTGATCTAAAAGCGAGGTTTGATTTTGGTACAACCCAAAATGTTATGAGTGAAAAATCCATGTTTGAAGGGATCGGAAGATGAGTTTATCTGATCGAGTTAAATCAGTAGAGGGTGCCAATATATCATCTCTTTCGGGTCAAACTACAAAGCAGCTAACAGTTGAAGAGTTACGGCAGGATGTAAAAGCATGGACATCACTTGAAGCTATTGCTGCAATTATTGTAGATAACCCTCAGCGTGCAAGAAATGAGCTTAGATCATCGTGTAGACATGCATTATTAGAGCCGAAATGGGCGTCTTTATCGGGTGCTGAAAAACGAAAAATAACTAATGAACTAATCGACGTTGTTTTTGGGATGGGTCCTATTGAAAGCCTTATAGAAGATGAGAGCATTACTGAAATTATGATCAATGGATCTCAAAGTATTTTCTTTGAGAAAGATGGCAAGCTTGTAAAGAGCGACCTTTCATTTGATAGCGACGAACAAGTAAGAGTTCTAATTGATCGCATAATTGGACCTCTTGGACGGCGAATTGATGAATCGTCTCCAATGGTTAACGCACGTCTTCCACAGGGACATCGTGTTAATGCGGTCATTCCTCCTATAACACCTGACGGGCCTCATTTAACTATCAGAGCGTTTACGAAACATGTGATGACTCTTGAAGAAATGGTGTCTAAAGGCTCATTTGGAAAGGACATCGCCACCTTTCTTTCTTGGCTTGTTAAAACCAGAAAAAATGTAGTTGTATCAGGGGGTACAGGAAGTGGAAAGACAACTTTGCTTAATGCCTTGTCAAATTACATTTCTTTAGATGAACGCGTTGTAACGATTGAAGATTCTGCGGAGTTAAAACTCAATCCTCAAGCACATGTTGTGCGAATGGAAGCAAGGCCTAGAAATGCTGAAGGACAGGGAGAAATAACTATTCGCGAACTTGTAATTAATTCACTTCGTATGAGACCTGATCGAATCATCGTTGGTGAATGCAGAAGTGGCGAAGCAATAGATATGTTGCAAGCCATGAATACAGGCCACGATGGCTCCCTTACAACACTTCATGCAAATTCTCCAGAAGATGTAGTGGACAGAATGGTCACCATGGTGCGTTATGCCGTTGATTTGCCAGTGGATGCTATTGAGGCTCAAATTGGAAGCGCATTTGACTATCTCGTGCAGGTAAGTCGTGCTGCAGATGGCAGAAGATTTTTGGCTGTAATCGCCGAGGTGTCTTATGACAGAAAAAATCGTGTTTGTCTGATTGACAGGGTGTATGTAAGAGACAGTCCGAAAACTGAAGGCAAGTGGGTCAAAACCCCAAGAATACTGAATGAGATTCGAGACAAGAAAAGCATTATCGGTGTTTCGGAAAGCGAGGTGGATGAATGGGAAACATTGGCTTTGCCTGCATGATTATATTATTTGCGTGTGCGACAGGATTCTTTCTTGGGGCTGGTATTTATGAGATTTTACGTAGACGAGAAGTAGCAACTGCAATCGTTTCCTCTAATAAAAAGGAGAGGTTGGTTCTAAGATTACAAGAAGTGTCGCGCTCTTTAGTACCACTGTCTACTAAGCTTCTTCGATTTAAGGCTATAGATGATTTAGCAGATAATGCGCTTGCTTTATCTGGATCTCACAATGTCAAGCTGAACAAGGAAAACATTGTCGCGATTTTAATTGTGATCAGCGCGTTTGTTTCCTTGATTGCGGGAATCATTAGCGGTTCTGTTCCATTCGGGTTTGCAATCGCTGCGGTTTGTTGGATTGGCGCCGGAGCGTATCTAAATAATCGACGTCATAAATTAGATGCTGATATGCGTGAAGGTGTGCCTGAGGCGCTGCGTGCATTAGAAGCAAGTTTTCGTTCAGGACAATCTTTACTTCAGACTCTTCAGCATGTAGGACATGAAATCAAAGGTGGACTTGGACGATTATTTTCAATCGCAGCTAAGCGACTTGATATGGGCGAGACAACAACACAATCTTTGTCTGTTCTTAGAAACAATCCGAGGATCCCTGAACTTTCTTTTGTAGCTGTTGCTTTAGATGTTCAACATCAAAGCGGGGGCAGTGTGGCTCCAGTACTTAATTCTGCAAGAGAGGCTGTGGAAAGTGAGCTTGAACTTACGAGAACCTTAAGGGTGCAGACCGCTCAAGCAAGATTGTCTGCAAGCATAGTGACTGTAATGCCATTTATTTTGGTTGCTTTCTTTTCTTTGATGAGTCCGGATTTCTTGGCGCCATTTTTTGGAAGCATTCTTGGTGTCGCACTTCTTGTCTTAGCTATTGTCATGCAGCTTACAGGTGTATTGATAGTTAGGCGTATGCTGAAAGTTGATGTGGGGTGATCTTGTGCCGTATGTGTTAGCCAATGTTTTTGCATGTGCTGGTGCAGGGTTTGCTGGGGTTGCTGGATTTTGTGGCTGGCTTGCTTTTGATAGATGGAACAGAAAGCGTATCCACAGAGAAAGCATCAAAGACTTTGCAAATAATAGCGACGCGCTGATGCCTAAGTGTGGTCGTCATGTATCTGTAAATGCAATAGTGCTTTCCATTATGGAAGAGGAAAGTAGAAAGATATCACTTGGTAAATCTAAGCGCGTGTGTCCATCCGTTTTTTCAAAAAGCAAGTTTTTTACAAATGCGATTAAGAAAGCAGGCTTAACTGCAGAAGTTACAGAAGAGGGTTTTACTGAAATTAGAGCCAAGCTCGCCTTAGGCCTTGGGATTGTTTTTGCATCTTTTGGTTTTTTATTGTCTTTTGGTTTTGCGATTTTCTTATTAATAACTGGTGCAGTGATTGGCTGGAAACTTCCATCTCATGTGGTTGCAAACAGAATTCAATGGCGTACTCAAGAGATGGAAAGGCATTTGCCAGAAATGCTTGATGTAGTCGCACTTGGCATGAGAAGCGGTCTTTCCTTCGATATCAGCCTGAAATTATATGCAAGCCATTTCAATACATTGCTTGCAAAAGACATGATGATTGCTCTTAGAAAATGGAGCTCAGGACTTGAAAGAAGAGACGAGGCGCTTCGCAAGGTATCTGAATCGTTTGACTCTCCGGTTTTCGCACGTGTTACAGAGACAATAATCCGATCTGTTCGCTATGGATCTTCGATGGTTGAAAACCTTGATGCAGAAAGTGCAGAGGCAAGACTTGCATATAAGGCAAAACGCGAAGAACAGATTGCAAAAGCACCTGTAAAGATGATGGTTCCAACCGGGACATTGATTTTGCCAGCGATGCTTATTTTGGTCATGGGCCCTGTTCTACTGGAATTGGTAGGCGGTGGTTTTTGATGAACGTTGCCCATTCAAATATGAAGAAAGGAGACCACTATGGGAAACGCCACAAGGATAAGAAATATAAGTGTGCCAAACACCTTGAACAGAAAAGTTTGGGACGTGAAAAAGCACTTGGGAAGTTGTGTGCTGCGTATAAACAAAGCATCACAAAAGACGTGTGCAAAGTTTTATTCGAAAGCATTATGCACAAAAGGACAAGGCACAACAGAGTACGCAATTTTGGTTGGGGTCATAGTTGTGATTGCGATTCTTGCAATCACTGTATTCAAGCCGAAGTTAGAAGAACTTTGGAATGCAATATCAAGCGGTATCACAAGTCTTTAAGGGAGAGAAATTCAGAAATTGTCAGAGATTTGTGTTGCGAATTTGGCCAGTCAACAGTCGAATATGCCGCTGTTTTCGCTGCTCTTCTATGTGTTCTCATAGGTCTTGGTGCCTTAATGAGTGAACTTAACGATGGGGTGTTTATCGAACACGCAATATCTTCAGCCTCTCATTGTGTGGAACAAACTATAAGTGGGGCAGCAGATGTGTTCAGTTTTTAAGACAGCATCTAAAAACGATCGAGGTCAAGCAACAGTTGAGGCTGCATTCGCGTTGCCTATTTTACTGATAGTGGTTCTTATTCTGTTGCAACCTGGAATTGTGCTTTACGACAAGATTGTCATGAATGCAGCTTGTGCGGAGGGGTGTAGGTTGCTTGCAACGTCTGCCACAACAGATGGTGATATTAATGAGGACTACATAAGGCGAAGATTGTCTGCTGTCCCACAGATAGATATTTTTCATTTTCATAGTGGCGGATGTAGCTGGGATATCGACTTATCTGGGGGAGAGAATAATCAGACAGTGAGTGTGACTATCAAAAATGAACTAAAACCTCTTCCTCTTATTGATATCGGTATGAGTATTGCAGGGATTACAAATGACAGAGGAAATATAGAAATTCAATCGCAGTCATCTGCTGTCATTAAGCAGGATTGGGTCTCTTCAAGTACCTCAGGTGTTGACATGGATAGTTTGGTTAAGGAATAGGAATAGGTATAGGTATAGGTATAGGAGCAGTCAACTTGATACACGCATTAAAAATACGCGATGAGAAAGGGTTTACTACAGCGGGGATGGCTGTGTCTTTGCTTGTGTCTATCGCACTTATGTTTAGCGGTGCGCAGTTGTATCGAGTGCATTCAGCATCTGCAGAAATTCAAGAGGTGGCAGATGCTGCCTCACTTGCTGCTGAAAATGAGGTTGCAGAGTTTGAAACAGCAGCGAATATGTGTGATTCAATATGTCTTACGTTCACTTTGTTTTCGGCAACAATGTATGGTCTTGGCATTGTTTGTGCTTGTATTCCTCCAACAGCTGTTATGTCGGAGAAATTTATTGAAGTCGCATCTAATTCTTTAAAAGCTAGAAAAAAGTTTTACGACAGCGCTATTAAAGGTCTTAATTATGTTCAGAAACTTCTTCCATTTTTAGCTGCTGCAAACGCTATGGGAGTATCACATGCAAATGATGAAGGGGCAATGCAGGCGGAATATTTCGCTGTTGCTGCGCTTGTCCCCCCAACTGGAGTGGATATTGCCGCCATAGAAAATGATGGCCTTGATTCTGTTGGAGAAAACATAGAAGGCGGGATCGATGAATTAAAAGAGGCATCAAATAAAGCCGAAGAAGCTTCAAAGCAAGCAAATGATGCAAAGGTGCGAGGATTTGAAGCAGATTGCGGCCACAGCACAAAATATTCTATGAGAGAACGTGCATCGAAGCTTTCATCGATTGGAGCTGTCGATAATCCTGATTATGCAAGTGTGGATACATGGTCATTTAGCGTGGCATTAGAACGTGCACGTGCTTACTACAAAGCAAGACTTGATGACTGGCATCTATCGGGAGACAACATCGAAGAAAAAGCTGATTCTGTTTTACGAAAAAAGTTTTATCGCTACGCAACTGAGAGACTTGAAGATGCATATGTGCATGATAGCGATTCTTTTGAGTGCAATATTCCTAAGTTGTTTTCTAATACAGAGGAGCTTCGCGAAACAGAGCTGTATACAGAAAAGGTTTATCCAATTACATCAAATGGATCAAGCATGACGATGCACGCTTGGGCGGGATGTCCAAATGCGTCGGGATCTATATCATTAGGTTCGGTGCAAGACCTAGATAAAGGATCAGCTTCTTACGATAAATGTAGTAAATGTGAGTTCACTGTATCGAGTTTAGGCAATGTCGCTGCCGCATCGACTTCTATTTCGAATGGTTTCGAACACCATTATGAACTTATGCGTGAGGCTGCTCTCGATTATAAGAAAGCAAGAGATGAGGCTGATCCATTATGCTCATTTGTAAAGGATACGGCTGGTTCATTTATAGACTCACTTTCAGACATCTTAAAGAATGCAAGTCAAAGAATTCATATTGATCCGCCTGGCAAGTATGGCGCAATCTCTATGGTTGTAAATAATGCTCATAACCCTGCAGACACAGGATTTGAGAGTGCCTTTGTGTCAGGTGGTACAACTTTAGGTACACGAGTGGCAGTATCAGGTGCCACTGTTATTGATGATGATACCGAGAAAGTGACTGAGGTGATAAGTGACAAGCTTCGCTCACTGACCTCTCCTGTTGGAGTTATTGCAGGGATTGGGGCAATTGCCACGGACTTTTGGTCTTCTATGTTGACCGTCTATCAGGATGGACAAGCTGCCTTAACCGAGGGAGTGGAAACGGCGCTCAATGCGATATCCACAACAACATCTAGCGGACTCGGAAAATGGGCATCGGGATTTTTACAGGACGCAATTAAAGCTTTAGGACTAGAGCCAGCTAACCTTCAGTCAAGAAAGCCCATGCTTATAAATACTGGGCATATCGCATCTGCTGACTCGTCTGGATTTTCAGTGACGTTCTCAAATGCAAAGGCAGCAGCGCGCTCAGCTTCAACGTCCTCAACAGGTTTTATGGGATCTATTGTTTCGAAAATATCAGGAGATATTACCGATGCTATTGATGGGGCAGATATCACCATCGCTGGCTTTAGCCTTCCGTTCATTGACAATGATTGCTCCATTGGGTGGGTTTTACCGGATGCGATAAGTCAAAGTGGCGGTGGACTGACACAAGCGATAGCTGATCTTATGAATGCAGGTGGTTCTGTATTTGGATCGAAGGTATGGCAATGATCCAACGCGATGATGGTCAAATGACGATAGAACTCTGTATAGCGCTTCCAGTTCTAATAATTGTTGCAGTCATTGCGTTTAATGCTCTTACGTTTTTTTCGGAATGTGCAAAGTTTGATCGATTAGGGAGAAACGCTGTCGTTACACAAGCGGCGACAACGACAAAAGGCGGTAGTTCAACGCAGATGGCTGCAAATATTTTATCCAGTATTGAGTCAGAAATTAATGGGCAAATAGTAGTTGAGGCTTCAGGCTATGACAGCGGTGATGGCGGTGTGTCCGATGCTCTTAGTTACGCAACATTTCGTCTTACATACGAGTATTCTCCTACGCTTTTTGGAATAGGTATGCGTGATCGAATACTTGGTGTTTCGATGCCGAAGTTAAAACACACGATTACGCTAGCAGTAGATACGTATACGCCCGGGAAATGGGTTTGGAGCTTTGTAAATTGAAAGGAGTTACAACTAACGGAAGGGTTACTCAAAAGGCCGTCCACACAACGCATATTGCAAAGACTAAACAATATGCACATACCATCGAAGAAATTCAGTTGATGCGTTTTAAAAAAGCTGTAGCTGTTATAGGTATGGGCTTTATCGCTTTTCTTATATGCGTGCTTGTTTTCAAGCCTGAAGTTCAGCGCAATTTCACGGATATGAATCCAGTACACGATGTTATCTCTGGTGTACAAGAAGGGCTTGAAATTGATGCTGCATTAGAAGATGCCGGATTTTTAAAAGTAGCAGAAACGGATACTCCAGGATGGCTTTTTGAAGAAGTAATAGATGCTGATATAGCAGCTAATGCGATAACAAATAACGATTTTACGCTTATGAATGTTGAGATGGATTTTCCACTTGACCAGGCATTTGAGAGATTAAATGTAGGGTTTGAATCTAAAGGATGGATAAGCATTGATAGCGGAATAGAAGGAATGGCTACATATATAAAGAGGGAAGGAGTATGTAATTGGATGATGATTTCTTGCAACGAAATACAGGGGCAAACACAAGCGGTCTTGCATATCAAACACGCCTAAATCGAAAGAGCATAACAGACAGAAAGTGGACTATGACCATAGACGGCGAAGTGCAAAAAATAGAAGTTGCATCAAGTGCTGCGCAAAGACTTAGAGGTATGTTGTTTCGAACTCCAGATGACGTAACTAGATTACTTGTGCCCTGTAATGACATCCATACTTTTGGTATGAGATATCCGCTAGACATAGCATTTATTTCAAGGGATGGATCGGTACTCGAAGTACATAGGCAAGTTGCTGCGAAAAGGAGGATAAAACGAAAAGGAGCATCAATGGTTGCGGAAAGATTTTCAAAACGTGGTGATTGGTTAAAGCAAGGTGATGTTATTAGATTAGGGCTTCCAGATGGATGTAATTAATGGCGATAAGGTGCCATCTATGAAGACCTGTCCAGTTTGTAAAAAGACTCTTTTTAGTGATATGGGTATTTGCTATAACTGCATGTATGAGTTTGGAAGCAATCCAGAACTCGAAGCTCGTATACGGGATTCTGATGCACATGAGGTAGCGCGATCGTTCGATATGCAACAATCTCGACAGAATATCGAAGATCAAAAAACAAGCTACAATCCCTGCCAAAAAGATGAAAATCTATTTGGTGAATTCCTTGAAGAGTTCCAATGCTTCCTCGGAAAGTTTCTCTTGGATCGCAAGATAAGCATCAAGTAGTTGTATGCATTCCTTTGTAAGTTCACTTCCATGCGCACCGTCGCGAATAAGTAGTGGAATATCTAGAGCAGCCTCAGTTTCTTTGATAATTCGCCAGGCTTTGCTATACGCCATGCCCATGTTTTTTGCGGCAGCATTCAATGATCCTGTATTGCGTACACCTTGGCAAAGCTCGGCGATTCCTCTGCCAAATTCAGAATTGGAATCAGTTTTTGGGTTTTTTACTGCGAGCCTCACTTGTGTTTCAAGCTTCTTTAGGTTTCCCATGTTGTCCTTCTCTCAGAATCATCGTTAGCATCATTATTTATTGTTGCTCAGTGCTTCATATTCGTATGCTTAGTTGCCTTGAGTCTTGATGAAATCAACCACTGCGTCTTCAACATTGTGGATATTTCCATCAATGACCGTATCAAAACGTGCTTGCATCGAGTCAAGATTAGCAAGACCTTTAGGGATGTCATGCTTGCCTGTTTCGTTAGCAATCAATTGGTTTAATTCACATCCGGTAAGTTTTGCCACATCATCTGGAAGCATCCCGTCCGCGGGAATTGCATGTAAAGCCTTATATACATTGTTTCCAAATTTTGCCCAGTGAGCGGTTGATGCAATAAGCACTGGATTATCAGAGCGAAGGCGCATGGCTGCTGCATATGCAACAGCGGTATGAGGGTCTATCAGATAATCGCTGTCTTCAAATAATTCACGGATGGTTTCAAGACATTCATCGTTTGTGACTGAATCAGATTTGAAGTCCAAGCGCATTTTTGCAAATGTGTCTTTATCTACTTGAAATTTGCGATCGTCGTTTAGGCTTTGCATCCATTTGCTTATAGCGTCGCCGTTTCTTCCCGTTAATTCGAAAAGCTGTCTTTCAAGATTTGATGAGACGAGAATGTCCATTGAAGGTGATGGGGTGGTTACAAATTCACGATCCGATATGTCATATGTTCCGGTATTTATGAAATCGGTAAGCACACAATTTTCGTTGCTGGCACATATTAGTGTCTCTATTGGAACTCCGATGCGTTTTGCATACCACGCAGCAAGGATATTTCCAAAATTTCCAGTTGGAACACATATATCAATTGGATCGCCTACGGTGATGTCGCCTTCGTCGACCATAACAGCATAGCTTGATATGTAATAAACAATTTGTGGAAGAAGGCGTCCCCAGTTGATTGAGTTTGCACTGGAAAGTGCTTCTTTATAGTTTGTCGCTAAAAGTTCAGCAAATTCGTTATCGGAAAAGACATGCTTAACAGCCTTTTGGCAATCATCAAAGTTGCCGCGAACTGCCCAAACGCAAACATTGTCACCAATGGTTGTAACCATTTGTTTGCGCTGAATATCGCTTACGCCTTGATCTGGAAACAACACACCAACACTGATTCCATCAACTCCACGAAAGCCCTCGAGAGCAGCCTTGCCGGTATCTCCTGATGTGGCTACTAAAATACAAAAATTGCTATTTAGCTCGCCTTCCGCTCTAAGTTTTTCAGCGCTTGCTCCGAAAAAGTTCGGAAGGCATTGGAGAGCCATGTCCTTAAAAGCACTAGTTGGTCCATGCCACAACTCCAAAATGAACGTGTCGTCATCCAGCTTTGTTATTGGACAAATCTCTTCGTTGTCAAAGTTATCTCCGTAGGATTTGCGCATTAACACATCAATTGCTGCATCATCAAGGTCAATGTTAAATGCTTTATAAATCCTAGCCGCTCTTTCCCAATAGGGAAGACGTGCCAATGCAACAATTTCATCAAGCTCTAAGTGTGGAATAGCTTCAGGCACATAAAGTCCGCCTGTTGGCGCAAGGCCATCTATCACAGCTTTGGTAAATGAAACGGTGTGCTCGGTAGTTGAATCTCCGTAGGTATTTGAATCCCCATAATTAAATGATCGCGTGTCAATATAATGGTTGTTTCCGGGATTTGTTACCCGGTCTAGATGTTCGTCCAATGCATACCTCGACATTCAGTAATTTGCATGGTCTATGTCCAGTTTGCTGGACACCTAAAGTATACAAGAGCAAAATCTTCTAAACAGATTTCTAAACAGATAATTGAATGAATGGAGATTAATTAATTGTCTAATAACAGTGCTCAAACCAAGTTCAACGGCAAACTTGTTTCAATAATGGGAGATTCGATATCTACCTTTGAAGGGATAATTCCTGATGGCTGGCGTGTTTACTATTCAAAAGAAGATGATGTTGAATCTGGTATTACAGATGCATCTATGACTTGGTGGATGCTTCTTGCAGATGCCCTTGGTGCGGAAGTTCTAGTAAATTCTTCTTATTCTGGGTCTACCGTCGCAGGCATTTCATTTCCTGTGTGTAGTTCCAAAGAGCGAGCGCAGGCACTTCTTGGGAAAAATGGCGAAAAACCCGATATTGTATTTGTATTCGCTGGCATCAATGATTATGGGTGGGGAGATGCTGATGCTCAGCTGCGTGCGCGTGCAAAATCTATGCCACAAAATATAGATATATCTTTGTATCCAGAAGCTGAAGCTGGCCTTGCAATTCCGGGGGCAATCCAAGAATTTGAAGATGCCTATACAAATATGTTAGAAAACATTTTAGAAGTTGCTCCGGATGCAGAAATCTACTGCATGACACTTCTGCCTGGACGAATTGATGGCGAGCAGAAGTCTACTTTTTGTTACAGCCTTCGTGGAGTCTCTCTTGATGAATACAACAATGCGATCAAGCGTGCGTGTGAAAATACAAACTCAAAGTTTTTGGATATTCGCGGATTTGGTTATGACTACAGTTCAACCGATGGAACGCATCCAAATGTATGTGGCATGAAGCAACTTGCTGCTCTTACAGAGGCTGCGATTTCAGAGATCTCAGATAATTCAATAAGGGCAGATGTTAGCGACAGCATACGGCCTACAGGCGCAAGATCCGTAGATTCAAGATCTGCAATGCTTGACTCACAGCTTTTTCCTGAGTACATGAAATCTAGAAGACTTTGCAGCAAAAATAACTGTATAAACTGCGAGTATGCTTGGGGTTATGGCAATCAATGGTCTTGCGTATGCGGAAATAACATGTGAGCCTACACGATTGTCAGCCGTTCAGGCGCAATTTATGCTAATATTCACGGCACAATTCCATCCCGTTGGAGGCTTTTATGAATATACTTGGCATGGGAGTACCTGAGCTCCTTATTATTCTTTTCGTAATTCTTCTTATTTTTGGACCGAAAAACCTACCTAAACTTGGCAACGCTCTTGGAAAGACCGTTAAAGGACTGCGCGAAGGTATGGGTGCTGGCAAGAAAGAGGCCAAAGAAGCGGAAGACACAGAGGTTGTTGAAGAAATCATAGAGGAACCAGAAGAAGCTGAGGTTGTAACTACGGTTGAAGAAACAACAAAGTCTACGCCTAAAAAGACGGTCAAGAAAGTGGTTGTGAAAAAGACGCAGTAGCGAATAGATGCGTTTGGCTATTTCGTAAGATGCGTTAGACAAACAGTATGGCAATTGAGCACGCTTGCGCGACAAGCGTGCTTTCACGTTAGAAGGGATTATTAAACTAATGGCAGACAGTAATTACATTCTTACACCAGAAGGACGCCAAAAGCTCGAAGATGAGCTGCACTTTTTGGAAACTGAGAAGCGTGCAGAAATTGGTGAGCGCATCAAGGTTGCGCGTGAATTTGGTGATATTTCCGAGAATTCCGAATACGATGATGCAAAAAATGAGCAGGGCATGATGGAGGCTCGTATCGCCGAGATTACTCGTATTCTTTCTGAGGCAACTGTTGTCAATACACCAAAACGTTCATCAAAGATCAATATCGGAGCCACTGTTACTGTGATGATGGGTGGTAAAGAGCGCGTACTTACCATTGTAGGGGGCGCAGAAAGTGACACTGCAGCTGGTAAGGTTTCTAATGAATCTCCAGTAGGTGCAGCACTTTTGGGTCATAAAAAAGGCGATGTCGTTGAGGTTGTAGGTCCTACTGGACGCAAGAGCGAACTTGAGATTCTGAAAATCGAGCATTAAGGCAGGCCTTTATGGTTGATCCAAATATAAGCACAGATGGAGTAAAAGACAGCCAAAACAACTGCGATGTTGCAGCAAATAATGACGTAGCTGCCATTGAAGATGACCCAATTGAGGTTCGCCGTGCAAAACGCCAGGCTCTTATTGATGCTGGCATCGATCCATACGGTCATGCATTTGAAAGCACAGCAACTGCAGTTGAACTTGATGACAAATACGCAAATCTTGAAGATGGCGCGACAACAACGGATGAAGTCAAAATGTCTGGTCGTGTTATGGCAAAGCGCGTACAAGGTAAGGTTGCATTTCTTGAGCTTAAGGATCACACAGGCATAATTCAACTTTTTTGTAGGATCAACACTTTGGGTGAGGATGCGTTTGCGGCAGTTAAAGACCTAGATGTTGGAGACTGGATTGCAATTCGCGGAAACATTATGCGTACTCGCCGTGGACAGCTTTCGGTTGCTGTCGAGGAATTCGAGTTGATGTCGAAAAGTTTGCGTCCGTTGCCTGAGAAGTTCCACGGACTTTCTGATAAAGAGACGCGCTATCGTCAGCGTTATGTTGATCTCATTATGAACCCAGAGGTAAAAGATACCTTTGAAATGCGCTTTCGTATAGTGTCTGCAATTCGCCGGTACATGGAAGACGAGGGTTTCTTTGAGGTTGAGACCCCATTTTTAAATCCAATTTTAGGAGGCGCTAACGCAAAACCATTTGTCACGCATTTCAATGCGCTCGATCGTGATTATTATTTAAGAATTGCGACAGAACTTCCTTTGAAGCGTTTGCTTGTTGGAGGCTTTGAGAAGGTTTTTGAGATAGGTCGTATTTTTAGAAATGAAGGAATGGATCCTTACCATAATCCTGAGTTCACAACAATGGAGGCCTATCAAGCGTTTACTGATCTCGATGGCATGATGTCGCTTACTCAAGGCTGTGTGCAAAAAGCAGCTGAAGCTGCACGCGGGACAATGGTGATCGACTATCAAGGGACAACAATTGATCTTTCGGGAGATTGGCGCCGTGCATCTATGATTGAGCTTGCATCAGAGGGCGCGGGCGAGGATGTGTCATTTGATCGCAGCCGTGATGAGCTTGTCGCTATTCTTGAGAAAAATGGCGGCCATGCAGAAGATGCCTGGGGCAAAGGAAAACTTATAGCTGAGATTTTTGAAGCAGTTGCTGAAGATAAGCTAATTCAGCCTACATTTGTGATTGATCACCCACTTGAGGTGTCTCCACTTGCTAAGAAGAAGCCCGATAATCCAGAGCTTACACAACGTTTTGAATTGTTTATTGCAGGACATGAATATGCGAATGCATTCACTGAACTAAATGATCCAGTAGATCAGGCAGAGCGTTTTCGTGCGCAAGTTGAAGCAAAAGACTTAGGCGATGATGAAGCCATGGGCTTTGATGCTGACTACATCCGTGCACTTGAATATGGCATGCCACCTGCTGGTGGAGTGGGGATTGGAATCGATAGACTTGTAATGCTTCTTACCAATCAACCATCAATTCGCGATGTGCTTCTCTTCCCCCACATGCGGGATGAGGCATAAGCCCTAGTGCCCTGAACTGGGGAGTATTTGTTAAGCAAGGCGAAAAGCTTGCCAATTTACCAACGGTCTACCAATTTTTATCGATTGCCCAAAAACGTAGCTAAAAAAGAGCTGATCCAAGAGAGGCTCTTTTTGCTATTTAGGATGCATGATAGAATTAACCCGCTACAGCCATAGACAGTGATACAGCTGCCGTTGAATACTTAGGAACAGAACCTATGCAGGAGAACGCCTGCATCCTTTGGGTTCTATTTCTGGTATCCAATGGCTGTAGCAAGCTATGTGTGGGCGTTTTCCTTCTTAGCTTGCGAACTCCCTTCATAGCCACAATTACAACGAAGGGAGATTTATGAATCTTAATCTAAGCCTCGAGCATAATAAGCAATATTTGCTTGCAAAAGGAACTAATTGGGTATGTTTGGCAATTTGCGTTCTGATGGCGTTCTGTCTCTGTATATTATCTGGCTGCACATCTCCAAGGTCGCCTAGACAAACAGGTGAATTCCCCAATATTCCAGAACTCATGGATTCATTGCCGAATCTTACAGATGAAGAATACGCGGAAGTGATGAATCTTACAGAAGAAGATGGAACAACTTTCATGCATGATCTTGATGGATGGCATGAGTTCCCAGATATATATTTAGAGATAAAAGATAATGATAAGAAAAGCCTAAAGCTATGGGTTGGTGATTTGAACCTCGCATCAACGGAAAACTATTTTGTTCTGGACACAGGTATAGTCATTGAAAGTACATACTCAAATCCTTTTGATGGTGGCGGAAAAACAATAGCTGATCTTACTGTTGACCCGTATCTTGTCGAGGAGATATTAGCCAAGAGTATTATGGAATCATCAATTTATGGGCAAGAAGACGAAGTTGCAAAAGAACTGCTATTGAATTGCGGAATAGACGTAGAGGCAGACGGTTATGAGGTTGATCAGCAGCAATACACCAAGACATCTCCTTTAGATGCGATAATGAGTGTTATTAGTGAAGATGCTCGGGCGCAACAGTTCGGATCAACTTATTGTCTTGTTGGTGAGACGAGCACCCCATCAGGGAAGCCTTTATACTACAAGGTTGATGTCGCTATTTCCGATTTAGTACTCTCTATTCAACCAAGCTTAGGGTATCCATCATATCTGTCTATTTCTAAATCGGCGCATAGCTCTCTTATCGCCGAGTTTCGGCTCAATGATCCATTCGAGCTGACAAGCTCTGATAATGCAGGTGCCGTATCGAGTTCGCCAATAAATGATGAATCGGTATTTCTTTGGATGGCGAATGAGGCTAGTAGTTTTGCGACGAGCATGATGAGCGAAGAAACGAGCGCAGCCAAGTCTTCTCCATCACTATCAAGAGTGTATTACAAAGCTGATTCCGAGCTTGACCAGTGCGTGTATACATTAACGATTGAGGATGATGGTTCTTGGCTGGTGAGCTTTCAAGCAATCGTAGATGGTTCGGTGCCGGCAACGATAGGTGGAGATATCAATGGTCAAGGAATTTCCTCGGGTTCATTTGCGGAGAATGGAAATGCTTTAGCGGAAGATGGCGCAGTATTTGATGTGCTGCAGACGAATGATGGCTTAACGCTTCAATGTATAGATGGTGTTACGTTGGCTGCAGCAGATGTTGAAGGCACGTATTATTCCGATTTGTCTAAAGCACTGCGCTAAAACTGACTATCCAATCATAGCAATGAGAGACGGAGGGTCGTATCTAATGACTCATATGGGTCATGATCGACATAACATCAATCTGCGTGATCACCTCTGGTGATTATTGGACTAAATAGAACAAATATTGTTCTATTTAGTCCAATGAGATGCAATCAGGCCATGATGGAAGTAATGGAAAAGATAAAGCAGCACTTTGTGCTGGACGTGCCGATATTCACTCGCGATATCCTTGCGCTCGCGGCTGGCATCCCACGAAGCACGGCGTATTATCAGATTGCCAAAGCGGTTGAGACCGGAAAGCTAGCCAAGGGGGGATCGAGGTGTCTATTACTTGCCGACGCAAACTGTGCTGGGAGAGTCCGTGTTGCCTTCTCTGAGTCCGCTCGTGAAGAGCCACATCGCTGATGGCGGAGAAGTGTATGGGTACTGGGGCGGCCTCATGCTGGAAAACCAGGAAGGATTGACGACCTAGAACCCGACCGTTCTTGAAATCGTCACCAACAAGGCTACCAAGCGCCTCGTGAGGCTTGGCACTCAGGCGGGTTACAAGGATGTCGTGCTGAGATCTCCGAGGATAAAGGTTACTTCCGATAATGTTGAGGTGTTGAAGTTCCTCGATCTGGTGACGGAAGTTCCGGATCTGGGCGATGAGGATACAGAAAAGTGGATTGCCGCCAAGGCGAGGTCGCTCTATGCCGAAGGGGTGCTGTCAGCCTTGCGCCATTACCTGGCAAAGACCTCGAAGAGGCTGGTGGAAAGCGGTGTGCTCGGTGTATTTGCATGAAGATGGCGACCAGCTTCTCCACGTAAACGAGATTGTAGCTCAATGAATCGGCCAGCCAGTCTCCCATGTGGTGAAGGCCACTCTATATAGCTTCCGTATACAAAGTCGTCGTGGTCGATTTCGAGATTCCTGCAGGGATCTAATATATCTTCCATTTACTCGATGAAGATTGTGTCGTTTTTTAGTCCAACATAACATCCAACATAGTTTGGAATACTTATCAGTGCATTATTGCATGCTCACTATAAAGTGGTCTTTCCTGCAAAAAACGCATTTTTATTGCACTAAGCTATAAAGCATACAAAGCATAAATAAGGTCAGCCAAACAAGGTTATTCAATCGAATGCTGATATCAGAGGCCAAAATCAGAAGGCAATATCGTGCGTAAATGAGATTTTTGCGTTAATAGTTCGAGGGAGATCATTGGTGCCCATGGTTCTATTTAATATGTTTCAAAACTTTCTCGAAGGAACTGCAGTTATCTCAGATCGCTTGTATCCTGATATGGAGAATTCATCGGTAGTTCAGATAGACTGTCCGGAGGATATACCTACAAAGCCAAATAATTATTGGACTGATGACGGAGGAACCGTCTGGGGGTATTCAGATCAAGGAAATGGGACCTGCTTTATATGCTCTGTTGAAACAAATTCTGAGAGTTTGGAAGTTCCATTATTTATTAATGATTTACGTGTGGAAGTTTTGGCGGCCGAATCCTTTGAAGAACTTGAAAGTCTGCGCAGCGTTCGTGTCCCGTTCTCTGTAAGAAAGATTGGAAAACTAGCCTTTGCGCATTGTAGAAACTTAGAGCAAGTAATACTGGGCGATGGACTTGAGCGTATCGGTACATGCGCTTTTGCTTTCAATCCTCATCTTAAAAAGGTAGTGCTTTCTGAAGGACTTCAAGTTATTGATGAGTCGGCGTTTTGGGGATGTGGGAGTCTTACACATATAAGCCTTCCGTCATCGCTAAAAGTTATCGGTCCTCGCGCATTTGCTAATTCTGGGTTGGAGCTGCTTGCTCTTCCAGCAGGTTTGGAGGAATTAAGCGATTCTGCTCTTTTGGCTTGTGTTAATGAACGGAAAGCATTTTGTGGGCAGCAAACGGTTCTTAGCGTGAATGAGGAAAACAAGAACTTCTTTATTGAAGGTGGCATTCTTTGTCAGAGGATGCCAAATGGCGAAGTGCGTGCGCTGCGATATGGGGGTGCCACCCCGAACGTGCACATCCCTGATTCTGTTACTAAGGTAGGGGATTGGCTGTTCTACGGAGTATCAGGTATACAGAAGCTTGTTTTACACGATGGTCTTGAGCCGTATGATTCGTGCGCATTTGCAGTAGCGGATGCTATTTCTCATGTTGTCTTAAAACTTCGTGAGCCTTTTGAAGGTCAAACTACGATAGACCTATGGTTTTCCCATAATCATATTGGACGGATTGCTTTTCTTGAAGGGTTTAGACAGAACCAGATAGACGTGAATGCTCTATTAAAAGCATCAGATCGCAGTATTTTATGCATCGAAGATCCATATGAAAGAGGGTGTGCCATTTTAGGGCGCCTGCAAAACCGAATTGGATTATCAAGCGGAATTGAATTGATGCTTCGAGGTGTTTTGGATAGTGGTCTTCAAGAGACAGTCAAGGTGTTTGCACAGCGTAATTGGATGCATGGATTCGATCAGCTTGAAGCATGCGGTTTTCTTCGCAAAGACAACATCGAGCGGATGATCGAATGGACTTGCGAAGCAGGAAACACGCAATCGACTGATTATTTGTTGAAGAAAAAACGTAATTATATCTCTCAGAAATTTATGGATGAGTATGACATTTAAGGGGAAGGACGCCTAAAGCCGGTGGCAAAATCGGGAGCCATTATGGATGGAGATATGGACTCTATACGTAGAAAGTCTGCAGCTACAGAAGCTACGGATATGGAGTCTGTAGTCGTGAAGACTGGAGATATGGCAACTGCGGATACAGAGTCAGCGGATACAGAGCCAGCGGATACAGAGTCTACGTCTATTGATGACATAGATGTCAATGTCGATATTACTGCCACTCAAGCCCTTTTAGGTTTTGATCCGCGCGCTGTTGAACTGGCACAGGAAGTTCTCGATCAATGTAGAACATCGTTGATGATGACGTATCGCTTCTTGAATGTTGCCCTTTGGCGTATGCCATTTAAGCCTGCACCTATATTGGCGCCTATTGAATGTGATGGAGTAGCGCTTTGGTATAACCCGTTTCTTGTTTTATACAGGTTTCGCCAAGATTCCAACGAGCTCGTCCGCGATATGCTTCATGGAATAGTTCACTGTGTCCTTCGCCATCCATTTGATGATACGCACGAAAATACACGAGCTTGGTGGTTGGCATGTGATATGGCGGTTGAAGCTATGTGTATGGAAATGGCAGGCACTGCGTTTCCTAATGAATTGGATTCTCTTCGCACATTAGCGCTAGAAAAGTTTCGCAGCTTAAACGCGGTTATTGCACCTGAGCGTCTTTATCGAATCTTAGAGGCAGATGTTCGATGGATGGAAGTACGACCAACTGAGGCTGGGGAAGTCATAAAAAGCCTCGAGTTTATTTTTGATCGTGACAGCCATGCTCACTGGCCTTCAAGAAACGATGACAGTAATGAAGACAGCGATTCTGATGATCAAGATTCTCAGGCAACTCAAGACTGTCGCGGGATGCCAGTTCCATCGTCTGCTGATTGTGCAGAAGAAGGAGGGTCTGCTGAGTCGGATAAGGATGTGAAAGACGGCTCAAATGGAAGCAATAATCAGTCAGATCATGAGCCACACGATAACGCGAGCGATGAGAGCAATGCGAACGATGAGAACAATGAGCTTGAACAAGACGAAGATCAAATGGACGGTTGCGGCAAATCGGACATGACTACTCCGAGACTCTCATGTCAAGAGACTGCCGATGATGCTTCTTCTGATGATCAAAATGATGAATCCGATAGAAGCTCCTCTTTGCTGGATGATCTTATCGATGAAAACAAGCGCGCTTCTATGGAGCAAGAATGGGAGAATATTAGTAAGAGCGTTCAAGAAGATCTTGAGACGTTTTCACGTATGCAAGGGTCGCACTCGGCATGTTTTATGGCAAATGTTGCTATATCCAATCGTAAATCAATTGATTATGCGGACTTTCTACGTCGGTTTGCTCGTTTGCATGAGGACATGCGTGTAAGCGACGAAGAATTCGATTATGTCTTTTACACCTACGGTTTAAAGCTGTATGGAAACATGCCGCTTGTGGAACCTTTGGAATACCAAGAGATCGAGCGTGTGCGTGATTTTGTTATAGCCATTGATACTTCAAGCTCGTGTTCTGAGGGCTTAGTACAGCACTTTATTGACAGAACATTTCAGATACTTACCGAGACCGAAGAACTCAGAGGCGCGATTAACGTACATATCGTCCAATGTGACGCGGCTATCCAAGAAGACACCAAAGTATCTTCTTTGGAGCAACTGAAGGAGTTCAGTAATCACTTTCAGATAAAGGGGCGTGGCGGTACAGATTTTCGACCAGTGTTTGCCTACGTAGATGATCTTTTAGCTGCAGGCGAGTTCGAGGAACTCGGGGGTTTGATTTATTTCACAGATGGATATGGAACCTTTCCATCACATCCGCCAGATTATCAGACAGCTTTTGTTTTTGTGGAAGATGAGGGGGACTCACGCTGTGTGCCTGCGTGGGCTATGAAGGTTGTTTTGCGAAGCGAACAAGTAAGTATCGTTTAGGACAGGAGTCTATCATTATGAACATCAACGAAGCCAAGGAGCAGGTAAAGGCAACAGTCACAGCGTACTTATCCACAGATGATAATGGGATGCTTCGTATACCTTTAGCGAAACAGAGGCCACTTTTCTTGATAGGAGCTCCTGGCATTGGAAAAACTGCCATCATGTCGCAAGTTTCCCGGGAGATGGGAATTGGTCTTGTTAGCTATTCGATGACGCATCATACACGTCAAAGCGCGTTGGGTCTTCCGCGTATTGTGCACCATACTTTTCAGGATATGGAATATGAGGCATCCGAGTATACGATGAGCGAGATCGTGGCAGCTATTTACGAATATATCGATCGTACGGGTCTAGACAAAGGAATTCTGTTTCTAGATGAAATCAATTGTGTGTCGGAAACACTTTATCCATCCATGTTGCAATTTCTGCAGTTTAAAACATTTGGTCAGCATCGCATTCCTGAAGGTTGGGTTGTTGTATGCGCGGGCAATCCCCCTGAATACAATCGTTCTGTTCATGAGTTCGATATCGTTACGCTTGACCGCCTACGCAAAATTACAATTGACCCTGATTTGAACGCATGGCGCATGTACGCAGTAGATAATGGTATTCATCCGGCCGTTCTTTCGTTTCTCGATATCAAAAAAGACAGTTTTTATTCCGTGGAATCTACTCCTGAAGGCAAGGTGTTTGTGACTGCTCGTGGTTGGGAAGATCTTTCGGAAACAATGAAGACATTTGATGAACTTGGGCTTTCTATAGATCAAGCACTTGTGCAGCAATTTATACAAAAAGACGATATTGCTGAAGATTTTGCATTTTATTACGAGCTATTTAAGAAGTACCGTGAGGACTATCGTGTTGAGGATATCTTAGCCGGACATCCTTCTTTAGAGATTAATCAACGTGCACAGGCTGCCGCTTTTGATGAAAGACTGGCACTTTTGGGGCTGATTGTAGATCGACTTACTTTCGACTGTGAAGACACACTTGAAAAAGAGACAATCGTTGCATCTGTGCGCGATTTGTTAAAGCACATAAAAGAGCCTTTGCTTCAGGGAGGTAGTCTTGATGAGACTTTGCATCCCGTTATTGAAGACTATGAGGCAGAGCTAAAGGCTGCAGTTTCTGATGAGCGTTTAAGTGCATCTGAGGAGCGCATCAGGCGTAGAACACTAGCCTTCTTGAAGGAAATGGGTCAGATGTGTGTAGTTAAGAACACGATGTCGGGATCTGAAGCGTTTGATGTGCTTCACTATATGTATCGGGGATTGGTTGGTGAGCTGGAACAGGCGGTGAAAGCAGTACAGGCGAAACTCGATGCCTCCTTTGCCTTCATTGATGACGTGTTCGAAAATGAGCGTGAGGGATTAGTATTTATAACAGAGATTATTGCACGCAAGGCTATCACGCAGTTCATAAGTAAGTTTGGAAGTCAAAGCTATTATTCGCATAGCGATAGCCTTATGGTGGAAGGTCATCGCGATGTGTTGTTTACACGTATCGATGAGTTACTGGAAGATGTTACTAAGAAATCGGATGCGAGCCATACCGCTGAAAACCTTAATGAATACTATGCCAACGGGCAGTTGGAATACGGGTTTGCTAGTTTGTGCAAGATGACGCTTCCCGAAAATCTTGATGGAAAGAATATTCTTGATATTGGTTGTCGTCGTGGCAAGGGTGTTTTTAAACTTTCGTCTCGTGTAGGAAATTCAGGTTTTGTGGTTGGTATGGATTGGGTGCCTGAATATATTACGGAAGCACGTGCACGTATGGAACGTGCATGGCAAGATAGTGGACTTTCGGCTAACAATATGGCGTTTGAGCTGGGGTATCCTGAGGAACTTGCCACTATGGGATTTAAAGATAGTTCCTTCGATATGATATTTATCAATAGTGTTATTAATCTAGTTTGCGATCAGAACCAAGTACTTAGGGAATGCTACCGTGTGCTAAAGCCTGGTGGAACGTTGATTCTTGAGAGTACGTTTGCTAAC
This sequence comes from uncultured Eggerthellaceae bacterium, assembly GCA_964631345.1. Lineage (GTDB taxonomy): Bacteria > Actinomycetota > Coriobacteriia > Coriobacteriales > Eggerthellaceae > MGBC163016. The sequence continues at coordinate 244,732 of CAZVWE010000001.1, read as the reverse complement.
GGTGAGCGCATGCAAGAAGTACAAGAGAAAGCGCGGCATATCGGTAATAGCATTCAAGCGTCTCCTTCGCGCGAGCAGCTGGTTGACCTTATATCTTCTGTAGGCTTTCGTGAGGTTGTATATCAAAATGAACATTCAGTTCAACCAGCTGATGGAGCTTTGCCTGATCGTCCTGTCCCTGTAGTTGATACCGATGAAGACATTGAGTTTACGGCCTGCGTTATGCATGTAATGAAATAATGGTATAAGGCTATACGCTTAGTGTTTGAGTGCGTGTTTTAGTGCTGGAGCGCATGTTTTTAGTGATTGAGTACGTGCTTTAGTGTTTGAGTTAAACGCTTAATGTTTGAGTACGTGTTTTACTAAATAGCCTTCGCGAATGCCATACTTGCATACAGTTATGCTTTCGCCTCCAAACGCTGAAAGCACCTCTTTTAGCATTACACATCCAGGAACCAGAGTGTGTAAACGATCCGGTGCGGCCTTTACTGCCATATGGGCAAATGCTTCGCGATCAGATACCAGAAAATCAAGTATTGAATCTACATCCTGTAAAGTAAGTGTTTTCACAGCTTTGTCTTTGCCCAACATTCGCGCTTTCATTTTTGCAGCAGAACGAACGCTGCCGCCAATTCCAAAGAAGTTTGGAGATGTTGCTGCTTTGTCTGCTTGGTAAGCTTCATTGTTTTGCGAAAACAAACTTGATTGTGCCGCATCAAGTTTTAACCTGAAGGCTGACCTTATGTTTTCTATTTCATCTGCTGTCGGAAAAACTACTGATACAAAGTTGGCATAACTAGACATACAACCCATGTCTAGACTGATATTATGCAAATCCCCTTTTCCAGCAGATCTGCTTATTTCCGTTGAGCCTCCACCAATATCTATGAGAAATCCATTATCGATGTCGTTGTTAATGGATGCTCCTATAAAACCTAGCTTTGCCTCTTCTTCACCGGTTATTAAATCTACCTTTGCGTCAATAGCTCGTTCGATTGTTTTAACGGCCTCAGTTGAATTGCTGCAATTTCGAAGAACTGCAGTTGCGAATATCAGAATTTCAGAGCAATTAATATTTCGTGCACTTTCGAGGTGATCTTCTAGAGAATCAATTGCTTTTTCTATGCCCGCATCAGTAAATATTCCATCTTCGACATATGCAGAAAGCCCTGCGGTTTCTTTTTCGTTCAACAACGTTTTGAACTCGTTTTTATGCAGGTGTCTTCTCAGCTCGCGTTTAACATCGTAGACAACAAGTCGTACAGTATTAGATCCTAAATCTATAATTCCAATTCTTCTCAATTGAAAATCCTTTCACAGTTACATCTTTCACAGTTTTATATATATGTATCTTTTATAGTGACCATGGTGATTAATCATGGTTGTGTGTACTGATCTTTTTCCAAGGTGTAAGTTGATCCCCTGCACATTTGGCTAAGTGCTTACACTAGGTTGAGTATAGATTGTATCGGCCATAGATTAAGTCAATGGTTTATCAAAAGATTTTGTTACTTGATAAAGCATTATTGATACAACATTGTGTGCAGGCCGTGTAGGAGCTACGAAGGTTTTGGCACTCAAAGGCTATGAGTGCTAAACTACGCATGAAAAACAGAGCGGTTAGCGTAAAGAATTGAGGAAATATGTCATTTGAGAAGTTTACGGACAAGGCACGCAAGGTATTAGTGCTTGCCCAAGACGAGGCTAGATCGTTGCATCAGCCTTATGTCGGAACCGAGCACATTCTCCTTGGCCTTATCTCAGAAAATGAAGGACTTGCAGCTCAAGCGCTTGAGAGACTGAAAGTAACGCACGATGATGTCGTGCAAAATATCCGCCAAGTTGCAACAATCAACGAGGATGCGGACACATCTGGACACTTGTCATTTACGCCACGTGTCAAGCGTGTGCTTGAAAACTCGCTGCGTGAAGCTATGCAAATGGGTCAATCCTATATCTCAACAGAGCATCTTTTATTAGGCATTGCTCGTGAGGGTGAAGGTACGGCTCTTGATGTTTTAGGTCGAATGGGAATAACTGCAGATGATATTCGCTCGACACTAAACGACATCGTGGGTCAGTCTCCTGTCATGGCTGGACGTGGCGCGTTTGATCCAATGGGTCCAAATGCCAGCAGTCTTCTTAAGGAATTTGGTACTGACCTTACGAAAAAGGCTGCGGATGGTGAGCTTGATCCAGTTGTTGGACGCGCTGCTGAAATAGAGCGCGTAATGCAAATTCTGTCTCGTAGACAGAAGAATAACCCACTAATTTTAGGTGAGCCTGGGGTTGGCAAAACCGCTATTGCAGAAGGTTTAGCGCAGCTTATTGTGTCTAATCAAGTACCCGATACGCTTCGCAATAAGCGTCTAATTACTTTGGATGTTTCTGCATTGGTTGCGGGATCTAAATATCGTGGTGAGTTTGAAGATCGCATGAAAAAAGTCATTAAAGAGGTAATAGATGATGGCGATGTGCTGCTCTTTATAGACGAGATCCATACAATTATTGGGGCGGGCTCTGCGGAAGGCTCTATCGACGCAGCGGCCATCTTGAAGCCTCCTCTATCACGCGGTGAAATCCAGGTTATCGGTGCAACTACGCTCGAGGAATATCGTAAACATCTTGAGAAGGATTCAGCACTTGAGAGGCGCTTCCAGCCGATTACTGTAAATGAGCCATCAGAAGAGCAAGCTGTTCGCATTATGGAAGGCTTACGCGATAAATACGAAGCACACCACCAGGTGCACTTTACAGAGGAAGCCTTGCAGGCAGCGGTATCTTTATCTGAGAGATATATCCAAGATAGATATCTTCCCGATAAGGCAATTGATGTGCTAGATGAAGCGGGCGCGCGTATGCGTATTCGCAACATGACACTTCCGCCTGAGTTGCGCGATCTCGATGATAAGCTTCGCGAAGTTCGTCAGGACAAAGATAAGGCCATCGGTGAACAGAACTTTGAGCGTGCTGCAACCCTTAGAGATAAGGAAGCTGAACTTAAACAGCAGCGCGAAGAGGCTGAGAAGAAATGGGAAGAGGATTCTTCTAAGTCGGTGCAGCAAATCACAGTTGAAGACATCGCCGATGTTGTTTCTATGACAACAGGGGTGCCAGTATCTAGCTTGACCGAGGGTGAAACAGAGAAGTTGCTTCGCATGGAAAGCGTGCTTCACGAGCGTGTTGTTGGCCAAGATGAGGCAGTAACTGCGCTTTCAAAGGCAATTAGGCGTTCTCGTGCAGGACTTAAAGACCCAAGAAGGCCAGCTGGCTCGTTTATCTTCTTAGGCCCTTCGGGTGTTGGTAAAACTGAGCTTTCGAAGTCTTTGGCAGAGTTCTTGTTTGATTCAGAAGATGCGCTAATTTCGCTTGATATGTCTGAGTACATGGAAAAGCATACAGTCTCTCGTCTTGTTGGATCACCTCCAGGATATGTTGGATTTGATGAGGGTGGTCAGCTTACGAAGGCAGTTCGTCAGCGTCCGTACTCGGTTGTCTTATTCGATGAGATTGAAAAAGCGCATCCCGATGTATTCAATATTCTTCTTCAGATACTTGAAGAGGGGCGTTTAACTGATGCACAAGGACGCACGGTTGACTTCCGTAATACGGTCATCATCATGACTTCAAACGTTGGGGCTCGTGATATTGCTGCAACTACAACGCTTGGATTCTCACCGAATGGTCAAAATGGACTTACGGATGATGAGATTAAAAGCCGCGTAATGTCTGAGATGAAGAAGCTCTTCCGTCCTGAGTTTTTGAATCGTATTGATGAAATTATCGTATTCAAGAGCCTTGATAAAGAACAGATCTCTCAGATTGTTGAGCTTATGGTTGCTGATCTTCGTGATCGTATGATTAGTCAGAATATGTCGATTAATCTGTCGCCTGCTGCAATTGAGTTTATTGCGAAAGAGGGCATCGATACGACTTATGGCGCTAGACCTTTGCGTCGTGCGATCCAGCGCTTGCTTGAGGATCCGATCTCTGAGGAAATTCTCGAGGGTAGATGGACTAGTGGGTCAATCGTTGATGTTGACGTTGAAGGCAAAGACGAAAAAGCAAAACTTGTCTTCAAGGAAGGTTCTGGCGAAATTCCTGCGCCGCGTAAACGTGACTCGATCGCTCGTGAGGCAGAGCTGTTGCTTACCAACTTTGACCTTGGGCATGCTGGTGTAAGTCCAACTCGTGCACCTGCTGGCACATTGGAAAGCAGCGATTAGAAGTAGCGAAACAAAAGTGGCCTTCACTAGAAGGCCACTTTTTTAATAGCGCTGAGATTTCAAACCTCTAGCCCTCGTAGGAAACCTTTGCTCCTTGAGGAGTATCCTCGATTACAAATCCAAGTGAGACGAGTCCATCGCGAACGGCATCGGCACGTGTCCAATCCTTCTCTGACCTAGCAAGTGCGCGAGCTTCAATTAAGGCCTCAACAGCCTGGGTCGGATCATCTCCACCATAGCCTGCGATTTCGCTTGCTAAAGAGATTACTTCAAGCGGGTAATCAGTTTCGGCTTGCGTGTCTCCAATTATGTCTATTCCGAGTACTCCAGTAAGTTCAACTACTGTGTCGTGAACCTTTACGAGTGCTTCTGCATCTTTTACAGAAAGCGATTTTCCAGATACAGCGGAATTTACATCCCCTATAAGCGTAAATATCGCTCCAAGTGCGGAGGGTGCATTAAAGTCATCGTCCATCGATTGTGTGAAGGACTCTTTTGCAGATGCTGTCATGGCTTCGATCGCATTTATGTCTAATACATCCGGTGCGCCATCCTGTGCGTTTGACGTCAACCACTCAAAATTGCTCACAGCATTTTCGATACGGGTTAGCGCAGCTTCAGCCTCGTTTAAGCGATCTGTAGAAAAATCAAGAGGACTTCTGTATAAAGTCTGAGTCATAAGCATGCGAAGCGCAGCAGGTCTACAATCTTGTAAGACCTCGTGCAAAAGCATGAAGTTCCCAAGAGATTTTGACATCTTTTCTGAATTAATTTGGAGCATTCCGGAATGCATCCAATGTCTTGCGAATTCTGAATTGTATCCGCAAACTGACTGTGCGCATTCGTTTTCATGGTGCGGAAAAACCAAATCAGATCCTCCGCCATGAATATCAAATGGAAGATCTAAGTACTTTTTTGACATAGCAGAACATTCTATATGCCATCCGGGACGACCTTCACCCCAAGGGGATTCCCAAGAAGGCTCACCCGGCTTCGCAGCTTTCCATAAAGCGAAATCTAGAGCATCGCGTTTTCTGTCTTCAAGGCCTTGACCATCTGCACGAAGTTCGCGATGGCCGCCTTCCATTTCATCGATGTCTCTACCGGATAGTTCTCCGTAGTTTTTATATGACCTGACAGAGAAATAGACATCCCCATCAACCTCGTATGCGTGGCCATTTTCAATTAGTTTGCTGACAAGGTCGATCATCTCATCAATTTCTTCGGTTGCTTTAGGGCGCACGTCGGGATCTAATACACCTGCTGCATGCATATCATTTATAAATGCTTCGGTATATTCACTTGCAACATCTTCTGCTGAGCGTCCTTCTTCGTTGGCGCGATTGATGATCTTGTCATCAACATCGGTGACATTTTGCACAAATGTGACTTTATAGCCACGCCAAGTAAGATACCTGCGAATCGTATCAAACGAAATAAATGTGCGAGCATTTCCAATGTGGATGCGATTGTATACAGTAGGTCCGCATACATACATGCGGATTTCACCTTCATGTATTGGAATTAAATCTACTTTGCGGCGCTCTTTTGTATCGTAGATACGAATCATCATCTCTCCTCTTATTTCCAGTCTTCAAAAGCAAATTGATTTATAGAATCGGCTTTAAGCTATTTCTGTAAGAATACATGTTGCATATGCGCTTATTCCTTCTTCACGTCCTTCAAATCCTAAGTGCTCAGTTGTTGTTGCTTTAACTCCAACATGGCTTACATCTATACCTAATGCGTTTGCTAGGTTTTCACGCATTTGATCTCTATAGGGAGTCATCTTTGGAACTTGTGCTGCTATGACAGAGTCGACGTCTATGATTTCAAATCCAGCTTTTCGTACCTCAGCGGCTGCGTTTGCCAGCAAAACCAAAGAATCAGCATTAAGGTATGCAGGATCCGTGTCGGGAAACAGCTTTCCAATATCTCCTAATCGGGAAGCCCCAAGTATGGCATCTGCAATTGCATGTGTTAGCACATCAGCATCGGAGTGCCCTGCAAGTCCTTTATGGTGCGGAATTGAAACTCCACCGATTATGAGTGCGCGATTTTCTGCAAATGCATGTACATCCATGCCGATACCGCAACGTATTTTTGAGAGATCTGCGATATCCATATCTATCCCAGCATTTCGCTAGATTTTGCCATTTCGCGTACAGCAGATGCAAGAAGTGTTAAATCTTCTGGAACCGTAAGTTTGATGTTGTCGCGTTTACCTTCAACAACCATAACCTTGCCACCTAGGCGCTCAATTAGAGATGAATCATCTGTGCCTACAAAGCCATCTGACATTGCTGATACTTGTGCACGTCTGTAGATTCCTGTTCTAAACACTTGTGGTGTTTGTGCATTCCAGAAAAGTTTACGATCAGGGGTGCCAACTATCATCCCGTCTTCGACAACCTTAAGTGTGTCAATGGCAGGATGCGCAACTACTGCACCGTCGATATCAATATTTCCTTTGACGATATTTATTGTATGTATGATAAGTTCGGGAGTAACTAAAGGACGTGCTCCATCATGGAGTACAACGTATTCGAAATCATCAGGAATCATCTCAAGTCCTGAGAAGGCAGATTCTTGGCGGATTGAGCCAGAGGGTGCTGTGACTACAGGTGTTACAAACGGAAATGGATCAATCGCGCGTTTAAGGTATTCATCTGTTCGTTCCTCAGGGCAAACAAGCACTAAAAGTCCAATGTCTCCAACCGCATCAAACGCCTCACATGACCAAGTAAGAATGGGTTTTCCCGCAATTTCTACAAGCTGCTTTCCACTTTCAAGTCCAAATCTTTCCCCATTTCCACCAGCAAGGATAATAGCTGCCGTCTTTGGGTTTTTATCGATATGGCCTGTAAGTTGGGTAGAAGCCATCCCATTTGTTTGGAAATCCATAATCTCTTTCATTAATTCCGGAGCTCGGAGTGTTTCAGGTGTAAAAACGGGATCGATCGCTTTTGGCATCTTGTTACCCTTATCTATCTTGAACGAACAAGTTAAACAAACAAATCCGTACAATTATGTACGGTAGTTAATTTTAATTGCTTGGTTGTATGTTCGCGAGCAATAAAGTGTGATTTCAGGTTATCAGTCAAGCTCTAGACCTAAAAGAGCCTTCCAGGCTATGCGTTTGTATGTTTGATCCTCTAGCGCAAGGGCAAAATCTTTTAATGCGGCAATATCTCGACCAAGAATGCGCGTGTGTGTATCAAGTGGAATTTGAAGGCCAAAAGCTTGTCCCAAAAGTTCGGCCGATGTTTTGTTTAGTGCGATTATCGAAAGCGGATTTATACCTTCAATAATCATTCGAAGATCGTTTGCCTCCAAAGTGCGCTCGTCATTTTGAGATTTTACAGACACCCAAGAACAAGCATTCTTTCCATATCCTAAACGTTCTGCCGAATCAGAGATTGCTTTTTGAATGTTGGGGCTTATCGCGTTTTCCCCAATAACAACTACCGTATTATTTCCAGTCCCGGATATGAATGGGGCATATAACTTAAGCGTTCTTGCAGCTTCGAATTCATAAATGTTACTATTTCCTGAAGTATTCACACTTAACCTCGGATCAAGCAAAGGCAGTTGGCTTTTTAGATCACATATTAACTAAATTGACGCGTCAAGGAGGAAAGCTATGTGCACAAATGGCGTTAATACTGGACAACTTGAATTGATGATCGAACAGATTGACGATCATTGCAAGTTGGAGAGGCGTTGGATGCATAATTTGGCGCATACCGCAGGCGATGCTGGCTTTGAAACAGTGTCTTTGAAACTTCATGCAGCTCAATCAATGATGGATGACGTGCGTGCACTTTTGGATGAGGCCAAAGATGCAATAGAAGATGATGCGGAAAATGCCGGTGGCGTAACTGTTAGTTTGGTGTAGCAGAGAATGGCAAACGCCGATATAAAACAAAATGAACTCATGAGGTTTTCGGTTGCTATGCCGGAAGATTTACTCATGGATTTTGACCAATTAGTCGCAAGACGCGGCTTGGCAAAAAATAGAAGCGAAGTTGTGCGCGATCTTGTTCGCGAAGCTTTAGTTGAAGCACGGTCATCTGTTCCGGGCACTGATGTAATGGGCACGCTGACGATTGTTTATGATCATCATTCAAGTGACCTTACAGATAAACTTCATTCTATTCAGCATGACTATTGTGAAAATGTGGTGTCAATGATGCACGTTCATGTTGATCATCATATTTGTCTTGAGGTTATCGTACTTAAAGGTGAAACAGGTGTTGTACAAACAATTGCAAACACGATCCTTGGTACTAAAGGTGTACAGAATGGAAAGCTTGTTTTAGCTGCAATTAGTGGCCAAGATAAAGGATATACCCATGGCAAATGATACCGAGGTGATGCTTGGCCACGGCTCGGGTGGCACCATGATGAAGCGCATCATAGATGACGTTTTCTTTGAGGCATATGCAAGTAAGGAACTTAAAACAGGTGACGATGCAGCAGTTTTAGATATTACATACAGTGCGAAAGAGTCACATGGCGCGGGTTTGCGTATTGCATATTCAACTGATTCGTTTGTTGTGACACCTCATTTTTTTCCTGGTGGAGATATTGGACGTTTGGCTGTATGTGGCACGGTTAATGATGTGGCAACGAGTGGAGCCGTACCAAAATACATTAGTTGTGCTGTGATTTTGGAAGAGGGCTTCCCAATAGAAGACCTTCGCCGTATTTGTAAATCTATTGCCGATGCTGCTAAAGAGGCTGGCATTTCGGTTGTCACAGGTGATACCAAAGTTGTAAATCGAGGCCACGGAGACGGTATATACATAAACACTTCGGGCATTGGCGTTCTTTCGCCTGGGATTAACCTAAGTGGTGCAAATTGCAAACCTGGGGATAGGGTGTTAGTAAGTGGCACTATGGGAGATCATGGGATTACCATAATGAGCCAAAGAGAAGGCCTTGGGTTTTCTGCAGATATTCAATCTGATGCGGCACCTTTAAACCATATGATTCAGGATGTACTTTGCGCATGCGATCAAGTCAGATGTTTTCGCGATCCAACACGTGGTGGTCTTGCTTCAACCCTAAATGAACTTGCAGCGCAATCTGGGGTGGATATCGTGGTGGACGAAGCGTCTATTCCGGTGAAACCTCAAGTTTTAGGCGCATGTGAGATGCTTGGATATGATGTGGCGCAAGTTGCAAATGAAGGCAAAATGGTATGCGTCGTGGATCCCCTACAAGCAGAGGATGCTTTACGTGCAATGCGTAAAAGTCCATATGGGCGCGATGCTGCGATCATTGGGGAAGTTACTGAAATTGGTAACACCGAGAGAGGCTCGATGGTTTTAATGCGAACTCCAATCGGTAGCACTCGAATCCTCGATATGCTTGTTGGCGAGCAACTTCCGCGCATCTGTTAATAGCTTTAAAGGCTTTCTGTAACAGTTTGTTCTAAAGTTTCTAAAGTCAAAGACGGCTTAGACAACACTTTGTATGTATGTCCAAATTGTTCGATTGATAACAATTAGAACCGTTGCCTAAAAAAAACGAATTGCCGTTCCGCTTTTAGTGAAATCATGGTATTTTGCCGCAATGATGATAAACGGCCGCCGGGGGTCTGAGGAAAAAAGAATAGACCTTCGGTTTCGAACCTGGAGGAGGAGCCATGTCACATCCTGTTATAGATGACGATGAGTGCATCGGTTGCGGAATCTGCGTTGACGCTTGCCCGCAGGAGGTTTTGGAAGTCGTTGATGGAACGGCCGAGCCTGTGAACGAGGATGCGTGCATAGCATGCGGCGATTGTGTTGAAGAGTGCCCAATGGGTGCTATTACTGAAATCGTTGAGGACTAGTTTTAGACACTAATACAGCTTTTGACATTAAAGCAGTTGTTTAGACACTAAAGCGATTCTCACATTTAGCTTAATGCTAAAGTTACATCAAGCTAAATGAATCATAAAACCAAGAGTCAGACTGGCTCTTGGTTTTTTTATGCCTTCAATATGACCTTAACGGTCAATGATTTCATCTCTGCAACGCTTCGCAATACATATATATACAGAGATGTTTAATTGGCAGTTTTAAAGGTTGATTTGAAATATATTTCACACGACAAGTATTTATCTGCAAAATATCCAATAAATAAACTTGACAGATAGAGACTTAGATTATATAGTGTCGCCATAATAAATAAATATGATAAATGAAGCATTGATAGAAAGGACTTAATAATGTCTAAGATTCTTGGAATCGACTTAGGAACCACAAACTCAGCTATGGCTGTTATGGAAGGCTCTGAGCCAGAGATTTTGGTCAACGCAGAAGGTGATAGAACTACTCCTTCAGTTGAGGGCTTCCGTAAAGACGGCGAGCGTGTTGTTGGTAAAGCTGCTAAAAACCAAGCAGTTACAAATCCTGAGAACACCGTGTCTTCAGTAAAGAGGTTCATCGGTCGTTCATACGATGAGACTCCAGAAGAGCAGAAAACTGTTTCTTACAAGGTTGAGAAGGGCAAAGACGGACGTGCCGTAATCGATATTGATGGCAAGGCCTACACTCCTGAAGAGATCTCAGCTATGGTTTTGCAAAAGTTAAAGGCTGATGCAGAAAAGCAAACTGGTGAGACAATTACACAAGCAGTCATCACAGTTCCTGCTTACTTCAATGATGCACAGCGTCAAGCAACAAAGGATGCTGGCAAGATCGCAGGTCTTAACGTTGAGCGTATTATCAACGAGCCAACAGCCGCAGCACTTGCTTATGGTCTTGATAAGGCTGATCACGATGAGAAAATCCTCGTATTTGACCTTGGCGGCGGCACATTCGATGTGTCTGTGCTTGAACTAGGTGATGGCGTATTTGAGGTTGCATCCACTGCAGGTGATAACCACTTAGGTGGAGATGATTGGGATCAACGCATAATTGACTGGCTTGCTGATAAGTTTAAGGCAGACACCGGAATTGATCTTCGCGAAGATAAGATGGCTTTGCAGCGTCTGAAGGAAGCAGCCGAGAAGGCTAAGATGGAACTTTCTTCAACAACGCAAACAAACATAAATCTTCCGTTTATTACAGCAGGCGCTGATGGTCCAAAGCACCTTGATTACACCTTAACTCGTGCAGAATTTGAGCGCATCACGAAAGACTTACTTGAGAGATGCAAAAAGCCAGTTGAGCAGGCACTCAAAGACGCAGGTCTTAAGGCAGGAGAGCTTGATGAGGTTATCTTGGTTGGCGGTTCGACTCGTATGCCAGCTGTTCAAGACCTTGTTGAGAAGCTCACAGGCAAAAAGCCAAATATGTCAGTTAACCCTGACGAAGTGGTTGCAATGGGTGCTGCAATTCAAGGTGGTGTACTTGCAGGCGATGTAACAGGAATCCTGTTGCTCGATGTAACTCCGTTGTCTTTAGGTGTTGAGACACTTGGTGGTGTCATGACAAAGATGATTGAGCGCAATACAACCATCCCAACTAGAAAGACGGAGATTTACTCAACTGCAGCTGATAACCAAACATCTGTTGAGGTTCACGTTCTGCAAGGTGAGCGCGAGATGGCAAGTGGCAACAAGACACTTGGACGCTTCCAACTAAACGGAATCCCTGCAGCACGTCGTGGTGTTCCACAAATCGAAGTTACCTTTGATATTGACGCAAACGGTATCGTGAACGTTTCTGCAAAGGATTTGGGTACTGGAAAACAGCAGCAGATCACCATCAGTGGATCAACAGCACTTTCAGATGATGAAGTCGATCGTATGGTGAAAGACGCAGAGCAGCATGCAGAAGAGGATGCACGCCATAAGGAAGAAGTTGAGGCTCGCAACAATGCCGAGGCTTTGATTGGCGCTACACAGCAAACTCTTGCAGAGCTCGGCGATAAGGTGCCAGCAGATTCTAAGTCTGAAGCTGAAAGCGCAATTGCAGAGGCACAAAGTGCACTCGAAGGAAGCGATATTGAGGCAATCAAGGCTGCAACTGAAAAGATGCAGCAAGCAGGATACAAACTTGCTGAGGTTGTATATCAGACAGAAGGAGCTGACGCCGGTGCTCAAGCTGCAGCAGCTGAGTCAACACCAGCGGATGACACCTTGGAAGCAGATTACGAGGTAGTTGAGGATGACGAAGAGGAAGGGAAATAGTCAAAATGGCTGATCCTAGAAACAACTCAGCCGCCCCGTCCAAAGATGATCTGAATACGGATGCGCCGAAAGGCGCATCCGCTGCAAACGGCAATGTGGAAAATGCGCAAGAGTCCAAAAACGGTGATGTAGATACAAACGAAGAAGACCTTCGCGATGCAGTGTTGGAAGCAGAGGCTGCAGCCATTGTTGATAATGCCATGGATGAGATTCAGGCAGAAGCTGCAGTTAGTGATGCACAGCGTGAGTTGACGGAGTGGAAAGACAAATACATGCGTCTGCATGCCGAATGGGATACATACAGACGTCGCACCAAAGAGCAGCAAGAAGTACAAAAGGCACTAGCAGCTGAAAAGCTAGTTTCAAGCTTACTTCCTGTTCTTGATGACCTTGAAAGATCCATCGATTATGCCAAAAACAATGGTGAGACAGGTCTTTTAAGTGGTGTCGAGGCTGTTCTTGCAAAGTTTGTAGATACACTTCAAAAAGATGGCGTTGAAGTGATTGATCCTATAGGGCAGGCATTTGATGCACTTGAAGCACAAGCTGTAGGTACAGTAGATGATCCAACACAGCTTGATGAAACGGTGAATGATGTCTACCAAAAGGGATACAAGATGGGCACAAAGGTGCTTCGTCCAGCGATGGTTACCGTAACTACAGGTGGCAAGAAGCGCGAAAAGCCAAAGGAAGAAACAGATTAACGATAGGACGTAGGAGGTGGAACGCGAATGGCATCCACACCGGATTACTATAAGACGTTGGGCGTTCCGCGGACAGCGTCTCAAGCAGAAATAAAGAAGGCATTTCGTAAGCTTGCTCGTACTCATCATCCAGATGCTGGTGGTGATGAAGCGAAGTTTAAAGAGATTAACGAAGCTTACGAAGTACTATCCGATGAAAAAAAGCGTGAACTATACGATCAGTATGGAACCGCTAATGAAAACGAAATTCCTTGGGGTGGCCAAGGCGGAGGCGCCGGCTTTAATTACGAGGATATTTTTGGTGGCGGAAATGGCGGTACCTACACTTATACAACAGGTGGAGGTAGCGGATTCAGCGGCTTTGGTGGCATGGACTGGTCTGATATCTTAGACAGCATCAGAAGCGGAGAAGGTGCTTTTGGTAGCAATTGGGATATTGGTGGCGGACGTACATCGCGTACGCAAAAAGGCCAAGACATGTCTGTCACGTTAGATGTGACATTCGATGAAGCATTTAATGGAACTACAAAACGTGTCACGGTTAGAATTCCTGGAAAGAGCGAAGCAGACACTATAGATATAAAAGTTCCTGCGGGTGCCCGTGAAGGTGGGCGTTTACGCTATAAAGGTAAAGGTGGACTTAGTCCAAATGGCGGCGATGCGGGAGATCTTCTGATCACTACTCATATTACTGAGCATCCTTATTTCACCCGCGATAAAGCAGATGTCATTTTGGATTTACCAATAAACGTTGCTGAAGCTGCACTTGGAACCAAAATTGTAGTCCCTGCACCTGATGGATCAAAGGTTCGTGTAACCATTCCTGCAGGTACTCAGGACAAAGACATCCTTACTATTAAGGGTAAGGGTGCCAAGGATATTAAAAGTAAGAATAAGGATACTTACGGAAACTTAAAGATTAGGGTTGATGTAAGGACTCCAGTGGATATGAACGATGAGCAAAAACAAGCAATGGAAGATTTCCTTGCTGCTAGTCCGAAAGCTGAAAGGCCATGGTAACGCAAGCAGATAGGAATCGCCCTTTGTACATGATCGGTGTTGCCGCGCAGCTTGCTGGTGTGCATCCACAGACTCTTCGGGCTTATGAGCAGAAAGGTCTCGTGACACCTCAGCGAACGAACGGTAATACAAGAATGTACTCACAGGCTGATTTGGAACGACTAGAGTTAATCAATGAACTTACTGCAGAGGGCATTAACCTCGCGGGAATTACAAAGATCTTGGATCTGCAGACACGTCTTGATGAGGCTGAAGAAAACCTAGAAAACGTTCGGCGAAGATATAGAAGACTGGCGTGTCGTGTACGCGAATTAGATCCTGGGCATCCATCAAATTCTTTGGTGAAGATGTCTGATCTGCCTCCAGTTTTTCATTGGCTAACTAATACAGGAAGCACAATAAGATTCTTTTCAAAATAGTTGAAATTTAATAACTGAAATCGAATTAGTTTAAATATAAGTAATAAGGAAGTGGGTTATGAGGCTTGATAAATTAGCCGTCACAGCGCAAGAGGCAGTGCAAAACGCAATGGGCGTTGCAAGCGATGCTGACGCGTCGATGGTTGAACCAATACATCTTCTCAAAGCATTGATGGATGCTGATGAGAACAATATTTCTGCGATTATCAAGCGCATTGGAGCAGACCCTGTATGGCTTGCTCAAAACATTACAGATGAAATAGAGAAAATGCCAAAATCATCTGGCAATGCGCTTCCAATTCCGGCTCCTACGCAGGCTTTTATAAAGACGATAGACAATGCTGTCAAAATTGCGGAAAAGCTAGGGGATAGCTATGCAACATCGGAGCATCTTCTTATCGCATTGTCTGAAGACAAAAATGTAGCCGGTAAAATCCTAAGCACCGCAGGGGTTACTCGTAAAAACATAGAGGCGGCATATGAGTCTCTTCGAGGAAATACGCGTGTGACCTCGCAAACTGACAAAACGCAGTTTGAGGCTTTGGAGCAGTACGGGCAAAACTTAACTCAGCAGGCACGTGAAGGGAAACTTGACCCTGTAATTGGGCGCTCAGAAGAGATTAGACGTACCATTCAGGTTTTGTCGAGACGTACGAAAAACAACCCAGTACTTATAGGTGAGCCAGGTACTGGTAAGACTGCAATCGTTGAGGGATTGGCTCAACGAATAGTTGCAGGTGATGTTCCAACAAGTCTTAAAGACAGAGAGATTATTTCCCTTGATCTTGGCGCCATGATGGCAGGTGCTAAATATCGTGGTGAATTCGAAGACAGATTGAAGGCGGTTCTTCGTGAGGTTAAAGAAGCCGGCGGAAATATCATTTTGTTCATAGACGAATTGCACACAATTGTTGGTGCTGGTGCCGGAGGAGATTCTTCTCTGGATGCGGGAAATATGCTTAAGCCTGCGCTTGCTAGAGGTGAGTTGCATGCAATTGGTGCGACCACGCTTGATGAATACCGTAAATACGTTGAGAAAGACGCTGCATTAGAGAGACGCTTTCAGCCGGTTATGGTAAACGAACCAACCGTTGAAGATACGATTGCAATTCTTCGTGGACTCAAAGAAAAATACGAAATCCACCACGGCGTTCGCATAACTGATGGCGCAATAGTTGCATCAGCTGAGCTTTCGGATAGGTATATTTCTGATAGGTTCTTGCCAGATAAAGCAATCGATCTCATGGATGAGGCTGCAAGTAGACTTCGTATAGAGATTGACTCTATGCCAGAAGATGTTGATGTAGCAGAACGTCATCTAACGCAAATGCAAATCGAAGAGCAGGCTTTAATGAAAGAGTCCGATGAGGCTTCAGCTGAAAGACTTGAGAAGCTACGTCGTGATATAGCCGATGCGAAGGATAAGCTTGATAAGCAAAAGGCTGCATGGCAAAACGAAAAAGATGTTATCGTTGGTGTTCAGAACTTAAAGGCTGAACTTGATGCGGCTCATCTTGAGGAAGAAAAGGCAACTCGTACAGGTGATTTAGGACTTGCTTCTGAAATTCGCTATGCGCGCATTCCGCAACTTCAAAAAGAACTTCATGAAGCAGAAGAGAACTTGAAGGCTAATCAAGAATCCGGCGCCATCTTAAAAGAAGAAGTGTCAGAAGAAGAGATTGCTCAGGTTGTATCAACTTGGACAGGAATTCCTGTTACAAAGATGATGCAAGGCGAGATGGAAAAACTGGTTGATCTTGAAGAGGAACTCAAGAAGCGTGTTATTGGACAAGATGCAGCAGTCAATGTTGTATCTGGTGCGATTAGACGCAATCGTGCAGGTTTGTCTGATCCAGAAAAGCCAATTGGCACATTTTTGTTCTTGGGTCCTACAGGTGTTGGCAAGACCGAACTTGCAAAAGCACTTGCGGAGTACTTATTTGATTCAGACAAGTCGATGATTCGTATAGACATGTCTGAATACATGGAGAAGTTTAGCGTTCAACGCTTGATCGGTGCGCCTCCAGGATATGTTGGGTATGACGAAGGCGGTCAGCTTACTGAGGCTGTGAGAAGGCATCCGTATTCTGTAATTTTGCTTGATGAAATTGAGAAGGCACATCCTGATGTGTTCAACATTTTGCTTCAGGTGTTAGATGATGGACGTTTGACCGATGGACAAGGTAGAGTCGTTAACTTCAAAAACTCTATCATTATCATGACGTCAAACATCGGGTCACAGATCATACGTGATCATGCGGCTGAGAGCAGTGCGTATGACATGAATGAAGATAC
This sequence comes from uncultured Eggerthellaceae bacterium, assembly GCA_964631345.1. GTDB lineage: Bacteria > Actinomycetota > Coriobacteriia > Coriobacteriales > Eggerthellaceae > MGBC163016. The sequence continues at coordinate 227,940 of CAZVWE010000001.1, read as the reverse complement.
TGATGGCGAAACCATGGGCGATATGATTGAAGACATATCAAAGATGACGGCAAGCCAGGCAGCTAAACGTATCCAGGACTTCACCAACAAGATGCAAGATGCGTTGCGTGCTACCTTTAGACCTGAGTTCTTAAACAGGATCGACGATATCGTTACGTTCAATGAATTGAGCATTTCAACAATTGAGCCAATTGTGGATCTTCAGCTTGAAGAGGTACGTGATCGTTTGAGCAAGCGTCGCATCACTTTAGATGTAACGCCTGAGGCAATGGAACATCTTGCAATTGATGGATTTGATCCGGTTTACGGAGCTCGTCCTTTGAAGAGATTGATTCAACGCGAAGTTGTTGATCGCATTGCTCAAAAAGTTATTACAGGAGAACTTCACGACGGAAGCCATGTGCTTATAGACATTGATGCAGAAGGTGAATATACGTGTCGAATTGAAGGGCCAATTGATTTTGACCTTGATGATTTGACGGCTTAGATGATTTGACAACGTAGACGATTTGATAACATAAACACACCTTATGACAGCTTAGACACATCGTATTTAGGTACATGGTATGGAATTGCTAGCACCAGCAGGGGGATTTGATCAGCTCCGCGCCGCGATTGATTTTGGCGCGGACGCTGTTTATCTCTCAGCAAATAGATTCGGTATGCGGGCTAGAGCTTCGAACTTTTCGATGGAAAATTTGTCTTTAGCAGTTGATATTGCACATAAAGCAAACTGCAAGGTCTATGTGACCTGTAACGTTTTGATAATGCAGCATGATCTTTCTGATTTACCTGAGTATTTCAAACAAATAGATGCGACAGGAGCAGATGCGCTAATCATTGGAGATTTAGGTGCATTTGAACTTGCGAAAAAATATGCTCCGCATTGTGATCTTCATGTAAGCACTCAGGCATCGGTTGCTAATGCTGAAACTGCCAAGGTGTGGCATTCGCTAGGTGCTAAGCGTGTAGTTTGTGCACGCGAAATGTCGCTTGCAGATATTGCGGCTATGCGCGCTCAAATTCCTGAGGATCTTGAAATAGAGACTTTTGTTCATGGTGCGCAATGTATGGCCGTGTCTGGGCGTTGTCTTATAAGCAGCTATTTAACGGGGCGCTCTGGAAATCAAGGGCATTGCACGCAACCTTGCAGATGGAGCTATACGCTTGAAGAGGAAAAAAGACCAGATGTGCATTTCCCTGTGTTTGAAGATGACACCGGAAGTTTCATTATGAATGCGAAAGATCTTTGCATGGTGTCGCACATTCGTGATCTCATGGAAGCAGGTGTTAATTCCATAAAGATTGAAGGTCGCAATAAAAAAGCGTTTTATGTTGCGACTGTTGTTGGGGCATACAGACGAGCGATAGATTTTGAAAATTTGCATGCCACAAAAAACGAAAATGTTAACGTCAACGACGAAGATAGCGAAGCCAACAGCGCCAGAAACAAAGCCAGCGAAGACAACAGCGCAGATAGTAACGCCAGCAACAAAGCCAATAAGTCCAATCACGAAGATGATGATCTGGCCGCTTCACGAGATGTACTTAATAAGGAATTGGAAGAAGAACTCAAAGCAATTTCTCATAGGCCATATGGCACAGGTTTTTATTTTGGCGATGCTGAGCAGGCTGATGATTTTGATGGCTATGAACAAGAATGCGTGCATGTAGCTGATGTTATTGATTGCAAAAAGTCATGTGCATCAGATTCTGATGGGTCTTTTAGAATCACTCTTCGCTGTAGAAACAGGTTTGCAGAAGGTGATGAAATTGAGGTTATGTCGCCAGGGAAATCAACAAGAAGTTTTTGTTTAGGAAAAATTGATTGGGTTGTAGATTTTGATGATGAAATGCCAACCCATACATTGCAAAACGTAGATGTAGCCAACAGATCATGCGCAATTTATGAGGTTGATTGTCCCTTTGAAGTTTTCCCTGGTTCATTTGTTCGTATTCGTACTTACAGAAGAAGTGCGAGACATGTATAGCTGCTTTATAGAAATAAATAACCTTATGCACAACGACAGTGATAAGTGCACTCAAACTTGTTATGATGTTTCAATAAGGATGTTCCAATAAGTGTTGCCGAGAGACAAGGGGCTTGATATGGGTGTCAAATGTGATGAGGCGCTCGAGATAGACTACGACGATCTGCAACAGTATCTCCATGCCAATCATTCTGTCTATATGGACTATGCAGGTAAGTGCTATTACCTGACTGATGTGAATGATAGGTATTGGAGAGTACAAGATACGACCCAAAAGAATGAAAAGGGTCACTATGTTGATTGCAGCCCGTTAGTTCCCACGATTTCTGAGTTTTTAGAGCTTCCATTTGTGGAAGGAAAAAGCTTAAAGGATGTGTTTGACGAAGCAATATTTTACGCATCTGAGAAATAGCACTAGGCTGCGATAAACTGTAAGATGGACTAGCCTTAAAGTTAAGGCTCTAGATTTGTCAGGTTTGTGAGAGCGGCTCGAATGAGTCGCTCTTTTTAAGTAAGGAGAAAAAATTGGCAGAAGAAAATATTCCAGAAGGTGCGCCAGAAGAGTGCGAAGGATCATGCTCTGGTTGCAGTGTTGAGGGCTGTGGTTCTCGTACAGAGTCTCAAGAGCGTGCAAAGATTCAACCAAACAAGCGCTCTAACATTAAAAAAACCATTGCAGTTGTATCAGGCAAAGGTGGCGTTGGAAAATCATTAGTAACAAGCCTTCTTGCAGCTGAGCTTGCAAAACAAGGTAAAAAAGTTGCAATTCTTGATGCTGATGTAACAGGGCCGTCTATTCCTAAATCATTCGGAATTACAGTTCGTCCAACTGCTGATGAAGATGGAATTAATCCAGTTACAACACCATCAGGCATCAAAGTGATTTCTGTAAACCTACTTCTTCCTGAGGCGGATACCCCAGTTGCTTGGAGAGGTCCAGTAGTTACAAATGCGTTAGTACAATTTTGGTCAGAGGTGAATTGGGGCGATGTTGATGTGATGCTTATAGACATGCCTCCAGGAACATCAGATGTATTTTTGACAATTTTCCAATCGCTTCCGGTAGATGGAATAGTTACAGTGTCTGCACCGCAAGAACTTGTTTCTATCATTGTTGGTAAAGCTGTTAACTTGGCTAATTCGCTTAAGGTTCCAGTAATTGGCCTTGTTGAGAACATGGCTTACTTTAAATGTGATGATTGCGGAAAAGAGCATCACATTTTTGGAGAGCCGCAAGGAGCTGTGGTTGCAGAAAAATATGATATTGATGCAGTAGCAACGCTTCCGCTAGATCCGGGATTTGCCAAACTTGTAGATGCTGGACGAGTGGCTGATTACGACACTGAAGGAGCACTCAGTCCTATCCTTGATGCTGTAGAGAAGGCGTAAGTTTAAGTCCGTTACATGAGGCATTGATCGGATGTCTCATGTGATAGATTTGCTTTGTAGCTGTAGATTGATGTGATATAGTGATCTGCGCAATTTAAGGGGTATTAGCTCAGCTGGGAGAGCGCATGGCTGGCAGCCATGAGGTCAGGGGTTCGAGCCCCCTATACTCCACCATAAATCTAGTTTGCGAACCCTGTTTGAACTGGGAAGTTCACCGGGGTTCGCTTTTTTTAGTACTTTGATTTTCGAGTTATAACATCCATGATCATGGTTGCAGAAATTAACTGTCTATAACCTCGACTACGACCTGGTGGATCTATAGGGCTTAGTGTTCTATATTGGATGGATCGATGCACAACGTTCTGAATACAAATAGTGAGAACGAACACCGAGATCAAATGCTGTGATGGTACAATAAGGCCACATAAAGCAATGCTTTTATTCGCTTCAAATGTTTGGAGGTTGGCCATGTCTGTATGTGTCCCGGTTAGAGATATGAAGAGCACAGCTGCTTTCACTGATCTCGTCCAAAAAGAGCGAGATGTTACGGTCACGAAGAATGGGTATGATTCCTTTCATTGCTTGAGCAATGATGAATATTCATTGCTTCAAGAAGAGGCTGCAAAGGCTAAGCTTCTATCGCGCCTATTGACTGCAGAAACAGAGATAGATGAGGGAAATTACGAAGCGGTCGATGGTTTCATATCATCTGTGAAGGATGTTTATGGCCTATAAGGTTTTCATCCTGGATAGCGCTCAAAGGGAATTCAAACAGATCGTGGCCTATCTTTTGAATGGACTGGAGAGTCCGCAGGCGGCTGAGGGATTCATAGGGGAATTCGAACACCAGGTCTCATTGATAGAGGAGAACCCGCATATCTTTGCAGTCTCAAAAATGCCCGAGTTGGCGGCAAAAGGCTATCGCATTGCTTTCATAAATAGATATGTCATGCTGTATACGATGCGGGGTGATGATGTATTCATCGCGCATCTTTTCCATCAGCGCCAAGACTACGCAAGGCTGGTGTGATTTTTGTATTTCAATAATAGGAATACGACCTTTCCTGGCTCTTATGCGTTTTTTCTGATTTTGCAGTAGGGAATGAACCATTATAGGGATACCCTCTCCTGCTATCCTTGCTATCATTTTGAAAAAGCTTGGACGTCTAAAATATGTTTCTTGATTATGAACGGATGCACAATGGACTACCCAAAAGACGAGATCATCGTTTTGTATATTGAATCCACAGGAAAGGATCATCAAATCGATGAGGTGCTGTCGCTTTCTATGGTAAATGGGAATGGTGAAGTGCTCTTTGATGAGCTCATCAAGCCCCAACATCATCTCGAATGGAGCTACGATTGTACGCTCAGACCCATCACATGGGAAGATGTTGCATCGCAAAGGTTCTTCATCGAATACTGGCCGAAGATCGCCGAATTGATAAGCAGTTCTTCTCTTATTGCAGGGTCTGATATCGATCATTGCCTTGAAATGCTCGAGAACAGTGGCGCTTCATTCGGCCAGCTCAATACATTCGATATCACATGGCAATTCGCTGTGTCGCATCACCGATGGGATGACTGGCAAAGCGGGATGCCTGAGATCGGCCTGATCGAGTGTTCTCAACATTATGGGATTCCTTTGGATGAACGAACTTCGTTAGCGTATGCCAAAGCGCTTTCCCAGTGCTTGGAACAATTGACCGAGGATCCTATCTATATGAAGTTCTCAGAAGATAAGCTGGCGCGCATGGAGAGAGCGAAGAAACGAAATGCGAGGATCAGGAAAGCAGTCGAAGTATGTTTGATCGCATTGTTTGCCTATATATTCTATAGGATGTGGGGATGCGCTCTCCATTGGTAGCTGATCTCGATAGTCTCAATAAGCAATACCTTGATTGCAATCCAAGTGTTGCAGTTACTTAGTAGTTACTTATTCAATTAAGAGTTTTTCGGTGGCGTTGGCGCCTTCAAGAAAAACTGGCTGAAACAGGCTAGAAGAAAAGCTATTGAGTAGTGCAAATCCTTCTCCACTTCTGTATCTTTCCTTCAATGGCGTATTATAGGACAACCACTAATATTAGAGATAAGGAAGCATAGATGCTTTTTAAGGAAATCGACATTCTCGATGAAAACCTAGAATACAAAACTGGCAAATGGGTCGGTATTCAAGACGGGTTGATTGCATACATCGGCGACGAAGCGCCCGAGGACGTGAATAAATTTGGGCGAGTATACGAAGGTGCTGGAAAGCTATTGATGTCAGCACTTTATAATGCGCATGCGCATGCGCCGATGACGCTTCTTAGAGGTTATGCGGAAAACCTTCCGCTTGATCGTTGGCTCAACGAAAAGTGCTGGCCTTTTGAGGCAAAAATGACGGCTGAGGATAATTATTGGGCAACACTTTTGGCATGTGCTGAGATGTCTCGCTATGGAGTGGTCAGCTTTTCAGACATGTATTATGCGCTTCCTGAACGTGCGCAAGCGGTCGATGAATCAGGGATGAAAGCAAATCTGTGCGAAGGCCTGATAGCGTTTGATGAAAAGCCGTATTCTGAATATCCGATAAGTGCACAAAATGAGGAATACGTGCGTACGCTTCATGGTTCATCAAATGGACGGGTGCGTGTGGATTACAACATTCATGCAGAGTACACGTCAAATCCAACCGTTTGTAAAGACATCGCACAAATTGTTAAGGAAAAAGGTCTTCGCATGCAGATGCATATCAGCGAGACTCAAAACGAGGTAAATGAATGTAGAGAACGCCATAATGGCATGTCTCCTGTGGAATACTTCGAGTCGATAGGTGTCTTGGATGTTCCTGTTACTGCAGCTCATTGTGTGTGGTTAAGCGAAAATGACTTAGATATTCTTCAACGGAAAAATGTTTTTATTGCCAATAATCCAGTTTCCAACATGAAACTTGGCAGTGGTTTCGCTCCGATTCCAAAAATGCTTGATCGCAAAATGAATGTTTGCTTGGGATCTGATGGTATGGCATCTAACAACAATCATAATTTGTTTAGCGATATGTATGTAATGGGTTTGATTTATAAAGGATGGACGTTGGATCCAGCCGTTGTTGATCCGAAACAAATTATCTCTGCAGCTACAAGAATTGGCGCGCTGTCACAAGGGCGCACAGATTGTGGGCTGCTAAAAGAGGGATATCGTGCTGACTTATGCGTGTTAGATACAACAGGTCCCGAGTGGTGTCCAATGACGGCTCCTGATTATAACGTCGTGTTTGCAGGCGATGGTAGCGATGTTGTTATGACGTTAAGCGATGGAGAAGTCGTCTATGAAGATGGAAATTGGCCTGGAATTGATATAGATCTTGTAAAGAAAGAAGTTACAAGCCGTGCCAAGAGGATCATATCTGAGCTTTAGCACGCAATATTAAATAGATTGATTGGGTAGGTTTTTATTAAGTGGGTTTTTATTAGGCAGGCTTTCGCTATAACGAAAGCCTGCCTGTTGTTTTTAGTGACTCAAATCCGGTGCAAAGCAGATATATGTATTTGAAACATATATAGTCATTTACATCCACTTATTGATGTTTGCTTATCGCTGTCGTAGTAATTGCTGTAGTAGTAATTATTGCCATAGCTGTTATCGGTCTAAAACCTCAAGAATTTTCTCGGAATAATCCCCAAAAAGTTTTACGAAGATCATTTGCCTAAACTCATCTCGTGAAGAGCACCCTGTTTTCTCAAGAATCCCTTTCATGTGGAATCGTACTGTGCTTTCTGCAAGTCTTAAATCATGCGCAATTATTTTTCCACTTTTCAATAACAGGACGAGGTATGCAATTTTTCTTTCTTGGCGAGAAAGCCCATATTTTGAGATTTCGATTAAAAATCGAAAGTGGACATCTAATCCTTGATTTCTCCCATCTGTAATAGATGCAATAAGCTCAATTAAATCTTTGTCGATTTCATTGGCATTCGAACCATTTTCATATGTTTTGTTAGTGTCCGGTGAAAAATCTGATGCACTCAATGGTGGTATTACAATTTGTGTTGGTGCTGCAGTCTCTGTTGTCATTTTCAAATTACATGAATTGCATAATTTCTTTTGTAAAGAAATTACTTCTCTCATTCTTTTTGTAATTAGAAAAAGCGTGCCAATAACTGCCAGAATCAATCCCGTTTGAAAACTTATCAATGAAAAAACTGAGTTCAAATCGTTTGAATTTGGTGCATTAGATAACTTGTTGGTAGTATTAATGCTTGGAGCATAACCAGACTCAATACCGTGTTTACTGCTTAATGCAAGCATAGGACACCTCCTTGGTCGCATTTGCGAAACATCGGAGTGCTATCCATCGGATTGTTAGAGTTTAACATTTTGGTAACGTATATTCCATTGGTGCAACTTGGGAAATGGCTTGTCACAGCCTGAATTGCATATATAGAAAGGATGTGTCTGCATCTACCTGACCATTTATGTCACTTCAATGGGATAGAATTAACTTTGTGAGTTTGACTAGCCATTCAGCGGAATACTCATGAATCGCCAAACGTGCTGAAATGTCTTTAATTAGCCGACAGCTTTGTCAAGGGATGGAAAGACGGTGATGCAAAATGGCAGCTCCAGCTACCGAACACGTAAGGAACATTGTTTTAGTTGGGCAGGATGGCGCAGGTAAGACTTCACTTGCCGAAGCCATGCTATTTGTTTCAGGAAAAACCCCTCGTATGGGAACTACCCATGATGGGAAATCTTACCTGGATTATGATTCAGAAGAAATCAAGCGAAAATTCACCATTAGCACATCCGTTGCACCTATCCCGTATAAAGACTATAAGATCAATGTACTTGACACATCTGGGCATCCTGATTTTTTGGGCGACACTTTATCAAGTATGCATGCAGCCGAAATGGCTCTATTCGTAGTGGACGCAGTTGCAGGTCCCCAGGTTATGACTAACATGCTTTGGCATGAAGCCGAAAAAATGAACATTTCAAGGGCTGTTTACATTAATCATATCGATCGTGAAAACGCTAATTTTGACGCTGCTATGGCAGCACTTCATGCTAGGTTTGGCTCGAGACTCGGAGCTGTAACTATTCCGATGGGGGTTGATAAAGACTTCCGTGGTGTGATTGACGTCATAAGAATGAAGGCACGTTATCACGGAAATTCAGGTACTGAAGAAGTTGTGGAAGACATCCCAGCTGAATATTTGGATGCCGCGATGGAAGCTCGCGACAAGCTTTGTGATTTGGTTGCAGAAGCTGACGACGAGCTGATGATGAAATATCTTGATGGCGAAGAACAGCTTACCCAAGAAGAACTTGAGTCCTTGCTTGATAAGGCTATTGCGCAAGAGTTATTCATCCCGGTATTTGTTGGGTCTACCATAATTATGCAGGGTGTTCAAAATCTTATGGAAGATATTGCAACGTACTTCCCACATCCTAGAAGTCATGGTGGATTTAAGGAAATGTCGGATGGACGAACTATTCCGATCGATGAGACAAAGCGTCCTTCAGCATTTATATTCAAGACAGTATCTGATCCATTTGTTGGAAGATTGAGCTTTGTTAAGGTTCTTTCAGGCTTTTTGGAGCCAGGTCAAGAGCTTATAAATGCTAGAACTGGCAAGAAGGAGCGCATTGGTAAGATTCAAGTCATGATGGGCAAAGAACCCATGGATGTGAAAAGCGCCAAAGCAGGCGATATCGTAGTTATTCCGAAACTTACTGAAGCGCGTTCAGGGGATACTCTTTCTGTTGAAGGAGATATCGAAATTATTCCAATTGAAATGCCTGAGCCTCTTTATCCAGTAGCAATTGAAGCTAAGAATAAAAACGAAGAGGATAAGTTGGGTACATTCTTGTCTCGTGCAGCAGAAGCTGACCCGACTATTAAGATTACGCGTGATGAGCAGACTCATCAGACCATTCTTCATGCTATGGGAGATACGCAGGTAGATATGCTTTTATCGCGTCTTAAGGAGCAAGCTGGTGTAGATGCAACGCTTGTACCTGTTCGTATTCCATATCGTGAGACCATCAGGAAAACCGCAGAAGCACAGGGACGCCATAAGAAGCAAACAGGTGGTGCTGGACAGTTCGGTGATTGTTGGCTTCGTCTTGAGCCTTTCCCAGGTGGAGGATATGAGTTCATTGATGAAATTAAAGGTGGCGTAATTCCAAACGGCCTTATTCCTGCAGTTGATAAAGGTGTACAAGAAGCTATGGCAGAAGGCTTTTTGGCAGGATATCCAATGGTTGATATTAAATGCGCCGTTTTTGATGGGTCTTATCATTCGGTTGACTCAAATGAAATGGCTTTTAAGACGGCGGCTCGTATTGGATTTAGAGCAGCTTGCGAGAAGGCTAATCCAGTTATTTTGGAACCGATGGCCACGATGGCAATTGATGTTGAAGAAGATTTTGCTGGCGCGATCATGGGGGATATGTCGACTAAACGAGGACGCATTATTGGAACCGATGCGGGGGAAACTCCTGGACATACAATTATTAAGGTTAGAGTTCCTTATTCAGAGGTTATTAATTACACCAAGGATTTACGTTCGCTGACCCGTGGTTCCGGTTCGTATTCCATAGAAATCGAAGGTTATGAGGATGCTCCTGCAGATGTATCGAAGAAACTTATCGAAGAATACGAGAAATCTAGAGCAGCAGGTAATTAATTTCGCCATCATTGCCTAGTCTTCTTTCTAGCGAAACTAGATGCCCATTGTTGGAATTGTTTTTCAACGATGGGCATTTCTATCTTAAGGAATATGTGCAGAGTGCAGCTTGTGTCTACAGTTAGATATTTATTTTTTACAGCCGTATTTGTGTCTACAGCCAGGTATTTCTGCTTGCAGTTAGGCATTTGCGCCAGCGGTTAGGCAGAATCATCTTTTGTATATTCCATATTGTGTAATAAACAAAATGATAATGTAAGAAAAATATCGAACAAATGTTCTTATAAACGAGTATAATTGTTTTCATAAAAAGAACTAAGCCATGCGCACCCAAACCTGATTGGCCGCAGATGTTTGAGCGTCCAGGCTGACAACTTTGTCCTCCATGTTGTCACTAGAACGCATGCGGTTCATCAATCAGGTATGGAGGTGGAAGAGGGTGCGCAGGATGACACAAGAATCAAAGATTCCTGGAACAGAGGAATTAAAATGCACGTATTTTTTGGAAGACATTCAAGTCCAGCCAGAAGATATAACAACTCTCTATGAGGCGCTATGCAAATGTGACCCTGAACTTCTGTTAGAAGCCATGATGTTTAAATGGTATCCATTTCAATCTAAGCCGGTACCTTTAGGGAATACAGTAAAGATTCATCTATTAAAAAAGCTAAAAGCTACTTTGTCTTTAATGAGTTCATTGGATCCGAAGCTCGATGCATATATTGAACAAATTATTGTTCCATATCAATCGTTTTATAAAGGTATCGAAATAGACAGCATCAAACGGTGTGTTTTTACTCGGATTTTGGATATTGAAGCGTATCTGAGTCTTCGGGCAGAAATCATAGATAGGGATTATGTTCATGACTCTCCAAAATCATATGCCGAAATTTTTTCGAGATTATCAAGGGACTTTCAAAGCCATGTTGAACTAAGTAAAAAAATCTCTGACGCAAATGTGTTTTTACCTGGGTACACAACACTGTCTAATGATCCCTGGCCACAAAGTTTAGGGAGACAAATTTGGATATCTAGCTCTTTATGTGAATACGAGCGGTATAGCGTCTTGGCAGATGTTTTTTGGGCGATGACTGCCAAGGGCTTATTTGGAGATCTTAAAACGTTTCTTCAAATGTGCACATATTCGAACAGAAACTCTCATTCTGCAAGTGATGAAGAATGCAAAGTAAAAGATTTTTACGACGCTTATGAAAGCAGAATGAATCGCTTTGTTGATGCCATGAATCGTGGAAGCTTATATGAGATGGCAGATGCGGCTGCATTACTTGTTAAGGCGTGCAGCTAATGGATTTTTAACATGCTTGAAACATAAGGCATATCTTGGCGAAACATGATAAGTATAAGCTTTGTTCTCATAATTAGAGGTTTATGTACTGTTTGCTAATAATAGTTAACTGCATAGTTCAATTATTGCAATTTAGCTATGCAAACTTTTGAAGAAAGCAAGAGGAGTTTTATGGCGTTTAGAAAAATCCCACGTGAAGGAGATGTACGGATTCCTTCTGGGTGTGCGATCGCAGGGATTATGGATAAATCAGGGGAGCGTCATGATGGTTGTGACATCCTTAAATCTATAGCCTTGATGCATGATCGAGGAAATGGCCTAGGTGGTGGATTTGCTGCCTATGGAATTTATCCTGAGTACAAAGATCTGTATGCGTTTCACATTATGTATGAAGGACAAGACGCTAAGAATAATACAGAAGAATATCTAAATAATTATTTCATGATTGAAAAACAGGAAAGAATTCCAACGGATTCTGTTGAGGCTATTAAAAATCCCCCTGATATTTGGCGTTACTTTGCTGCTGTACATCCGATGAAGCTAAATAACAGCGGACTTGATGAGGCTGAATATACGATGCGTCATGTATTTCATATAAATGCAAATATTGATGGTGCCTTTGTTTCTTCTTCGGGAAAAAATATGGGAGCTTTTAAGGGTGTGGGATACCCAGAAGACATAGGTGAGTTTTACAGAATTCAAGACTATAAGGCATGGGCATGGACTGCGCATGGCAGGTTTCCAACCAATACTCCTGGATGGTGGGGTGGTGCTCATCCTTTTACGCTTCTCAATTGGTCAGTGGTCCACAATGGTGAAATTTCAAGCTACGACGCAAATCGCCGATATGTTGAGCAATTTGGATATCAATGCGAGCTTCAAACTGACACAGAAGTAATCACGTATCTATTTGATCTATTAGCAAGAAGACATGGTTTGTCTCAAGAAATGGCAGCACACATAATGACCGCTAGTTCTTGGGATGACATAGTACGTATGGATCCTAAGAGGGCGGCGTTTGAAACAGCACTTAGAACAACCTACTCAAGCGCTCTAGTTAATGGACCATTTTCAGTAATACTAGGTTCTGAAGAGGGACTACTTGCGATAAATGATCGGTTGAAGTTAAGGGCACTTATGGTTGCCGAAAAAGGTTCAATGGTTTATTTGGCAAGTGAGCAAGCGGCCATAGAGATTGTTTGTCCGGACGCTGAAAACGTGCGATCTATTGAAGGTGGAGTTCCGTTTGTTGTGCAGCTTGATGAAGTCGCGCAAAGAAAACTGAATGAGTCATCTGAAAATAACCCGGCTCGTGCAGTACTTGCACATGAGGTGGGAGTGCTGCCACCGAAGAGACGGGAGCAAGTTTATGCTTGATTATGTATTGCCTAGATATAAGGTTATTAGAGATCGTGATGAATGTGTTGAATGTGGAGTATGCGAAAGATCCTGTGCAAACGAAGTTCATCGTGTAGATGAAGAACTAGGCAGGGTTGTTGCAGACCACTCAAAGTGCGTTAACTGTCAGCGCTGCGTTGTTATGTGCCCAACACATGCAATTTCGATAATTAAATGGCCTCAAGTAGACACTGGATCCAATAACTGGACATTAGGCTATATGCAAGACATAGCTAAACAGTCTCAAACAGGCGCTGTGTTGTTAACCTCAATGGGTAATCCAGAACCATTTCCGATCTATTGGGATCATCTTTTACTCAATGCAAGTCAGGTTACAAATCCATCAATAGATCCATTGCGTGAGCCAATGGAAACCAAGGTTTTTCTTGGGAGTCGCCCAAATATTTTGAAGATTAATGAAAGAGAGCAGACAGTAATTACTGAAATGCCTGCGCAGATTCAGCTTGATGTGCCAATGATGTTTTCCGCTATGAGCTTTGGTTCAATTTCTCTAAACACACAAAAAGCTTTAGCTATGGCTGCAAAAGAACTAGGTACATTTTTTAACACTGGAGAAGGTGGCCTACATCAGGATTTAGAGGAATATACAGATTATGCCATTGTGCAAGTTGCATCTGGTAGATTTGGGGTTGACCCGCATTATCTAAATGCTGGGGTTGCTATTGAGATCAAGATAGGCCAAGGAGCAAAGCCTGGCATTGGCGGTCATCTTCCGGGTGAAAAAATAAATGAAGAAGTTTCTAAAACTAGGATGATTCCTGTTGGAACAGATGCTATTTCTCCAGCGCCCCATCATGACATTTATTCAATAGAAGACTTACGTCAGCTTATATTTTCGCTTAAAGAAGCAACTAGATACGAAAAGCCGATTTCAGTAAAGATAGCGGCCGTACATAATGTGGCAGCCATTGCCTCTGGAATGGCAAGAGCAGGTGCCGACATTATAGTTGTGGATGGTTTTAGGGGAGGCACTGGTGCAGCTCCGAAAAGAATCAGAGATAACGTTGGTATTCCTATTGAGTTAGCCCTTGCATCGGTTGATCAACGACTTAGAGATGAAGGAATTCGTTCAACAGTTAGCCTTGTAGCTGCAGGTTCAATGCGAAGTTCTGCTGATATTGTACGTGCAATTGCTCTTGGGGCTGATGCAACTTATATCGCTTCAGCTGCTCTAATAGCTATTGGATGCCATCAATGTGGAGACTGCTCAAGTGGTAAATGCAATTGGGGAATCGCAACTCAAAGACCTGAATTAACAAAGCGTCTGAATCCTGAAATTGCAGCTGAGCGTCTTGTGAATTTGGTTACTGGATGGAATCACGAAATTCAAGAGATGATGGGCGGCATGGGTATTAACTCCATCGATAGTCTTCGAGGTAATCGCTTGATGCTAAGAGGCGTTGGGCTTAATGAAAAGGAACTTGAAATACTTGGTGTTAAGCATGCTGGGGAGTGATTAAAGCTTCATTAAGAAAATGATGCAGATCAAAAGGGATCCAGCCTCAATTCAGCAAGGTGATTTTATTTTTCGAAGTAGTTATATACAGGTTGCATATAAAGTGCAGAGATAGGGCATGTGATGGAAAACATTGATAGCATTCCAAGTCTTGAACTTGGGACAGAGCATTTTAAAGAGGCAAACGAAAAGATTAGAGCCTTGCTAGATCAAAATGATGAGATCTGTTTGCGTGATGTATTTGCACAACGATATATTGGGTGTGCGATGCCTCAAGGGAAAAGCATCAAAATCCATGGGACTCCAGGTAATGACATGGCGGCATATATGGATGGCGGAAACATTGAAGTATTTGGCAACGCCCAAGATCAAATCGGCAATACGATGAATGCAGGAAATGTGGTTATTCATGGAAGATGCGGGGATGCAGCAGGCTATGCAATGCGTGGAGGCCACATTTTTATAAGAGATGATTGTGGATGGCGTGTTGGTATACATATGAAACAGTTTGAAGATAAAAAGCCAGTGATTGTTATAGGTGGAAATGCTGGCAGTTTTCTTGGTGAATATATGGCTGGCGGAGCGATTGTTTTGCTTGGGTGTCCTGGCGAGTATATGGCTACAGGAATGCATGGTGGCGTAATTTACCTAAAGCATAAGCCCGAAGAAATTGGGACAGGCCTTGTAATTCAAGACCTTGATGATGAAGATGATAAGTTCCTTGAAAATATCATTGATGAATACAACAACTATTTTGATAAAGAATTAGATAATCCTATCGAATATGATCGGCATGCATTTGTAAAATTAAGGCCGGAATCATCCCGGCCTTATGCAGATATGTATGCGCATTAAAGGTTTGGTTATATAGAGATAATAATAGAGCCTAATCCTCGACTTCAACTAGTTCAAGCTCAAAATTCAAAGGCTTGCCCGCAAGTGGATGATTCATGTCAAGTGTGACAATTCCATTTTCTACTTTTACTACTTGCACGGGCATTATCCCTGCAGGGCTTTGCATGTAAACCATGCCGCCTATAGGTAGATCGTCGGCATTCGGAATATGTTCTGCAGGAATTTCTTGAACTAATTTTTCATCATATTCGCCATAAGCTTCTTGGGGTTCAATATGTATGGTTTTCTTTTCGCCTATTTCCATATCTTTTACTGCATCATCAAATCCTTTAATGACTTGTCCTGACATGCATGTAAATTCAAGTGGTTCTCCGTTGTCATAGGAAGAATCAAACTTCTCTCCGTTATCTAGAGTTCCTGTGTAGTGAATTTTGACTTTCTTGCCTTCGTTGCTCATAAGATCACCTTTGCTCTAAGTCCAATATTAAAGTTCAAATACATTTAAAGCTCAAAAACTATTATTACAAATCCAGTACTGACCATATCATGCTTGTTTACACTTATGCGTTTTGCTGTGCATTTGTTAAATACTGTTCTGCAAGTGTTGTCCTAGAAGCTACAAGCTCAGCAAGAGGAATTATTAATGGGCTTTCCTCATCTGATAATCCGGTAGCTGCAATAGATATAATTTGGTCGGCTATTTCGGATGCAGGAGATCCAAATATTGTCCCGTTGTAACCGTTTGCCATAAGAGAGAGCTTGGCGTTTGCAATATCGTCTGCGCTTATACCTTTGAAAAGCGAATCAAGTGCGCAAAGAGATTCCTCGTTATAAAAAAGCCCCTTAATAAGTGCTGCATATGCAATGACGTATTGCGTTGGCATTGCATCGGCAGGTCTGATCTCGATGTACTTTTTAAGCCTTATGTCCGTAAATAACATCGATAATGCATGTTCGACATCACTTATACCCATCTCTTTATCAGCGTAAAGATCACCGAATGATTTTTCAGAAAGAACTTGTGTACCGGTGGATATGTCAACCATTGCAGGAGTATCTAAAATATATTCAGCATAATCCTCAAGCGTAAATCCATCTTCCATAACCCCTGGAACTGTATTACACCTATCTGGATCACACTTCTCCCAGATTTCTGTACGCATTAATTGATGCGGACGAATTTTGCCTTCAAAAATTGGGGAGTTATCACAGATTAATGAAAATACTGGGACGCATGCATTAGCAAGGCGTAGTTTTCTTAAGCAATCCTCTATTGAGGTGTAATCGATTGCAACTTGAGTTGACGCACTGCCACGCATCATACAGATTCCAAACATCGATATTGCACCGAGGTATTTATTCATTATGTCGTATCGTTTTTTAGGGATAATCGGAAGATCGATTGCTCTTGCAGTTGGGTGATATCCAAGGGTAACAACATCAATGTCTTTATCTCCGATTTTGCTGTCTAAAAGCTGTCGAAAATCTGCAAATGCAGTACTTGCCTTAGCTAAGGTGTCAAAAGGACCAGTGGACAACTCAACCTGAGCAGCAGGTTCTAACGTGACAGTATGCATTCCAGCGGCAACACCTACCAGATCCCCACTAGCATCTTTGATTGGGTTCGGGAAATCTGCATGTAAATCGCGAAGGAGCCATTCCTGACCGAATTTATCGTTGTAGCAAACAGCCGATCCATCTTTATAAACCAAAGTGTTCTCTAGTTCGATTCCGATTCTTTCGGCTTTATCCTTTATTCCACTAGTGAAGTAATCAACAATAGCTTTAATATTGGCACCGCGCGCCGGTTGGCTGTTGTGACTCATCGCACATCCTCCAATGTTTAACGTTTATGCAACGAAACTTGTGTAAAATAACCAAAACTCGATCATATTAGCATCGTGTATGCAAGAAAACGCCACGCAATTATAAAAGGGGGGAGATTTGTGATATTGGCATTACCGACATC
The DNA here is from genome assembly GCA_964631345.1 of uncultured Eggerthellaceae bacterium. Taxonomy (GTDB): domain Bacteria; phylum Actinomycetota; class Coriobacteriia; order Coriobacteriales; family Eggerthellaceae; genus MGBC163016. Next base: position 210,881 of record CAZVWE010000001.1, on the reverse strand, counting down.
TACAATGCCGTCACTTTCCCTCGTTTGCCGACGACGTATGCAGCGCATAAGTCACATATAAGACTGGGCTGGTTCCGTGTGCGCTAATCCATCTTGGCTTCCCTGCGCATTTTTCAAATTGCACGCAATTTTTAAATCATAAACATCAAATGAATGGAGAGAAAATGGCCTATTCGGCTGGTATTGCCGGCGCTGCTGGTTTTGCGGGAATTGAACTAGTTCATATATTGTTAAGCCATCCTGGGTTCACGTTGGAGTTCGCCGCATCTGATACATCTGCCGGTACTTTACTTTCAGAATCATACCCTGCACTAATTGGAAAAACTGATCTCAAATTCTGCACGACAGATGAGTTAGTGGAATCTGAAGTCGATGTTGCATTTTTGGCGGTTCCTCATACTGCGGCAATGGAACTTGCCCCAAAGCTTTTAAAAAATGGAACCGCGGTTATAGATCTATCTGCTGACTTTAGGCTAAAAAATGTTGATACATACAGTGCGTGGTATGGTGTTGAGCATACGGCTCAGGACTTACTAGCAAATGCAGCATTCGGCCTTCCGGAGCTTTTCGGAGAAGATTTGAAGAAGGCTCGTGCAGCCAAAGAAGCGAAGCAAGACTGTTTAGTTGGATGTGCTGGTTGTTATCCGACGGCTACATCGCTTGCGGCTGCACCAGCAATTAGAGCTGGACTTTTAAGACATGAATCAATCGTTGTAGCGGATGCCGTCTCTGGTGTTACAGGTGCTGGTAAAAAGGCAACGCAGCGCACCCATTTTTGCTTTGCAAATGATGATGTTGAGGCATATGGTGTCACATCTCATAGGCATACACCTGAGATTGAGCAAATTTTGGACATCCAAGATAGACTGGTTTTTACTCCGCATCTAGCTCCGATGAATCGGGGGATTCTATCTACTGTAACCATGCGGTTAACCGAGATGTCGGGTGAGAAACTTCATGACTTATATGTTGATTTCTATAAAGATTGCCCATTTGTTGAGGTGTTGTCTCTAGGGCAATTCCCAAGAACAGCCTCTGTTGTAGGAACAAATAATGTTCAAATTGGAGTTGCCTATGACGAAAGAACATCGTCTGCTGTTTGTATTGCGGCAATAGACAATCTTGTTAAAGGGGCTGCTGGTCAAGCTGTTCAATGCGCAAATATTGTGTTTGGTCTGCCGCAAACAGAGGGACTGGATGCAATAGCAATGCCAATATAGGGAGACAAAATGGAGACTGATTACAAAATAGAAGATTGTGATTCTGAAAATAATTTAGGTGTTTGTGCTGCTTTGGGCTTTAAGGCAGCAGGTGTTCATGCGGGTTTTAGAGCTAACGCGCAAAGACTAGATTTTGCGTTGGTTGTTGCTGATGAGGTTTGTCCTACGGCTGCAACATTTACGAAAAATGAATTCTGCGCAGCTCCTGTTTTATTTGACAAAATGCAACTCAATGAGGGAAGTAGCGTTTATACAGATACAGCAACGCCAAACGGTGCAGCTGAAGCAACTGAAATGGGTGATGGCTATTACGGATTTGCGAAAGCTGTAGCCATCAATTCTGGAATTGCAAATGCTGCAACTGGAGAAGTTGGCTTTCAAACGGTAGAGCACCAAGCAGAGATTGTATCTACAGTGCTTGGTTGTCCGAAAAGCGAAGTGTTAATAGCATCTACGGGAGTTATTGGTGTGCAACTTCCGCTTGAACCTATGCAAGTTGGTACAGAGCTTGCTGCATGTGCGCTTTCTAAAGAGGATCATAGCGATGCCGCAAAAGCAATCATGACAACAGATACCCATCCAAAAGAATACGCTGTAAGTATTGATGGCGCATCTTTAGGGTTTGCAGATACTATATTCCATGTAGGGGGGATGGCTAAAGGCTCTGGCATGATAATGCCTAATATGGCAACAATGATTTCAGTTATTACGACTGATTTTCCAATCAAAGAAGATGACCTTCGCTTTGCTTTAAAAAAGGCAGTCGACGTTAGCTTTAATAAAATAACGGTTGACTCGGATACATCCACAAACGATACATGTATTTTGATGGCCTCCGGTAAAGCTCTATCTAAAGAACAGCGTGAATCCTTACACAATGGAACACTTTCGCGTGATGATGAGGCGTTCGCTGCTTTTGAAAGCGCACTTGTTCAGGTTTGCACATCGCTTGCAAGGCAGATGGCGCGTGATGGCGAAGGCGCAACCAAGCTGGTGGATGTGACTGTTAAGGGTGCAAAAAATCCAGAGGATGCTGATAAGGCGGCAAGGGCTGTTGCAAATTCTCCGCTTGTAAAAACTGCAATTGCAGGCCATGATGCAAATTGGGGACGTATCGCTGCGGCTCTCGGGAAATCCGGTGCGGAGTTTAAGCAAGAAAACGTTAACATCGATATGCTTGGACTCCCTGTTTGTAAATGTGGGCTTGCACTTGATTTTGATGAAGAAGAGGCTCTTCGTAGATTTGAAGACGAAGAGATTTCAATACTTGTAGATTTAGGTGCAGGGTCGGCACAAACAACTATTTGGACGTGTGACCTTACGCATGATTACATATCGATCAATGGTGATTACAGGTCATAAGATTACAGGCCATAAAATTACAGGCCATAAAATACATAAAGATTTACTTGCAAGATCATTTGCTTTGAAAGTTTGAAAGGTGGAGTAGTTAAGTGAAGTTTGATTATCAAGCACGTCCAAATGGAGTGTCTAGCATTACAGGCGATGTTTTAACAGAGGCAATGCCTTGGATTAAGCATGTTACTGGAAGAACTGTGGTCATAAAATATGGCGGCGCTGCGATGGTGGATAAGAAGCTGCGCGCAGAAGTAATGGCAGACATTGTGCTTTTGAAAATCATCGGAGTCAATCCCGTCATTGTCCACGGCGGAGGCAAGGCAATTAGTGCTGCTATGGAGCGTGAAAACATCAACGTTGAATTCATCCGCGGCCAACGTGTGACCACTGATGAGGCAATGCATGTTGTAAGGGGAGTTCTTATAGGAGAGGTCAATCAGGATCTTGTTGAAGCCATGAATAAGCAAGGGAATATGGCTGTTGGGATTAGTGGGGCAGATGCTGGTGTGATAATCGCAGAACAACTATCTCCTGAACTCGGCCGTGTTGGAGCTATCACTCGAATAAACCCTGAACTCATTGAAGATTTAGTTGCTGCTGACTACATTCCCGTTATTGCATCCATTGCGATGGGTGAAGACGGTGGGTGTTATAACATAAATGCCGATGTCGCAGCAGGACATATTGCAGCAGCTATTGGCGCTCACAAGATAGTCTTTTTAAGCGACGTGGATGGGTTGTATACGGACTATCCCGATAAATCAACTTTGGTGTCATCGATGATCTGTGATGAGGCCAAAGAGATTATCTCTGAAGGTTCTATTTCAAGTGGCATGATTCCGAAGTTGGAATCATGTGTAAGAGCTTTAGATTCAGGCGTGGCTCGTGCACACATAATAAACGGAACAACGCCTCATGCGCTGTTATTAGAACTGTTAACTAACAAAGGTATTGGCACGATGATTACAGGCAATGTTGATGAGGAGGATGCTAGCTTGGCTCCTATTGGAAACTTTGCCGCAAAACTTATCTGATGTGCCATAAACACAAACGGCGTCTCTGACTGTTAAAGATTGCGGCATCTAGTGTATAAAATGGGACAGTAAGTCAAAGATTAGGGGTTTGAAATGGGCTTAACTGAAGAAAAAAAGCTTGATAGCGAATATATAATGCACACCTTTGGCAGAAAGGACGTTGAGTTTGTCAAAGGCTCAGGCATGCATTTAGAAGACTCTAACGGAGATAAGTACCTAGACTTTTTGTCGGGTATTGGCGTGTGTAGTCTTGGGCATTGTCATCCAGTTGTAGTTGACGCAATAAAGTCACAAGCTGAACGTCTAATTCATGTGAGCAATTATTTCTATATTGAAAACAGAGGCGAACTTGCAAAAAAGTTATCTGACCTACTTGATTTTGAGCCTCTTGGAGTTTCCGGTGCACATGCAAAGGGAGCTAATACAACCAAGCAAACTCAGCGTACAGGTTGGAAAACGTTTTTTGCGAACTCGGGTGCTGAAGCAAACGAGTGCGCAATAAAAGCTGCAAGACTCTTTGCAAAAAATAAAGCTGTAGCAAAAGGTCAAGACCCATCTGTTGCACCAACTGCAATCATTACGCTTGTACGCAGTTTCCATGGTCGTACACTTGCAACGCTTGCAGCAACAGGGCAAAGTAAATTTCACGAAGGGTTCGAGCCAATTCCTGAAGGCTTTTTGCCAACACCAATTAATGACATCGATGCATTAAAGGGTGCCTTTGAGTCTTTGCGCGGAGCGGTTTGTGCGGTAATGGTTGAACCTATTCAAGGGGAATCCGGGGTACATGTATGTAGCGATGAGTTTCTTATAGCAACACGTGAGATCTGTGATGAATACGGTGCGCTTATGATCTGCGATGAAGTGCAATGCGGTATTTTCCGTACTGGGATGCCGTTTGCATTCCAACATGCAGGCATTTTGCCGGATATTGTCACAATTGCTAAAGGTATTGCATCCGGTATTCCGTGTGGCGCTTGTGCTGCACGAGGTGAGGTAGCAGACACGCTTTCACCTGGTCAACATGGGTCTACTTTCGGTGGCAGCAACATTGCGGTAAGCACTGCTTTAGCAACTTTAGAAGAGTTGTCTAAACCTGGATTTGCCGAGCAGATAGAAGAGATGGGCAACTATCTTATGGGACGTGCATCAGAGCTTGAAGGAGTTATTGATGTTCGTGGTCGTGGCCTTATGGTAGGTATGGATTTACGCTCAGGGTTAGATGCACCACAAGTTGTAACAGATGCATTAGCTAACGGATTAGTGATCAATGCAACAGGACCTTCAACTGTTAGGCTACTTCCTCCGCTAATTTGCAAAAAAGCTGACATCGATGAGTTTTTGGATAACTTTGTAGCGGCACTTGCGAAGCAACTGTAAAAACTCTGAAGATAGTTTCACAGTTGATCCCAATGAGGGCTTGAAACATTGCGAAAATATTGAAACCTTAATGAAGGTAAGCTTCATCGTTTAACGATTAAGCTTGATGGTGGTTTTGTGGAGAAATGTTTAGATACGTATGTACTACATCTATATACAATGTCCGGTGGCTTCAATTGCCTGTATACACGATGATACAATGTCACAAAAATCGAACAGAGGAGTTTTGTGAGTTCACGTGCAATTAAAGGTCGTTACCACATCAAGAAAAAGATGGGTAAAGTTACAGGCCTTTCAATAATCGCAATCATCGTGGCCGTAATGGCCGCATTGGCATTTGGAGCAATCGCGCTTGCAAATACTTGGCTAGAAGATCTTCCTGATTATTCGCATGCAGATGCCTTTGGTACGTCATCAACTTCTACTGTATATGCATCAGATGGTAAAACTGTGCTCGCTGAATTTCAGCTTGAGAATCGTGATCCGGTGGAACTTGATGAGGTAAGCGATTATGTAAAAGAGGCAACAGTCGCAACTGAGGATGAACGTTTTTATTCACATAAAGGTGTTGATATGTATGGCACCGCTCGTGCGATTGTGAATAATCTGTTTGGTGGTTCTAGAGAAGGCGGTTCGACAATCACGCAACAGCTTGTGAGAAACACCATTCTCTCTGAAGAAATGAATGAGATTTCTATCAAGAGAAAACTTCGCGAGATGTTTCTTGCAACAAAAATGGAAGAGATGTATGACAAAGACGAGATCCTTTCCATGTATCTAAACACCATTAACTATGGCTCGGGCGCATATGGAATTCAGGCAGCAGCTCAGCGCTACTATTCAAAGGATGCAAGTGATCTCACGCTTGATGAAGCGGCAACTTTGGTCGGAATCCCGCAATCCCCAACTTTTAATAATCCAATTGATCATCCGGAAAATTGTCTGAAGCGTAGAAACACAGTTCTCGATAGAATGCTTTCAAACGGCTACATATCAGAGGCCGAAGCTGAGCAAGCGAAGGCAGCTCCAATTGAACTCAATACGACAGCTCCCTCTGTTACTGGTATTACCAAATATCCTTACTTTGCAAGTTATGTGCGCAATCAACTTCTAAGCCAAAATGGCAAATATGCGTTCTCTGTAGCTGATCTTTTTGCAGGTGGTCTTGAGATTGTTACTACGTTAGATATTGATTGCCAAGAAGCCGCTGATATTGCTGCTGCAAATAAGGAAGAAGAAGCAGGGGAGCCATTTGAGGTTGCAATGGTTGCGATAGATCCTGACAACGGATATATCAAAGCCATGGTTGGTGGCAAAGATTACGATAACGAACAAGTAAACATGGCAACCGGCGAAGGTGGATCGGGCAGACAATGCGGATCTACTTTTAAGGCGTTTACTTATGCTGCAGCTCTTGAAGCGGGTATTAATCCAGACACAATAATTGATGCCGGATATTCATTTACGCCTGAAGGAGCTGCTGAAGTATTCAATGTTGATAAACACGACTATGGTGTTCAGCCAATAAGTGGTGCTTTAAAGGTATCCTCGAATACCGCATTTATGCGTCTTGCAATGTCTGTTGGCGTAAATGAAATTCGTGACATGGCTCAGCGTTGCGGCATCACATCAAACATTCAAAATGTTGCCGGCATTACGCTTGGTATTGATTCATTTACCCCGCTTGAAATGGCGGATGCTTATGCAACATTTGCAAATGGTGGTATTCACTATAATCCCGAATGTATTATCAAGATCACTAACTCTAAAGGGGATGTGATTGTTGATAATTCTAATCCAGAAGGTGAGCGTGTCATATCACCTGAGGTCGCGGCTGCGGTAGTTGAAGGTCTTGAAGGTGTTGTTAGGGACGGCACGGGAACCGCAGCAAGGCTTGACTCTGATCAACCTGTAGGTGGAAAAACTGGAACTACGGATGACAAAAAAGATAGCTGGTTTGTCGGAATCACACCACAGTTTTCAGTTGCAATTTGGTTAGGTGAGCGTGCAGACACATATAGTGAGGCAAGCAGGGTTACTTCTACTGCGGCAAGCACCTTTGCCGACTTCATGAATCGTGTTTTAGCTGGAAAGCCAATTGAGGAATTCCCAACAGCAGGTGAGCCTGACTATATTAAGAACTACGTAGATAGCAAATATCACATAGGTAATGGTGGGTGGTCTCCAACTACAAATCCCGATGATGAAGATGAAGGTGAAGGTGAAGAAGAGCCTGGCAATGAAGAGCCTGGAAACACAGGTGGCACACCAGAGGAACCAGGAGCAAGCGGTGGGAATGAGACTCCTGATCCTCCAGTTGATCCTGATCCTGAGCCCGATCCACCGACGCCAGACCCAGAACCTACACCAACTGGATGATTTTCACTTTGATTGCGATTAGCTGAATTGGCATTGCCTTATACTATGATGACTAATTGGTCAGACTATTAATGCATATTACTGGTAGAGATACACTGCAAATATATAAACAGGAGAGGTAATGTCAGCTAGGAAAGTGTCGAATATATCGAAAGCCTTTATTGCTGTAGCAGCCTTTATGCTAGCGTTGCTGCTAGGAGGGTGTGGGCAATTTGCAGCTACGCAATCAAATACTGAAGATGATACTCCCACATCTAGAAGCTATATGTCAGAGCTCAGCAATAAAACGTCAGATTTAAAAGACGTGCTTGCACAGTTCAATGATGCGGTTTCGCGAGAAGATGTAGTATCCATGCGTACGCATGCGGACAATGCATTTGCCATTATCGATAGCATGGATGGCATAGAAGCACCGGATGATCTGAGCGATCTTAAAAAACAATATAACGAGGGTTGTGGAAAGCTGAAAGAGGCATTGGGGGATTATATAAATCTCTATTCAGATATTGCATCAGCAACGGATAAAAATCCATACAACTATGATGAGTATAAGGATCAAATAAAAGAGATCCAAGACCTTTATGATGAGGGAATCAAAACCTTAAAGGATGCAGACGAAACAGCCACTGAATTGTGATCGGTGGCTTTTGATGGGACGTATTGAACTGCTCGCACCAGCGGGCAACGTTGATTCTTTGCGAGCAGCTGTATGCGGTGGCGCAGATGCGGTGTACCTTGGCCTGGGTTCCTTTAATGCTCGTAGAAACGCTGATAACTTTACTTTAGAAACCCTAGGGGATGCATGTGATTATGTACATCTTCGTGGGGCTCGAGTTTATATCACACTGAATACTATTGTTTTACCTAATGAGATGAAGTCTGTTTTAGAATGCGCACGTCAAGCCTATAGGGCGGGAGCTGATGCATTCATTATTCAAGACTTAGGGCTAGCGTTCGAAGTTGCTAGAAATCTTCCCGATGCGCGAATTCATATCTCCACTCAGATGAACATTCATAGCAAAAGCGGGATAGATGCTGTGGCTGAGTTGGGGGCAAAAAGAGTAACGCTTGCGCGCGAGCTTTCGCTACCAGAAATCGCTGAGCTTTCCGAATATGCTAAATCTTATGATATGGAAGTCGAAGTTTTTGGCCACGGTGCAATATGTATTTGCTATTCAGGACAGTGTTTCATGTCCTCTCTTATTGGTGGAAGATCTGCAAATCGTGGGTTGTGCGCACAAGCATGCAGGCTTCCATATGCACTTGTGAATCAAAATAACCCTGGTGTTGATGCTAAAACTCCAGGAGAGTTTTTACTTTCTCCTAAGGATCTTTGCACATATGACAGGCTAGACGAACTTGTGGATACAGGAATTTCATCGCTTAAGATTGAAGGCCGCATGAAATCTCCTGAGTATGTTTTTTCAGCTGTGAAAACATATAGGCGCGCACTTGATTTGCTGAGTCAAGGTAAACCAGTTCTTAAGGATGGTAAGTCTGAGCTTGCTCAAGTATTTTCGCGTGGTTTTACAGATGGATACCTTGATGGTGAGCGCGGGAACTCAATCATGGGATATCAGCGTCCTAATAATAGAGGTCAGTCTGTAGGTCGCGTGAAAGCTGTATCTGGTGATGAGGTCAAAATTTCTGTTGAACATACACTTGATGAGGGAGACCTTATTGAGGTTTGGACACGCAAAGGCAACGCAAGGGCAGAGGTTAAGGCGGATGCTATGGTTGCCTCAAAGACGGCGGTCATAGATTTTGGAGCAGAGGCCAAGCGTATCCATCCAAATGATCGGGTGTTTAGAATCCGATCGGCCAGTGCAGCATTTAAATACAACACGGAAAGCCCAAGAGTTCCTATTGATGGGTACGTAAAAATTAAAGTAGGCGAGCCACTTCAAATGGAGTTTTGGCCATCAACAGACGTAAGCGATTTGCGAGATACGGTTGATCTGGCAATTATTCGTAGGTTGCAAGATCAATTCCCAAGTGAACTTCCCAAAGGATTTGCAGAAGGTGTAGTTGTTGAGACTGCTCGTACAAAAGCAATAACTGAAAGTGAAATTTATGAACATATCGACAGACTTGGCTCTACGCCTTTTAAGCTTATAAATCTCTGTATTGATTTAGACGAAAACGCAGGTCTTGGCTTTTCGCAAATCCATAAATGTAGAGCGGCAGTACTAGAAGTGCTTGAAGATGCCATACTTAAGGGTAAGCGCGATCGCGACCTTCCGAAATTAAATAGTACACATCCTGGATTTGTATCTCCGTCAAAACAATGCAGGATATGTGCTATTGCAACAAACCCAATGTGTGCACGTGCTGCAAAACGATCAGGTGCTACGGATATATATGTACCAGCACTTAATTACAGGCGCGGACAGGCGCAGATATGTGGGAAATTGTTAAGTGAAGTAACGCAGACTTCTTATCCTAAAAAGTGCATTCCGATAATTCCTACTGTGAACCACGATTCGTGTGGGGAGTCCAGAGAGAACGCATTTGGGATTAACGTATGGGATTATGTATCAGCTGATGAACCAGTATTGATTGATTCTATAGGTGCCTTAAGGCAAGCGTCTGATTTAGGCGCAATTAGTCAAGTTGGGCCGCATCTTCCGGTTACCAATAGGGAATCTTTCGATGTGGTACATGCATTTGGTGCGAATTTAGTGTGGCTATCTCCCGAACTTAATATTTCTCAAATACGTGATCTTGCAAACGATTGCCCTGCTGAACTTGGGATTACAGTAAATGGCTCTCAAGAATTAATGGTAAGCGAACACTGTGTTTTGATGTCTCTTGGTGAATGTGGTGAGACATGTAACTCGTGTACGCGAAGGAAGATATCCTATACGTTGCGTGATCGCAAAAACTACGAGTTTCCTGTTATTACCGATGTGCTTGGTAGAAGTCATATATACAACAGTGTCGCATTGGATTTGGTCACATCAATTCCTGAGCTTGTCACATCTGGTGTGAGCGCGTTTTTGGTGGATACAACATTTATGGATGTTGAGCAAACCGCGCATGCTGTAAGTCGTGCAAAACACGCTCTTGAGTTAGCCCTTGAAGGATCCGGATCGATGCCGAAGCTTCCAAACTCAACATCTGGCCACTTGTTTAGGGGTGTTAGTTAAGGCGATCTTCTAATGCATTTATGATGATGCGAAGCGCTTTTATGCGAGCATATTTTTTATCGTCGCTCTCTAACACTATCCAAGGTGCAAACTCTGTTGAGGTAAGTCGAAACATATCGTCAATTGCACTTATATATTCTTCGTGTTTGTCTCGATTTCTCCAATCATCAGGCGTGATTTTCCATTGTTTTGAAGGATCTTTCTGCCTGTCCTCAAAGCGTTTTAGTTGTTCTTCATCCGAAACATCAACCCAAAACTTAAGAAGAATCGCTCCCCAATCAATAAGATCGCGCTCAAATTCGTTGATTTCGTCATATCCTTGCGCCCATCTTTCAGGGGGAGTAATTTTCTCTACCCGTTCAACTAATACACGTCCATACCAAGTTCTGTCATATAGGCCAACATGGCCTGCCTTTGGAAGTCGTGTCCAATATCTCCAAAGGTGGGGGTGTGCAAGTTCAGGTTTTGTTGGAGCAGGTGATGGAAATATCGTATACGCACGTGCATCTAGTGCTTGTGCTACGCGTTTGATGTTGCCGCCCTTTCCAGCCGCATCCCATCCTTCGTAAAGAACTAGAAGCGGAACTCTTTTCTGATACATCACATTCTCAAGACGAAATAGTTTTTTCTGCAATTTCTTTAATTCGGTGCGGTATTCATCCTGCGGAATAGAAAGAGAGTGATCAAGGTTTTCTACGCGTGGATAATCGGGCACAATCTTGAATTTTGAAGACATAGGTGCAAATGAATACTGAGGTGTAAAGGAATACTGTTCTGTTGCTCTTGTCTTCACTTTGTTTTCTATAGCCATTTTTATTGAATCGACAAGCTTTTGTGCAATGGCGATGTTTGATCTTCGCTTGTCTTCACCGTTTAAGACTTCCCATGGAGCAAAATCAAAATTCGATCCTTCAAGTAAAGCGTCATAAATTTGGTATTCATCGTCGTAGTCTTTTGTGCTTGCAAGTTTTTGTTTAGTTACACGCCAACGGGTTGTTTTGTCATCGTGTAATTTGGACAGACGCTTACGCTGACCCTTTTTAGTGACATGTATAAAAAATTTAACTACTACATATCCATCGTTTACTAATTGATTTTCAAAATTTTGGATGGACTGTAAGAGTTCCTTTGATTTTTTCTTTGGAAGCTTGTCGGCAAAAGGCTTTTTGTACAGAAGTGTCTCTGTTACTTTTGTATACCACCCACGATCAAAAAAAGTTATATGACCTCTTTCACCAAGAGCCTTCCAATACTCCTGCATTAGTGGAAAGTAACCGGTAACGTTCTGGTCAAGTTGTTTGAATGCCTCAATTTCTGCTGTGTCGATATCGGGGCTTACATATACGCTAGTTGCGCGAGCGTCTAAGTTATACATCAAATCCGATATACGAGATCCCTTGCCTGCGCCATTCCATCCTTCAAAAAGTACTACAAGACCGATGCCTTCCGTAATAGCCTTTTGTTGTAGAACAACCAATTCTTTAACTAGCCTGTCATAGGTTTGTTTGTATTCGCCTTTATCTAACGGCTCAATATCAAAATTGATCTGTTCTAACATATGTTTTCCTTTCGATTGCAGGCTCTTCATACTTTAAAACTATTTGCAACCCTCGCTATACTTACAAACGAGTATGTCGCGAATTCGTGAAGGAGCCCAAATGGCTGATAACAGATCCAACAAAAGCCACACAAACGATAAACCCCTTAAAAAGGATCGTCCAAAAAGAGATTATTCATATATGCAGAATCGCGAATTATCCTGGATCGAATTCAATAAACGAGTGCTAGATCAAGGCGCAGACCCTACGGTACCTCTATTTGAAAGACTTAATTTTATTTCCATTTTTTGGTCTAACCTCCAAGAGTTCTTTATGGTTCGTGTTGGAAGCATCACTGACCTGTCATTGCTTAAACAAACAATCCTTGACTCAAAATCTGGTATGACACCAGCAGAACAACTCGATGCCATATATGCCAGGTGTCATGAACTCTATCCATACTACGAAAAATGTTATTTGGATTTGAAAAAGTTGTTAGCAAAGGAAGGCATTGTTGGTCTTAAAGCTAAGGATTTAGACGAGAAACAGCATGAGTTTATGCAAGATTATTTCGACATGAATGTTATGCCATTTTTGTCGCCGCAAATTGTAAACTCACGCCATCCTTTTCCGCATCTTGAAAATGGGTCTCTTTATATTGTGGTGAGACTTGATGAAGAAAAAGGCCCCAAAGATACAAAGAAAAAAACCAAGGCGGCAAAAGCGCAAAAGACTGAAAAGGGAACAAATAATATTGCAGCTGAAGGAGTAACACTAGGTCTTATTCCGCTTCCAAGGCAATGCAAACGCATAGTTCAGCTTCCAGGAGATGATACAGGCCTTAAGTTTATGCTGCTAGAGCACGCAATTGAGATGTTTGTTCCTCAAATTTTCTCTATGTATAAGGTCAAACATACAAATGTTATTTGTGTCACAAGAAACGCTGACCTTGATGCAACGGAAGGCTCAGAAGAGCAGGGTGAAGATTACGTTGAGCACATGAAGCGAATCTTGAAGAAGCGTGCAAGGCTCGCACCTGTCAGACTTGAAAGTGAACGTGAGCTTTCATCTACGGTGAAGCCCGAGCTTTTAGGGCGACTAAATCTAAAGCCTCATCAAGCATATGTCTCATCTGTTCCGCTTGATATGAGCTTTGTATATGAAATTCCGCATATGGTTAATGAAGAGTTGCGCAGACGTCTGTCGGATGAGCCATTCACGCCACAATGGCCGTTATCTTTATCTCAGAAAAAATCACTTATCGATCAGATTTGCGAGAGGGATATCCTTATATCGTATCCATACGAAACGATGGATACATTCGTTCAGCTGCTTCGTGAGGCTGCAGCAAATCCGGATGTAATTTCAATCAAGATTACGTTGTATAGGCTTGCTAAACAGTCACATATCGCAGAAGCATTAATTGCTGCAGCAGAGGCAGGTAAGCAAGTAACAGCTATATTTGAGCTGCGTGCACGTTTTGACGAAGAGAACAACATCGAATGGTCTGAGCGGTTCGAGCAAGCTGGATGCAATGTTTTATATGGTTTTCGTAATTACAAAGTTCATTCGAAAATCTGTTGCATAACGCTTCAAACTGAAGACGGGCTTAAGCATATAACGCAAATTGGCACTGGCAATTACAACGAAAAAACAGCCAAACTTTATACTGACTTTTCATTTATGACATCTGATGTGGCAATTGGGCGAGATGCGGTGCGCTTTTTCACTAATATGGCGTTGGAAAATATTAGTGATGATTACAGAACGCTGCTTGTGGCACCGCTGCAAGTAAAGCGCAATATCCTTGAAGAAATTGACCATCAAATCGATCTTAAAAAACAAGGAAAGCCATCGGGTATTTTCTTCAAAACAAACTCAATTACCGATAAACAAATTATTGACAAGATTGTTGAAGCATCAAATGCAGGTGTTGAATGCACGCTGTTTGTTCGAGGGATTTCATGCATTCTGCCAGGCATTAAAGGACGCACGGAGAATGTGCGCGTTACAAGTATTGTGGGTAGGCTTTTAGAACATTCAAGGATTTACTGCTTCGGTTCCTTGGAAGGCGATGCTGAAATTTATTTATCAAGCGCCGATCTTATGACTCGCAATATGGATAAAAGAATTGAGATTGCGTGGCCGGTAAGCGACAAAACACTTAAGTCGGAAATAGTTGGATATATTGGAATTTGTCTGTCTGATACAGCAAAGCTTCGGGATTTATTGCCAGATGGTAGCTACACCGCCTTAGGAGCCCTTGCAACTAATACTGATGCATCAGGGAATGTAGAGTTATTTAACTCCCAGGAATATCTAATATATGAGGCAGAACAAAAAGATTTTGAGGATACAGAAATTGTTGCCTCAGTTTTTGAAGATGATGTTTTTGACGAACGTGAATTTGAAGAAGACGAGGTTGCAGAACAGGAACAGACAGACGCAACCATAGAGCCGCCAGATGCAGTCATTGAGCAGTCAGACGCAATCATCGAACAGCTAGATGTAACCATGCCTTTGCCGGATATCCAACAGACAGAATTCTTTGTACAAGAACCTGTTCCAATTTATGACGTTACTGTTAATCCCGCCTTAACATACGCATCTGCTGAGTCCAATGCTATGCCGATGGGATTTGACCAGATGTATTCGGCAGACGAGTTTGAGCAACCCACACTGATGATGGATTTCGATGGAGCGCAACGTTTGCAGTATTTGGACAGTCTGCAGCCAGAGATTATTCAATATTCATATTCTTCATCTATACCTGACGCACAGATGTTTACACCTGATGCGCAGATAAGTGATGCGCCAACTGAATTTTCAGAGCAAGACATTGCAACCGATGAGGAATTCTTTAAAGTGCCAGATGAGGGGAAAGAAATTGAAATGCCCGAGGAAAAGCCATCGTTTTTCAAGAGACTTTTTGGACATAAGGGATAGGATAGGCGCATTATCGCTGGTTTATTGATGTCTTTTGCCACGACTTATTTGTAAGCGTTAACATATTTGTTATGCTTTCGCGCTAAGATGCAAAAAGAACAGCGCCTTAGCTATTGTGTCTGGCTTTAATATGGTCGGATAAATATGGCTATAGAGCTGGAATGGAAAATGATTTTTTCGGAAGGTGACTTATGGATAGCTTTTTCGGAATTCAAATGGATGAAGGCACCATTGGCATAATCATCGGTGTAGTAATTGCAGTAATTGTAATTGCCATCATTGCGTTTATTGCAAAAGGCTTTATCGATGAAATGAAGAAGAAATAACTTAAGGTGGGTCTGTGGATCAAAGGGACAATCCTTATAGCAATTTGAACCAGGGGCAAATGCCTCAGACTATGCCACCAGGCGTAGATTATCCTCAACAAGGAATGTTGTCTCAGCAAGGTGCTTTTCAACAAGGCACACCGCAACAAGGATCGGCTTATCAAGGATATACGCATCAGCCTGGGCAACAGTCTTATCTAGGCATGTCTTCAGGTGCGCCAAATTATCATGGTCAATCTAATTATCAGAACCAACCAAGTGCCCAGAGTCAACCAAATGTTCAGAGCCAACCATTAGACCCAAACGATCCACTATGTCGATATAGTCAGTCGCATTCAACGGCCGGGGGCGCTCAGCTTTCGCAAACCCAGCAAGCATTGCAAACCCAACAAACCTCGCAATCCTCGCAAACCCAGCGATCTGGGCGACTTCAGCAAGGCGTCCAAAATTGCCAGAGTTTCAAATCGCCAGATTTCTCATCTTCAAGTGCGCAAGGTGCAGGAGTTAAACCGTCCGCTACTGCAACTGCGCTTGAACATGCTGACAAGAACTATTCCAAAGGCGCTCGTCGTGGAGGTTTTTGGCGTTTTCTTTATATTGTTGCGCTTATTGTTTTGATTGGGTCGCTTTGTGCGGTGGGATACATTTTCTACACTTACTGGGCAGGGCAGCGTGAATATGATGAACTTACCGAATACATGACAGTTGACGACTCGGGTGAGTATTACACGCTTGGAAGTTTCCATGTTGATTGGGATGCGTTGCGCGAAATTAATTCCGATGTAGTTGGTTGGGTTTATGTCCCAGATACAGTGATTAACTATCCAATTGTCTGGCGTGATCACGATGATAATTATTATCTTAAACGAAGCTTTGGTGATAATTCTGCGGGCGCATTTGGGGCAGAGTACGGAACAATCATGCTTGCTGGTGTGAACTCATCTAAGTGGACTGATCAGGTAAATGTGATATTTGGACACCATTTAAATAATGGTTCGATGTTCGCCCTAATGGGCGGATTTACGGATAGCTCTGAATTTAATGCGCATAGAACAATTTTTGTGTTGACTCCAGAAGGCAATTTTAAATTAACGACATTTGCTGTTGATAAGGTGCTTGGATCTTCAACAGATATTGTCATTCCGAATTTTGAAACGGAAGATGATTTCCAAAAATATGTACAAGAGCGTGTGGATGATTCTTTGGTAACACCGATTCCTCCGGCTCCTAGCGTTGCAAACATTAAGCAGGTGTTTGCATTTTCTACATGCAGTGAGCCTGATAACAATTATCGAATTATTACATTTGCAACAGTTGATGAATTCCTTCCTGTAGGAACAGATAGGTTGCAAGGGGATTCTTTGGTTGACAAAAGTGATATTGATACCGTTGACAATATGGCCACAGAAAGGACGAGTTAGCTGTGCGTGAAGAAGCACTGCATGAGGAATGTGGCGTTTTTGGAATTTGGGCACCTGGCTTGGATGTTGCGCGAATGTGTGGCTTTGGGCTGCAAGCTCTGCAGCATCGTGGCCAAGAAAGTGCAGGTATTGCGGTAGGCGATGGGCAAACCGTTATGGTGGCCAAAGATCTAGGCCTTGTTACTCAGGTTTTTAACGATGCAGAACTCTCTGCTCTTCAAGGCAATGTCGCTATCGGGCATGTTCGATATTCAACAAGTGGATCTAAAGCTTCTTGGGAAGCGGCTCAGCCTCATATGTCTGCAATTGACGATGTGTTGTTTGCGCTTGCGCATAACGGCACACTTACAAATGCCAACAATCTAAGAGCGACTCTTATAAACGAAGGAGTCCAACTATTTTCTTCGACTGATTCTGAGGCTGCTGCGAAAGCTATCGGATTTGCAACGCGTAAGACAAATCATTTGCGTCAGGGCATTCAGCATGCGATGTCTGTTATGGAAGGTGCTTATGCGATGGTTGTCTGCACGGCATCTGCACTTTATGCGTTTCGCGATCCGAATGGAATTCGTCCGCTTTGTTTAGGCAAGCTTGAGGACTCAGATGCATCTAAAGAAGACCAAGGCAATAAAGGCTGGGTAATATCGTCTGAGACCTGTGGGCTGGATATTGTTGGTGCTAAGTATGTACGGGATATTGAGCCAGGGGAAATTATCAAAATAACCGATGCAGGCGTTGAATCTATGCAGGGGGCAGAACCTGAGATGCGCGCATCATGTATTTTCGAGTATGTCTATTTCGCGCGCCCTGATTCCGTGATTGATGGACAGGGTGTCTATGCGGCTCGTCGTGCGTGTGGAAAGATCCTTGCAAAGGAAGCACCGGCAGATGCAGACTTAGTTTTGGGTGTTCCCGATTCTGGCGTTCCTGCAGCACTTGGGTATTCGATGGAAAGCGGAATAGAGTTTACTGATGGTATTGTTAAGAACAGGTACGTCGGTAGAACGTTTATTCAGCCTACTCAAGAGATGCGCAAAATGGGAATTCGTCTGAAGCTTAATCCGCTATCAGATGTAATATCAGGCAAACGTCTTGTGGTAATAGATGATTCTATTGTGCGCGGCAACACATCGCGTCAACTTGTGAAAATGCTTCGAGATGCGGGCGCTTCGGAGGTTCACCTTCGCATCACATCGCCTGAAGTTATGTGGCCGTGTTATTACGGAATTGATACTGATACAAGGGATCAACTGATTGCTGCAAACAAAAGTCTTCAAGAGATGAACGAGTGGATTGGATCGGATTCGCTTGCATTTTTATCGATAGAAGGGCTTAAGCGTGCAGTGAAGGATGCAAATCATGATGGATTTTGTCTTGCATGCTTTGATGGTGATTACCCGGTCACCATACACTGATGCATCTGACGCTTCTAAAGCACCTCAATACTCTAGAATGTAGGTAAAAGGCAACGCTGGAAGGGGTTTGATGGGCGATACGGTTACGTATTCTCAAGCGGGCGTCGATATTGAAGAAGGCGCGCGTGCGGTGGATGCCATTAAGTCTGTGGTGAAAAGCACATACAGACCAGAAGTCATTGGTGATATTGGCGGTTTTGGCGGCCTTTTTGATATATCGGCTGCGAAAAACATGGAGCGTCCAATACTAGTAAGCGGCACAGATGGTGTTGGGACGAAACTAAAGCTTGCTCAAATGGCTGGCATTCATAATACGGTTGGAATTGACCTTGTAGCCATGTGCGCAAATGACATTTTAGCTACTGGAGCTGAGCCACTTTTCTTTCTTGACTATATTGCAGTGGGAAAGCTTTCTGCAGAAGCAGTATCAGCAATAGTTTCTGGTATAGCTGAAGGATGTAAGCTTGCGGGATGTTCGTTAATTGGTGGGGAAATGGCAGAGCATCCCGGTGTTATGGATCCAAATGATTATGATCTGAGCGGATTTTGTGTAGGCATCGTTGATGCGCCGTGTATGCTTGATCCAGCAAATGCAAAACCTGGAGATGTCCTCATTGGCCTTGCTTCAAGTGGAATACATTCAAATGGGTATTCATTGGTTAGAAAAGTTGCTATTGAAGGCAAGGAAGCGACAGAGCTCGCTCGTTCAAGAGATTGGCTTTTAGGCGAGTCAATTCTAGAGGCGCTTCTTGCTCCAACAAAAATATATGTAAAACCTGTTCTTGAGGCTATACGTAAATATCCTGGGTGTGTTCATTCTCTTGCGCATATTACAGGTGGCGGCATTACTGAGAATTTGAACCGTGCGCTTAATGGTTCTGTGGATGCAGAAGTCAAACGTGGAAGTTGGCCTGTGCTTCCAATTATTGAATTCATTTGCGATAGTGCGAATTTATCTGTAGAAGAGGCATATAAAACATTCAATATGGGTCTTGGAATGATTTTGGTGGTTGATTTTGCGTCTGCAGAAGATGTGCTTACATGTCTTCAGGATGCAGGTGAAGATGCATACATAGTTGGAAACATTGTTGAGGGCAGCGGTAAGGTAAGGTATGCAAATGCCGAATGATAATCTACGAGAAGGCGTACCTGTGGCTGCTAGAGAGTCTGGTCTAAACATAGGTGTTTTGATATCTGGATCCGGCACAAACCTTCAGGCGATTATTGATGCCGTAGAAGATGGAACATTAAATGCGAATATAGTGTGCGTTATTTCGTCAAGACCTGATGCTTTTGGTATACAGCGGGCAGAAAAGGCTGGAATTCCTGTTCGTGTTTTAGACAAAACGATCTACGAGAACCCTGTTTTTGCAGATGAAATCATCAAAGACGAGCTGTTTTCACATTCTGTAGATTACGTTGTTATGGCCGGATATATGCGCAAACTTACAAATGTTGTTTTGGATGCATTTCCGGATAAGGTTTTGAATTTACACCCCGCGCTGTTGCCGTCGTTTAAGGGAGCGCATGCGATTCAAGATGCATGGGATGCGGGTGTGAAGGTTACAGGCGTAACTGTGCACCTTGCGAATGAGGACTATGATAAAGGTCCAATAGTTGCTCAGCGTGCAGTCCATATTTACGAAAATGATGACATAGATTCTCTTGAAGCTCGTATTCATAAGACAGAGCATGTCCTTTTAGTCGAGGTTTTGAAAGCGATATCTAAAGGTTGTATGAGCATAGATTCAAATAGAGTGGTTCATATAAAGTAGTGGAAAGTAGCGAGTTTCAAAAGCAATAAGATGGAAAAGGGGTAGTCCATGAAAAGGGAAACACTTGAAAAGATAGTTGAGGATTTAGAGGCTGGGCGTACGCCGAGCCTTGCAGTTAGCGAATTTACATCGTTTTCTCCTGAGGCTACCGCTGGAAATGAACACCTTTCTGCTGACGATTTATCCCGTATTGCAGGCGCCTTAACTGAAGCAGATATTCCAACCTTTAAGCGTGCAATCCAAGCAATTGATGAGGGGGATCTTGCTTGGCTTGGATTCAAAGTTGTGTATGACCCAGAAGTCGCTGTCTCAAATACAGATAATGAGGTAACGAAAAAGTACGGGGATCAAGGTTCTGCCGATGGTGAAGACATGGTGTTTTTCTGCAACGATGCAAAAGAGATCGTATCTTCAAGGAAGCCATCTGATCGGGATATTTTCCAGATGAAAGACGTCACACGTGGACCTTCGATGCATAACGAACAGTTTGAAGGCCTTACATGGACTAGCGTGCCGTTATTTGGGCGTGTGCGTGTTTGGCTTTTAGGTGCAAGTGATGTTGCATCTGAGCTCTCAAAACTTGCAGATCATGTTGGGTTTGATGTTGTGGCAGTTGACTATGATCCAGCTTATCTAAGCGAAGACCGTTTTCCTTTTGCTGAACGAATTTTGCTTCATGGTGGAGATTTCCATGAGCTTGCAAATATGCAAGCAAGTCCAAGGGATTATGTATGCGTGCTTACGCGTGGTCACATGTTTGATCCCGAAAGCTGTGTTTGGGCAATTGAAAATGGAGTACATTATGTGGGCATGATGGGATGTGCGGGAAAAAATTCAACCGTGCATGACATTGTGATAAATGCAGGGGTCACTGAAGAGGATTGGGATCGTATAAAGCGCCCAATCGGATTGAAGTTTGGAGCAAAGACTCCAGCTGAACTTGCGATTGCTATAGTTTCTGAACTTATAGATGTTCGTTATAAAGAAAGATACAGCGATAGCGCAAGAGAAAAACATGAACAATCGCTTGGGAGAGATTAAGGCTTGAATAATTACTAAAAACTCAAAAGAGAGGAAATGAGGTAAATGGCTGATCCTAAAATCAAAAGAGTTTTAATGTCTGTGACAGATAAAACTGGCATTGTAGATTTTGCTCGCGCTCTGACTGAAGAATTTGGATGCGAGATTATATCAACTGGGGGAACTGCAAAAGCAATCTCTGATGCAGGCGTAAATGTAACTCCAATAGATCAAGTTACTGAATTTCCTGAGATGATGGATGGTCGTGTAAAGACCTTACATCCAAGAGTTCACGGTGGCCTTCTTGCTCGCCGTGATAACGAAAAGCATATGGATGAGGCCAAAGAGCATGGAATCGAAATGATCGATATGGTCGTTGTGAATTTATATGCTTTTGAAAAAACTGTTGATAGTGGAGCCTCTGAAGAAGTCTGCATTGAGAATATAGACATCGGAGGTCCTTCGATGTTGAGATCTGCAGCTAAAAATTTTGCATCTGTAGCAGTCGTTACTGACCCTGCATCCTACGGTGACATCCTTGAAGAGATGCGCACCAACGATGGTTGCACGCTTTATGACACAAGAAAGCGCCTTGCGTTAGATGTTTTTCGTACTACTTCTGCATATGATGGAGCCATTGCTTCCTGGATGGCATCTCATGTTGAAGGTGAAAGCGATATGCCGTCTTTGGATTATCCAGATATGGTGGAACTTTCACTTCAGAAAAAACAAGATCTTCGCTATGGAGAAAACCCACATCAAACAGCTGCATTTTATACAAGGGTGGGATATCCAGGCGCTGAGCATACACTTGCGCATGCAATGCAATTGCAAGGTAAAGAACTTTCGTATAACAACTATCTTGACTTGGATGCTGCATGGGCTGCGGTTCGTGAATACACCGACCCAGCTTGTGTGATCGTAAAGCATTTAACACCATGTGGAGTATGCGTTGATAAGGATGTGACAGCTGCTTATAAGCGTGCGCATGAGTGCGATCCTGTATCTGCATATGGTGGAGTTATGGCGTTTAATCGTCCGGTTACCGGCGAGACAGTAGCTGCGATTTTTGACAACAAGCAATTTGTTGAGGCAATTATTGCTCCAGAGTTTTCAGGCGATGCTTGCGAGATGTATTCATCAAAGCCAAATTGTAGATTGCTTGCGACAAATGGAATCAATCCGGCGGGAGAAGGAATTGAATATCGCTCAGTAGAAGGCGGATTGCTTGCTCAAAATACTGATGCAGTGTCTGAAGGGGTTGAGGCATTTACGGTTGCAGGTGACGTTGTTCCAAGTGATGAGCAGATGGCGCAACTTGTGTTTGCTTGGAAGGCTGTAAAATCAGTTAAGTCAAACGCAATTTTGATTGCAAAGGATTTTGCAAGTGTGGGCGCTGGTGGAGGACAGCCAAATCGCGTTAACTCCGCACGTATAGCAGTTGAACAAGCAGGAGATAAGGCGAAAGGTGCTGTTGCTGCAAGCGATGCATTCTTCCCATTTAGGGATGGTTTTGACGCTTTAGCCGATGCTGGTGTTGTTGCTGTTATCGAGCCTGGTGGATCAATTCGCGATGATGAGGTAATTGAGGCAGCAAACGAAAAAGGTATCGCTTTAGTGTTCACGCATACGAGGCATTTCCGCCACTAATGTTTTGTTATTAATAAGCCAATAACGGGTTTGCTATTAGTGACGTTTAGTTGAGTCTTGCATTGTCACTAGGAGATATGGTTTGAAGAAAGCTCTGCTGTTAATACTAGGGATTGTTGCGATATGCTTTATTATCGCAAATGTCGACTACTTGGCAGATTTTCTTAATACCATGTTTACGGGCGCTTTGGTGCCCATGGTAATTTCGATCATCATTATGATTGCACGCCATCTTGTGCAGGCCGCCTCATATGATGCCGCATTCGAAGCCGTAGGACATAGGACTGGTTTTTGGCATAACGTTATACTTATTTTTTCGCTTGTATTCATCAATACGTTTTGTCTGTTCAGCGGGGCAACTGGTGTTGCTTTCATAATTGATGACGCCCACAGAGAAGGCTGCGATGCAGGTCAGTCTACAGGTGGAGCAATTCTTTCCCAGATTGGGTATTTTGCAGCTGTATTTGTGATTTCAGTTATCGGTTTTTTGACCATGTGGATATCAGGTCACATGAATACGGTGTTTCTGATTGGTGGACTTGCGCTTGCAGGTGTACTTGTTATCCTTTCCAGTCTTTTCTTTGTAGGACACTTAAAGCCCAGGCTTCTCTATCGAGTATTTTTGGTACTTGAGAAACTTCTCAACAAGATTATTGGGATTATTAAGAAGTCTTTGAAACCTGGTTGGGGTCGCAATATGGCACATTCTTTTGTGGCTACATCTAACCTTCTTGCGAAAAATCCAAAAGGCACACTTATTACGCTAGCCTATGCATCCCTTTCGGCAATCCTTAACATGGCCTGTCTTGTTGCTATTGGATATGCCTTTGGGTTTGAGCAGGTTGAAGCTTTAGTTGCAGCATTTGCGGTGGGTGCTATATCGGTAATTTTAAGCCCTACTCCTCAAGGAGTAGGGGTCGTTGAAGCTATGATTACGGCAATCCTTACCGCATATGGTTGCTCAGTTGCAACTGCTGCTGCTATTGCTTTAGTTTATCGTGGAGTTATGTTTTGGATTCCGTTCTGCATTGGCGCAGTAATGTTGTCTCAAGCAGGATTCTTCAAGTCAAAGAAGTCGCCAACCGAGCTGCAAAAGCACAAAGACATTGCATGGATATCGGGAACTTTGGTCTTTTTGATAGGTGCTGTGAACATAAGCTCAGTATTTTTCCCAGATGCACTAACTCCTTATACGATGCTTACCTCATGGATTGATATGAGTAGTCTTATGGTTGGCATTCCTTTAGTTGTCAGTTCATTGGTGATGATGATTTGCGCTATTGGACTTGTGATGCGCTTTAGAACCATGTGGGCGATTACTGTATGTGCGCTAATCTTAATAGGTGGATGTGAGTTCTTGTTTGTCGGCACTTGGCAAGTTGGAATTGCATCTATCGTTCTTTGTGTTTGGCTATTTTGGAAACGCGGCGCATTTGATAGACCGTTTTCATGGACGGAAGTTAAAAACGATCATGCTGCTTGGGTAGAAAAGCGCAAACAGAAAAAATCTAATGCGAAGATAGACAGCGAAAAGCCGCATCTCGATAATTTAAAGACAGAAGAAGATTCCACATTTAAGGGTGGCGTTGTGAGGCTGCCTGAAGGAGAAGTGGCACCGAATATTTCAGAATGGGCTAAACAGGCTGAAAAGGGTAAAGCTATTGGTGAGGACGTCCTAAAGAATCAAGGCATCAGCTGACTGTGTGATATCATATCCAACGCTTGCAAATTGTTAAGCATATCGGGTTGTGGCTCAGCTTGGTAGAGCGTCGCGTTCGGGACGCGAAGGTCGCAGGTTCAAATCCTGTCAACCCGACCATGAATTGAATTTGCGAACCTCGCTTTTGGCGGGGTTCGCGTGCAAAAGGGTTCGTGAAGAGGCAAGCGAGCCCGACCATTAAACTGTTACAGGCTAGAGAATTGTTCTCTAGCCTGTTTTGTATGTGTATACGCGAGTGCACTTCTAGTGGCATTCGACATATGGGCTTTGCGCACAATAAAGTTTGCATTTTATTGGATGGGTCTCCAAAGAAAAAGAGGTACATTTTTTCTAATATATTCGCGATGTGAGAAGTGCGTTTTTCAGCCTTTCTTCTGGGGAGAAAAAAGGCTGAAGAATCAAGGCAGGCACGTCGCATCTTTTCTGGGTGCATTCGCACCTAATCTCGTTGTGAAAATCCGTAGAAAGGAACACACATGGCACAGGAAAAAAGTGCAGGTGCTTCATGGGGAACATTCATCATTGTTCTCATCTCCGGCATAGCCTATTCCATCTCTTTGATGGCCATCCCAACGGCTATGATCTATGTCGCCGATACTTTTGGTGGTGACATGGTTGGCGCTGGATGGCTTATGTCTTGGAACTCTGTTGCTGGCACCATCCTTGCGTTTTTTACGGCATCTATCCAATCTAAGATAGGGCCTAAGAACATGATCATTATTGCCCTTGCGTGCATTTTGGTCTCAGATGTTATGGTAGTGATGACAACTGATATCACTATTGCATTTGTTGGACGTTTCATTTTCGGTTTTGCTAATGGCCTTATTGCAACCGCTGCTCCAACACTTGTAACAATTCTTTTCAGCGATCCAACAAAGCGCGGTATGCCGAATGCTATTTGGACAATGTGGATTGCTCTTGGTGGCGTGATCATCAACTTCCTAGCTCCAGTGCTTATGCTTCCAGGTGAGGGCGTTAACTTCTTAACTGGAGGTCCTAACCTTGACTGGCATCCTTTGTTCTACTTCGGCATTGGATTTGCGGTTGTTGCTTTGATTTTGGTCATCGTCGGAATCCGTATTCCAAAAGAAGAAATCATGAGTGCAGTTTCCGCTTCTGGAAATGCAAAGATTTCTGACGCATTTAAGAATGGCTACGTTTGGCTATGCTTTGTTATGGTTATTTGCTTTGCGTTCTCATTTTCTTGTTATACAAGCGAAGTAGTTGCATATCTCCAAGCTGATGTTGGAATGGACCCAGCAACTGCACAGAGCTGGAATGGCATCCTTAACATCATCGGTATTGTTGCAGGTCTCATCATTGGTGTTATTCTCAACAAAGTAAACGACCACACAAAGGTGCTTGTAGTGATCTTTGTGCTTGCAGTTCTTGCTTGTGCGCTTATGTTTGCATTTAATACAGCAACGTTGGCAATCGTTTCAATGTTCTTCTTTGGCCTTGCAGTAAACATGGTTATGCCAACCGTTTTTACAAATGTACAGTGGGTGTCAAAGAGCCCTGCAGTTATCGCTGCTGCATTTGGTATCTGCGCAATCGCTTCAAACGGCGGCGGAATTCCAGCTGCACCAGTTATGGGTGCCATGATCGAGTCTGGCGCTCCTTGGGCAATGCTTGGCGTTCCTCCTGCAATCGTTTCTGCTGTTGGGCTTGTTTGCGCAATCATCTTCTGCATGAAGCTTAGCAAGGTCTCGAAGGAAGGCATTGCTGCTGCTAAGAAAACAGACGAGGTAGAATAGTATTCAATTTGAAATAATTCAAATGATTTATTTACCTTAGATGGTTAAAAGAAGCCGCTTTTATAGCGGCTTCTTTATTTGTGCTATTCCTCTATTTTGTATGGATCCAGCAAACGCTCAAGTTCGGATGGAGCACATGTCAGCTGCTCTATAGCCATTTTTGCATCAATCATAATGCGTTCCATAGTCTTGGAGTCATCAAGGCTAATTCCGAAACGTTTTTGAATTTTATCGATATGATAAAGAATCGTGTTTCTGTGCATATGCAGCTTCTCGGCCACGATATTGGCATGATGTCCGTAGTATTGATACATTAGCAGTATGCGTACTTTATTTGTTCCATTTGCGAGGTCTTCTTTAAGCATGATTGATATAGGTGTGTGGCTCAAGCAAAAATCCTTAAAGCTGCAATCTAAAGATTCTGCATTGAGCAAAATGTATAAAATGCAGTCCTCAAACGGATAATAGTTATGAGATATATCTTCTTCACCCATGAACAGGCTTGCCGTATCAACAAAAGATGAACATTCAAAAATAAGTTCGCATTCTCGTTTTGCAAAATGTGTGTCACGTAGGTTCTCGTAGGTTTGAGATGCGCTAACTTTTACATCGAATTCATCTAAAACATGATCTTTTAGTGCTCGCTCAATTATTGGGTTCGAAAGAGAGGCGTCATTCATTCCTTGTTGGAGTAGAAATAAATAATGCCCATCAACGAAAAGGTCGGTGACCATATTAGGAAATGCATAGGATATCTTAGTTTGGAGTTGTGAAATTTTTTGGGGATCAATATTGGTGGTATCTACCTCTAATAGCCTTAAATTGGGTCTTTCTTCCAAGTTATGGGTTGAAACAAATGATTCCAGCAATATACGATCGACGAAGACTCCATTAATTAATTTATAAGGGTTTCGTGGGTGTTTCCTTTTTTAAGAATAGTTTCTGTGGTCTTGTCTGGGAACGACTGTTTTAACCAATAGGTAAATATGTCTAATGCGTCCAGCATGCCAGATGTTGGCGGATTATCTGGATAAGCAACTATTAGTCTGTCAATATTTCCCCCAAGGCAGGATATTTTTCTTTGAGCTAGGCAATATCTTTGTCCTTTATAGGTAATCCATTCGAGATCTTCCTCTTGAGTTTTTGACCCCGAAAGGCTGTTCAACATACTTGCTTGCAAGGATCCCACTTTGTAAATATTGCTCGATCCTATGCGACTGTTTAGGGCAGGTGTTCCTCCCAAGTAATCAGAGGCTTCATACACTATAAGATCTAGCGCCATCTTTGAACTCAATGCAATTTCAAGACTCTGACTTAAAACACGCTGTGATGTTAGGCGATTTTGCAATTTTTGTAGAAGCGCTTCGTGATGCAGATATCGAACGACTAATACGTTTGCTTTTGAATCTAGCACCCATTGGGGTACTTCTTTTTCAACAGTCATGAGGATGAATTCATCGGGATGATTTTCAAATAGCTCAAAAGCACCGCGCTCATCACAAACAAAAAGCGTGTTTTCTGCGTTAAACCCTGGATCGATTTCAAAACCGAAACGTGTTGATAGTTTTCTAAAAATTACTTTTTTCTTTTGTGGCTCATGAAGAATGGCATGTGTGCCAATCATGTCAAGAACCATTGAATAGGTAAGGCAAGCAAGAGACCCAAAGTCATCATACTTAAGTTTGTCTTCTGCATTATTGTTCATAGAATTCCCCGTTTAATTGGAGTGAATGAAAGTAGCTTTTAAATCTTTTGCTGTACCAAAAACATAGTCCCCTACATCATTGATGTCTGTTTGTTATATCAGATTTACTAGATAGGCAGGGTCTGGTTATTGCATAGACAATACTGTTTGTTGTGAATGCCGAAATACTAATACATTCTTTGTATAGTTGCCCAATAAAATCACGAGAACATCAGATGCGATTGTCCGTAAACTTAAAAGTGGTCATGAAGCGATAAGAAAAGGCTTTTTAGTCTTAATTCATGATGCCCTTTTTGGGCACTTATTGCTTAGGGGGATTTGGATGGAAGAAAAGCTTTATCCTCGTAGATGGGCCATTTTGATCGCAATGACTGTCATCTTAGTTGCGATCCAATTTAGTTTTATTTTGCCAGGTGGTGCAGCACCTGCTGTTATGATGACGCTTGGAATTGACCCTATGGCGTTTTCTATGATTATGTCAATTCCGTATCTTTCAGGTTTTCTGTTTGCAATTCTTGCTGGTACTCTTGCCGACCGTATTGGCCTTAACAAAGTCCTCATTGGAGGAATGGTAATTTGCCTTCTCGGATCAATTTGGCGCTCCCTTGCTGGAGATAGCTTTGGGATGGTATTTGCCTCAACCTTTGTCATGGGATTCGCTTTGGCTGCCTTGAATGCGAACTCTGCGAAGCTTCTTCGTATATGGTTCCCAGGGAAAGCCAATTCATTTGCCATGGGCGTATATACGGCTGGAATGTCTGGTGGAGCTGCATTAGCGCTTTGGTTTGGCGGTCGCGTGCTTATCCCAGGTGCTCCACCTGAGTCTGCATGGATTGACCTCTCTGATGCTTGGTGGGTTTGCACCGGTCTTATTGCATTTGGCACCATTTTATGGATTTGCCTGTATCGTAATCATCCTGAGGGAGAAAGCCAGGCCAAAGAGCCAGTTTTGCAATACCTTGGTGCTGTGCTTCGCAACAAGGATGTTTGGGGCGTATCAATTTTTGCATTCCTCGTATTCGGAATGACGAATGTAAATGGCAGCTATATGGTTGCAGCTATCACATCTCTTGCTGGTAGCGGAGATCCAACGATTGCAGCTAACCCAGATATGATTGCTATGGTGCAAGCACAGGCATCTGATCTATCAACGCTTAACACGATAATTTGCTGCATTGCATCTATGGTACTTCCGGTTGTCTTCGTCGCAAGATTCAGCCGTATGCGTACTCCTGCTGCAATATGTTTACTTGGGACGGCAATTTGCTTCGGAATTTTGTTCTTCCTACCATGGGGACCTGCCACTTATATCCTCTACATCATCTTAGGCATTGTTATGGCGTCTGTTATGCCTATCACAAAGATGCTGCCAGCGCTTCTTCCAAGTGTTAAATGGGAGCAACTTGGTGCTGTCGGTGGTGTGCAGGCAACTTTCCAAAATGCTGGTATGTTCTTGATCGCAACTTATATCTTGTCACCAATAGCTACTGCTATGGTTCCAGGTCTTTCTGACAACGCAGCTGCAACGCCTATTGAGTATTATCAGATTATTTATGTAGGCGTAGCTGTCGTTTGCGTGCTTGCGTTCTTGAGCATGTTTATCTTTGCGAATGTGCGTTCAAATATGGCTGACAAGATTGCTGATGATCATGCAGCAGCAGGACACGCAGTTGATGATGGCGACAAGCAGCCTTTTGGTGAAATTCGCGAGGGTATTGTTGAAGCTGAGTTGGATTCAAACCAGGCTGGTGAAACGCCTTATTTGTAGGTTTTCATTCGTCCGGTTTATTAGTTGAGGGCTTGTGAGTGTTTGTATGAAGTGATGCGCGAAGCGAAAGTCTATACGGCGGAAATTTCTGCAAATTAGATTTTGCGCAGCAGCAAACTGCAAGTCATCAATATGTGTTAGATCAGCGCAGGCAAATGCCTGCGCTGGTGCGTGCTTAGGCATATAAGTTTTTATGAAAAAGTTATATGCAGCGAGAAAGGGAGAGTAAGCACTTTGCCCAAATGGACGAATGAAAAAGGGCGTACCGGTATTGAGGTTGAAGGTATTTTCGTTAGAGAAGATGATGTTAAAGCAAACGTTCTTCTTCTTTTCGGATTAGCAACTGCCTTATTCTCAGTTTGTGCAACCCTTGGCAATGCTTCTCTTAAGATGCTGTTTGACAGCACAGATGCAAGGTTTTTCGCTGATTTAATCCTTATGGCGTTTGTATTCATATGGATTTTGATTCTGAAAGTCTTTGCATCTGTACTGGCAAGTAATTGGGGTATGTTGCTCCTTTATTTCATGGCTATAGTTGGCACTGTTGTTTGTCCTTTATTTTTAAGAACTAGTCTTTGGCTTTTGGGACTTGCTTTAATCTCAGCGGGTTCTGTGGCTTTAATATTTCTTTGGTGGTCGCATGCATGTACTGTGGGGCGCGATGTTTTGCTCAATGTGTTATCTGGGGCAATTGCTATTGCTGCTCTAGGGCTAATTCTTGTTACGTTTATACCCGATATGCAGGTGAATATCGAATACATCAAAGATGTTGTATCACTTGCATTATGCATGATGTTAGTGCTTGCTCGCAATGAGACAAGAGACGAACTTTTAAAGGTAAGCATTGCTGAGTCACGTCAACGCAGGCGCGACAGACTTAGCAGCAAGATTGGAAGAATCAACTATTTTACGGTAGGACTTCTTTTAGGTGTTGATGCAGGACTATGGCTATTGATGGATGGTTCTGAAGTTGGCTCTCCTTATGCAACGCCAGTATTGATGCTAGGTACAGTTCTTTTAATCGTTGGCTTTGCGATGTTTTTGTCAAAGGTATTTCCAAAAATAGATGCTGAAAAAATCTCTAAAGATTATCTATCGGCCACATTAGCCTTTGGGTATCTGTTATTTCCTCTGGTAAATGGATTCGCACTAAATGTAGTAAGCGGATACCTTGTGGTCATCGCTTTGATTCAGGTGGTTATTATTTTTCTTGCCGGTGCTGAACTTGTGCGGTTTGAGCAAATATCACCAATCTATAGCTTTTGTGAGACATCGTTTATAGCGGGCGGAATGGTGCTAGGCGCGCTATTTGCATCTATTGCTGGAAACGTTGTACCTGAACATGCTGTGCCTATTGTTTGCGGCAGCACTCTTTTTTATGTGATCATCGTGCAAATTCAGCTTAATAAAATCACATTTCCAGAGGAATGGATGGATAAAGAGGGGAGCAAGATCGTTGATTCTCCAATTTATTTTGTCTCAAACGAAGCAGAATCTAAGATGGGCTCAGAAGAAGATATCATGCATCAGACAGCAAATGATATACCGGCATCTGTTGATGATAAGTTAATACCAGCTGGATCATATTTACGTACACGACTTGATGAGATTGCTGTTCAATACAAACTGTCTCCTAGGCAAAAGGAAATACTGGACCTTTTGGCACGTGGGCGAGATACGCAGTATGTAATGGAGGCGTTTACGATCTCGCGGGCAACTGCGAAAACGCATGTTTACAACATCTACCGAAAGCTAGATATTCATTCTAGGCAAGACTTATTCGACCTTATTGAAAACGAAGATACTTCCAAGCATTAAGCATAATCCCAGTTCAGAGCATACTACCGCAAGTATTATGCTCAAATAAGTTTAATTCCAAGATTAATATTACGACTCCATGCATGATTGTTTGTGTTGTAAGGCCTCTATACCCTTGATCACGTAACGCGATGGCGCGCGATTGGGGGAATGCAAAATCAACTCCCAATTGACTTTGCACTGATCGTTTCGCCATTAGCATTTTGCTTCTTTGTTTGCCATCCAAAATTTCAAGGAGGGGTGACTTGGTAAGGATGGCATATCACTGCGCTAACCCTATTGCTTCATGACCACTTCTTCTAAAAGTCCACTGCCTTGAACTCTTAGAAGATAAAAGCAGGGAAGGTGCATCTCGTGGTTCGCCTTAATCAGGCGTATGTGTAAGCGGCATTAATTCGATGCTGTAATTCATGAGAGGAGAGGGAATGAGCGAGAACGAGTTAAACGATATCGCTACGATCGCTGAGGAAGTTAAGGAAGTTTATAGTGACGGAAAGACAGCCAATATTGCAGGCGGAGAGCTAGCTTCTGCACAAGAGCAAATTGGAGACAGTGTCAAAAATGCTGGTATTGCTTATGGCATGCCTTACAACAACCATTACAACTTTGATCTTTATCCTGCAAAGACTCACTGGCAGGAAGGCGACCTTACAGCAACACGTACTACTATGTGGTCAGGCCCTGGATGCCACTCAGGTTGTCAAATCATTTTCTATACAGATAAAGACGGTCGTCTTGTAAAGACAGAGGGCGATCCAAATTCACCGCTTTCTGGCGGACGTCTTTGCATGAGATGTCTTGAGCTTACCCAAATGGTAAACAACGAGCGACGTCTTACATATCCAGTAAAGCGTGCAGGCGAGCGCGGTGAAGGCAAATGGCAGCGCATTAGCTGGGATGAAGCATTCGATATGATTATCGAAAACGTTCATCGCATTCAAAAAGAATACGGTCCTGAGTGCATAGTTTCTATGATTGGTACAGGACGTAACGTATCTCAAGCAATTGCTCACAATCAGTATGCAAACTTTGGTGGAGCAGACCTTACCCTAGCATTTTTGTCAGGCGACTCTTGCATGCTTCCTCGTACCGCTCTTTGCTATGTAATCATGGGCAATCAGTGGGTAGCTGACTTCTCGCAGTTTAGAGCACATCGTTATGAGGCTGACCCTGAGTACAAGCTTCCTGAGGTATGCATCATTTGGGGCACAAACCCAGTCGTATGCAACTCTGACGCATTTTTGGGTCATTGGATTGTTGAGGCTATGAAGCGTGGAACTCAGCTTATTACAGTTGATCCTCAGCTCACATGGATCGCGTCTCGTTCAAAGATGTGGCTCCGTTTACGCCCCGGCACAGACGCTGCTTTGGCATTAGGCATGATGAATGTCATCATCGAAGAAGATCTATATGATCACGATTTCGTTGAGAAATGGACCTATGGCTTTGAGGCATTAGCAGAGCGCGTAAAGGAATATCCACCTTCAAAGGTATCTGAAATTACTTGGATTCCAGAAGAGCAAATAGTGGCTGCTGCTCGTATGTATGCAAATGCAAAGCCTGCTTCAGTTCAGTGGGGTCTTGCAGTTGATATGGCAAAGATCGGTGTTATCACAGCGCATGCTCTTGCCTGCCTTGTTGGAATTACAGGAAATATCGACGTTCCTGGTGGCAACGTATTAGTTGACCAAGCAGCAAGCCTTGAGTTTGGTTATAACTCAGGTATTTGGGAGCTAGAAGGCACCGACATGGTTTCAATGCGTCTCGGTGTTGATAGGTATCCTCTCAAGAAGTATGGATTTACCGCTTCTTCTCAAGCTGATGCAATTCTTCAAGCAATTGAGACAGAAGAGCCGCACCCTGTAAAGATGCTTTGGATTGAATCTGCAAATCCAATTGCAAATATGGGTCAAGATGCTCCTCGTCTATATCGTGCATTGAAGACAATTGATTTCTTTGTTGTTGAAGATTTGTTCATCACACCTACGGCTGTTGCTTTTGCAGACCTAGTTATTCCTTGTGCTATGTCTCCAGAGCGTGACTGCATCCGCGTTTGGTTTGATCCGCTACGTACGCTTACTAAGGCTTGCAGCCAGTATGGCGAGTGCCTATCTGATGAAGAGATCATGATTAACCTCGGTCACAAGATTGCTCCTGAAAAGTGGCCAGAGTATGTAGTTGACGATCGCTCCTACATGAACTGGAGAATGAAACGCGACGGAACGCTTGACCTTGATGGATCACAGATGACCATGCAAAGGGTTGAGGATGAATATCAGGGAATGTGGTATCACAAGTTCCGCTATAAGAAGTACGAGATCGGTGGACTTCGTCCTGACGGACAGCCTGGATTTATGACACCAACAGGACGCTATGAGCTTTATTGCACACTGTTTGCCTCCTTTGGTGATGATCCGCTGCCTTACTACCAAGAGCCACCAACAAGTCCTGTTTCTACTCCAGAGCTTGCTGAGAAATACCCGCTTATTCTTACTACTGGTAAGCGTTCATTTGAGTTCTTCCACTCGGAGTGGAGACAACCAGAAACTATCAGCCGTCAGCTCCATCCTGATCCAATGTTTGATATCCATCCGGATACTGCAGCTAAATACGGCATTATTGATGGCGACTGGGTATGGATCGAAAACCAGATGGGTAAGATGAAGCAGCGTGCACGTCTAAATCCATCCCTCGATCCTGCAGTAGTTTCAACTGAGCATGGTTGGTGGTTCCCAGAGCGTGCACCGGAAGAGCCAAGTCTATTCGGAGTATTTGATTGCAACCCGAACAACCTTATTCCTCAATGCGAAAACGGTACAAATGGTTACGGTGCTCCAATTAAGTGCGGTATGTGTACTGTTTACAAGGTGACTCCTGAAAACGACAAACAGGAAGATCAGCCAACATATCAGGTATGCACGACTGGCTACACCCATGGCAAGACTCATGCATCTGATAAGCCAAGTTTCTATGATGGCTGGACACCTGATTACTCTCCGACTGAGGGCTTCTTTGACATCGACGAGTACTGGAAGACCCACACACGTAAATAGCTAGTGAGGG
Source organism: uncultured Eggerthellaceae bacterium (assembly GCA_964631345.1). GTDB lineage: Bacteria > Actinomycetota > Coriobacteriia > Coriobacteriales > Eggerthellaceae > MGBC163016. The sequence continues at coordinate 176,438 of CAZVWE010000001.1, read as the reverse complement.
TGCCGTTTTAAATCGATTTTGGGCGGCTCTGAAAACAGCTAGCCGCCCTAGAAGAAAGAGGTGGAGATATAAATGGAAAAGGGTAAATACGGCCTATTTATAGACTACGAATTCTGCTCTGGTTGCAAGGCATGTGTTACCGCATGCAAGATGGAGCACAACATGCCTGAGCAAGACTTTGGAATGGTTCTTTTGCAAGACGGTCCTCGCGAGTGCTCAGATGGAGTTTGGGAATACAACTATCTCCCAATGCCAACACATCTATGCGATTTATGCGCCGACCGCCTAGAAGCCGGAAAGCTGCCAACATGCGTACATCACTGCCAAGATGCTGTAATTGTTTATGGCACAGTGGAAGAGCTTGCAAAGAAGGCAACTGAGGCTAAGAAGGATGACATCGTCATTTATGTTCGTTAGGTAAGCTTGTAAGTTGTATAAGCATTAAACATGTTGACCCCGCTTACCGCATGTATGGCGGGGTCTTCTATGACAGATGATTTGTTGAAGAATGCCTAAATTGGTTTAAAACTTTGGTTTGAGAAACCGATCGGGAGTTCTCAGCAAAATTGTTTGGTCACAATGATGCATCGTGGTTTTGTGGGAAGGGTTTATATGTCCAAATGTGGATATGCATGTATGAATTGCGGTAAATGCAGAGGCATTCTTCCAAAACCAATTTATGTTCCAAAATGCATTACTTGTGGTCACGATAATCCTTTTGGGAGTCAAGTATGTGAAGCTTGCGGGGTATCACTTGAGTTAAAGCCTGGAGTTACTAATACGGTTGGACAGCAAGTAAAAGGCTAGTTTTAAGGGGAGGAATCCATGATCGATAAATACCAATATGTTCGCGTTGAATACACTGGATATTTAGAGGATGGCACTGTTTTTGATAGTAGCGAAGAAACAGGACCGATGGAATTTCAAACCGCAACCGGCCAAGTGATTCAAGGCATAGATGATGCGGTCATGAATATGGAAGTGGGACAAAAGGAAACCGTTCGGATTCCTGCTGAATTTGCATATGGCGAATATGACGAAAGAAATATTCAGAAGCGTGATCTTCGCTATATTCCAAATGCAGATGAACTTCCAGTTGGACAGTACATCAATTTTATGGGTCCTGTCGGACAGAAGGTTCCAGCAAAGGTTTTAAAGATTGAAGATGGATTTGTCTATCTTGATTTCAATCACAAGCTTGCTGGAAAGGATCTTATTTATGACCTTGAAGTTGTAGAAATCCTTCCGCAGAAAACTCGCAGAACTCCAATTAGTTCGTATGGAGCTATGGCAAGGACAGCTTCCACGTCGCCTGTAAAAGAAGTGCCCGTTTATAACAACTTCCTAGACAACATGGGAATAACTCCTGAAGATGTTGAGCGTGCAGATAAGGAGCGGATAAATAGACAAAACGAAGCTTCGGAATAACATCTATAAATTGGGAATGCAAGAGGGATGTTTAATTGCGTAAAGTACGTCTGACTTGCGTGTTTGCGCGTCTGTCAGCTCTGCGGTATGGGTTATCGAAAATATACAGTTGATTCGAAATTAGATACAAAAGATGTATTTTCTGTATTTAGAATAGCGTCCTACAAATCGAAATCTCGATTTGTCCAAATTGAATGCAAAGGAGTTGCATATGTGTTTTAGACCAGCAGAAATTTCACTTCCGGTGAAGTGTCCGGAATGTGGAGTAATGAATGATCCAGGTACAGAAAATTGCACCAAATGTGGTGCCGAGCTTCCAAAGGATGCACCTGGTATGCCAGGCGCCCCAGGTGCTCCGGGTGCTCCGGGTGCTCCGGGTGCTCCGGCGGCTCCAGGTGCTCCAGGCGCACCAGCGGCTCCTGGTGCGCCAGCAGCACCGGGTGCACCAAAGGCTCCAGGTAGCAATTAAGCAAAGGTTAAATTAGACCTAAATCTCAAAGACCTCCTATTTAGGAGGTCTTTTTTATTTGCGATTGTAGGCCATCCATATCACATTTCAAAAGCACTAAACACATGTCGTAGAAAAAGTTAGAAATAGTTTACAAATTTCCCAAATTGGGTGTATGATTCAGATAGTTAAACATAGTTAACATTGTTATTACATATATTTTGATACATGTAATAGTGGATGGATGATGTTGTTATTGCATAGATTGGAGATGTATAGACATGCAATCTGCAGCGACTATTGATGCGGTGGATTTTATGCAAACTGATATGAAACCTGCAGCACAGCAAATGCCACTTACATTTATGAAAAGCGGCGAAACAGCACGTGTATTAAAAGTTCGTGGAAATGAAGAATTACACCATCATTTAGAAAACCTTGGGTTTGTCCAGGGAGCTCCTATAAAAGTTGTTTCTGTACATGGTGGAAATGTCATTGTTGAAATAAAGGGCTCCCAGATTGGGTTGGATAAATCTGCTGCTTCAAAAATAATTGCAGGTTAATAACCGTTTGGTCGTTGAATAGTTAATTTTTGGCACTAAACAATAAATGGCCATATTGTTTAATAGCTTGAAAGTTAAAAGAAAGGATGGAAGAAGGTAAATGTCGGAAACGATAAAAACGCTTCGCGATGTCCCTGTTGGAGAGTGTTGCAGTGTATTAAAGCTTACAGGTGAAGGTGCTATAAAGCGACGCATTATGGATATGGGAATTACTAAGGGCACTGAAGTGTGTGTGCATAAAATTGCTCCACTTGGTGATCCTATTGAGGTTACGGTTCGTGGATTTGAATTGTCGCTTCGAAAAGATGAAGCCGAAAACGTATTAGTGAATTAGGCGTGTGTTTATAGCTTAAATCGCAACAACAATAGTGAAAGTATCAAACGAGCGCGTAAGCGCATTTTTTAACAGAATGAGTTAGATAAGGTTAACAAATTGTATGAAAAGTGTTGACTATTGGATCAAAAGACCAAGTTTCAACAGGAATTTCGGTAGGCAAACATTAGTGAAGAAATAGGAGTAAAAGCATGGGTATAAACATTGCTCTTGTCGGAAATCCGAATTGCGGCAAGACGACATTGTTTAACGATCTCACAGGGGCTAACCAATATACGGGTAACTGGCCTGGTGTGACCGTTGAAAAAAAGGAAGGAAGGTATAAACGCGATAAAGAAGTGGTGATCACTGACCTTCCCGGAGTCTATTCTTTATCCCCTTACACGCCGGAAGAGATCGTTACGCGTGATTATTTAATGAGTGGCAATCCTGATGTTGTGGTCAATATAGTTGATGGCACTAATCTAGAGCGCAATCTTTATCTGACGACCCAAGTTATGAACCTGGGCCTTCCGATGGTGATTGCGCTGAACATGATGGATCTTGTTGAAAAAAATGGAGACAAGATAGATGTAGCGAAGCTTTCAGCAGAGTTGGGTTGCCCAATCGTTGAGATTTCAGCACTTAAAAGCCGGGGCACAGAAGATGTAATTTCTAAGGCTAAAGAAACGGCTCAGAGTAACATCTCCCCTTCAACCAATTTGCGTTTTGCAGATGACGTGGAAGAGGCGCTTGGCAAAATCATCGATATTTTGGGATCTCGTGTTCCAAAAAGAGAAGTTCGTTGGTATGCAATTAAATTACTTGAAGGTGAGCAGCTCACAATAGATAAATTAAATCTACCCGCACAAGATATGTCTAAAATTGAGGGCATTCGTTGCGCTCTTGAAACCAAAGAAGATGACGATGCTGAAAGCATTATCACCAATGAGCGCTACGATGTGATCTCCGATGTTTGCGATCAATGTGTAAAAAAGTCAGCTAAGGGCATGACTACAACCCAAAAGATCGATCGTATTGTCACTAATAGAATCTTAGGAATCCCTATCTTTATTGTGATCATGACCTTGGTTTATTTTCTAAGTATTTCAACTGTTGGCACTATGGCGACAGATTGGGTGAACGACAACCTATTTGGTGATGGCTGGCTTATTACAAATACCGAGCAATATGACAACGATGTTTCTGCATGGGAAGAAACGCTTGCTCAAGCTGAAGAAGCCGATGCATCAGAAGAGACGCTGCTTGCACTTTCTGAAGAAGAGCCCGATATAACAACATATGGGTTGTACATGCCAAGTATTCCTAACGCGGTAACAGGTGCCCTTGAATCTGTAGATTGTGCGCCATGGCTGCAAAGCTTGATCGTTGATGGAATTATTGCTGGCGTCGGAGCCGTACTTGGATTTATTCCACAGCTAATCGTTTTGTTTTTACTCTTGGGATTTCTTGAAGGCTGCGGATATATGGCACGTGTTGCATTTATCATGGATAGAATTTTCCGCCGTTTTGGACTTTCTGGTAAATCATTTATCCCGATGCTTATTGCATCCGGTTGTGGAGTTCCAGCCGTAATGGCTACAAAAACTATCGAAAATGAAAAAGATCGTCGTATGACGGTCATGACGACAACCATGATTCCATGTGGTGCAAAACTTCCTATTATTGCGCTTGTATTTGGTGCTCTTGCAGGCGGTTTTTATGAGGATACTTGGTGGGTAGCACCACTGTTTTATTTCCTTGGACTTGCGGCAATCATCATAAGCTGCATCATGCTAAAGAAACTGCGTGCATTTGCAGGAGATGCTGCACCATTTATCATGGAGCTTCCGGCGTATCACTTACCTACAGTTAAAAATGTACTTCTTTCAATGTGGGAGCGTGTAAAAGCCTATATCATTAAAGCAGGAACAATCATTTTCCTATCGTCAATGATTATTTGGTTCTTCTTAAACTTCGGTGTGTACGACGGACAATTTGGTCTTCTTGATACAGAAGTCGATGACTACATCCAGTATTCAATTATGGCTGGCATCGGACGCACTATTGGTTGGATATTTGCGCCTCTTGGATTTGGTAATTGGGAAGGCGCTGTTACAACAATTACAGGTCTTGTAGCGAAAGAAAATGTTGTTGCAACAGTTGGTATTCTCACAAGTCTTGGAGAAGTCGGTGAAGAAGATCCAAATATTTGGCTTGGTTTTGCAACAATGATGGGTGGATCAAGCGTTGCGATCATGGCTTTCTGTGCATTCAATTTGTTGTGTGCTCCATGCTTTGCTGCAATGGGTGCAATTAGAAATCAAATGCGTTCTGCAAAATGGACATGGGCAGCAATCGGATATATGTGTGCATTTGCATGGGTCGTTGCACTTGTGATCTATCAAATTGGTGGACTATTTACTGGAGAGGTGATGTTTAACTTCTGGACTGTTGTTGCGCTTGTATTGCTTGTATTGATGTTATTCCAGCTATTTAGACCAATGCCTAAATACAACAAGGAACAAAACCAGAAGGCGCAAGTAGATATGGCCACAGAAGGAACAAAGGCGTAAAAAATGATGGAGATTTACTTCACGCCATCTACTGTCATCTTATTGGCGATCATTCTTGCTTGGGTGGCCTGGGCGATACACCGTCTTTTCAAGCGTGGAATGTGCGATTGTGATGACCATTCAAATTGCAAAAGCTGTGCGCATTGCCATTCGGGAGGCCATGAAAGTGAGGTGCAAAGTTGTAAATCGTGTAAAGTAGCAACTGACATGATTAATAACTTGAAACACAATACCTAAGTGAAAGTTGCATGGCGTTTCTTTTAGGACTCGAAAAAGCTACAGTTGAAATGCCGTCAAAGACGGTTTTGAAAGACGTGTCTTTGGGTGTTGATCTTGGAGATCGTATAGGGATTGTTGGTCGCAATGGAGATGGTAAGTCCACGCTTCTAAAGGTTTTATTTGGTGAATTGATGCCTGATGAAGGGCGCATGATTAGAACGCGCGGGATTGAAGTTGGATATCTTGGACAGGCGGATACGCTTCCCGACACTACAGTCCATCTTGCGATTACCGGCGATATGCCTGAATTTGAGTGGGCATCTAATACTCGCATTCGATCAATTATCTCTGGTCTTTTAGATGGCATTGTTTGGGAATCTCGTATATCTGAACTTTCAGGAGGTCAACGCAGACGCGTTGACCTCGCTCGTCTTTTGGTGGGAGATTTCGATGTGCTTATGCTAGATGAGCCAACAAATCATCTGGACATGAGAGCTATTTATTGGCTTGCTGATCATTTAAAAACTCGCTGGCGTAAAAGTGAAGGAGCCTTACTTGTTGTTACGCATGACAGATGGTTTTTAGACGAGGTATGCAATGCTATGTGGGAAGTACATGATGGGCGAGTAGAAGGTTTTGAAGGCGGATTTTCTGCATATGTAATGCAAAGAGTTGAACGCGAGCGCGTGGCTCAAGTTACAGAACAGCGTCGTCAAAGCAAGCTTAGGCGTGAACTTGCATGGCTTTCTCGTGGAGCGCGCGCAAGGGCGACGAAGCCTAAATTTCATGTAGCTTTAGCTCAGCAGTTAATTGCGGATGTTCCTGAGCTTCGAAATCCAATCGAACTTAAACGAATGGCTATGGCTCGTATTGGAAAGACCGTTGTTGAGTTAGAGGATGCATCTTACGGGTATCAAACATCTGATGGTGAACAAAAGCAGGTGTTAAAAGACATCACCTGGATAATCGGACCAGGAGATAGATTTGGCATTATTGGAGAAAATGGTGCGGGTAAGACTACGCTTCTTAATTTGATTCAAGGAAAAATTGCACCGACAAAAGGCAAAATCAAAATAGGAGATACGGTACGTTTTTCTGTGCTGTCGCAGCATTTAGACAATCTTTTAGAAGTAAGTGACTTAAGGGTTCGTCAAGTCGTTTCTCGTTACTCAAGACGAACGATGCTTGATGGTAAGGAACAAACTCCATCACAACTTCTTGAAAGACTTGGATTTGATAAAGCTGATCTTAATGAGTATGTGGGCGATTTATCGGGCGGTCAAAAGCGTCGTTTAGCTCTTATGATGATTTTGCTTGATGAGCCAAACGTTTTGATATTGGATGAACCGGGAAATGATCTTGATGTTGATATGTTGGCAGCTCTTGAAGATTTACTTGATGGTTGGCCTGGAACATTGCTTTTAGTAACCCATGATCGGTATTTAATGGAGCGTGTGACTGATTCTCAATATGCATTATTGGATGGACATTTGAGACATCTTCCAAGAGGTGTTGATGAATACTTTGAGCTTACACGTGATCAGAATTCTGGGGATCAAAACGATCGCTCGCAAAGCTCTGCACGAAATCTCGCATCGAGTTCTACGCAAGGATCTGTACAAAACTCTGCAAACAATCGTACACATAACCATGATCAAAATTCCGCTTCTCTTCCCAATAGTGAACTTAGGCGCTTAAAAAAGCTTGTAGCATCCACAGAAAAGAAGATGGATACTATAAATGGGCGCATAAAAGATGCGAAATTAGCAATGGAGAGCATTGGTCCTTCGGACTATGTGGCTTTAACTGAAGCTCAAAATGCTATAAATGAATTGGAATTGCAACTTAGCGATTTAGAAACTCAGTGGTATAACGCACAAGACATTCTGGAAGGAAGCGGAAATGCCAGCTAGCACTTCTTTACAAGAAAAGATATCGGAGTCTCAAGAAGACTATCTTGAGGCTATGGTTATGCTTGGCGCGGATTCAACTACGCCTATACGTGCTGTAGATGTTGCTGAAAAACTTGGAGTATCTAAAGCTTCTGTTAATAAAGCTGTATCTGTGCTTCGCGAAAAGGGAATGCTTGATCAGCCATATTACGGAGACATTACCCTCACTGAAAAAGGTGCAGCTTATGGGCGAAAAGTTCTTGATCGTCACGAGGCGTTAACTAAATTTTTGCATAAAGGGATTGGCATTGATGTTGATACTGCTGAAAAAGAGGCCTGCATGATGGAGCACGCCATAAGCGACGATTCTTTTGAGAAATGGATGAAATTTATAGAAGGACTCGATCTTTAATTGAATTTGACGCCAAAAGGCGTTAATCTTATTGAAGCTTCAAAGCTTAAACGAAACACAAACGAACTAGATGCCTAGGAGCGATTCTCTTTGAGAAGGAAGTCTAAGATTGTCTCTTTTGAAGACGCACAGCGTGCATCTGCGGCGCTACCAGCGTCTCGCAGACTAAGGCGCAATGATGCTCTGTCTGATAAAGAGAACTTAAGCCTAATTTTCAAAATCGAGTTTAACGACAATGATTCGTTTGACAGCGGGTCTTCATCTGGCAATTTTGCTCGTGAGAATGCCCGCGAAAGCGAAGCATCTATCTACACTGATGTCGCAGATGATAAAGCTCGCAAAAAGCGCAATAAGGCAAAAGCAAAAGCTGAACGTAAATACCTAAAAACTTACGGTGATGCGAATGGCAGCATTTCTGGAGGTGCGTCTGGAAATGGCCCTCGCGCAGCTTTGTATAAAACTGATATGGGAAGTTCTCAGAAAAGAGCAAATCGCATGCAGCGATCAGGTTCTTCTGGGGGTTTGGGTGGTTTTTCGTTGGGCGCTTTTTCGCTTCCACAAATTTCACTGACGTCATTCTCACGAAAAATTACAAGTATTGCTGCAGTATTTGTGTGTGCCGCTCTTTTGTTTGGCGCACTTTATACTCCGGCTCAGCAGTGCTATCAGCAAATTCGTGAACGCGATAGATTAGCTGCTGAGTATGATGCATTAGCTCAGCGAAATGATGCTCTGTCGAAATCGGTTGAAATACTTCAAACAGAAGATGGTCTCGAGGCTCGTGCGCATTCTGACTTTGGAATGGTGAAAGAGGGAGAGAAATCTGCCAGTGTCACAGGAATTGATGTGGTGGATTCTACTGATTTCCAGGCAAACATTCCTCCAGGAAGTGTGCCGGCTCCAAAAACATGGTATTCCGATTTCCTGGACATGTTCTTCATGTATGGAAACTAAGCCACAAAATGCAAATCGCTCACAGGATCTAGATTGCTTATGAGTAATGTGACATACGGAAGGTATGCAGCTATTGATATAGGGACTGTAACTTGCAGGTTGCTTATCGCAGATGTCACAGAGGATGGACTTAAAACCGTATCAAAAGGATATAGAATCACTAATCTCGGCGATGGGGTTGATACAACGGGTTTGCTAAAAGAATCCGCTATCAAGCGTGTATCTTTGGCAATTGATGAATTTTTGCAGATGATCAGCGATGCTGACACGGAAGATTCTCCAGTTTTGAAAACGGCTGTTATGGCTACATCTGCAGCAAGAGATGCTGATAATAAAGCGCTGTTCGAAGACATGATCGCATCTAAGGGGCTAAGTTTAGATGTAATAACTGGAGACATGGAAGCATCGCTTACATTTAAAGGTGCATCTACTGGATTTGAGGGTAAGCGAATTGCAGTAGTAGATGTTGGCGGGGGATCGACTGAGATTTCTGTGGGTATCGCAGGGGACAGTCCAATAGTTTCGAAATCTTTCAATATTGGAAGCAAGCGTGCTACAGAGCGTTTTATTGAAAGTGATCCGCCGACACATATTGAGCTTGAGGCTGTCATAGATTGGGTGAGGGCAGCCACATCAGCTTGGATTAAAGAAGCTGTAGGTGGGATGTCGCCGGAAGTGTTAATTGCTGTTGCTGGAACTGCCACAAGTGCTGTAAGTATTCGCGATGCAATGGAAGTTTATGACTCTGAAAAGGTCAACGGCGCTGTTGTTACATATGAAGAGCTTGAAAAGGAATATAGAGAGCTAGCAGCTATGAATTTGGCTGCTCGTGAAAAGGTTGTAGGACTCGATCCGGGTCGAGCACCTGTGATAGTTGCGGGAATGTTAATTCTTCTTGGAGTTATGCCCTCGCTTGGAGTGACCAGTTTTGTTGCAAGTGAGAATGACATACTTCAAGGAATGATATTATTTACAAGCGAATTGTGACGGGCATAATATTTATTGCTTCAAATATTGCTCAAAATCACAAAGCAGATAGACAACGCGTCAGACAATAGACCTTTTGGCAGTTAGGTAACATGGAAAAAATCAGCGAAATCCTTGACTTGACAGGCAACATTCCAACCACATTTGAGGAATATTTAGAGTTATACGCAAAACCAATTGGCAATGTCATCAATTCTTACATTCCAAGTGGGACACATGATGACATGAATAAATATCTATATGATCCCTTAAAGGCTTATTCAGAAAATGGGGGCAAGCGTCATCGTCCACTTATATGTATAGCAGCTTGTTTAGCAGTGGGTGGAAACCCTGATGATGCTACAAGTGCAGCTGCCGCGATTGAGCACTTCCATACAGCAGCACTTATTCATGATGATATTGCTGATGAGGCAGAGCTTCGCCGTGGTAGACCATGTCTTCATTTAACAGAAGGTACAGGCCTTGCGATTAACATGGGAGATCTTGCGCTTTCGCTTGTAAATGGGACGGTTATTAAAGACCCGGCACTCGATGATGCTACAAAAGTGCGAGTTGTAACAGAGCTTATCGACATGACGCGTGCAACTGTAGAAGGGCAAGCGCTTGATATCGGTTGGGCACGTGATGGCAGATATGACATTACACCCGAGGATTACCTCACAATGGCTATGCATAAAACAGCTCATTACTCTGGAGCTGTTCCTTTGGCGATTGGTGCAATTATTGGTGGAGGTACGGAAAGTCAGATTGAAGCGCTTCGAAACTATGGCCTTGATACAGGTCTAGCCTTCCAAATTCAAGACGACATCCTAAATCTTGTTGGCACAGAGGAAAGCACTCAAAAGGATTTTAGAAACGATATCACAGAAGGTAAACGCACGCTTATGGTTGTACATGCTCTGCAAAACTTAGAGGATGCTGACCGTACACGTTTGATTGAAATTCTGTCTTCCAAAGAAAAGGATCCAGCTATCCTTGAAGAGGCGGTAATGCTTATGGGGAAAGCCGGTTCCATCGAATATGCCAAAACGTATGCAGAAAACCTTACATCTATTGCAAAACACAGACTAAATGAGATGATTGAACCAAGTTATCCAAGAGATTTACTTGAATCGATGGCGGATTGGTTTGTGAGCAGATTGAAATAGATTCAAAAGACTTAAGTAGGCACATTTATTTCGCATTTTGTTGCCTAGATAAGTGGAGATACATGATGGTCAATATTGAGTATGGAAATATAGGCGCAGAAGTTGAAGATGTGCAGCAACGCTTGTCTCTCTTAGGCTGTCTTGATGAAACCCAGATCAACGGTGTCTTTGGGCATGAAACAGAAGATGCCGTTGTGCGTTTTTGCAAAATGGCAGATCTTCCAGAGACAACACGGGTTGACTCTGCTGTATGGTTGGCCTTAGTCGATGCAAGCTATAGTTTGGGTGACCGCACTCTGTATCTACGTATGCCGTATTTTCATGGTCATGATGTCGAAGAGCTTCAGAGAGCTCTTGGTGCGCTTGGATTTTACTGTGGCGGAGAAGATGGGGTTTTTGGAGCACATACAGAAGATGCGCTCAGGAAATTTCAGATGAATCTTGGTGTTCCGTCAGATGGAATCGCAGGTGCATATACTTTTGCCGAACTTCACAACTTAGAGCATTCTTGGGTTGATAAGCCGTCTCTTACAGAAAGTAGACCTTTAGGTTTTGCTCGAGCTGCTGGCGTTTTGGAAGAAAATGCACTCTGCCTTTACGGAACAACTCCTTTTACGCGATCGGTTGCATCGCGTATGTCGAATTTAGCCATTGCAACGAACCCAGCTTCAAAAATAGTTAGTGCAGATGCGCTTTCTGTTGAGCCAAAAGAGGGAATGCTTTTGGTGCAAGTTGCAATGGAAGCATCAAACGATGGTGTCCCAACTGTTATGTATATTGATGACGAATCGCTTTCTGTAAGGTTAAATGAGGCGCTTCGTCGCGCTAAATTGTCAACACCTGCAAGAATTAAGGTTGTGCTTCCTTCAATTTCTTGGTGCGATGCAGGCGAGGATAGATCAGCTCAACACTATGCCATTACACTGCTTGACGCACTCTGCCAAGCTTTGTAGTTCACATAGGTTGCTTGATCTATCAATAAACTCGTTTTGCAAAGGTGGGGCAGTATGCATCGAATGTCTGGGTCTTAACTGACCCGCTTGCTGCTGCATGGATATATACGCCATCTCCAAGATAAATCCCTGTGTGATAGACGCCCGATTTCCCCCAGAAGAGCAAATCTCCGCGCTCAGCTTCATCAAGGCTTACGTATTCGCCTAAAGAGGATTGTGCAGCTGCAGATCTTGGAAGCTCGATTCCGTAAGCATTTTTAAATACATACGATGTAAATCCAGAGCAATCAAAACCAGATGTAGTCGTTCCGCCATAAACATATGGGGTACCTTTTAAGGATTCGGCCAAAGTAATTGCATCTTCAATAGAGTTGCTTCTTATCTCTGCTTGTCTTTGAGCTTCAAGTTCAAGTTTTTGTTGTTCTGCAAACTCTTTTGCTTGCGCAAGTGAATCCTTTATGGATTCATCGGAGATATCAGAGACGGTTTTCACGCAAGCTGTTTGTGACTGTGGGAAAAACGATGAATCGTTTGGCTCAGATGCGAAGGCAACTGATACAGAATTGATGCCAGTGCACACTGAAAGGGAAATAGTGAGGGCTAGTGCTGCACACCCCAAACGTTTAGTTCCGGCACTAGATTGAATTATCTTTTGCAAATAAATTCCTTTTATCGTGTCTGCGATGGTGCGCCTTGCAGACTGCCTAGGCAATATTGCCTACTGAACCTCCCCCGCGAAGGCTGCGCGAGTTTCACAAATAAAAAGGATGCGCACGCGCGCATCCCGTGAAGGAAATCCATATGTCATTGGCCTAAAGTTACCATTTTGTTGACTACGTGGCTCTAAAAAGCAGTATTTTTCACAAGTTGTACGTGGGTTGGTCTCAATGTCTGCATGATTGCAACACGTATTAGTCATGAGTGACACACAAAATCGTCACATATGGACAAAATTGCGAAGATCTCAGTGATGACTTCGTGCTATGCCCTGAATACCTAATAGGTAGCTCTACGCTTTGAGTTGTATGCCGAAAAACGCCTGACATAGGCAAAAACGATAATTAGAACTAGCGCAAGCCATAAGTTTGTTTTAAGCTATCTTTTCACTAGAAGTTTTGTTCGAAAGAACAACTTTGGTCTTTTGTGGGGGCGTGGCGGAATTGGCAGACGCAGCGGACTTAAAATCCGCCGCCGCAAGGCTTAAGGGTTCGAGTCCCTTCGCCCCTACCAGTTTCTATGCGCATAATGGCGCTAACTAAAATCCAAGGTGATAGAATCAAAAAATCTAATAAGGATGTATTTGAAAGGGGAATCTGCATAATGGGACGCCCTATGACGATGGCTGAAAAGATTTTGGCTGCGCATGCTGGATTGGATGAAGTAGTTCCTGGCCAGTTGATTGAATGTGATTTAGATCTTGTGCTTGCAAATGATGTAACAGCACCAATTGCTGTTAAGACTTGCAAGGAAATCACAGATGAAGTGTTTGATTCCAAAAAGGTCATCCTTGTTCCTGATCATTATGTGCCTAATAAGGATATAAAGAGTGCCGAACAAGCCAAAATTGTGCGTGACTTCGCGCATGCACAAGGCATTACCCATTACTACGAAGTTGGATGTATGGGTGTTGAACATGCGCTTCTGCCTGAACAAGGAGTTGTTGGGGCAGGGGATTTGATAATCGGTGCCGATTCACACACTTGTACGTACGGTGCTCTTGGTGCATTTTCTACAGGTGTTGGGTCAACTGATGCTGGTGTTGGAATGGCAACCGGTAAAGCTTGGTTTAAGGTGCCAGAGACAATCAAGATTGTAGTTGACGGAGAGCTTGCTAAAGGCGTTACCGGAAAAGATGTAATTCTTCATATTATTGGAAAGATTGGTGTCGATGGGGCGTTGTATCAGGCGCTTGAATTTACAGGAAGCGCTATTGAATCACTTCCAATGGATGAACGTTTGACTATCTCGAATATGGCAATTGAGGCTGGCGGTAAAGCAGGCCTCATTCCTGTTGATGATGTAACCCGTGCTTACATGGATGGTAGATGTGAGCGCGACTGGCATGAATTCTATTCAGATGATGATGCGGAATTTGCCCAAGTTATAGAAATCGATGCGAAAGATATTGTGCCTACAGTGGCATTTCCACACTTACCTTCGAATACACACCCAGTAACTGAGGCAACTGATGTAAAAATCGATCAAGCGGTAATTGGAAGCTGCACAAATGGACGCCTTGCTGATATGCGCCAAGCGGCGGAAGTTCTTCGCGGACGTAAAGTTCATCCGGATGTACGTTGCATAGTTATCCCGGCAACCCAGGCTGTTTATCAGGCATGTATTGAAGAAGGGCTTACAGATATATTCCTCGCAGCAAACTGCGCTGTGTCTACACCAACATGTGGACCTTGTCTTGGAGGATATATGGGTGTACTTGCTGCAGGTGAGCGCGCGATTGCCACCACCAACAGAAATTTTGTTGGACGCATGGGAGATCCAACGAGTGAGGTTTATTTGGCATCTCCTGCCGTTGCTGCTGCAAGTGCAGTACTTGGAAGAATAGGTTCTCCTGATGAACTCGAGCCAATACTTATAAGCAACACAAGTGAAACTTCGCAAAGAATTGCCAGCAAGGCAAAAGGCGGAGACGTAAGAGGTGGTACCTCTAGTGGAGATATCGTAGACGCTGGATTCGATCCTTTGCTGCTTACGATCAGTGACACAGGCGCTTCTTCATTAGATATGAATGTTGATGATTTTGATCTTTCTGGAATTTCATTTTCGGATGCAGTGACTTTAATAGATACAGAAACTTTATAAGGCAATACAAAGGGGTAATGCATGATTTATGAGGGAAAAGCTTTTAGATATGGGCGCGATGTTGATACAGATGCAATAATCCCTGCGCGTTATCTGACTACATCTGATCCGGCTGAGCTTGCAAAACATTGCATGGAAGACATCGATACAACATTTGTTGATCGTGTTGAGCAGGGCGACATTATCGTTGCAGAAGAAAACTTCGGGTGTGGAAGCTCTCGTGAGCATGCTCCAATCTCCATCAAGGCATCAGGCGTAGATGTAGTAATTGCAAAAAGTTTTGCACGCATTTTTTACCGCAATTCAATAAACACAGGTCTTGCGATTTTGGAATGCCCTGAAGCGGTGAACGCTATTAAGGAGGGCGACAAAATCAAGGTTGATACGGAAAGCGGCAAAATCACAGATGAAACCACAGGTGAAAGTTTCCAGGCGCAAGCATTTCCACCGTTTATCGCAGAGATTATCGAAAAAGGTGGTCTTGTAAATCGATGGAAAGAAAGACTTAAAGAAGAGGTGTCGGAGCGCTAGATTTAACCTAATAAATCGAATATATAGATACCAAGCTAAAGGACTACGAATATGCCAACTTATAAGATATGTCTTTTACCAGGGGATGGTATAGGGCCAGAAATTATAGCTGAAGGCGTCAAAGTCTTAGATGCATTAGGCAAGAAGTACGATACAACATTTGAATACACCGAGGCGCTTATCGGTGGATGTGCGATTGATGCTTGTGGAAATGCCTTGCCCGATGAAACGCTTGAAGCTGCAAAAGCGGCAGACGCAGTTTTGCTTGCTGCAGTAGGTGGACCTAAATGGGACACAACTGACCCGACAAAACCAAGGCCAGAACAGGGACTTCTAGGCATTCGTAAAGCGCTTGGTCTTTATACAAATTTACGACCTGTACAAATTTTTGGAGCATTATCTGAGGCTTCAACATTAAGACCCGATGTAATTAATGGTGTTGATTTGATGATAGTGCGCGAGCTTACAGGTGGTCTTTACTTTGGAGAACGTGAGCGCTTCTATGATGAAGATGGTGCAGGCGTTAATGGAAGTAAGGGTCAACGTGCATATGACACTTTGGAATACAGCGAATATGAAATAGACCGAATTGCGCGCAAGGCGTTTGAGACTGCTCGTAAACGCAAGTCTAAAGTCCATTCGGTTGATAAAGCGAATGTTTTGGAAACATCAAGGCTTTGGAGAGAGATCATTCACGCGATTCACGATGCAGAATATCCCGATGTTGAACTTGAGGATATTTTGGTTGATAACTGCGCGATGCAACTCATTAATCGTCCAGCTGACTTTGATGTACTTGTAACAGAAAATATGTTCGGTGACATTCTGTCTGATGAGGCTGCGCAAATCACAGGATCTCTTGGAATGCTTGCAAGTGCAAGTCTTGGAGATGGAACAGCTCTTTAT
This sequence comes from uncultured Eggerthellaceae bacterium, assembly GCA_964631345.1. Lineage (GTDB taxonomy): Bacteria > Actinomycetota > Coriobacteriia > Coriobacteriales > Eggerthellaceae > MGBC163016. The sequence goes on along the minus strand of CAZVWE010000001.1, from coordinate 160,288 downwards.
GAGCCAAGTCATGGAAGCGCACCTGATATTGCTGGCAAGGGAATTGCTAACCCGTTAGCGCAAATTCTCTCTGTTGAAATGATGCTTCGTTATAGCTTTGACATGCAAGATGCAGCAGATGATGTGCGCGCATCCATCACTAAGCTTTTAAATGATGGTTGGCGTACAGGTGACATTGCTGATGCATCGACACCTAAGGATAAAATTGTCGGATGTGCTGCTATGGGGGATTTGGTCGTAGCTGGACTGTAGCTTTTTCTCTGGTAGACTTTATGTGAAACATAAACTAGAGAAGGAGCTATCATGGCGGAAAAATTTAAGTTAGCTGTGCCCACAATGGGTAAGGCAGGTCTAGATGCGGAACGCAGTGGGCATTTTGGACATTGCGATTGCTTCACAATTGTAGACATTGACAACGGTGAGATCACCGGGGTCAGTGAGCTTGCAAACCCACCTCATGAGGAAGGTGGATGTTTGCGTCCAGTGTCTTTACTTCACGATGCAGGCATTGATGCTATTGTTGCTGCTGGCATGGGAATGCGCCCTATGATGGGCTTTGCAGATGCCGGAATTACTGTTTATTTTGAGAATCAAACTCCAAATGTTGGAGAGGTTGCAAAAGCAGTTGCTGCAGGCGATGTTCCTACGATGTCTGCGGATAATGCTTGCCATCACTAAGGTTGTTAGGAATTATTTGGGAAGATGCTTTTATAGCTTAGCTGCTCAAACAATGCTAACTCATAAACAAGAGGCGCCACTGGCGCCTCTTGTTCGTCCGGAACTCTCAATGTGGATAACATTGAGGTCTTCCCCATTTAGGTATTCATAATTTGTTTTATTCTTGTTGGTATTTGATATCGTGTATTTACCAAGTAAATCATCGCTTACATAGGAGGATAGATGGCAATTAATGCGCCTAAGGGCACGAAAGACATGTTGCCTGATGAAGCGGCATTTTGGCAGTATTTTAAAAACAGTGCCGCAGACGTATTCGGTAAGTACGGATACTTGTTAATGGAGACCCCCATAATTGAACTAACAGAGCTTTTTGTTCGAGGAATCGGCGAGGCTACTGATGTTGTTAGCAAAGAAATGTTTGAGGCAATATCTGGGGACAACCTAAAGACTCTTTTAGGTGGCGGCCATATAGATAAAAAGAAGCGCCTATCACTTCGCCCTGAAGGTACGGCGGGTATTGTTCGTGCGTGTGTGCAACATGACTTGGTGCCTCAGGGGGCACCTCCTGCAAAGCTAATGTATGCAGGTCCTATGTTTCGTGCAGAAAATCCGCAAGCGGGACGTCAAAGGCAATTCAATCAGATCGGTATCGAGTGTTTAGGCTCAGCGGATCCGATGATTGACGCTGAGGCAATCATTATGCTGATGCGTTTTTTCTCAAAAATCGGGATATCTGAGAACAACACCTCTTTAATTCTTAATTCGTTGGGTTGTGAAGAATGTAGGCCTTCTTATAGGCAGAAGGTTCTTGATTACCTAAAGGCCAATGAAGACAAGCTCTGCGATACATGCAAAACTCGCATGGAGCAAAATCCGTTACGTGCTTTTGACTGTAAGAACCAGGCATGTAAAGACCTCATGGCAAATGCGCCAAAGATTACAGAATCACTTTGTGACGAGTGCGCTCAACATTTCGAAGATGTGTGTTCATATCTTGATATGGCAGGCGTTAAGTACGTTATTGATTCCTCGCTTGTACGAGGGCTTGATTATTACACTCGTACTGTATTTGAAGTGCAGGTACTCTCGCGTGATAGTGCTCAAAATGCCATTGGTGGTGGCGGCCGCTATGACGGGTTAGTTGAGGAAGTAGGAGGTCGCCCAACGCCGGGATTTGGATTTGCCCTTGGTTATGAGCGGTGCCTGCTCGCGCTTCAAGATGACGGTTTTGAGCTTCCGTCAGTTGATGCATGCGATGCGTTTGTGGCAACAGTGGATGGAGCTTTGAAAAAAGAAGCCTTCCGCTTTGTGCAAGAACTTCGTGATATCAACGTTGCAGCTGATATGGATCATCAGGATCGTTCTCTTAAAAGTCAGCTAAAGCTTGCAAATAAGTTAGGCGCATCAGTTGTTGCAATTTTGGGTCCTGATGAAATGGAGCAAGGTGTTGTCCGTCTGCGAGACATGAGAACGCATGATGAGGTTCTAGTGCCCGATAATGAGGTTCTTGCGAAGGTCTTTGACATGGTTTCGAGGATTAACTGACGTACAATGTAGTGCGCTTATAAATGCTTGATTGATTTTGTGGATACAATCAGGCATTAAGGCACCGTAAGTTCAATAAATATAGGAGTGCAAATAATAAGATGACGGATTACATAAACGAATTCAGTATGCATTCAGCAACGTGTGGCGAACTTCGCGCGTCTGATGATGGTCGTGAGGTTGTACTTACAGGATGGGCGTGGCACACACGCGATCACGGCGGTCTTATTTTTATAGACCTTCGCGATAGGTTTGGATACACGCAAATTGTTGTTGATCCAGATTGTGTCAGTTCAGAAGATTTCGCAATCGCTGAGCATATTGGTCGTGAGTTTGTATTGAAAGTCGAAGGCCGTGTGCGCCTTCGTGATAAAGATGCCATCAACCCTGATATGGCAACAGGCGAAATTGAGGTGTTAGCCAATTCTATTCAGGTGCTGAACAAATCCGTGACTCCACCGTTTGCAATTGAGGATGGAATCGAAACTGACGAGACAACTCGTATGAAGTGGCGCTACCTTGACCTTCGTCGTCCTGAAATGTATGCAAATATTGAACTTCGTCATCGTGTTATGCAGGCTATGAGACGAGCGCTTGATGAACGTGGATTTATTGAGGTTGAAACCCCTATTCTTGCAAATTCTACGCCTGAAGGTGCACGTGACTACATAGTGCCATCTCGTCCAAACCCCGGGAAGTTTTATGCACTTCCGCAATCCCCACAGCAGTTTAAGCAAATGCTTATGGCTGCAGGAATTGAGCGTTATTTCCAGATTGCAAGATGTTTTAGAGACGAAGACTTACGTGCAGATCGTCAACCGGAGTTTACGCAAGTAGATATTGAGATGTCATTTGTAACAGAAGATGATGTCATGACGATGATGGAAGGCGTGCTTAAGGAAGTCTTTTCAGCCGTAGGACTTGAGCTTCAAGTTCCGCTTCGTCGCATGCCTTATTCAGAAGCTATGGATAGATACGGAAATGATCGTCCTGATGTGCGTTTTGGCATGGAACTTCACGACATAACATCTATTGTCAAAGATTCAGGCTTTAAGGTGTTCTCTTCTGTTGCGCAATCGGGTGGCGTTGTGAAGGCAATCAATGCAAAAGGTGCAGGAGATTGGTCTCGCGGTGACGTTGAAAAGCTTGCTGCTATTGCAGATGAAAATGGCGCTAAGGGCATGGCCTGGATTGCGTTTACTACTTCCGGAGAAGAGAAAAGTCCTATCATTAAGTTCTTCTCAGATGAAGAGTTTGCCGCTCTTAAAGAAGAAATGGAAGTTGAGCCGGGAGACTTGTTATTGTTTGCGGCTGATAAGCCAGCTGTTGCAAACGCTGTTCTTTCTGCGCTTCGTCTCCATATGGCAGATGCCCTAGATATCCCACGCACAGGTCATGCGCTTTTATGGATAGTCGATTTCCCGATGTTTAAGTATGACGAAGACGAAAAGAAATATGCCGCTGAGCATCATCCTTTTACTCATCCAGATGAGCAGGATTTACCAAAGATCGAAGATGAGCCTCTTGCGGTTGGCAGCCAGGCATACGATGTAGTGATGGATGGATATGAACTTGGCGGTGGATCGATCAGAATCCATAACGCAGAGCTTCAAAAGCGCGTGCTGTCTGTGCTTGGGCTTACTGATGAGGATATAGATGAGAAATTTGGCCATTTGATTCGTGCTTTAGAGCTTGGAACTCCTCCTCATGGAGGAATTGCGCTTGGCCTTGATCGCTTAATTATGCTTTTAGCTGGCAAGGATTCAATCCGTGACGTTATAGCATTCCCGAAGACGTCAAGTGCATCCGATCCTATGACAGGAGCGCCATCTGAGGTAACTCCTCGTCAACTTAAGGAAGTCGATCTTCGCCTGCTTTAATGCGCGACACATTCGTTTATACTGTTCTACTGCAATAAATAAGCCGAGTGCCTCGAATGGGCTTGGGCGGCGACAAGTTCTGAACCTGGTCAGGTCCGGGAGGAAGCAGCCATAAGGAACCGCTGACGAGCGCCCAAGCCTTTTCGGGGCACTTCCATATACGATGCGTTTAAGTAAAAGAACGCAAAGTAAACGAACGCAAATTGTTGTAAATAGTATGGGGTTGTGAATGGGAATAATAGATTTCTTCGTGAATTTACTCCGTGATCCGCGAGGGTTCATTGCAGGATGGATTGTGGCACTTGGCCCTGTGTGGGTTTATTCACCGCTTTTTTTGATTGTTTTTGTTGAAACCGGCCTTGTGTTTTTTCCTTTTTTGCCTGGTGATTCACTTTTATTCGCCGTTGGAGTTTTTTCTGCAGATGGGGGAGGTTTAAACCTTGCGGCAAGTTTGATCGTCTTTTATGCCGCAGCTATATTGGGTAATACTTCCAACTATTGGATTGCACGCTTTTTGGGTAAGAGAATAATTGACTCAGGGAAAGTGAAGGCGCTCACAGCTGAGCGTATGGCAAAGCTAGATCACTTCTTTGCGAAATATGGCGGACTCACTATCGTTATCACGCGTTTCATGCCTTTCTTCCGTACATTTGCTCCGTTTATTGCAGGAACTGGGCATATGAATTTTGGAAAGTTCACGGTATGGAATTGCATTGGCGGAGTTGCCTGGGTAAGCCTTTTTGTTTTGGTTGGTTATTTCTTCGGTGGAGTTCCGTTTGTCCAAGAGCATTTTGAAATTATTGTGTTGGGAATAGTTGCAGTCTCTGTTGCGCCTGCTTTTATTGCAGCCATCAGAGGAGCTATTTCTTCGCGTAAATCAAGCAAACAAAGCGGAGTGCCTACTGATGAGGAAGAGATAAAAGAGGAATTGGAACTTCGTAAAGAATTGTCAGAGCAATCTGAGCATAATAAAAACGATGTGCAGTCTAGGCGCAGTTCTAGAACTGAACACAGCGGACAGTCTGTACATGATGAGCAATCCAGGCATGATGATGGGCAGGGAGCATAGATGGCAGAGGCGCTTTACAGAAAGTATCGTCCACAAATATTTGAGGATGTAGTTGGACAAGAGCATATTGAGCGTACGCTTAAGAATGCACTTAGATCCGACAAGGTAAGCCATGCATATATGTTTACAGGCCCTCGTGGTACCGGAAAGACAACAACAGCAAGGCTGCTCGCTAAGGCGCTTCTTTGTGAAAAAGGTCCTACTCCTGATCCGGATGGAACTTGCGAAGACTGTGAATTAATCGCAGTAGGCGAGCACCCAGATGTTTATGAGCTAGACGCTGCGAGTAGAACTGGTGTTGAAAACGTTCGCGAAGAGATTATCGGGCGTGTGAACTATGCACCTACGCGCGGACGATACAAGGTATATATCATCGACGAAGTTCATATGCTTTCAAATGCGGCATTCAATGCTCTTTTGAAGACTTTAGAGGAGCCCCCGGAGCATGTTGTGTTTGTGCTTTGCACAACCGATCCGCAACAGGTGCCAGAGACTATTCAATCGCGTTGTCAGAGGTTTGACTTTAGACGTATAGCTTCAGAGGAATTAATTATTCGCCTTGCTGCAATTTGTACGCAAGAAGATATTGAATATGACGCTGATGCGCTAGATCTTATCGCTCATAGGGCGCAAGGTGGTATGCGAGATGCCATAACTTCACTTGAGCAGCTAATTGCCTTTGGAGATGGAAAAGTAACTCTTGAGCAGGCAGAACGCTTACTTGGATCAATGGATTCAAGCGACACGGCTCGCATTGTCAAAGCTATTGGCGTGCGTGATGCTGCAGAATGTTTTAAGTGGACTAGCGAATATATGGAAACGGGTGCAGACATCGCACAGTTTGCACAAGATCTTGCAGAACATATTCGCAATATGTATGTGATGTCTGTTGCGGGATTGGATGTTGCTTTGGATGTAACGGATGCGGGTCGCCGTGAACTCGAAAGCGAACTTTCTATGTTTGGAGCTGATAGGCTCTCTAGAATGCTTGATGTATTAGGAGATTTGATCGCAGATTTGCGTGCGTCTTCTAACCAAAGGCTTTCTTTTGAAATTGCGCTTACAAGACTAATACGCCCGGATTCGGATATAACGCTTGCATCTTTAGCAGAACGTATAGAAGCACTTGAAAAGGGTGGGATAGTGACGCCATCTGCGCAGGTTGTTCCAAATGCACAGGGTGTACAGAGCGTAGAAGTTACTCAGGATACACAGGTTCGTCAGGACGCACAACCCATCCAGAACACACAGCCCATGCAGAGTATGCAAACCGTACAGAACACGCAGGCCGTTGGCGATCGTTCTTTTGTGAGAGCAGAGTCAACACCTAAAGGTAAACAAGACGTACAACCAGATGCAAGATCAGATGCGCAACCGGATATAGCCAATACAGCTGCCGTTCGCTCTGGCATGCAGTCTGAAGAGGAAAAAACAGTATCTGCACACGTTATCAATGCGGTTTCTGATTTTGATCGAGTATGGAGTCAAACTATGGCTCATCTTAAGAAGGAATCCGCATCGCATGCTGCATTGTTTATGAACGCAAGACCAATGTATGACGCAAAGGCAAATTTAGTCACGGTTGGTTTTGATTTAAACCACGAATATACTTTTGTAGCAGCTCAAAAGCCCGAGGTCAGACAATCGTTAGAGAACGCTTTTGTAAAAGCTGGACTTAGTGGGATACAGATAGAGATCAAAAAGATAGATCCAAATTCTGTAGAAGCTGCACTTGAACCAACAACGCGTGTATCGGTTGTGCAGGCTGCGGAAAATGACGTATCCACTTCTATGAGCACTACAGCAATAGATGATAGAGAAACGACATCTATGAATGCCTCAGTGTCAGACTATGCTGATTTCGCAGTATCAGATGACGTAAAAGAGGAATTTGGAGAATTTGACGCAGATAATATTTCAGTTTCAGACGAAACATCTCAGAACACCGATTCAACACATTTGGTGCCAGAAGATCTTGAGACAGAAGGCTCCAATGAAATGGACGCCGATGCGTTAAACGATATGCTGGCTTCAACTTTTGGTGAAGGAATATCATTTGAAGAAGTTGATTAAAAGAAACTAATAAAACAGTTAATGAAAAGTAGTTGATTAGGAATTTGGTTAAAGAAATCTGGCTAGCAAGGAGGCAATCTAATGGATATGAAGAAAATGATGAAACAAGCACAAAAAATGCAACGTGACGCTGCGGCTGCTCAAGAAGAGATAGCCAAAATGGAGTTCACTGCAAGTGCTGGTGGTGGAATGGTTCAGGCTGTAATTACAGGAGATATGAACGTAAAGTCTGTAAAAATTGATCCAGAGGCAATTGATCCTGAGGATGTCGAAATGCTAGAGGATATGATTGCTGCTGCCGTTAATGAGGCTATACGTGAAGCCACAGAGGCTTCAAATGCTAGGATGAGTTCTGTTATGGGTGGCATGAATCTTCCTTTTTAATGGTTGTCTAATAGTTTGATAGAAAACTAAGGGTTGGGTAGAAATGCAATCCGCGCCTTCAATACAAAAGCTTTTAGATGAACTTGAGCGACTTCCTGGAATTGGTCCTAAATCAGCCCAACGAATGGCTCATTATATTCTTAATGTAGATGATGCTCAGGCACGGCGTCTTGCAGATGCGATCTTAGAGGTTAAGCAAAACGTCAGGCTATGTGCGCGTTGTTTCAATTATTCCCAGGATGATTTTTGTGAAATATGCCAGAGTACTCGCAGGGATCAATCTATTGTGTGTGTGGTAAGCGAGGCTAAAGATATCCCGGCAATTGAGCGTACGGGGGCATTTGATGGTGTCTACCATGTACTTGGTGGCGCACTCTCACCTATGGATGGCATAGGACCTGATGATCTGCGTGTAGCAGAGCTCATGAAGCGTCTTGGAGTTGAAGAAATAGAGGAAGTGGTTATAGCCACAAATCCTAATGTGGAAGGAGAAACAACAGCAACGTATCTTTCTCGGTTGATTCGCCCTTTGGGGATCCGTGTGACAAGACCAGCAAGCGGGCTTCCCGTAGGTGGCGATTTAGAATATGCAGACGAAGCAACTCTTGCTCGTGCAATTGATGGTAGACAGGATATCTAACTTGGAGGGAAGTGCTGTACAGATGGTACCAAGTCCTGCAATAGCTATCGTAGGTAGGCATAATTCTGGAAAAACAACTCTTGTTGAAAAACTGATAGCTTATCTAACTCGTGATGGACTCGATGTTGGTTCTGTGAAACATCATTCTCATGGAGATTTCGACATAGACTACCCGGGCAAAGACTCGTATAGACATAGACAAGCCGGAGCTACTGAGACTGTTATTTCATCTCCCAATAAACTTGCTCGCATAAAAACGCTTGAACACGAGCTTGAATGTGCACAAATAGTTCGCACTATGCCAGGTCATGACATAGTGATAGTTGAGGGATATAGAAAAAGTGGCCTTCCGACAATTGAGATCATGCGTGCTGAAAATAAGGCGGATGCAAGCGTTGCTCAAGCTTTTCTGAAAGGTGCGGAAAAAGGCGTAGGACTTGGAGAAGACTTCGTTCAGCTCTCTAAGGGGGATGCAGCATTTAAAGCAGATCTTGAGACAAAGATGCCAACTTCTAATACGGTTGCGATAGTAACTGATATTGAAGATGCAATACGCGCTGCAAATATATATGGAATCCCGGCATTTGATATTAATGATATAGAGGGAATTGCTAAGTTTATGAAGGCTCGCTACGCGCGTCAGCATGTAAGCGTTGTTATTCAAGCGGGTGGGGAAAGCAGACGCATGGGAAGGTCGAAAGCGACAGTTCCGTTCGATGGGAAACCGCTTATAACAAGGCTAGTTTCAAGGCTTTCTCCAGTTGCAGACGAATTAATCATAACCACTAACGAAGCGGAAAATCTTGCCTTTTTAGAAGACGAATTTCCTGGACTCGATATTAAGCTAGTTGCTGATAAATATAACAAACGAGGGGCGCTCCCAGGAATTTGCACGGCTCTTGAAAGTGCCAGAAATCCTTTTGTTTCTATCGTTGCATGTGACATGGTGTTTGCAAGTGCAGCGCTTGTGGTGGCTGAAGCTATAGAGATGGCAGATGTCTCTGCAGATGTCGTTGTTCCAGTAAATACGCATGGCTTTGAACCATTTCATGCGACTTATAGAAAGGACGCTTGTCTTCCCATTGCAACTGCTGCTGTTGATAGGGGCGAAAGTAGAGCACAGGCTCTATATGAGGATAAAAGTCTGAAAGTGGTTGAGTTTACTCAAGATCAAGTGCTTGATATTGAGCCTCGAGGGGGATGTTTCATTAATGCCAACACTCCCGATGATTTAAAGCGTATTGAAGAGAATTATCTTGGCGAATAGCTTTGGTATGTTTTGAAGTTTTGGACTTTGAGACTTTGAGATTTTGAGATTTTGAGGTTTTAAGGTTTTCAAGTTTTAAGCTAGCTTTAAAATGCTTAAACACACCTAATTACATGTGGTTATGTGATTTGAGGCGGGTAAAGGATTGCCGAATATACAACAGGTTTTAGAGGTTGCTGAGCTTTTTAAAATCGCTCCAGTTGATGTTGAGTTTGAGCGATGTGTGGCTGTGCGGCACAGGAATTCTCAATGCCGTAAGTGTCAAGATGCGTGCCTCGCAAAAGCCTTCTTAATCGAGCCCGGCAATTCAATAGAAGTTGATGGTTCGCTTTGCGTGAATTGCGGTGCATGTGTTGCGGTGTGCCCTTCAGGTGCAGTTTTTGCAAAGGATCCAGTAGCGTTTGACACCGAAAAATCAATGATTGAAAAGGCTCTTCCCAATGTGGGATGTACGGTGGTTGCTTGTGCTCGCAAAGCCTCAAAACATGAGGCAGACCCCGATGTTTTTACACAGGTGCCGTGTCTTGGACACTTGAGAGAGCAGGATTTGCTAGTTATTGCTGCATCAGGCTATAAAGACATAGTTTTAGTAGATGGAGACTGCACTACATGTAAATACGGAAAAACATCTTCTGAAATAGATGAGATGCTAAAAAATACAGTATCGATTTTGGATGCTACGGGATCGGATGCAATAGTTACTAGATCGGAAGAATTTCCTCCTGAAGTCTTAAGTAAGACAAAGATTAACGTCAGAGGCGAAGATAGGCGTGGCCTTTTATTTCAAACAGGAAATTACGTTGCAAGTGTGGCGCAGCAGGTTGCTCAAAAGGCCATAGAGGACAAACTCGGCGCAGGAAATAAGCCAAAAACTATCCAAGATCGCAAGCGTGCGGGCATGGCTGGCCGTCTTCCGAAATTTGATCCAGTTGATAACTATTTGATACTTGATTGCATGGAGTCTTTGGGAGAACCTGAAAGTTTAGCATTAAGCGATGAAGTTTTAGATTGTAGACATTTCGGAAAAGCTGTAATTGATAAAGACAAGTGTTCAGGGTGTGAGCTTTGCTGCCTTGCGTGTCCTACGGGAGCGCTTTCACATTGCGATATTCTTCCCGATGATCCAGATATGCGTTTTATTGAGTTTGATGCATCGGCTTGCTTGCAGTGTGATCTATGCAAAGACATATGTCTTAGAGACTGCATAGAGATTTCAAGCAAGGTATCGGTGTCAGACATATTTGACCTTGAGCCTGATTTGCTATTAGTGCCAAAACCTGTGAATAGACGCGGTGTGTTTGCGATGCCCTAGCTCCAGGAGTGCAATAAAAAAGCGCATTCGCAAGAATGCGCTTTAGTTACTAAATGCTTCTTATGCTAGAAACTCAAATTTTATTTCTCGGCAAGAGCTTTCTTTAGGCTTTCCATTTGCTTGGCGCCAAGACCTTGAATACGGCGAGTCTCAGGAATTCCGAGCTCTTCCATGAGTTTTTCAGTCTTTACTTTACCGAATCCTGGAAGTGCGTTGATGAAAGACTTTACCTTCATACGACCGACAACCGGATCGTCAGCCTTCTTTAAAGCTTCATCTGCAGACATGACGCCCATGGAGAGTTTCTTGGTAATCTCAGAACGGGCGGCACGTACGACCCTTGCCTTCTCAAGCGCCGCAGCGCGCTGCTCTGGTGTCATTGTCGGTGCTGGCATATGCAATCTCTTTCTCTAAGGCGATGGTTTATGCGATATTCGTATTTCCACCGCAGGCTTACGTCGCCCGCTTGAGTGTATTTAATCTGTGTAGCGTGCGCTTCGTTGAACAAGTACAAAGATGTTAAGGCATAAATGCTGCAAAATCACGAGAAATTTGGACTTTTTTGCAGAAACCCAAAGTATATGGAGTTTTTTGGCGTCAGAAACCATGAATTAGCCGTCTATTGTTCCGCTAATTCCAATAAACGGGCTTCGCTTTGTTCTCCTGTGGTTTCGGATGTAATGACACCATTTGTAAATATCACAAACGTGGGGAATCCATTTGGTGCATATTTAGAAGCAAGATCAGGTGATTGATCGACGTCTACTTGGAAAACCATGCAGCTGTCTTCTACTTTTGAAGCAACATCTTCCAAAATAGGTTGCATACGTTGGCAATGCGGACACCATGTTGCAAAGAACTCCACCATAATTTTTCCGTCTGCACCCAATACCTTTTCAGAGAAATTCTCGTCGTTTAGAATCTCTACCATTTAGGTCGCCTCGATCCAATCTACTGTTTTAGGCTATTTAAATTCACTATCAGAATCCATTGCCTAACTGGAGCTTAATCAAAACAATCGTAATCCCTACATTGGTATTACATATGCTTTGTACAGAAATGTCATTGACTATATCTATTTTGTTGCGCATGTGTTATATAAGCGCTGTATAGTGGAGATGAATAAGATTTGAATTACAGAAGAGTATTTAGCAGAAGCTTTAGAAGGGGCTTTTATGGTCAAAGAGATTATCAAAGATGAGTCTGTTTTATCGATGCCTTGTGAAAAGGCAACCATTGATGATGCCGGGATCATTGAAGACTTAAAGGATACTATCGCATCAATGGAAGACGCTGTTTGTTTAGCTGCCAATCAAATTGGAGAAACTAAGCAAATCGGTGTTTACCTTGATGAAAATGATGAAATGCATGTTATTTTCAATCCAATTCTTAGAAAAGCTCTTCATCCGGAAAAAATGATCGAAGAATGCTTCTCTAGAGAAGAACCTACAAAAGTCACGCGCTTTGAATGTATCAATGTCATATATGACGAACTTATTGATGGCAATTTGGTATCAAAAAAGCAAGAATTCCATGGTAGGGATTCACAAGTCATACAACACTTGATAGACCACTGCAAAGGTAAATTAGTTTAGTTGTCTAGGTTTGTATACGACAGCCGTGGTTGGTATCTATCGGTATGACTTTGGGAGGCTTTATGTCAAGCGTAGCTGTGATGATTGGTGAAGGGTTTGAAGACGTCGAAGCAGTGGCTCCAGTTGATTGCATGAGGCGTGCAGGTATTGATGTTCAAATGGTGTCCGTTATGGGAGATTTCAAGGTTAAATCTGCTCAAGGAATAGAGATGCACACCAATAAACTGATTGAACATGTAGATCTATTAGCATATGACATGATCGTAATTCCTGGCGGAAACTTGGGTGTTGAGAATTTACTTAAATGTTCGAAGCTGCTTGAAGCCCTTCGTGATTTTATGGAGCAGGATAGATATGTAGCCGCCATTTGTGCAGGACCCACTATTTTGGCAGAGCTTGGACTTTTAGAGGGACGTAAGGCTACTTGTTATCCTGGAGCTCAAGAAGATTTTCCAGAGGGTGTATACCAAAGTGATCTTGGTGTTTATGTGGATCGCAACCTCATTACAGCGTCAGGCCCAGGTCAAGCACTTATGTTTGGCATAGCGATCGTACGCGCATTGGCGGGAGAAGATGTAGCCAACAATGTTGCGTCAGGGATGCTTATCAAGTAAATAGCGTATTATGTGGCAGAGGATTTACAGCATTGCGAATGACAACAGGGGGATGCAATGTCGAAACTGATGAAGATCTTTACAGCTGTTTTGCTTTCAGCAGCTATGGCGCTTGCGCTTGTAGGATGTGGAAGCAGCGAGGCTAATACTAACGCAAATAGCTCATCGCAAAATACATCTGATAATGCGGATAAAATTACAAACATGGATTCATCTAAGATCCTTGTTGCTTATTTTTCTGCCACTCACAATACCCAATATGTTGCGGACTACATTGCAGGGTATCTGCATGCTTCAACGTTTCGTATTGTTCCAGAACAGGAATATACGGCTGATGATCTTAATTACCAAGATGAACAATCCCGTGCATATATAGAAAATGAAGAGAATGCCAAGCCTGCGTTGAAGTACAAATTGGATAATCCCGATCAATACGATGTCATCTTTTTGGGGTACCCAATTTGGCTAAACAATGCTCCTGGCGTAATCCGTACTTTCTTGAGTGAGTATGATTTTGCTGGAAAGGTGATTATTCCTTTCTGTACATCTTCTAGCAGCGGAATTAAAAACAGTGTGACTCAAATAGAGGGTCTAACAGTTGGGGCTACTTGGATGGGTGGTATGCGTTTTGCACCTGATGCGACTCCTGAGGAAGTCCAATCTTGGTTGAATACTGTTAGTTTTAAGATGCCAACAGGCGTTGGGAATCAAACTTCAGGTTCGGAGTCTGGAAATTCCACATCCGGGGAAGCATCTCGAGGCTCTGCTAATACTGCAGGTTAGGGCGAGCGTCGCAAATTAGGGTGAGTGCCGTAACTTAGGGCAAGCTTAGAAAGTTCTAATAAATTGGACAATACATATGTGAATTCAAGAACCCGTGCGGTAAGGCGGGTTCTTTGGATTGTATTAGCGTTAAATATTGCTGTTGCCTGTGCAAAATTCTTCTATGGTCTTATTACGAATTCGTCGTCTATGCAGGCAGACGGCATTCATTCAATGTTTGATTCACTTGGTAATGTTATCGGTCTTGTTGGTGTAGCAATTGCTGCAAGGCCGGCTGACAAGAGTCATCCTTATGGTCATTCGAAGTTTGAGACATATGGTTCTTTGCTGATTGGGGTCTTACTTTTAGTTGCAGCAGCAGAAGTTAGTCTGACAACGATATCTAAAATTGTTGATGGAAACTATGATGCACAAGTTGGAGTTGCATCGTTTGTTGTAATGGTCTCAACACTCGTTGTGAATCTTTTCGTCACAGTTTGTGAGCGCAAAGCGGGAAAACGCCTTGATAGTGAGATTTTAAAAGCTGATGCGGCGCATACGTTCTCTGATGCTCTTGTATCTATTGGTGTAATTATTGGGCTTGCGTTTGTTTATGCAGGTTTTCCGCAAGCTGATGCGATTGTGGCATTGATAGTCGTTGTTTTCATTTTGGCCTCAGCCGTGCAGGTATTTAAAGGGGCAATCGATACGCTGTCTGATCATTCTAGAATTCCAGCAAGTGAAATAGCAGATATCGCAAAATCGTTACCGGGCGTTGAAGAGGTTCATCATATTCGTACACGTGGGACAGAATCTGAAATTTATTGTGACTTACATCTTTTGGTGGATCCTGATATGAAAGTTAAAGATGCCCATTTACTAGGCGACAAACTTGAGCAGACCATAAAACAGAAGTTTCCTAACGTTTCCGAAGTTTTAGTCCATATAGAACCGCTTGACGAATCGCAGATCGACGATAGAAAAACAGATATTGAGGCCGGCTTATAATTTGGAAATGCTAAATCTCATGACTACAAGAATTCACGGACAGTTTAAACAAAGTTTTGCAAGGCTTATCTATGGTCTAGTTGTAACTTTTCTAGTGCTATTCGTATCTATAAGCCTTTGTGGCTGCGCATCTGATTCATCTGTATCTTCGAACTCATCGCCATCGAAGGAAAATACACTTTCTGAAGTAAAAATTGGCACTATGCCAACAGAGGATATGCTTCCAGGTTGGGTTGCTGAGAAGAATGGGTATTTCAATGAGTGTGGTGTTGAAGTCACGATTGAAAGTTTTGATTCTGCACAAAGCCTTACGGCAGCAATTGCGTCTGGGCAAGTTGATATGGCTATGACAGACATTATGCGTACTGTTAGACTTTGCGAAACGGGGACTCCAGTTATTTCTGAGTGGGTAACTCTTGGCGCTGTTGCAAGTGAAGGGCGATTTGGAGTTTTAGCTTTTGCGGATGCACCCTATGATGATATGCAGGGATTAGTCGAATACCTGAAACAAAACCCCGATGCGCCCGGAGTTGGGGTCGCTGCAAATACTGTTCCTGAGTATGTTTTAGACTCTCTCGCGGCGCCTTATCTAGATGAAGGTGAGTTCATTCGCACAGAAGAGGTTGCAAGCCTTCCTGATAGGTATGGACTTGTTGCAAGCGGAAACCTAAACGGTGCGGCGCTTCCTAATTCTTTATTGGAGTTGGGCAGTGCATCTGGTTTAAAAATCGTTGGCGATGACACGTCTGGCAATAACATCTCGATGTCTGTCATGGTTGCGCGTGAGCAGTTTGCAAAGGAAAACGCAGAGATAATCAACAGTGTTGCTAAAGCCTGGGATATGGCTGTCGATGACATCAACGCGATAGTTGCTAATTCTAATGACGACGCCAATCAAGATACACAAACTTCCGAATCACAGAAAATGGCTGATCTTACTGATCTTCTGATCGAGCACGCAAACATCAATTCATCTATTGCTGAAAGTTATT
This sequence comes from uncultured Eggerthellaceae bacterium, assembly GCA_964631345.1. Taxonomy (GTDB): domain Bacteria; phylum Actinomycetota; class Coriobacteriia; order Coriobacteriales; family Eggerthellaceae; genus MGBC163016. The sequence continues at coordinate 144,469 of CAZVWE010000001.1, read as the reverse complement.
CAATCAGTATTTATCCACATGCCTCCTCTGATGGTGAGTTGGTGCATCCAGATGGGACAGATGTGGATGCGCAACTTGCATGGATGCGTACAAAAGACTATGGGGCGAAGAATATAGTTTACTCTCCAGAAAGCGGTGCCTTTTTGGAGGATCAACAATAGATGAGATCGCTTGAACTTTCGAATGTTAGTCTTGAATACCCAAAGACTAATTTGATAAGACAAAAAGCATCATCAAAAGATATGCCAGATGATATGTTGGCCGCAGAAGATGTTTCTGCATGCCCCTCATTAGCGCTGCGTGATTTGTCGCTTGATGTTAAAGGTGGTGAATCGGTGTGCGTAGTAGGGCCTTCAGGCTGCGGTAAGTCCAGTTTGCTTCGTATGATATGCGGACTTATACAACCTTCATCAGGGCAAGTGGAAATAGATGGTGAAGAAGTTTTAGGGGTTAGACGAAAAACAGCTCTAGTTCTTCAAGACTTTGGTCTTCTTCCGTGGAAAAATGTTATTCAAAATGCAGCTTTAGGGCTTAAAGTTCGAGGTGTTCCCAAAAAAGAGAGAATAGAAAAAGCCCGTGATGCACTTGCGCTTGTTGGACTCGAAGACAAAAGTCATGTTTATCCCAGTGCATTATCTGGCGGCATGAAGCAAAGGCTAGCTCTTGCACGCGCGCTTACCTTAGATGTTGATCTTTTGCTTTTGGATGAACCCATGTCTGCGCTTGATGCGCTTTTACGCGAAAAGATGCAGATCCTTCTTTATAACCTTTGGCAGGCACAAGGGTATGCTCAAGTGCTTGTGACTCATTCAATCGAAGAGGCAGCGCTTCTTGGGCAGTTGGTGTTTGTGATGTCAAAATCTCCAGGTACTGTAGTTGAGCGCATTGAAAACCCTCACGAAATAACACCGGATTATCGAAATAGCTCAGAGTTTCTTTCGATTTGTACAGAAATTCGAAGTGCGTTGGAGCGAGGCTTCAATGAATAAATTCTTAAGATATGTTTGGGCAACGATATTCGTTTTAGTGCTGTGGTGGGTTGTATCGATCGCCGTTGGGTCTCCAGCATTTCCAAGCCCTATAGCAACTTTGCCGGTTTTTGCTGACAATATGCAAGATATTTTTCCGCAGTTTGGGATAAGTCTTTTACGTCTTTTAATTGCAATGGCTATAGGAACCTTGATCGGCGCTCCTTTGGGGCTGCTTCTTGGTAGATCAAAAGCTGCAGACAAAGTGTTTTCCCCGGTTTTATATATTCTCTACCCGATACCTAAAATCGTATTTCTGCCTGTGTTGTTTGTATTTTTTGGACTTGGTGGGACGTCGAAAATCATCATTATTGCGATTGCTGTGTTTTTTCAGATGCTTGTCACTATGCGCGATGCCGCAAAAGCGGTTCCGGAGACTACTCTTTGTGCGATGCGTTCGCTTGGAGCTACGCGTATACAATCGTTTTTTGATGTTGTTTGTCCCGCATGCCTGCCTTCGTTATTCACGGCTCTAAGGATTACAACAGGTACAGCGGTTGCGATGCTTTTTATCGCAGAGTCGATGGCGGGATCTACCGGACTTGGGTACTACATAATGCATTCATGGTCGATGCTTGAGTATTCTCAGATGTTTGCGGGCATTATAGCGATGGCGCTCATGGGAGTGCTGATATATGAGATATTTGATTTTGCGCAGAAGAAGTTGAGCCGAGACGCATCTGATGTAGGCTGAGCACCGAGGTATGTACATTTTGTTTGCAAGAAGAAAATCTCTAGAATAACATTTGCTATGCGCTTAGAGTGTAGCGGGCACAACTAGACAAATTTGAACAATGGGTGCCCAAGCATTGAAAGGACGGAAATGACAACTACTCAAACTCAGATTAATCGTACAACAGATATGGATATATCTAACACATGTGCCATGACAAAAAAGTCTTCATGGCTGCGTTTTGTGTCGATAACACTTGTTTGTGTATTAGCGATGTTTGCACTGTTGATTTCGGGTTGCGGAAACAAAGTGGATGCCGCTGGTAAGCATCATGTGACAATGGAAGTCGAGGGGTATTCGCCTGTAACAATAGAACTCGATGGTGATGCTGCTCCAGAGACGGTGCAGAATTTCCTTGATCTTGTAGGGAAGGGTTATTACAACGGAAAGTCTTTCTATCGTGTAGTGGATAACTTCTGCTTACAAGGTGGAGCTGGTGGCCAAGGTGATTCTAAGGCTGAAACAATAGTCGGTGAATTTTCATCTAATGGACATGACAATAAATTGGCTGATCATTTCGATGTAGGAACAGTTGCCATGGCACGTTCATCTAATCCAGACTCTGCCTCGACTGAGTTTTTTGTAACCCTTGGTGACAACAATGCTGTTGGGATAAGCCTTGATGGGCAGTATGCTGCTTTCGGCACAATTGACCAAGACGGTATGGAAACAATTAATCAAATAGTTCAGGCTGCTTTGCCAAATGCTGGTGGTCAGATGGGAATGATCTCGAATTCAAGTAAACAACCAGTCATTACAAAAATGGAGGTTGTTGACTAATTCCCTAGTTAAAGGACAACGACTGGATCAGTCAGAGTGAGGTTAGATCAGCCAAAGTTATCGGTAGCTCAGTCGCGGTTGTTTTTGCGACGCCAAATATCTAAGTAGTCTTTGAAGGTGCGCACGGCTCGTGTTGCACCTTCAATACTTTTGACGGCAAATCCAATTTCGCGTACAGCATTAACATCAAGTGGTCGAATTGCAACTTTGTAAGGGTTTCGCTCAAGAATTAACTCAGGAAGAATGCTTATTCCAAGGCCGCTTTCCACCATTGACATAATCACGTAGTCGTCCGGAGTGGTCAGATTGATGTTTGGATGCACTTCATATTCATCCAATAAATTCGCTACAACTCGATCGTCGATTTTTTCATCCAGCAAAAACCCTTCACCTTCTAGCTTTTGGATGGGTACGCGCTTAAGTCTTGCCAAAGGGTGATCAAGAGGAAGTACAGCCATTAAATTGTCAAATCCAAGAGAAGTTGTTTCAAAACTTGAGAGTGTAGGCAGCATTAAAAACCCACAATCAGCACGTCCACTTAATAGCCATTCGGTAATTTCGGAATATGTACCTATCATGAGATCGTAATCAATACCCGGGTAGTCATGTTGAAAGCCCTTGATAATTTCCGGTAGCCATTGGGCTGCAACACTTGCAAATGTTGCTATTCGTATAAGGCCAGATTTAAGTCCGGTTATATTGTCAATCTCCATTTGGAGGTTTCTTTGACGGGAGCAAACATCTCGAATATAGGGAATTAGCTGCGCTCCCTCTGATGTAGGAATTGCTCCACCACGCCCGCGCTCAAGTAGTTTAATTCCCCAAGCATGCTCAAGTTCTGCCACCATTCTTGAGATTCCCGATTGTGTATAAGACAAGGTTTCTGCGGCCTTCGTGAAGCTACCTGTATCAACTATCTCAAGTAGTGCAACGTATTTCTGAAGTGTGTTTTCCATAAACGTCCTAAGGCTTAGATTGCTATAGTTATCTTCATAATTCTATATATGACAAAAACTCATGCAAGTGATGATAAACATTTGTTTTTATTCTAGAAGAAAAAGTGATTTACTGTCTCGGCAATCATTTTGGTTTCCCAAGCGTCACTTGTAATAAATGATTACTCGTGCGTACGGAAAAGAAAGGAGTAAGAAGGTGCAGGGTTTAGGTAAGTATTTAGTGGCTCTTATGGTATTTGGATCCAATGGGATCTTTGCCAGCTTTATTGGGGCACCTTCTACTCAGATTGTATTTTTACGACTTCTTATTGGATTCAGTGTGATCCTTGGAGTTTTTCTTATCAAATACAAGCGTTTTACCGTGTTTGAGCACAAACGTGATTTGGCCTTTCTTGCAGGTGCTGGAGTTGCGATGGGAATAGAGTGGCTGCTTCTTTTTGAGGCATACTCATATATCGGTGTTGGGTTTGCGACACTTCTGAATTACGTAGGTCCCATTATTGTGATTGCTTTAGCGCCAATTGTGTTCAAGGAGAAGCTTACCTGGAACAAAATGATAGGTATCGTTGTTGTGGTGTCAGGCGTTATGCTGATAAACGGCGCCACATCTAGCGATGTCAATATCATTGGTGTCGTGCTTGGCCTATCAACGGCGTTGCTTTATGCAGTGGTTGTTATGCTGAACAAAAAGGTCAAGTATGTTGAGGGAATGGAAAGTACAGTTGTTCAGATGGCTGCCTCACTTGTAACTGCAGGAATTGCTGTTCTGATTTCTGGAAACCTTGGGTTGGAATTTGTGGTTTCAGATATTCCATTTGTTATTGAACTTGGAGTAATTGGAACTGGGTTTGCATGTCTTATGTACTTCTCGTCGATCAAGACGCTGAAAGCTCAAAGCGTAGCCGTACTTGGGTATCTTGAGCCTTTGGCGGCTGTTGCGCTTTCTGTTTTGATTCTTGGAGAAGCAATGACTGCTTTGCAATTTGTAGGAGCTGCACTTGTGATTGGTGGCGCAATATTTGCGCAGGTTTCATTTTCAAGAAATTTCGGCAAAGCGTTTCATCGGTTTGCTCATCGTCCTACAAAAAAGACGTTTGCTACAGGCACAATTTCTACCAAAATATAAAAATTAGCTTCGCATCGGCTATGATCTACTCAATATGATTAATGAAAGCCGACCGATAAAACAGCAGAAGCTAGACGCAGCACTCGCTCAAATGGGGCGTGTATGTATTGCATATTCAGGTGGAGTGGACTCAACGTATCTACTTAGTAGAGCAGTTCACTCCTTACCTAAGCAAAACGTATTTGCAGTTATAGCAGTAACGGATTTTCTGCAAGCAAAAGAACTACAAAATGCAAAAGATATCTGTGCCAGCTTTGGGGTAAACCTTAATGTTTTGGAGTTGGACGTCCTTTCGAATGCAGATATAAGTCAGAACAATCCAGATCGGTGCTATTACTGCAAACATCTAATCTTTGAATCTATTCTAGATTTTGCGAAATCAATAAATGCTTGTGTGATTGATGGAACAAATGCAGATGATATTTGTGATTATCGGCCAGGGATAAAAGCGCTATCTGAACTTGGGATCACAAGTCCGTTACTAAATGCGCAAATTACCAAAGATGACATCCGAGCGTTGTTGCGTGATGCAGGGATATCCACATGGAAAAAGCCTCAAAGTGCCTGTCTTGCAAGTAGGGTAGCTTATGGACAAAGGTTAAAAGCAGAGACGCTTCGAAAGATAAACATGGCTGAGAGCTTATTGCATGATCTTGGATTTTTGCAATGCAGAGTGCGTGTGCATGAAGGTCTTGCGCGTATTGAAGTGGAAGAAAGAGATATTGAGCGCGTTGCTCAAGATGAGATTAGGCAGATAATTTCAAAAGAGTTCTCACATTTAGGGTTTTCATATGTTGCTCTGGACTTACGTGGATACAGAACAGGAAGTTTGAATGAAGTTTTGAGCTCTGATATATCGCTGAAAGAGGGATCTTTGAAAGAGGGTTTTTGATGGGAAATGAACTAAAGATGCTTCTTGAATCAGTAAAGGATGGCACGGTATCGGTAGATGATGCCTATCTTTTGCTTCGCGAGCAGCCTTTTAAAGATCTTGGATATGCCAATGTTGATTTGCACAGAAAGATTCGACAAGGGCAATCGGAAGTGATCTATGGTGCCGGTAAGACTGCAGATCAAATACGAGGCATTGTGCGTGCATTGCTTGATGCTCACCAAAATAGGATTTTAATAACTCGGCTTGATGATGAAAAAGCAGAGGTTGTTAAGGCAGAAATTGCAGGTGAAGCCCTAAACGTTTCAGCTAACAATGAGGCGAATTACAAAGTGGAGTATGACCCTACATCACGCGTGATGACAATTGGAGATTTTCCTAAACCGGATGGGATTGGGCGTATTCTTGTGGCAACTGCGGGAACAAGTGATATCCCTGTTGCAGAAGAGGCTGCAATAACAGCCAAGATGTTAGGCAATGAAGTTGCATGTGTTTATGATGTTGGAGTTGCAGGACTTCATAGAACTCTTTCGCATTTAGATGAAATAATGACTGCAAGTGTAGTTATTGCGGTGGCTGGCATGGAAGGCGCTCTTGCAAGTCTTTTAGGAGGACTTGTAAGTTGTCCTTTGATAGCTGTTCCAACATCTGTTGGTTATGGAGCATCGTTTGGTGGAGTTGCGGCATTGCTTTCTATGTTGAATTCCTGTGCCAGTGGCGTTGGGGTGGTAAACATAGATAATGGATTTGGTGCAGGATATCTTGCAAGTCAAATTAACCACATGGAGGTTAAGTCATGAGAATGCTTTATCTTGACTGTTCAATGGGCGCGGCTGGGGATATGTTTAGCTCGGCACTTTTGGAGTTTTTGCCAGATAAGCAGGGTTTTGTTGATAAGTTAAATTCGTTAGGAATTCCGAATGTCCATATTGATCTTCTGCGTGAAAATAAAGCCGGTATAGAGGGAAACAGGCTTGTTGTTCGTGTGTTAGGTACTGAAGAGGGAAGCGAAGTGCCTACAGGCGAGTTTTCCGAAGACCCTACCGAAGGCTCTACTGGATACCTTACCGGACACCCTTCGGAAGACCCTGCATGCGCCAACAATGTTGAACATCACAACATCAAAGATATCTGTGAAGTGATTGATGGTCTTGATGTTCCTCATTCTGTGAAAGCTGATGCACAAGAGGTTTTTAATCTCATCGCTGATGCAGAATCCAAAGTGCATGGGAAAGATATTGAACAGATCCATTTTCATGAAGTTGGGACGATGGATGCGGTTGCAGATGTTGTAAGCGCATGCCTTTTGATGCATGAAATCGCACCTGATGTTGTTTGTGCTTCACCTATTACGACGGGATTTGGTTTTGTTGAATGCGCTCATGGGACGCTCTCTGTGCCAGCTCCTGCGACAGCTTTGATTCTTGAGGGTGTACCGATTAAGGCAGGCGATATCGAAGGAGAGCTTTGTACTCCTACAGGAGCTGCTCTTGTAAAGCATTTTGCAGAATCGTTTTGCGCAATGCCTTTAATTGAAGTTGAACAAATTGGCTATGGTATGGGAAGCAAGAATTTTGCGCGTCCTAATTTCCTGCGAGCTTTTTTGGGGGAGACTCAATCCTTTACGATAGCGCAAACTCCAAAGGATACAGTGTCTAAACTTGAATGCAATATTGACGATATGACTCCAGAAGCCCTTTCGTTTGCTATGGAAACATTGCTTGAAGCAGGAGCACTAGACGCATTCTTCACGCCTGTTTTGATGAAGAAGTCGCGTCCGGCATATCTTTTTACTGTTCTATGTAAACCAGAAGATGAGTCATTTATTACACACCTTATCTTTAAACATACATCTACAATTGGGATACGCCGTCAGATTTGTGGTCGTCATGTTTTGTCTCGTGATCTTGGTTCAATTGATACGGAATTTGGATCTATTCGGGTAAAGAAATCAAGCGGATTTGGAATTAATCGTGAAAAGATAGAGTTTGATGATGTTGCGAAGGTTGCAAAATCGACAGGTCTTTCTTTGGGTGAAGTAATTCGTCGCATTGATGCATCAGTAGAGAGTCTAAAAGCCAATGAAAGTATGTAAAGCTGCATTTACAAAAGAATTCATTCAGATGGCTAACGACGGTTGGCTACAAGGATGGCACGAAAGAAATGGTGGAAACCTGTCATATCGAATGACTGAAGATGATGTGAAGTTGGTGTGCGATCATCTAAAGCAGGGGAAATGGCAACCTTTGGGAATTGAGGCTCCAGGAGTTGCGGGAGAGTATTTGCTTATAACAGCAGCAGGTTCGTATTTCAAAGACATTATTTCAAAGCCAAAAGAATGCATGGGAATAGTTCAGATTGACAAGCAGGGCAAGCGTTTTCGCTGCTGTTGGGGATTTAAGGGTGGTGGTAAGCCAACGAGTGAGCTTCCTTCGCACATCATGAATCAAGAGGCAAGAAAGCTTGCTACTAATGGAGAAAATCGTGTGATTTATCATTCACATCCTGCAAATGTTATTGCTATGACGTTTGCAGTTCCGCTTGATTCTGAGTCTTTCACACGTGAGCTTTGGGCGATGATAAGTGAGTGTGCAATAGTGTTCCCCGATGGCGTTGGAGTGATCGACTGGATGGTTCCAGGAAGCCTTGATATTGGACGTGCGTCTGCGCATGCCATGGAAAAATACGAGGCTGTTATCTGGCCTTACCATGGGATCTTCAGTGCAGGAAAGACCTTTAGTGAAGCATTTGGACTTTTACATACAGTCGAAAAAGCAGCTGAAGTGTATGTCAAGGCGCATTCTATGGGAGAGATGAGGGCAAAGCTAAATCCAGGAATTCGTAACTTAGAGCTTAAGAGTTTGTCGGATGCCTATAGTCTGCAACTTCAAACTTGGGATTAAGAGTCAAGGATTAAGGGCTAAGGGTTTAGTTGATGCAAATAGGGAAGTTATTGTTAGATGGTTTGCACAACCGTAGGCTCTTTGTTGTTTCAATTGTTCTTTCGTTATTATTCTCGAGTTTTTTGGTGCTTGGATATTGGGTTGCGCAGAAAAATCCTGACACATTTGGTGTTATTCATGTAGCTTTGATTTTTGTATGTGCGATACCTTTGTTTGTGGCTATTGTCTTACTCATGGGTGCCTTAGATAAAGCCAGTATGCGAACACCTTCTGAGATACCTTCTGAGCCCAGTATGGCTGATTCTACAAAAATCAAGGATAAGTACGGCTGTTTCAATCCTATGTCACCCGCATCTAGAGTGTTGGTTTTTGTCTTGCTTCTCGTTGCTTGGCTTCCTGTGTTCCTTGCTGCATTTCCTGGATTTTTCTGTTATGACATGACTGGTTCACCATATGCGGAATGGACACAGTTTGAAAGTGGAGAATTTCGAGCTGACATGCCGCTTGCCCATACTCTTCTGCTAGGGATTTTTCTTCAAACAAGCCTATCTGTCACCGGATCTATCAATGCAGGTATTGCTGTTTTTGTAAGCTTTCAAGCGATTATTGTCAGTGCGGTATTTACATTTATGCTTCGTTGCATTTTTACTGCGACAAAAAGGCGTTGGCTGTATTTTGGTGGGGTAGCCTACTTGGCTCTTAATCCTCTTGTTTCCATGTTCGTGATGTGCACTACCCGGGATACTCTGTTTTCGGCTTTTGTTGTACTTTTATGTTGTCTTTTGTTTTGCGTATTTGATGAAAGTTTTAAACATAGATCTATTGAGACAACAGAGCCTGTGTCACAAGAATCTGAGCCAACAGGGGAAGCTTCAACTCAGCCTGCGTCAATACAATCTAGGGCATCAATAGGGTTATTTATTTGTATTGGAGTTGCATCATTTGCTGTATGTATATTTAGAAACAACGGAATAATCGGCATCTTAGCCCTAATTCCATTCGCCATTTTCTGTACGTGCGATAAGCGTATCCGCATCATGTTTGGCAGTGTGTTTGCCTGCGTTTTGGGTGTCTTTTTAATATGGACAGGTCCTATATCTAGTGCAATCGGCTTAGGTGATAGCTATCATCCAACACGTTCACTGGTTTATTCCATTCCTGTTCAGCAGATTGCATATACGCGTCAATATGTCATCTATCCCTCTGATGGGAATGATATAAATGAAGAATTGCGTAAAGAAGAACTTGACATGCTTAAAGACGCAGATTATGGCCGCACAAATCGTGATGGAAGGAGAACTTATAGTTCATACCTTCCTCAAAACGCGGATTCTGCTCGCAATAATATTCGTTCAGTTTCAGATGGTGATTTCTGGCAAATATATTTCACATTTGGACTGAATCATCCTTCAGCATATCTATGGGCTTTCTTAGAACAAACACAGGTATTTTGGAGTCCATATGCGTATAGCGATGCTTATGAAACCGGAGTTTATAAAGACAGAGAAACTTCGTTATTTGAGTTTAATTGGGAAACTCCCGCAGAACATCAGTCTCTTTTCCCTGCTCTAAGCGATTTGCTTGAAAACATTTCAACTAAAACTGATGTGTATAAAATCCCTGTGGTGTCGTTATTGTTTTCGCTTCCGCTTTATACATGGACGCTTCTTTTACTTGTAGCGCGCCTTATTATTACGAAAGATAAGCGCATACTTTTGCCGACAGTATTAATGGTTGTTTTGTCTATTACTGCTTTCTTTGGACCATGTGCGCTTATTCGTTATTATCTTTATTTGATCTTCGGGTTTCCGCTAATGATTTCATTTCTTATATATGCAAAACCTAAATATCTACGCCCATAATGATCTTAACAACTACTCCAAGTACAAACGAAAGTGCTGACACTCCAAGGCTGATGCCCGCCATTTGTCCAAATCGTTTTCTGAAAGATACGTCTTCTGCAACTGATATATAGAAATTGAAAACAATCAAAATCAATAGCACTATTCCGATCATGGTAAACATTGCCCAAAGATAATGCGATGCGTCATATAAAAGATAAGGCAGGATTAACAGCGCTACAGTAATCAGGTATGTGACCCCAGTATATATACAAGATTTAACAGCATTTGGAGCACCCGAACTTTTCACAGACAAGTATTCACTTGCTGCCATCGAAAGAGTTGCAGCTATGCCTGTTATCAATCCAGAAAGTGCAATCAAGCGTGTGTTTTGCATTGCAAGTGTAAGGCCTGCAAGAGTGCCTGAAATTTCTACGATGGCATCGTTCATGCCAAGCACCATACTGCCAACGTAATGAATTCGGTCTTCATCAAGCAACGACAAAAGTTCCGATTCATTTTTGCTTTCTTCTTCATGAAGCTTATGTATTGCAGGATGATCTTTTTCCGCCAGTTCGTAAGGTCTTAGATTCATTGATTTATTGCGCTTCATTAATTTAACGGCGAAAGTAAAGCCAAGAATTTTAGCAATCAACGTATACAGATGCACTTTTCTTCGATTTGGCATAGGAACATAACCGGTGCTTAATGCAAGGCTTCCTGCATGCTCTTCTTTTGATTTTGCGATGCGGTTTAGAACGTCTGTATTTTCTTTCGATTTAGTATTTTGAGCAATTTCGCGATAAACACACGCCTCAGTAGTCAAGCTTTGCTCTATTGCAATTAATCGCTTGATGGAGTCTTCGTTTAGTTGGCTGTCATTTATGAATGTGTTCATGATACGACCATACAGCCGTATGCCTGAACTTGTTTGCTATTGGCTTACTTGACATCAAGTTGATACGCTTGGTTCAGCTATTATCAATCAGCGCATAACGGAGCTGGTTATTTCTTTAAACAATGTTGAATCAGATATGCGTAAACCTTTTATCAGTAGTTTCGAAATCGGGGATTAATGTTGGGAAGTCGTGGGTCAAATCAAAAGGATGTTAAGTCTTCAACTAGAGCGTCTTTAAGTTCAATAAAAGGGCAACTTACAGGCAGAGGTATTGTTGTTGGGTGTATAGGATGTGCAATTATCACCGCATCATCGATTTATACCGCGCTCAAAATGGGAGCACTTCCTTGGCCAATTGTATTTGCAGCCATCATTTCGTTTTTTGCATTGAAAGCAATAAGCAAGAATAAAAGCACGCTTAATGAGGCAAATGTAACGCACACAATTATGTCAAGTGGAGCCATGATAGCGGGTGGACTTGCATTTACTATACCCGGTGCTTGGATGCTTGGACTCGCTGATGAAATTTCATTGTCTGACATGCTCTGGATTGCACTTTGTGGATCGGCAATTGGGCTTGTCGCATCTATTGCACTTCGAAGGCACTTTGTTGAAGACGAAAATTTGGAATACCCAATAGGAGAAGCTGCGGCGCAGACCCTAATCGCTGCATCAGGAAAAAGAGATATAGAAGATGAAGCGTCTTCTAATGGTGCAATCGGTAGCAAAATGTCTGTTGATAGTGAAGGCGCAGATGTGTCTGCTGATGGGACTTCTGTAGATCAGGCTTCGAAGAAAGCATCAAAAGAATTATTTGGCTCTATGGGGTTTGCTGCTATCTACTGCTTTTTACGAGATGGCTTACATGCTATTCCCTCAATGTTGTGCCAATTAAATATTCCTGGAGTGGTATTTGGAATTTACAACTCTCCCATGATGCTTGCTGTAGGATTTCTTGTAGGAACAGGTGCAGTGCTTATTTGGTTCGCAGGTGGGGTGATTGCAAATCTTGGGATCATATTTGCAGGAAGCCAAATGGGGATAGTAAGTGTTGAAAATGCTCAACAGATAGTTTCGTGTCTTGGAATGGGATGCATGATAGGTTGCGGAGTAGCAGTTATCGTGCGTGACATTATTCCTAAGGGTGCACGATCGATAGCCTCTGGAGTTGGTAAATCGTGGCGCAATTCTAAGCTTCTGGGGTTAAGAGCCGATTCTATGTGTATGGGATCTGGCTCTAAAAAATATAGAAATACAACGGATGCGGTGACGGATTCTAGGATTTTAAAACGTGCAGGAATTGGGGCTTTTATAGTTGTTTGTGCTGCTGCCGCAGCTTGTATTGCACTTGGTCTGCCACCTGCTGTTTCTGCTTTTATCGTGGTTGGTGCTTTTGTGGCATGCGCGATGTCTGCCCAATCAGTAGGGCAGACAGGGATTGATCCAATGGAAATATTTGGAATCATAGTGGTCTTGCTTGTTATGGTGTGCTTTCAGACTAGTGGTGCGAAGCTCTTTGTAATATGTGGTTTGGTGGCATGCGCATGCGGTCTTGCAGGTGATGTCATGAATGACTTCCATGCTGGCTATGTGCTTAAAACAAGTCCAAAAGCGCAATGGATCGGCCAAGGAATCGGTGCTGTTGTTGGCTCTGTTGTTGCTGTTATCGCTATGCAGGCTCTATTTACAGCATATGGGGCGGATGCATTTGGTGTTGGCAAAGAATTTGTGTCTGCCCAAGCAAGTGTTGTTGCATCAATGGTTTCAGGGATCCAAAATGTTCCAGCCTTTATTGTGGGAGTTGTTGTTGGCTTTGTTCTTTATTTGGTTAGATTCCCGTCAATGATGTTAGGTCTTGGAATATATCTACCGTTTTATATGTCGCTTACGGCGTTTTTGGGTGCTCTCGTAAGAATTGCATATGATGCGATCCAAAAACGCAGAGCATTAAAAACTAATGTAGAAGACAAGGCGTGTATTAGCTGTGATGCAGATGATCAGATGCGTGCGGGGGATTCGAACTCTGGATTAATCGTGGCTTCTGGACTATTAGGTGGGGAATCGATTGTCGGTGTTGTTTTAGCACTTGTTCTTTCGGCTTCTGCATTTATGTAGTACGTGTTTGCATATATAAGCGTGTTTGGACGGTCTTGAAATTGGCCTATATGAAACGGGTGGCAGCGTGACAGAAAGCAAAGGACTTGGTAGAACCTGGGCAATATTTGCGATAGTTTCCATAACGTGCGCGTTTGGTTCTCTGACTCAAACGGTTATGAATTCGATGCTTTCTGGAGTAGAAGCAACATTCGGCACTGTTGAGTCTGAGAGTCAATGGCTAACCACAATATACATGTTGGTTGTCGGGATTACTGTGCCTTTAGTTACACATCTTTCTAATAAGATGGATATCCGACGTTTAACTTTAGTTGCTTTGGGTTTGTTTCTTTTAGGTGCAGCAATTGATTTTTTCGCACCAAATTTCATTGTTTTAATAATTGGACGTATTCCACAAGCTGCAGCTGCCGGCATAACAATGCCAATGATTCAAGCGATGGCGATGACACACTTTCCACGTAACCTTAATGGGACGGCAATGGGTATAGGGGGAATCGCATTAGGTTTTGCCCCGAATATCGGACCCATTATTGGTGGCGCTTTGGTGGACACACTTGGATGGCGAAGTTTCTTTGTGATACTTGCAGGTGTTGTGATTATCCTTGTTATTGCAGCTTTGATTGTTATTCCAAAAGAGGGAGCACCTGCGCGCGATTCTAATCTAGACTTTTTATCGTTTCTTCTTTCAACACTAGGTTTTGGTGGCCTGCTTTTGGGGTTGACTAATGCAGCAAATATGCCACTTACAGATATGTTTGTAATAATTCCGCTGCTGATCGGTGTGCTATTTCTTGTAGTCTTCGTTTTTCGTCAGATGCGTATAAAGAACCCTCTCATTGACATGTCTATCTTCAAAATTTCGGATTATCGAATAAGTTTTATTGCTCAATGTATTCTTTACGCATCATTTATGGGCATAACCTTAGTCGTGCCATTATTTGTGCAAAATGTTTTAGGTAGATCAGCTTTTGATGCGGGTGTTGTATTCATACCTGCGACAATTTGTGCCATCGTTTTCAACCCTCTTGCTGGTGTTCTTATGGATCGTGTTGGCGTACGACCTATAGCTATATGTGCCTCTATCCTTATGGCGATCGGTGCAGGTTCTATGGCGTTTGTAAATGATCAAACACCACTTTGGGCACTTGCTGTCATGCAGACAATACGAGGTATTGGTATCAGCTCATTAATTGGACCTTTAACCTCTTGGGGAATGATGAAGCTTCCAGGTAAAACCACAATGTCTGGAAGTGCATTTGCTGCTACCGCACGTCAAGCATGTGCCTCTTTTGGTACTGCAATCATGATGATAGCCATCACACTTGTTCCTTTGACAACTATTGGGGCGTCGGCAAGTGCTGCTTTAGGATATGACGTGGCGTTAGGAATATCGGCAACTCTTGCTTTGGCGCTTTTTGGACTCATCGTTTTTAAGGTTCGATAAATTGGTTTGCGCGAAATCGGGCGTATTGGTTATTTATAAAGTCTACTAAATTACTAGAATTTATATAAACTGAGATTATTTGGCGCTATAATCGCCAAATGTAGCGTATTTAAATCAAGAAAGGTAAAGCAATGTCTGAATTTGGGAAAGTATCAGAGCTTATCGGTAACACTCCTTTAATGAGAGCTTCTAAGTACGAAAAGTTACATGAAGTGAATGCCCAAATTCTTTGTAAGGTTGAAGGCTTTAATCCGGGAGGATCAGTTAAAGACCGTGTTGCTTTGGCAATGCTTGATGACGCTGAAAAGGCAGGCAAGTTAGATTCCGAAACAGTGATCATCGAACCTACATCGGGAAATACTGGAATTGGGCTTTCGATGCTAGCTTCTGCTCGCGGGAATAAAATCATAATCTGCATGCCTGAAACAATGTCGATTGAACGACGTCAACTTATGGCGGCATACGGCGCAACCCTTGAACTTACCGAAGGTGCTTTAGGAATGAAGGGAGCAATTGCGAGAGCAGATGAGCTTGCCGCTGAGATTCCGAATTCATTTATTCCTGGGCAATTTGTTAATCCTGCAAACCCTGCAATTCACTTCAAGACAACAGGTCCTGAAATTTGGCGCGACAGCGAAGGTAAGGTAGATATTTTTGTTGCTGGCGTTGGTACTGGTGGCACCATTAGTGGTGTTGGTGCTTTCTTAAAGGATAAAAATCCTGATGTCCAGATTATTGCTGTTGAGCCCGCAGATTCTCCAGTGCTTTCTGGGGGACAACCTGGATCGCACAAAATCCAAGGTATAGGAGCTGGTTTTATTCCTGAGGTTTTAGATACATCAATCTATGGAGAAGTTATTACAGTCGAAAGTGAAGGCGCATTTACTGCAGGTCGCGAATTGGCTCAAAACGAGGGAATCCTTGCTGGTATTTCATCTGGGGCAGCTCTTTGGGCAGCAACTGAGGTGGCTAAGCGGCCTGAAAATGCTGGGAAAAGAATAGTTGTGATGCTCCCAGATACAGGCGAGAGATATCTTTCAACGCCTTTATTTTCTTAAGAGAATTTAGGAGTTCTAGTCACTAATATTAGTGCTAATGGATAATCGGTAATTTGCATTTCTCTTCCGAATCGAGTGATCAGGTCTCTGTATTTGTGCTAATGAATAATCGCACCCTATGCAGCTTCAGGTGCGATAATTGCATTTACGATAGCGCTTACTATTGAAATAACGATAGATGCGAAAAATGCGCTTCCGAAACCCTCAATAAAAAAGCCAACACCAAAAAGACCATTAGCAAGCCATGCAGCTATATAAAGCAATAGTGTATTCACGATTAAATAGAAAATACCTAAGGTGAGAATAGTTACTGGCAATGAAAGGATCTGCAAAATAGGCTTGATCGATATATTAATCAGCGAAAGAATTAATCCAAATAGAGCAATTCCAATCCATGCTGAATCTCCACCGATTATGTCAATCCCAGGAACTAGCCATACAGCAGCAGCAACTGCCAGCGCTGTTATGACCCACCTAAGTAAAAATCTCATATATGCCCTCCTAGGCTGCAAGTTGAATAAGGAGATTTTATTAAAGGTGTTTGCAGGTTCGGGTAAGCTTTCTAAAGCAATTCCGTTTTGAAAACTTAAGGTATTTAGCCTGCGATAAATAAGTTCGACGCCGTCAGTTCAATATCGGTGCAAGCGTGAATTCAGTTATCATAATCAACGATATCTAATCATAAGGATTAAGTATTTTGCAGGGCTTTCGCATTGTTTTAGAATCTCAAGCGCTGCTCAAGATGAAACATTAAACACTAGATTGCTTAAGGTAATAGTTTGATTGAACTAAAAGACATAACGAAAACTTTTAAAGTTGGAAAAAACCTCGTACATGCAGTAAATGGAGTCAGCCTTGAGATTAACGATGGCGACATTTATGGCATCATCGGTTTTTCTGGCGCTGGCAAGTCAACACTTGTTCGTTGTATCAATCTACTTGAACGTCCAACTTCAGGTGAAGTTATCATAGATGGCGTTAATCTGATGGATTTAAAGCCTAAACAACTTCGTGAAGCGCGTAAAAATATCGGAATGATATTTCAGCAATTTAATCTTTTGTCGCAAAGCACGGTTTTTGAAAATGTGCGCTACCCCTTAGATATTGATGGGGTTCCTAAAGCTAAATCACATCAACGGGTGCAAGAATTACTTGAGTTGGTTGACCTTAAAGACAAGGCCGATTCCTATCCAAGTCAGCTTTCAGGTGGTCAGAAACAAAGAGTTGCAATTGCACGTGCTCTTGCGTCAGACCCAAAGATTATTCTTTGCGATGAGGCGACTAGTGCGCTTGATCCAATAACCACTTCATCAATTCTTGATCTTTTGAAAAAGCTGAATGAAAAGCTTGGTGTGACCATCGTTGTTATCACGCATGAGATGCGTGTAGTTGAGCAGATTTGTAGCAAAGTTGCTGTTATGAGTGAAGGCGAAATTATGGAGCGTGGCTTTGTTCGCGATGTCTTCATAAAGCCTCAATCTGAAACTGCAAGGAAATTAATTTCTCCTTCGCAGTCAAATCAAGATATAAAGCTTGCGCCGAATACGTTGCGATTGGCATTTACTGGAGAGGAATCTGGAAATCCGGTTATCTCTGATATGGCACTTCAGTGCAATGTCATGGTGAGCATCTTGAGCGCAAATACTGTCAATCTAGATGGCAAGCCGTTTGGCCAGATGATTATTGAGCTTCCGCCCGATGATGCTTCGCAAACAAAGGTGAAAGATTACCTGCGTGGTCGCGGAATTGCTTTTGAGGAGGGGAGTGCTGATGTCGCCTGAGCTTATTGATCTTATAGCAACAGGTACATGGGAAACGCTCTATATGACGATTGTTTCTACTGCCATTGCATATGTATTAGGCGTGCCCTTGGGAGTTATTTTATATATCACAGGAGATAACGGGATCAAACAAAACCGTGCTGTGAATTTAATCGTCGGCATAATCGTAAACATACTTCGCTCTGTTCCATTTTTGATCCTTTTAGTTGCGATTCTTCCATTTACGCGTGCTGTAGTTGGTACAACGATAGGTTCTACCGCAACGATAGTTCCATTGGTTGTGGCTGCAGCGCCTTATGTTGCGCGTATGGTGGAGTCATCGCTTAAGGAGGTGGACACGGGCGTCATTGAGGCAGCCCGGGCTATGGGATCTTCTTCATGGCAAATGATTTATAAGGTGTTTTTACCTGAAGCTCGACCTTCGCTTCTTGTGGGTGCAACTATTTCGCTTGCAACTATTCTTGGATATTCGGCGATGGCTGGATTTGTTGGAGGCGGAGGATTGGGAGCAATCGCTATTAATTATGGTTATTACCGGTATCAAACCGATGTGATGTTGGTGACCGTTGCATTGCTGGTTGTGATCGTTCAAATATTCCAAGAGGGCGGTCTCAAATTGGTAAGCAAAACAGATAAAAGGTTACGTTGAGTAATTGGGTAGATAAAGGAGATCAAGAACATGAAAACACCTAAAGTGACAAAACTGGTAGCAGCTGTTGTAGCTGCAAGTCTTGCGGCCTTTGGACTTGCGGGATGTGCTGGCGGAAGTTCAACCGGTGGTAATGCTTCAGCAAATACAGCAGGTTCTGCATCTGAGGCAGATAATGTTATCAAGGTTGGGGCAAATCCAACACCTCATGCAGAGATTTTAAATGTTGTAAAAGATACTCTTGCTGAGGAAGGTTATACGCTAGAAATTGTTGAGTATAACGATTACGTTATGCCAAATACTGCCCTTGAAGAGGGTGAGCTTGACGCAAACTACTTCCAGCATATTACTTATTTAAATGATTTTAATGAGGAAAATGGAACACATCTTGCATCTGCTGCGGGAATTCACTTTGAGCCATTCGGTCTTTACTCTAATCAATATGAGAGCATTGCAGATATTCCGGACGGAGCAACTGTAACTGTTCCTAATGACACCACAAACGAAGCTCGCGCTTTGTTGCTTTTGCAACAAGAAGGCCTCATCACATTAAAGGATGGTGTAGGTCTAACCGCTACCGTTGTTGATATTGAAGACAACCCAAAGAATCTTCAAATTAAAGAGGTAGAAGCTGCGCAAGTTCCTCGTACACTTGATGAGGTTGCTTTAGCTGCAATCAATGGTAACTTTGCCCTGAATGCTGGAATTGATGTTGCAAGTGCGATAGCTGTTGAGTCCAATACAGGTGAGGCAGCCGAGGCATATGTGAATGTGATTGCTGTTCTCGAAGGCACTCAAGATGAGCCTAAGATTCAAGCTTTGGTTAATGCTGTTCAATCAGATGCTGTGAAGCAGTTCATTGATGAAACCTACAATGGAGCAGTTATAACTCTGTTTGATGTTGAGTAATAATGCGACGGTACGTAAATCAATAGATATTGATAGCAATAGATTTACAAGCAAGCAGGTCACCTCATGGTGGCCTGCTTTGTTTATATCAATCACTCAAGGAAAGCACCAGTCTGTCTATCCCAAAGATGGGCGTACTCTCCATCATGTGCAAGCAGTTCTTCATGCGTGCCGTCTTCAACGATAACGCCATCGCGGAGAACTACGATTCTATCAAGGGATGCAACAGTGGATAACCTGTGGGCTACAACTATTGAAGTGCGTCCACGCATTAAGTTCTTAAGAGCACCCTGTACTTGTGCTTCGCTTTCTGAATCAAGCGCACTAGTTGCTTCATCGAGCACGAGAATTGGGGCGTCTGCAAGAATCGCACGAGCAATGGCTATCCTTTGACGTTGGCCACCTGAGAGTTTGATACCTCGCTCACCTACTAAGGTATTAAATCCGTCAGGCAAGTTTTCAATAAACTCATATGCGTTTGCAAGACGTGCCGCTTCTTCAATTTCTGCTTGGGTTGCATCAGGTTTTCCATATGCTATGTTTTCCGCAATCGATCTATGAAACAAAAGCGCTTCTTGAGGTACGTATGCCACTTGTTGTCTTAAGCTTTGTTGGGTGTGAGTTGAGATGTCTTGTCCGTCGACAAGTATATGTCCAGTTTGTACATCGGATAAACGAAGTAGAAGTTTAGTCAAAGTCGTTTTTCCAGCGCCTGATTGACCAACAAGTCCAATTCTTTGACCACTAGGGATATGTAGTGTTAGATCCTTAAATACGGATACATTTTGCCTTGAGTCATCGTATGAAAATCCAAGATCTAAAATGTCTATTTTCCCCTCTGTTACAACTAGTGGCTTTGCGTCTGAAACATCGGCTACAAGAGTTGGTTCATCAAGAATATTTGTCATTTCTGATGCGTCGCCAAAGATTTTATTCATGCGTTGTAGAAGCGAATTGATCATATTGAATCGCATGGTTAGGTTGTATGTGTAGTTGAACATCATGACCAACATGCCGGCGCTTATTCCAAACCATGCATTTCCGCCTGCAATAAAAATTGTGACTACCGACATCATTAACACGATCATAGATGATGTCATAGCTCCACGTTTGATAGTTGCTCGCATATTCACAGACTCTGCTGCAGCTGTTTCTGCATCAGTCTTCGTGAATAAATCACGCTCGTAGTCTTCGCGGCCATAAGTTTTTACGGCCATGATATTTGTGACTGCATCAGATAAGACACCTGACAATTTATTGGATTTACTTGCTGCTTTAGATGCAAGTGGGAGGATCTTTTTATACATAGCATATGCGATCGCAACATATGCAATAAGCAATATAAAAAGGATGCCAACATATTCAGGGACTGCAGGAGCCAAGATGGCAATAGTAAATATTATTGCGACCACTGTTGGCAGAAGTGAAAGCAAAAAGTTTTCTACAAGTAGCGAATAAGCGGTCATGAACTTTGTGGTTTGCGTTACAAGAGAACCGCCAAATCGATTTGTGTGGAAAGTCATAGATTGGTTGGACAAAGTATCAAAGCATAGACGTGCCAAATTGTAGTTGCCGTTAATTTCAAGTTTAAATATTGCGTAGTCTTGAAGTTTGGAGCAAGCTTGCCCAAAAACATTAACCAGTATTAGTGCAATTATGTAAGATCCAAATGTATCCCAGACAGCATCTGGTGCAACAGGCCCTGATTGCACTTTATCTACAATGAGCCCCATTACATAGGTATTGGCATATGTTAGAAGGCCTATAAATCCAATAGTTGCAAGGATACCTAAAACAAATGCTCCAAGCTTTTGACGAGTTACAAGCCAATAATAGTGAAGTGTACGTTTTGCAGTTTGTGCTTTGCTACGATTCATCTAAGACTTATTCCGCTAAATGTTCTCCTGCTTCAACCAATATAGCAGAGATTTCATCATCAGGAGAATCTTGACCTGCTATAGCATCGATGATATTTACACCTGCAGCTTGGGCGTCATGTTTCCATGTCTCCATATATTCGCCACCACCCCAACCATATGATCCGAATAAAACAACCTTCTTTTTACTCTCTGCAAGCGGGGTTTGAACTGAATCCCACATCGGTTTGAATATGCTTTGTTCGAGTTGTTCAGAACCTGATGCGGGGCATCCAAATGCAAATGCATCATATTCAGATAGCTGAGATGGATCAAAAGAAGCAACTTCTATAAGCGTTGATTTAGCACCTTTTGCTGCAGCACCTTGTTCAATTAAAGTAGCCATTTCAGCGGTATTTCCTGTATTGCTTTCAAAGATTATCGCTACACCCATCATTGCTCCTTTGAACGTTATTTGAGTCATCATAAAGGCTTTTGATTAACCATAGCTGGTATGCTTTCCAAGTGTGCTTATATATCTTCACAGGTAAACATAAAGTTACTTCTGCAATTGATATTAAGTGCAGTGTCTAAATGTAGGCTACCAATAATCTTATATTGGCCTATGCGCTTTGGGTTTATGCGTTTTGGTTGATGTAACTCAAAAATACTTAGTAAGGAGAAAACGTTGGAACGAGAGCAATTTAAATCTAGGCTCGGATTTATCCTAATTAGTGCAGGATGTGCTATTGGCCTTGGAAATGTCTGGCGTTTTCCATACATAGTTGGTCAGTATGGCGGAGCTGCATTTGTTGTTTTATACCTCGTGTTTTTAATTGCTCTTGGTATTCCTATCATGGTTATCGAGTTTGCTGTTGGACGTGGATCTAAAAAATCCATTGCCCGTGCATTTGATGAGCTGGAGCCAAAAGGATCTCATTGGCACGGGTTTAAGTGGATTGGATTTTGTGGTCTATATCTTTTGATGATGTTTTACACAACGGTTGCTGGCTGGATGCTTGCTTATATCCCAAAAATGGCAACAACACCTTTTGGTAGTCAAGAATTGGCAATAGATTTTTCTGGCATGTTTGAGAATATGCTGGCAAATCCTGCAGAGCTTGTAGGGTGGATGGTTGTCGCATGTCTTATTTCACTTCTTGTGTGCTCGCTTGGATTACAAAAAGGTGTTGAGCGTATAACCAAAGTTTTAATGATGGGGCTTTTGGTTTTAATTATCGTGCTTGTTGTTAGAGCCTGTACATTAGATGGTGCAGTAGAAGGAATAGCCTTTTATTTAAATCCAGATTTTGGAAAATTATTTGCGAGTCCAGAACAATTCGCAGATGCTGTATATGCTGCACTCGGGCAGGCTTTCTTTACTTTGTCTATCGGCATTGGGTCGATGGAAATTTTTGGATCCTATATTGATAAAAAGTACGCATTAACCGGAGAGGCTGTACGAATTGCAGGCCTTGATACATTTGTGGCTATTGCTACAGGATTCATAATTTTCCCCGCGTGTTTTGCATTTGGGGTTAATCCTGATTCTGGGCCTGGGCTTGTATTTATTACACTGCCTGCAGTTTTTGAGCAGATGTTTCTAGGAAATTTATGGGCGACTTTATTTTTCGTCTTTATGGGTTTTGCGGCCATATCAACAGTTATTGCAGTTTTTGAAGGCATACTCAGTTTTTGGATGGATCAATGGAATATGCCTAGGCGAAAAGCGGTGCTGATAAACGTAATTTTGATCCCGGTACTTTCACTTCCGTGTGCTCTTGGGTTTAATGTTTGGTCTGGAGTGGTGCTTCCAGGAATTGGCAATATTCAAGCGATTGAAGATTTCTTAGTATCGAACAACTTCCTTGTTATTGGATCTCTAGTTTTTGTACTTTTCTGTGTCACCAAAAAAGGATGGGGCTGGGACAATTTCTTAAAGGAAGCAAATACGGGTCGCGGCATGGCATTTCCAGTGTGGCTTAAAGGCTGGATGCGCGTTGGCGTGCCCGCGCTCATCATCGTGATCTTGATAATGGGATGGCTTCCAATTATTGCGTCGTGGCTTGGAATGGCTTCTTAATTCTTAAGCGAATTCAAAGGGGCAGGCATATGTCCTCCGCGATGAGCGAAGACGCTGCCAGCATTTTGGTTCACAGCCATTACAGGAGCTTTTCCTAAAAGGCCGCCAAAGTCCAAGACATCTCCAACAGTTTTTCCAATAGCAGGGATGATGCGAATGGCTGTAGTTTTGTTGTTGATCATGCCGATTGCTGCTTCATCTGCGATGATTCCGAAGATGGTCTCTATACTTGTGTCTCCTGGGATCGCGATCATGTCTAAACCTACGGAGCATACACATGTCATGGCCTCAAGCTTTTCGATAGAAAGAGCGCCGCATTCAGCTGCACGAATCATGCCCGCATCTTCCGATACTGGAATAAATGCACCTGAAAGTCCACCAACTGAAGAGCTTGCCATGACGCCGCCTTTTTTCACCGCGTCATTCAACATTGCTAGTGCTGCAGTTGTTCCAGGTCCTCCGCAAACACCTATACCTATTGCTTCGATGATTTCAGCAACCGAATCACCTTCTGCAGGGGTCGGAGCCAAAGAAAGATCAAGAATGCCTTTTTGATATCCGAGTCTTCGTGCAGCTTCACGTGCCATTAATTCACCTGCACGTGTAATTTTGAAAGCGGTCGCTTTGATGGCTTCTGCAACAGTTGTGATGTCGGCGTCCTTTGGGAGATCAGCAAGTACGGCACGGACAACACCAGGTCCTGATACGCCAACGTTTATAACTTCATCAGCTTCGCCTGATCCATGAAACGCACCTGCCATGAAGGGGTTGTCCTCTACAGCATTGCAGAATACAACCAACTTACCGGCACCTATGCAATCTCGATCAGCTGTTGCCTCCGCTGTCTTTTTGATGATTTTTGCCATCCGTAAGGCTGCGTCCATGTTGATTCCAGCGCGTGTAGATCCGATATTTACAGAAGAACATACACGTTCTGTTTGAGCTAGTGCATTAGGAATTGACTCCATCAGCTTGATATCGCCACGAGATGCACCTTTTTGCGCAAGTGCAGTGAAGCCTCCAACAAAATCCACCCCTACAGCATCCGCTGCCTTATCCATAGCTATAGCAACAGGAGTTAAGTCCTCGGCATTTGCAACTGCACAAACCTCAGCGATTGGAGTTACTGCGATACGCTTGTTTACAATCGGAATGCCATATTCGCGCTCAAGTTGTTCAGCTGTAGGTACAAGTTTTTCGGCTGCTCGTGTTAGGCGCTCATACACATTTTTTGAAAGTACATTGATATCAGAATCTGAACACCCGCGTAGATTTAAGCTCAGAGTAATAGTGCGAATATCTAGGTGTTGCTTTGACACCATCGTTAAGGTTTCAGATATTTCTGCTGGAGTAAGTTGCATGCTTTACCTAATCCTTCTGAATTCGTGTAAATATGAATCTCGAAATGACTTTTGTTTTAGGATAGCAAATATAATGGTTGCCACCTGCTTAATCGGACGCGAGGATGGGCTTTGCGACTACATGTCATAGCAAGCGGAAGCAAAGGAAACGCTTCAATAATAGAAAATCCCGAAACTGGGAAAAGCATACTAATTGATTGCGGAATCTGTAAGCGCACTTTATTTCAAGGTTTTAAAGATGCAGGTGTTCCGCTTACAAGTCTTCAAGGAATATTTATCACCCATGATCATTCTGATCACACAAAAGGCCTTGGGGTTGCAACTCGAGGTATGGCTCAAGCTGGAGTGTCAATTCCGATTTTTACAACTGAAGCTATTGTTGCTGCAAGCATACATATTCAGGAAGCTCTTGATACTCGAGGTTTTATATTTGAGCCCTATAGGGGAGGTGAGTCAATTGTTGTAGGCGGGATGCGTGTGTTGCCTTTTCAAACATCACATGATGCGGTGCAGTCATTTGGATTTCGAATTGAAACAGAAGACGCAATCGGGTATCTGACCGATTCTGGGTGTGTTACGCCTTCTGCTCATGCAAATCTTTTAGGTGTGAGAATTCTTGCAATTGAGTCCAATCATGATGTCAAAAAACTAGAAACGGGGCCATACCCATTGGTACTTAAGAAGCGCGTTGGGTCTGATTTGGGCCATCTTTCAAACGACCAAGCTATATCTGAGCTTGCTTTAATAATCAATGATGGGGGAGCAGATAGGCTTGAGCATGTAGTAGCTATGCATGTGTCTCAAGAAAATAATTCGTATGGGCTTGCGAAACGCGGCCTTCAGAATGCTTTGGTTGAGATGTCTCATCCAGCACTTGCTCATGTTGCATATCAGGAAATGATGATATCGGTTGGTTGATAAAAACAAAGGAAGATTAATGACCTTTATGTGTTGAAAAGTCTTTTTGCTTCGTCTGTCGCCCGTCTATATGCAAATGCCACGATTCCGCCTATTAGCATGATGGTAAGTATTGCACTTAAGACTGGCATCACCCAAAGTGATGTTGCGCCTGCAGCCAAAAATACTAAGGGCACAAATCCCAACATGAGTGCGAAAAGTACATATTTTGAATAGTCCGTAAGGAATCGGGATCCAAAGTACGCAAGCAAAACCGCCTCAAAAGCAACTCCCATCATACAAAGCGACGGCAGAATATATGTGGCTACAACAGTGGATACAAATGGGTTGTCTGCTGCAAAGTACCAAAGGATACATATTGCAACTAACACCAAGTAGTAGCGTTGCGTTATTCGCATGAGGTCTGGGGTCATACGAATGGCGTTTCGTACGAACATATAGCTAATCGCTATTGCTACTGTTGATGCTAAATATGCCTGCCATGATGCGCTAAGCGCAATACATAAAATGATCGCGCCTATTAACGCAGCAAGCGTAATAGTTGACAGAACTCCACCAGCACGTTTGCTTCTCTTTGTATATTCGACATCTGGAAATGCACTTGGAACATAGTTGGGATTGTCTGCTCCATCAAGCGTACTTCCGCAAAGTGGGCATTTGTCTAATTCTCCCGTAAATGAAATATCGCATATTTCGCAGTACCTTAAACATCCAGGGGAATCCTTTATTGTGCCCTCATCTGTTGGTGTGGCTTTGTGCATGGCATTTTGATTAGTGTTTTGTTTGCGTATATCTTCTTCGCTTGAGGAGCTCAGAATGCTCGGAGTATTTGAGGTGCTCGGAATGCTCAAAGTGCTTGAGACGCTTGAGAGGTTCGGAATACTTGGGATGTCACCTTCAGGGTTAATGCGATTTTGCGCACGAAGAAGCCTGCTTTCCAATGCGGAATTTTTGAGATCCTCATTAACACCAAATGAATCCTTATTCACATTCATATATCCAGTAAGCCCAAGTTCTCGTAGCACTTGTGCAAACCTGAAAATCACATCATGACGGGTAAAGGCAGTTGTTATTCCTATGCTTAAGTCATCTTTGTATGAGCATGCCACGAAGTTAAGTTTTTTTGTGGTTGTAATAACGTTGATGCCGTCAACATATGGTGCTAAGGATTCCGGAAGATCGATTCTTCCCAGACTTGAAAGGGTTGTAGTTACTGATCGCTCATTCATGAGTGCGCCAAATCTGAGAGCTGGAGTTTTTAGGAACAGTGGGGCTATCTTTATGAATGGGTTCTTTTCAAGTTTCACCATACGATTCATTCGCTTTTTCAAAGCGGCGGGCTCTGTCGCTTTTGTGATTTGTCCCTGTACGATCTTTGCGATTTCTTGGACAGAGCAAAAACCGCGTTCTGTGCAATCACTTGATGGCGTGTAATCCACAAATGCGAGACCAAAAAAATTTCGCATTGTTGCTGAAGCAAAGAAGCGCCGCAAATCCACTGGAACATCTAAACGTATAGCTAAATCGTTAGTGGTTTTTGGCATGCAATCCATGATTGCGCGTATGACCGCTGCAATCAATATGGAAGTAACGCTTACGCCAATTGCTTTTGCGATTTGTGCAACCGCGTTGGCTGATAGGTGATATTCGATATAAGTTGGATTCGCTATATCTTTCCATCCAGTTAATCTATATGTCTTTATCGACTCTTCGCTAGCCGACAAGCTACGTTCGTAGTTTTTCGAAAAACTATCCTCTGATTTTTGGGATTCATCTCCAACGTATTCAACAACCGCCTTTTGTGCGCCATATTTTATTTCTGCGTACTTTCCTATTAAGGTTTTGAAAAACTCTAATGTACCTCGACCATCTGAGACGATGTGGGAGACTTCAAGGTTTATGCGTTTGCGCCAATAGTTGACTCTAAAAAGAACGCTAGATGGTCCTTGATAAAGTGGGTAGCATACAGGTAAGTTTTCTTCGGTTACTAAAGGACGTTCATTCGACTGTTCAAGATAGTGCCAGAAAAGGCCGCTTTTTAATGTGACGTTAAATCCTGGGAATATTTCTATTGCTGCATCAAGCGCTGCTTGCAAGCATTCCGGTTCCACATTTTCTGACATTTGCGCAGAAATTCTAAACACTGTTTGTGCATCGGATCCAGCTTGTGAGGAATAGAATTTTCCAATGTTGTCTAATTTGTACCAAGCAGTGCGAGCCATTTCGCCTCGTCTTCCTGTTTGAGTTCATCCCCATCTAAAAAATTCCGAATTATGTTGTAGGTGTTTCGAACTAAACCCAGAATAGCAGGATATAAGAAGTATCCATGGACTCCATCTAGCATGCGATAGCATTGAACAACATTCCCATCTGCTTCAAGGCGAGCGGCATATGTTTCACCTTCGTCTCGCAAAGGGCAGTACTCAGCCGATATCAAAAGTGTACGTGGCATATGCGATAGATCAAGCTCTAACAATGGTGCAAAATAGGGACTTGCGTAGTCCTCAGGTTTGCCCAAATACATATCGATATAAGAGACTACGTCTTCGCGGGTCAAAATATAGTCTTCTCCATTTTCAACGACAGAGGGAAACATACTTGTTTCTGAATGATCGTTATAAACAAGCGGGTACAGAAGGATTTGTGTCTTCGGTTTGAATTCGCCGCGATCTCGTGCCATTAATGACACTGCCGCAGCAATGTTTCCTCCAGCGGAATCTCCAAATAAAACTATATGTTCAGGGTTTACATCGTCAAGAATTTCACCTGCGAAAAGCTTGCGAGCAACCTCGTAGCAATCTTCAAGTCCAATAGGGAAACGATATTCAGGAGATCGTCTGTAATCAACCGATAGCACTCTGCGATTTAGCTTTAAGGCTGTTCTCATGCATGCATCCATGTAGAAGTTGTTGTCTCCGTTCGCCCAACCACCACCATGGAAAAAGAGGATTGTTCCTTTTTGATCTTCGTTCACATGAAGGCCAGTTTTTACTGAAAAGTCTATATCAAGAGGTGTGTATAAACGAAGGGGGATATCGTAGGCATCTTTTGCCTTTGTAGAGATGTCGTCAATACGACATCTAGGAGATGCGATTGTAAGTTTTCCAGTGCGATCTTCCGCCTCGCGCTGTCGTTTATACGATTTTGAGATATCTGGCATGAACCTAGTTATCGTTTTAATTGCAGCAAGAGTTGCTTTGTTTAAAGCCATGAGACAGCCCTTCCGTATCTATTTATCAAACATGATATTTGAAGGGATGCATTGGAAAGGTCTTATAAAAGTTTTTAAACCCTATTGTTAGAAAAGTCTTTCAGAGATGTTATGCGCGGCTTTGTACCCTTCATTGTATAGACCTTCAAGTTTTTCGCGATCTTTTGTAAGAGTTTTTATGCCTTCGATACTGGTCGGCGCAACGATTACAACCTTGTCTTCTTTTTCTAGAGATATTGCCCATTCAAGCTGATCGTTATATGTCTTTGCTCTTTCATGTAAAGCTTTAGATACTAAAGGATATTTCCGTTTTAGTAGAAATGAGGTGATGCGGTCGCTTTTAGGGCTGCGCCTAAAGTCTTTTGGTCGGGTCATGATCAAGAGCACTTTTTCAAATCCGTCATCAAATGCCTTCTGGATTGGTAGCGGATCTGATAAACCTCCATCGAAATATTCTTTTCCATAAACAGGGTAAGGAGGCCCTATCACTGGCAAACTAGATGATGCTTTCATAATGTCATATGAATCCAAAGACATATCATCGTTTGTGAAATATGTAGGCTCAGCCGTTATCGCATCTGTAGCTACAACAACTAAGTGTTTATCAGTTTTTGCAATTTCTGAATAATCTAGCGGATCTTCGCCATTGGAATTGCTGAGAGTTGAGTACACATAGTCCAGGTCAACATAAGATTTGTGTTTGATGAAGTTTGCAAGTGACATATATTTTTTCCGAAAGGCGTAATCTAAATAAAATCTTTTGGTACGTCCAATTTGTTTTGCTATATAAGTGACTACATTTGCACTTCCTGCAGACACTCCGTAACATCCACCGAATTCAATTCCGTCTTCTAGGCATCTATCAAATACCCCAGCGCCAAATACGCCTCGTTCGCCGCCACCCATGTCCACTACTGCCAAGTTGTTAGACATTTCTGTTTTCATCTCACTTTACAATCTGACAAGATTCAATATGCAAGGTTTTAAGGTATCCATATTAAGGCAATATATTTAGATAGCTTATCAAGGAGAAGCGTCAGTTTGTCTAATTCTTCTAAAGTCAACAGAAGTAGTATAGAAGGCACACCCCCTTCTTCTAAAGCCAAATACACGTGTCCGGTTTTTGGGAAATGCGGCGCTTGTGATTGTTTGGATATCCCTTATGACAAGCAGCTTAATGACAAACGCTCACAGATTGCGGCCTTGTTTTCTGATGTAGCGCCGGGTGTTGAAGTTTGTGAAGTCATTGGTATGGATAACCCATTTCACTACAGAAACAAAGTGATAACGCCATATGCTCCCAAGCGGGGCAAGTCGCGCAAAAAACCAGATATAGCTTGTGGTATGTATGCACGCGGAAGCCATCGAATTATTGAAACCGACAATTGTCTGCTCGAAAACACAGCTGCAAAACGCGCAACGTTGGCAATTCGCGACATAATGCGTAAGTGGAATATTCAGCCCTATGATGAAAATACTGGCGTTGGATTTTTACGCCATTCGATTGTTCGTGTTGGACACAAAAGCAAAGAAATGCTCGTTACTCTTGTGACTAATTCTAATGAGTTTCCGAATTCAAAATCTTTTTGTAGGCAGTTAGTATCGCGGGTTCCTGAGGTTACGACCGTTTGTCAAAGCATCAATGAGCGTCAGACGAATGTGATATTGGGCGATGTTTCGAAAACAAAAACACTTTATGGTCCTGGATTTATATTGGATGAACTTTGTGGTCTTAAATTCAGGATATCCCCAAATTCTTTTTATCAAGTGAATGCAATACAGACTGAAGTTCTCTATGATACGGCAGTCGCACTTCTATGCAATGAATCGGAAAATGGCAAATTTGATATGGTGATAGATGCATATTGCGGAACAGGAACTATCGGTCTTGTGGTTGCCAAAAGAACTGGTGCTAAGGTTTTTGGGATAGATTCCGTTAAATCGTCAATTGCGGATGCACGTCAAAATGCCAAGCATAATGGAATCAGCAACGCACGTTTTGAAGTTGCGGATGCAACGGAGTTTTTGCATGGACTTGCGTTTTCTGGCGAAAGCTCATTGGGGTTATCAATGAGTCAAGATAACCAAGAGGGTTCGGTTGCTCTTGTGATGGATCCTCCACGAGCAGGCTCTACTCCTGAATTCATTAAGGCGGTTGCAGTATCTCCAATTTCAGTGGTTGCATATATCTCATGTAATCCAAAAACGCAGGCAAGAGACGTGTCTATGTTTGTGGACGTCGGATTTAAGGTAAAACAAATTCAACCGGTGGATATGTTTCCGCATACATCTCATATAGAAAATATCGTGATTCTAAGTAGATAGAGCTCCTTAGTTTCTTTACAGGCCAAATCCCGCCTGATAAAATGCACTATTGAACAGAGTGTTGAATAGTAGACTAGGCGTTGAAATACATTGAATGTTGAATGCGTACAGGTTGACAGGCGCAAAGCTAAATCCAAAATGGCTCTCCGTAAAGCTCTAATTGAGCTTGCAAGTGAGCGTGGGCTTGATGGCTTCAGTGTGAATGATCTTTGTGAGCGTGCTGATCTAAATCGTGGAACTTTTTACAATCATTACAAAGACAAAGACGAACTATCAGGTGCGCTGAAAGCTGAATTCATGGAAGGTCTATCTGCGTTTCGTATACAGATAGACAAAATGACTTTGATGGATCTAGCGAAATTGAAAGTTACAAAAGAGCCGCTTCCGGTTCTCGTAGACATGTTCGATTATCTTCGGGAAAACAGTGATTTTCTGGAAGTGATGTTAGGGCCACACGGAGATGCGCAGTTTTGCCAAGATCTAAGAGATTCAATTTGTTCTGATCTCATCATGGGACTTCTGCATGATAGGTACAAAAAGAATCCTACGACATTTGTACAGTACTACGTTGCTTTTTATGCAGCAGCATATTTAGGTGTGATTATGCGTTGGTTACAAACAGGCATGAATGAAAGCTCGGAAGAAATGGCACAAATTGCCATGAGACTTTTGTTTATTAAGCCTGGTGAGTCTATAAAAATGTGAGACTTTAAAAATGCAGCTAGTTTATCAGGATATACGCCGGATGAATAAAACCCGAAAGACTACGCTCAGAAGCTGCGCAGCCTTCGCTCCATCTTTCAAATTTTATTCATAACACGCATATCAGTATTGAACATAGAAGAAATTGAGAGTCACCCACACAGTAGGACTTAACAAGAAAGCAAGTTGAATGAAACTAAAAGATTTACCTAAGATTAAGCATGGCAAGAGTTACGTCACTATTGAAGTTTCTGCTAAGGAATGCGAAAAAGCTAGCGTTGCCAACGAGCCAGAAAACGTGCCCGAGTATCGCATTGGAATCGACGTTGGTTCGACCACTGTAAAACTCGCTGTGCTCAACAGGCAAAATGAAATCGTTTGGTCGATATACGAGCGGCACCATGCAGATGTTCGTGCAACCATTGTTGAAGTGCTGAAGGCTGCAGCCGAGCAATTCCCAACTGAAGAGATGACCATCGCGATTACAGGTTCAGGTGGACTTTTGCTTTCGCAATGGTTGGATATTGCGTTTGTGCAAGAGGTTATCGCATCTAAAACAGCAGTTGAGACGTTTATTCCAACGACTGATGTTGCAATTGAGCTTGGTGGGGAAGATGCGAAAATCATCTATTTCGACAATGGAATAGAGCAGCGTATGAATGGCACATGTGCAGGTGGTACAGGCGCATTTATCGATCAGATGGCTTCTCTTTTAGACACCGATGCTCCAGGCCTTAATGAACTTGCTAAAAGTCATACGACAATTTATCCGATTGCAAGTAGGTGTGGTGTTTTTGCCAAAACCGATGTTCAGCCGCTTTTAAATGAAGGTGCGCGTAAAGAAGATATCGCGGCATCCATTTTTCAGTCAGTTGTAACACAGACGATTTCAGGCCTTGCATGTGGAAGACCTATTCGTGGCAATGTTGCATTTTTGGGTGGCCCTTTGCAATATTTACCTGAGCTTCGCAATCGTTTTTATGAAACTCTCAACTTAGATGACGATCACATTATTGTGCCCCAAAACGCACATCTATTTGTTGCAAGCGGGTGTGCAATTGCGGGAGCTCGTGAAGGTGCTAAAGCAGAAACTCTTAACAGTGTTCTCAAACGCCTTGAAAGTCTAGGTGATATGCAGGGATCTGAGGTCGTGCGCTTGGATCCGATGTTTGCGAGTGACGCCGAGTTGTCTGAGTTTCACGAGCGTCACGACAAGGAGAAAGTGAAGCGCGCTAACCTGGATGACTATCGCGGTGTGGCGTTTTTGGGCATCGACGCAGGCTCTACCACCTTTAAGGCTGCGCTGATTGGTGAGGACGGAAGCCTGTTGTGGTCAACCTATGCTTCTAACAAGGGTGACGTGCTGGGATGTGCAAAGGCCGCAATGGCTGAGCTCTATTCGCAGCTTCCCTGTGATTCCGAAACCGGCGAGCAACTGGTGAAGATCGGCCACTCTACTGTCACGGGATACGGAGAAGGGCTTCTGCTTGAAGCCTTACGAGTGGACTCCGGTGAGATAGAGACAGTCGCACACCTTCGCGGTGCGCAGGAGATGCTGCCTGGCGTTGAGTTTATCTTGGATATCGGCGGACAGGATATGAAATGTCTTCGCGTAAAAGATGGTGTGATTGATCACATTATGCTGAATGAAGCGTGCTCGTCAGGATGCGGAAGCTTTATCGAAAGCTTTGCATCAGGTCTTGGTCTTGAGGTATCTGACTTCGCAAAAACTGCAATTAAGGCAGAACATCCGGTGGATCTGGGCAGCCGTTGTACGGTGTTCATGAACTCGCGCGTGAAACAGGCGCAGAAGGAAGGCGCGACGGTTGGCGATATCGCGGCAGGTCTAGCCATATCAGTCATAAAGAACGCGCTTTTTAAGGTAATTAAGATTCGCGATCCACATGATGTTGGAACGAACGTCATTGTGCAGGGCGGAACCTTTTTAAACGATGCGGTACTTCGCGCCTTTGAGCAGCTATCGGAAGTGAACGCCGTGCGTCCTGACATCGCAGGCAACATGGGTGCGTTTGGCGCGGCGCTGCTTGCGCGTGATCGTTTCGAGGAAACAAAGCGACTTACGGAAAATGTGCCGTTGTCCCCCGATGTTGGACCTATGGTACCCATGAGCGGACTACTTACGCTTAAGGAGATAGAGGAGCTCGCTCCCACGCATCGCACTGTGCGTTGCAAGGGCTGCTCAAACAGCTGCCTGCTTACAGTGAACGATTTTGGTATCGATGAAGTCACTGGCAAGCATCGCCGTTTCATCACCGGCAATCGCTGTGAGAAGGGTGAGAGTATGGGTGTAGGCACGAAGTCGGACGTGCCGAACCTGTTTGAGTGGAAGTCGCAGCGTCTGTTCGATACCTATGAGCCAATCCCAGCTGATGAGGCCTGTGGAACCGTGGGTATTCCGCGCGCGCTCAATATGTACGAGAACTACCCGTTCTGGTTCACCTTCTTCACGAAGCTGGGCTATCGCGTGGTGCTTTCCGACGCATCCACGAAGAAGACATACGAGGCGGGCATCGACTCGATGCCGTCTGAGTCGGTGTGCTACCCGGCGAAGCTTTCTCACGGGCACATCATGAATTTGCTTACAAAGAAAGGCGACGACGCAGTCGACTTCATATGGATGCCGTGCAGCAAGTGGGAACGTCAAGAGGACGCCACGGCAGGCAACCACTTCAATTGCCCCATCGTAGCCAGCTACCCCGAGGCGTTGCGCCTGAATGTCGATGAGTTGCAGGCCTCGCCGGTGGCCTTCGTTTCCCCATGGCTTCCCTACGATAACAAGGAAAAGCTGAAGAAACGCCTGTATTCCGAGCTAACAGGCACCTTCCGTGACGAGGTGGGGGCACACGAGAATCCCATTACGCAAAAGCAGATAGACGATGCGGTCGATGCTGCCTGGGAAGAGGACGAGGCGTTCAAGCGTGACATTCGGCGCAAGGGTGTTGAGACGCTTGCTTGGATGGAAGAGACTGGTACGCACGGAATAGTTTTGGCCGGCCGCCCTTATCACCAGGATCCGGAAATCAATCATGCCATCCCTGAACTTCTGACAAGCTTTGGGCTGGCAGTGCTTACCGAGGACTCAATCGCGCACCTCGGGCAGCTTGAACGCCCCATTCGCGTGGTGGATCAATGGATGTATCACACGCGTTTGTATGCGGCTGCAAAAGTTGCAACACAAAGGCGCGATCTTGATTTGATCCAGCTAAATTCCTTTGGATGTGGCCTTGACGCTCTAACTACTGATCAGGTTCAAGAAGTGTTGGAGGCGGCAGGCAAGGTATATACGGTTCTCAAGATAGATGAGGTGTCTAATCTTGGAGCCGCTCGTATTCGTATTCGCAGCCTTCTTGCGGCGCTTAAAGATCAATCTGATAAAGAAGCAGAAGATAACCAGACTGAGATCCTTAAAAAGCGAGGATGTCCTTCCGTATGCATTAGCTCATCTGATATTGATGCGCTTGTGCCAGATACATTTGCAAAGAAGGCAGATGGTGTTCGTGCAAACGCATTGATTGAGCAACGCGAGGGCGCATCCACCGAGTTCGACCGCCCGCAGTTCACCGAGCAGATGAAAGAAGAAGGCTACACCATTTTGGCACCACAGATGGCGCCTATCCATTTCGAACTTCTCGTTCCCATTTTTCATGCAAATGGATACAACCTTGAACTTTTACCAAGTGTTGATCATGGAGCCGTGGATGCGGGGCTGAAGTATGTAAACAACGATATTTGCTACCCGTCAATTCTTGTGACGGGTCAAATTATGGAAGCTGTCATGAGCGGTCGCTACGATACAGATAAGCTTGCTGTTTTGATTACTCAAACAGGTGGCGGCTGTCGTGCGACGAATTACATTTCACTTATTCGTAAAGCATTAAAGGCAGTTGGTCTTGGCCACATTCCTGTAATTGCAATTTCTTTCAAGGATTTGGGAGAAGAAAATCCTGGATTTAAGATTACGCCGAACATGCTCTATCAGGCTGCGTTTGCGTTGCAATATGGGGATTTGCTTATGAAATGCTTATATGCAACACGGCCTTATGAAGTAGAACCAGGAAGTGCGAACAGGCTTTTTGACTACTGGATGTCCACTCTTAAAGAGCAGCTTTTACGTGGTGTGAAGATGAGCGAGTTTAAACATTCAGTAAATCAAATAGTTGAGGATTTCGACACACTTCCACTGCAAGGTGAGGGAACAAAGCCAAAGGTTGGAGTTGTTGGGGAAATTCTTGTTAAGTTTCATCCGACTGCCAACAATCAGCTGGTTGATCAAATTGAAGCTGAAGGATGTGAAGCTGTAGTTCCGGGATTAATTGAATTTTTCCTGTTCGGGATTGCCGGTGGTATTTTCCAAAGACAAATTGGCAAGTCTCGCAAAAGTGCGCTAGGAAGCAAAATCGGGATTGGGTTTATTAAACGTTTGCGCACCCCTGTGACAAATGCTTTGAAAAAGAGTAAGCGTTTTGAGCCATCTGCTGATATTTACGAGATTGCAGAATATGCCTCTGAGATTTTGTCACTATGTAATTCTATGGGCGAGGGTTGGTTGCTCACAGGTGAGATGGTTGAGCTTATTCGTTCTGGTTGTCCGAATATTGTGTGTGCGCAGCCGTTTGCATGTTTGCCAAACCATGTGGTTGGAAAGTCGGTAATCAAAGAGCTTCGCAGGCGTTATCCACAGAGCAATATTGTTGCTGTGGATTATGATCCGGGAGCGTCTGAGGTAAACCAGCTTAACCGCATCAAGTTAATGATCTCGGTTGCGAAAGCTTCGATGTAACGAACAACTACAAAGTAAATTTGAAAGCACGGGAGACCCCAACCATGAGGTTTCCCTCCAAAAGGAAATGACTCAATTCATTAGATGGCATTCCTGCCCAACCTACTGCACCGTTTTCTCCGCCAAGAGATTGGAATGCCTTCAGATTATCCCCATCAAACAACGAAATCATTCCTTCGCCGCTAATTAAGCGAATATCGAATGTGCCTTCGGGGAAGTTTTGTCCAAAGGTGTATTCGCCAGCATGTAACACCACCTCATTTGCTGCAGGTTGCTTTGGGGGCGCTTGTTGAACTAGTTGATTCGTTGGCTGTATTACTTGTGTGGTTTGAACCGTCTGTATAGGTTGAGACTGTTGTACAGGCTGCACAAACTGAGAAGGTTGTGTGGGCTGTACGGCTTGTACAAATTGCGCAGGTTGTGTTGTTGGCACCAATTGAGGCTGTTGGGTTGGTTGTGCTTGTTGTGCGTATGGATTGCTATCTTGTGTTACAGATTGCGCTATTGGAATTGGTTGCGCAAACGAGTTTGCGTCCTGAATTGGCTGCGCTAAAGGTTGGGTTGGCTGAGAATACTTCGCATAGTTTTGGGGTGGCTGCATTTGATCCTGCGGGGTTTGCGCATAGGTTTGCATGTAGTCCTGTGTGTAGTCTTGTGGAGACGGCTGTGCTCCTATTCGATTTAGGTTTTGCATACTGTCTCCTTTGTCGCTAAATACAGTTAAGCATGTTGTGCGGCCACGCATGCTATTGATTTTATAAAGCCGATTTCGAAAGCATAAAACTTCCGATAAAAGCTTTTTAGTTAATTTAACACTTATATAGCTACATGCGTCTTAACTTATGGCGTGCGTTACGGTGTGCGCTTTAATCAACATGATGAAAACACAAGAGAAGCAGGTGCTTTTCGTGTTGGTTGCATTAAATCCACAGCAGATAGGTTCAAGGAGACAATCTCTACATAAATAGTAGATTTCAATCTAGGAGAATTTTAGTTAGGGAGAAGCGGGGCAACAAGGAGGCGCAATGGTCGAGATGCATCGGCTTAGCGCCCTAAAACTGGATGCTTAAGTCAGATCGCATCGCTTTTGGAAGGTGGTGTGAGATGAATACTAAAGCTTTAGACACTAAGGTTTTGGCTACAATTTTTTGTGGCATTGCCCTAATTCTTTCCATGGTATTCGCAAGTCTTATAGTCCTTTCAACAGGCATTAGCGTATCTGCATCTCAAACAGTGAAGGCGGATTCTTCCACAGCGTTCACATCTGTATCCCAGGAGAAAACTCGCGTTGTGTTGCCTCCGGGAACAAAACCAATGAATCCACAATATGCAGATGAAATAGTCGAGGCTTAAGACTGGGTGATTGCAATGCCAACGTTTCGAACTGATAGTAAACCAAAGCGGTCAATAAAAATTGTGATTATAGCTGCTGTTGTGGTTGCAATTGTTGCCTTTGTTTTGGAGTTTACCAATGTAAATCCAGACGATACGGCATATGGGTCAGATCAAGAAACTGCATTTGGGCTATTCCCTAAATATCTAGTTGAGGATATTGATGGGGTTGATCCAGAAGACATTGCTGCAGCTTATGATTTAGGATCAACCGATCCTGAAAGTATTGGTGCACAAATTTACAGTGCTAGCGAGCTTGCTAGACGTGCGAGTTTGCAATCTGACAGCAATGATCCAAGCGTTGAGGGCGATATGACTGGTCAGTCAAGTGATGATGCAAATGAAGATCAAACTAGTGCATCTGAAGAAAGCTATAACTTCGTGCAACCAACAGAGATTAAATCCATGCTTGTTATTAACAATCAGATGATTCCATTTATAACGGCATATGGTGCTGATACCGCACCGCAAGATGCGGCAGGCCTTTGGAATGGGGCTGATGAGGTCAATGATTATAGCTGGGGTTATTTTATAGGCCATCATCCGGGTGTTTTTGATCCTGTGATGAATTTAAAAGTGGGCGATCAAATCACTGTGTATGACCACAACGGCAATTATCGTAACTATCGAGTTTTCAATATATTTGATGTTCCGGAAACTGAGACATGGGAACAAATTGCTCCTGAAATTACAAGCCATGGCGAATCGATAGCCCTACAGACTTGTGTCGGAGATAACCAAACTTACAGAATTGTCGAAGCTGCTTAAAGCAAATTGTGTTGATGCTAGATGAAAGCTATTTGGTAAGCTACGCTCACGTCTGCTCTCACATCTGCTTGCCCGTATCCTCGCATATAATCAAACTATGGAAAACACAACTGGAATTCTTACAATAGTCCCAACTCCCATTGGGAATTTGGGAGACATAACTAAACGCGCTCTTACTGCACTAGATGAATGCGATGCTGTTTATGCAGAAGATACTCGTGTAACTGGAAAGTTGCTTTCATCTTTAGGTATTAAAAAACCAATTTTTCGGATGGATGAGAATAGCTTGGCGTCAGTTGCTCCTGAGGTTATAGAGCAGGTTTTAGACGGTAAGCATATTTGTTATTGCAGCGATGCTGGCATGCCTGGCATATCCGATCCG
Source organism: uncultured Eggerthellaceae bacterium (assembly GCA_964631345.1). Taxonomy (GTDB): domain Bacteria; phylum Actinomycetota; class Coriobacteriia; order Coriobacteriales; family Eggerthellaceae; genus MGBC163016. The sequence goes on along the minus strand of CAZVWE010000001.1, from coordinate 105,557 downwards.
GGACTTAGATTAATTGCAGCTTTACAGACAGAAGGTGCACCATATGAGGTCTTACCAGGACCAAGTGCTGCAACGGTTGCATATGTAGCTAGCGGCACTCCTTGGCAGACTTACTATTTTGGTGGTTTTTTCCCAAGGAAGATGAGCGAAAAAAGACATGTTTTAGAATCCCTTGAGCTTTTACAGGCCGCTCTTATTTTTTACGAAAGCCCAAAAAGACTTGCAAGCACTTTAAAGATAATGGCTGAGGTTTATCCTTTGCGACGTGCCTGTGTTTGTCGTGAGCTTACAAAAATGCATGAAGAGACTATCTGTGGCAAGCTACCTGATCTTGCTTCTGATTTTGAAAAGCGCCATCAAGAAGGCAAAATCAAAGGGGAAGTTGTAATAGTTATAGATGGACCTGCATCGTTGGAAAAAGGTAGGCAAATAGAACTTGCACATGATTTAGCCTTTGAAGAAGCTGAAAAAATGGTGCGCCAGGGTATGCGTCCAAAAGAGATAGCCAAAAAGTTGGAAGGCGAATTCAATTTGCACAGAAACGATGCGTATAAAATCGCATTAGACGCAAAGTCAATAGGCGAAGTTGATGCATAAGACTTTTTCCAAAAAGCACAGATCGCAAAGATCGCAAAAGAAGCTTTCTTCTGAAGAAATAATCGTGGAAGACATCTGTGTAACGCTTATCCGTAAAAACATCAAGAATTTGAATATGCGGGTAAAAGCACCTTATGGACATGTTGAAGTTTCTGCACCTTTGTATACACCTTTACAAGAGATTGAAATCTTTATTGCTAGCAAAGCTTCCTGGATTCATCATCAACAGGAATTAATTAGCAATATGCCAGCTGATAGTCCAGAAGTAATTGCTGCCAATGCAAGCGAGCAGCAAAAAATGGAATGGAAGGCGGTAGTTAGCGCTTGTGTGCCTATACTTGTGTCAACCTGGGAGCCGATAATGGGCGTTCAAGCAGGCAAACTAGTGTTTAGAAATATGAAGAGCAGGTGGGGAAGTTGTCAGCCTTCTACTGGTCGAATATGTATAAATACACGTCTTGCACTTTATCCACCTGAATGTTTGGAGTATGTGGTAGTCCATGAATTGTGTCATCTTCTTGAGCGTGGTCATGGGAAAAGATTCCATGATTTAATGGATCGTTTTATGCCAGACTGGAAAGAACGAAGAGCAAAGTTGAGATAGAAGGCGGAGATTTAAGTGCTGCAACGCGATTATTTAATGAAACTTCTTAATGATTTTGCGCAGGCAATCGTCCGTACGCTTGAACGCGAAAAGGTAAACCTTGATCCTGAGGAAGCTGCGCTTTCACTTGAGGATGCGATTGGGCAGGCAGTTGATATGGATGGCGTCGCACTACTTTCTTTGGCGCCTGAGTCTTTTGCATCTATTCTTGAGGTATCAGATACCGATCCACGGGTGATTGAATATATCGCACGCTCACTTTTATTGGGATCAGAGTATATGGCTGAAGCCGGCAATCAGGCGATTGCTAACCTTAGACGAGAGCAAGCTTTGGCTCTCGCTGATACCTATGAACTTGATTTAGGTGATGTAGAAACCATAGATTTTGGCGACTTAGAGGCTATGGAAGAAAATATATGCCAATTCGTTGAAAAATCCCTGAGCGAATAGGGGTAAAAGTAGCGTATAGTTGTAATGCTCTCGAAGTGAGGGCATGCGAAGCAGAATCGTTGCTTTGCACGGATTCACTCCCCTCAAACGGGGGAAGGAAAGAGGAATTAGCATGGCGGAAGGTACAGTTAAATGGTTCAACCCGGACAAAGGCTACGGATTTATCTCACAGGACGATGGTGAAGATCTGTTTGTCCACTTCTCTGAGATCCAAATGGACGGGTTTAAGACCCTCGACGAAGGTGCTGCAGTTTCCTTCGACATCACAACTGGCCAGAATGGCAAATTGCAAGCTAGCAACGTTTGCAAACTCTAAGTTAACTGACAGAAATCTACTAAATGACCTTCGTGAAAGCGAAGGTCATTTTTTATGCGCTTAAGGGGAGAGTTCCGGCATAACTCAGTCGCTCAAACAGTCCTGCTCGCAGGAAAGCGCTACTAGCGCTTTCCGCTCGTGCGGAACTCGCTTTGTGAGCAACACCGGAACTCTCCTCGCGATCAACCACAAAGAGTTCCGGCATAACTCAGTCGCTCAAACAGTCCTGCTCGCAGGAAAGCGCCACTGGCGCTTTCCGCTCGTGCGGAACTCGCTTTGTGAGCAACACCGGAACTCTCCTCGCGATCAACCACAAAGAATTCCGGTATAGTTCAATTGCATGAAATACGTATATAATCTTTTCAACGTTTAATTCATAAATCGCAAACTTGAGCACTTGTGATTGGGCTGCACCAAGCCATCGAACGTTGATATTCAAACAAGGCGTGAATTGCGCCTTTTTCGTATGCAATTTTCGTTGTATCTCAAAGCCTTAAAGCGAATAACTAAAAAACTTTGTGCGTAGATTAAGAACTGCGCACAATTTAGATATTCGAAAAGAGGGTTTTGTGGAACGGTGTTATGTGTGTAACCATTGCGGTAAATGCGCAGAGCAAGAAGAGCTGCTTGTATTGATTTGTCAGAAGTGTGGACACGAAATACAACCGGGTGAAAGTACCGACAAGTGCATAGAGTGCGGAAGTGATGACATCACTTTTTCTGGTGGAGAAGAAGGCGCTCCAAAGCGATGATGGATGTAAAAGGCCATATTGCTTTCTTCGTGGTTGGGGTATTAGTTGGGTGTTGTGCAACTTTTATTGGTATGACATGGCCACAAGCAGCTGATGTTGCAGCATTGGTATTTGCATGCATTGCACTTGTGGTTGTTGCTGTTTTGGTGGTTTCTCGCATATTGTATTTAAGACAAAAAAGTGCTTTTCAAAAATCCAATCAAAGCAGTCTTCCTGATAGCAATCTTTCCACTATAGAAAACACAGAAACAGAGCTTCAAACACAGAAGCTCAACGACTTTCTAAAAGACAATGAAACTGAAAGCAATGCTGAGATAGAAAACAAACCTTCGTTTTCCGCGCTTATCTATGAAATGGCAATCGCATATCAGCTTACCCCACGAGAAAAAGAAGTCTTTGAATTGCTACTGCGAGGACGAGACGCTAAGCATATGAGCGATTATCTAGTCGTATCTATTAATACCGTAAGAACACACATTCAAAATGTATACAACAAACTTGATGTTCATTCGCGTGAAGAGTTAATCGATTGCGTTGAAACCTTTGCGAAAACCCTGCGTTAATCTATCGTTAGCTGATCTCATTACTTGAAGATGAACTTCCTGGTTAGTTCGTATTTGATGTTTTATTGCTGCATATATAGTGGCAAGCTAAAACCGCAATTGGAAATCAATTGAAAATCGAATGCAATAGGAAACATCTAGGAGGTTGTTTGAAATGGGTGAGACAGTAGTTATGGATGATGTTTTTTATGGACAAGGAGTTTTTTATTTAGCGCCTGTATCCGATGAGTACTTATCAGAAGAATATCGTGGGATAGTTTCAATGGATGCAGATGAATATCAAAAAGTTGCCGACAAGGATTTATTAAATCAAAGAGCTCAAGTTACTTTAATTGCTGATGATAATAGCCAAACTGATACTGAGGGTTGGACTGGAGTGGCCGGTGTGCGCACAATCAAAACAGAAGGAGCAGCCCCAAAGCCTCAGTTAATGATTGGTCGCGAAGATGTTCAGGCAATTATTGGGCATGGAATTACGGATGGCACTATTGTTGATGTGACAATTGCAAAACTAGCCTAATCAAAAATAGTTATTTAGTGTCTACAAACAGACCCATGAAAATACTTTCATGGGTCTGTTTATTGTAAACATGTATGAAATCTCATTGTGTGCTCCTCTAATCGGAATCCGTTTATATATTTGTTCAAAATGAAAAATATTTTTGAGAAATTGAACAAAAGCGTCTATAATTCATTGCGGTTGTCTCGGAGGAGTAGTAATGGGAATGACAAAAACGGAACTGGAAGACACTTTTGCATCAACTCCAGATTCCCCTCTTTTTGCAAATGTTTCTGAAGTGCTTGGATGCAGGCCGTCTGAAATTATGGTGATTGAACCTATACGCACAGGAAACATGAATCTTATCTATTTAATAGAGGTCGATGGCGTTAAGTACGTCTATCGCCACCCAGGCCCTGGGACTGGAGAGATCATCAATCGCGAAAGCGAAGCGTTCTCTCAAAATGTTGCCAGTAGATTAGGTATTGACTCTACATTTATTTATCAACATCCAACTGATGGATGGAAGCTGTCCCGTTTTATCGAAGGCGCAAGAACGCTTGATTATCACAACAAAGATGATGTGGAAAAAGCGATGGACTATGCCCGTAAGCTTCATGCATCAGGTGAAGATTCTGGATTTGTTCTAGATATGCACGAAGACACATTGAAGCAAGTTGCTTTGCTTGATGATAAGTGGCGTAACTATTTTGCTGATTTTAATGAAATGTTTGAAATCGCGAGCAAACTTGATGAGGAAGTTAAAGCACGTGGCATGAACGTGGTTTTGTGCCATAACGATTTCTATGACACAAACTTTCTTATTACAGACAATGGCTTTGATCTTATCGATTGGGAATTTTCTGGAATGTCTGATTATGCGAGCGATCTCGCAGTTTTCATTTGTTGCAGCGACTACACATACGATGAGGCAATGGATGTATTGAAGGAATACTTTGAGCGGGAGATGACACCCGAAGAGGAATTTCATTGTATAGCTTATTTAGCGATCATCAGTTTCCATTGGCTCGTATGGGCTCTATACCAAGAGATGGTGGGCGCTCCTACTCCATTTCTTGATATCTATCACAACTACACGCATATGTTTGAGGATGCGGCACTCGATATTCTTGATAAAGAGAAAGAGGAAGTGAACTAAATGGGTTATGGCATTGGTGCAGCAATAACATGGGCATTTGATACGGTTATATTAAGTATCGCGCTTTCATGTTCGGTGTTTTTCGAGACTGAGCAAGCTATAGCTTTGGCAGCTCTGACTTCCACTTTTTTGCATGATGGATCGTCAGCCATTTTCTCGTTCATTTTTATGGCGATTCGCGGAAAATTAAAACAAACAAAGGATTTATTGATTTCGAAATATGGCAAATTCATCGTTATCGCTGCCGTTATTGGAGCTCCTTTGGGAATGACTGGCTATGTTGTAGCAATTGACAACATAGGAGCTGCCTACACCGCTGCCATCACTGCATTTTTCCCAGCTTATGGTGCTTTGCTTGCACACTTTGTTCTAAAGGAAAAGATGCGTGGCTATAACTGGGTGGGGCTTTTTGTTTGTCTTATAGCCGTTGCTTTTCTCGGTTGGACTCCTGCAGAAGGTGTGCCAGGTGATTGGTTTATTGGAATTATCGGATGCCTTATATGTGTTGTTGGCTGGGGAACTGAGGCAGTTATCATTGCATGGGGGCTTAAGAGCGCACAGGTCGACGATCAGTGTGCTATGCAGATTCGCCAAACCACATCTTTTGTGACTTACGCTTTAATAATCATGCCGCTTGTTGGTGGATGGGGATGCTCTATTGATGCTCTAGTAAGCAACGCTATGCCGTGGATCGCGCTTGCTGCGTTATCGGGCACAGCATCTTATCTTCTTTACTACAAGGCAATCGCTACGATTGGCGCTGCTAAATCAATGGCGCTAAATATCACCTACTCTGCCTGGGCAATACCTTTCAGTTTCGTATTCTTAGGACAGCTTCCAGATATGAGAGGAATTATCTGTGCTGTTGTAATCATCATAGGTGCCATTGCGGCTGCCACAGATATTAAAGAGCTGTTTACACGGGGTGATAAATCCGGGACTTTAGTGGAAGAGTTCGAGCAACCTCTATAATACATACATCACAAAGATGTTGTATTAGGAGTTTCGCAAAGGAATGCTTTCGTCTAATCAATTTAAAGTGTTATCCGCACTTGCAAAAACTCCCAGTCAGACCCAGCGATCTTTAGCTGGGTCTACTGGTCTTTCTTTAGGAACAGTATTTTCTGTTCTTACGTCGCTGAAAAATACAGAAGACCCTCTGCTTGATGATGCAAATGTTCTGACGGATGCAGGCATGAAGGCGCTTTCACCGTACAAGGTTGAAAACGCGGTCATAATGGCTGCGGGGATGTCTACGCGATTTGCTCCAATTTCATATGAGAGACCAAAAGGGCTGCTTACTGTTAAAGGAGAAGTACTAGTCGAGCGCCAAATTCGTCAATTGCGAGATGCTGGAATCAACGAAATATATTTGGTTCTAGGATATAAAAAGGAAGAGTTCTTTTATTTAGAGGATGCTTTTGGAGTTCATATTCGTATCAACGATGAATTCCAAAAGAGAAACAACAATTCCACCATTAAGTGTGTCGAAGATATTCTTTCAAATACTTATATTTGTTCATCAGATGACTACTTTGCAACTAATCCTTTTGAGACATACGAGTATTGTTCTAACTACGCTGGTGTTTTTATAGAGGGCGAAACAGACGAATATTGTTTTGAACTCTCAGGCAAAGACAACCATGTCAAAGGAGTCCATATTGGTGGATGTGATTCTTGGGTAATGCTTGGACATGCTTATTGGGATCGAGAGTTTTCAAACGAGTTTATTCGCATCCTAGATGATGAATACAATGATCCCGATATGCCAGGAAAGCTTTGGGAAGACATCTACATTGATCATATCGATGAACTTTCGATGAACATGCGAGAGTTTTCACCTGATGTAATTTGGGAATTTGACTCACTCGATGAGGTTTCGTTATTTGATCCCGCGTTTATTCAAAATGTTGATTCTGATATTTTGGATAATATTTGCAAAATCCTTGATTGTTCAAGGTCAGACATATCGGGTATTGAGCCTTTGAAACAAGGACAGAAGAATTTGTCGTTTAAGTTTTGTGTTCAGGGCAATGCTTACGTATATAGACATCCTAGTGACAGGTCTAATCGAATAGTAAATAGGGAATCCGAAGCTTTTGCTGAGGAGGTTGCCTTTAAGCTTGATTTGGATACAACATTCATATACGAAGATCCAAGAACTGGCTGGAAGCTTTCTAAATATATTGAAGGTGCTCGCTGGCTAGATTATGAAAATCCCAGTGAAGTTTCAGAAGCTATTTCTATGATGAAGGCGCTACATAATAGTGAATATGAGTCTCCGTGGACATTCGATATCTTTAATGAAACCATGCGCATAATCAATTTGCTTAATGAAGATGGTGTTCAGACTTTTAAAGATTCTGATGATCTGTTATCTATGGCATCCGGTCTTTATGACATGGTTAAAAGCGATGATTCAAGACAATGTTTTTCCCATAATTCACTGTGTGATCAAAACATTTTGGTTGCCCCAGACGGTTTCCTTAATTTCATTGATTGGGAATATTCGGCCATGAGTGATTATGCCAATGATCTTGGTGTGTTTGTCTGTTGTTCGCCTATGTCTGTCGATGAGGCCTGCTTAGTATTTGAACAGTATTTTGAAAGAGAACTAACGCTTAGCGAAAAGAGACACTGCTTAGCATATGTGGCACTCCATAGTTTTTATTGGCTTGTTTGGTCGCTTCAAGAGGAGTCGCAAGGAAAACCCACTGATAAATGGCTCTATAAATGGTATCGCGGAATTAAAGACTTCGGAACTTGCGCCTTTAATATCAGTGCCGAAATCTAAAAGTGTGCGGGAGGGTATAAATATGGGCAGAGGAAGCGGTGGCTTTTCTGGAGGTGGAGGGTTCTCCGGCGGAGGTTTCGGAGGTGGTTTTTCTGGAGGAGGCCGTAGCGGAGGCGGCTTTTCCGGTGGAAATGGAATACCGAGAGGCGGATTTTCGAGCCCTGGTTTTGGTGGTGGTTATAGAGGAGGTCACAGCGGAGGCGGTGGTAGCTTTCTAGGTGGCTTTCTTTTAGGAAATTTGCTTGGAGGTTCTGGTGGATCAGGTGGAGGTAACTATCCGCCTCCAACAGGGGATCCAATTGGTGGAGGACCAGGCGGTAATGGCGCTGGAAATCCGGGGGGTTCAGGCGGAAACAAGTCTTCTGGGTGTAGCACAATCATAATTGCATTAATCGTTTTCATATTTGCTGCAATTCTCGTTTCTTTTCTTATGGGCATTATGGGTGGATTTGGAAGTGCGTCTACCAAAACATCATCAACTGTTAAGCGCGAGGCCTTACCTGTTGGATATGTTCAGTCGACTGGATATTTCACAGATAATTCAGGTTATTGGATTGGAGATGACCGTGCCCTTGATGATGCGATGGCTAACTTCTATAAAAAGACAGGTGTTAGTCCATTTCTGATCATTTTGCCTGATTATGAATCACAATCAGAGACTGAACTTCAACAGGTCGCAAAATCTTATTATGAGAGTAATTTCGATGATGAATATCATTTCGTTTTGGCGTTCTGCGATACGAATGAAATGAGGTTTCATGCAGGATATTGGATAGGCATGGATGCACAAAGAGTCATGGACTCTGAAGCGATAGATATATTTGCAGAGTATTTAAACGCTAATTACAACAACCAAAACCTGAATAACACTGATGTGTTTGTGGATACATATAATGAAACAGCCGACAGAATTATGACAACGGATGCGGATCGTTATGGCTCAACTATTACGGTAGTGGCCATCGTTTTCGGAGTTGTCGTAGTTGTAATTATCATTGCGATAGTACTTCGTAAACGCCGTGAGCAAAGGGAGCGTGAGCATAAGCGCCAACAAGAGATCCTTGCAACACCTCTTGAAGAATTCGGAGATAAAAGCGTTGAAGATCTTGCTAAAAAGTACGAAGAATCGAAAAATGATGTAACCGATAGTATAAAAGAAGCAAATTCAAACTCAATGAATACTTGATGATCATTTTGGTGACAAGCTGTGATAGATGACCTAATAACTCATCTCATAGTTTTGAATATGAAGGTACAGTAAATGTGTTGACAATAAAGCATGATTGAAAGGTAGGGAAAAATGGCAGGAATATTAGACAGATTTACAACAATAATCAAAGCAAATATAAATGAACTTCTTGATAAAGCAGAAGATCCATCAAAAATGATTGACCAATATATGCGTGATCTTACTGAAGATCTTGCTGAGGTAAAAGAAGCTACAGCAGGTGTTATGGCGGAAGAGGCCAGATGCAAAAGATTGGTCGACGAGAATAATGTACAGATTGATCGTTATGAAGACCTCGCCAAAAAAGCTTTATCTGCAGGAAACGAAGACGACGCAAGAGTCTTTCTCACGAAAAAGCAAGAACTTGAAGGTAAAAATGAGGGGCTTCAGAGTGCGTATTCTGTTGCTGCCGAAAATGCAACGAAGATGCGCGAGATGCATGACAAGCTAGTACGCGATATCAATACCTTGCAGCAAAGACGAGAAGTCATTAAGGCTAAAACTGCTGTTGCGAAAACACAGGATAAGGTCAATAACATCACAGCAGGATCGAGTAAAGCAGAAGGTGCCATGGCGGCATTTGATCGCATGGAAGCTAAGGCAGATGAAATGCTTGATAGATCTAATGCCATGGGTGAATTAAATGCAAAGCCTAAAGATGAAGCTGCAGAGCTTGAGAAAAAGTATGAGCAAATGGGAGTTGCCGCAGATGTAGATGCAGATCTTGCAAAGCTTAAAGCCGAAATGGGACTATCTTAGAGTTACTAGTAAAGAATTGCGATATAACTCAGTGCCCGCTAAGTAGCGGGCACTTTGCTTAGTGGGCACTGCGCAGACTTTGTGCTTAGTGGGTGCGTCGCTTTAAAAGCGCTTTTGCAGCCTCTTCTCTATCATCTAAATGGAATGTCTCGTTTCCAATGGATTCATTGTCTTCGTGTCCTCGTCCCGTGAAAAGGACAGTGTCTCCTGCACGAGCAATAGAGGTTGCGAATTCGAAGGCATCCACCCTCATGGGGATCATCACATAAGGCGTAGGTCCGATCTCTGCTTGCCTCCATATATCTTCTGCAGAATCATTTTCTGACATGCGATGTCCGCTTGTCATGCCACCTAACACTTCGTCAATAATAGACATACGGTCTTCTGTGTGGATGTTGTCTGTAGTGAGAACTACCAAATCAGCGTTAAGGGAAATTTCACCCATTACAGGCCGTTTTGCTTTGTCCCTGTCGCCTTCGCATCCAAAGACCAATATTACATGTCCGTCTGTGGTCTCTTTAACAGCGGTCAATGCTTTTGCAAGCGCATCAGGTGTATGAGCATAGTCGACGATTGCATATATATCTGACCCTCCACCAATATAGACATGTTCAAGGCGACCAGGAACAGAAACTGGTTCTGCGATAGCTTCCAAAATGCCATCAATTAAAAACCCAAGCTGTAGGCAAATCCCAATTGCACACATTGCATTTTCTACGTTATAACGACCAACCAGAGGAAGGTTTAGTGAGTATTTTTGCCCTTGTACGATAAGAGTTGCAGTAGTTTTTTCAGGCATGCAATTTACATCAGTTGCATATATATCTGCTTTTTCACTAAACCCATAAGTAATAACATCATCGCCTGCAGCATGGCATTGTTCTGCAAGTTTACGTCCCCAGTCTGATTCAATATTGATTACGCGTTTTGCAGGGTAGTCTTCTGAGAACAGTTTTGCTTTGGCCTCAAAGTATCCTTGCATGGTTCTATGATAGTCAAGGTGTTCATGGGTTAGATTTGTGAATGCCGTGACACTGAAATTGCATTTAGCGACTCGAAGTAAATCAAGTGCATGGGAAGACACTTCCATGGCTACAACTTCACAGTTTGATTTTGCCATAACAGAAAGCATTTCCTGGAGCTCAATGGATTCAGGCGTCGTATGTTCTGTTTTACTCATGTTGCCAGAAATGCTCATTCCAACTGTCCCTATGGAACCTGCTTTATGTCCTAACTTTTCAGATATGGATTCAACCAAATAAGCTACTGTTGTTTTTCCATTTGTGCCTGTAATCCCAACAAGTTTCATCTTTGAACTAGGGTGTCCATAAAACACATCGGCTGCATGAGCCATAGCGATTCTTGAATCAGATGTCACAACAGTTGTGACATTGCTTGCATCTGCCAAGTAAAGAGGACGTTCGACGACGATAATGGACGCACCTTTGTCTATCGCATCTTGTGCAAAGGTGTGTCCGTCTACAGTTTTTCCAACTATACAGAAAAACACATCTCCAGGTTTAACATCACGACTGTTGTAAGCAAGGCCTGAGACCTCAACATTTTCATCGCCGATGATTGTTGTATCTAATCCTAAGAATAGTTCAGCACATGAACATCCCATTAAATGCTCCTTAATAGATCTAATTAATCAACAAGAATTTAGGTGCACATTTGGATGTTTATACTAGCAGTTTTAGAAGAATACCTTGTCGTTTAGATGAAGAATTCGATCAGCTTTGCTTGCTATATCTAGGTCATGAGTTGCAAAAAGCAGAATTCCCCCGCGATCGACATGTTGAAATAAAATATCAACGACACTTTGTGTGCTTTCAGCATCTAGATCGTTTGTTGGCTCATCGGCTATAAGAATGGGGGGATTCATCATAAGCGCTCGTGCGCATGCAACGCGTCTTTTTTGACCGATTGAAAGTTGATAAGGGTAGTGGAAAAGCCTGTCTTCAAGCCCAAGCTCTGATAGCAATTCGCGAGCACGCTCTTGCGCATCTCCAGAAGCTATGTGCGCGAAATTTGTTGGTACACATACATTTTCAATTGCTCTAAGAGAGCCTACGAGTTGGGTATGCTGGAATATGAATCCAAAGGTATCTAGTCGAATTTGGGAACGCTCAATATCATTTAGACAAGAAATAGCTTTGCCGTTTACTAAAACTTCTCCTTCAGATGGGGTAAGAAGCAGTCCCAACATTGAAAGCATTGTTGATTTGCCAGAGCCAGAAGGAGACACCAGCGCAATCGACTGACCGCCTTCAACTTTAAAGTTGGTGTGATGGATTATTGTTGTGTCATCGTATGATTTTCCGAGATTTTTTGCTTCGAGACTTATTGGTTCAAATTGCTTTGTATTTTGGATTTTGCTTTGCATCAGAGTTCTCTCCCTTTTCCAGTGATGTCACCTTAGTCGATGTCGCCTTGTTGCATAGCAAGCGATGGATCTAGGCGACCACTTTGACGAAGGGGGACAACTATTGCGATGGCTGTCAAAATTGCAAACACGCATAATAAAGCTATTGCAGCTAATACGACCATCCAAGGTGCAAGCCCAATAAATGGAAACGATGAGGAATCCTGTAGTAGTTCTAAAAGTCCAAAATATAGCGCTATACCAAGAATGATCCCAAAAACGTAGCCAATACCTGTTGTAATTGCTGACTCACAGCCTATTAAGGCTTTTAGATCACGTGAACTTGCACCAATCGCTCTATAAAGAGCAAGTTCGCTTTTTCTGTCCCAGACACATGTGTAAAACCGGGCTACAAGTTGCACGATAGTCACAATCAGCATGATTATGCCAACACCGAAAAGAATGGCGAAAACTGCTTCAAGGCTCCTTTGAGATTCAGCAACTACATCTGATCGCTCTATTACAGATAACCCGTTGATTGCGGTGATGCTGTTTGTAACTCTAAAGCGGTCAACACCTTCTTTGTAATCAAAAAGTACCGTAGATACTAAATCCTCAGCGTTTCCGTACTTTTGCCATAGATAAGACAGTCCTTTTGAGTTTTCTGATATCTTTCTGGCCTCATCAATATCAAGCAAAATTGAATTATCAAGATCAGTGCCACTAGGAGCAAGTTGGTCATAGATATTAAATGTTGTTCCCAAAAGCGTAACTGGTGTTCCAGGGCCACTTCCAACGTTTGCGCCAATGACTACATTGCCTTCACCAAGTTTGTCGGGAAGCTCTTTGCTTGCAAGCGGTTGAATGGTCCAATCAGTTGAAAGATCTACCCCTATAAGACGTGTCGCGCCAATTGTCGAACAGCAGCTTTCATCAAGTGTTTGAGTGTAGAACTGAATAGTTGAACGCTCGATTCCGTCTAGGTTGGCAATTTTTTCTGCGATGTCTTTCTGAAAGTATATGGGCGCTGGAGCTCCTGTGAACAAAAGAGCAGAATCATCGAGCGTGCTCTTTGCTTCCACAGGTACCACCAAAGCTTGAGCTCCGCTGCGTTTCTCGTTTGCATCAACTCCTTGAAGTACACCCCCATAAATCATAGTGAGCGCTAAAAGAGTCATTACGGATAATGCAACAGCAAGGATGACAGAGAATGTCTGCACCTTCCTCATCCCCAAGCTATGTAGAATCATTTCTTTCATAAGGGTAGATCTTTTCCTTGTTTTCTTATTGCTTACAACGTCTGCTCTACAGCATCAGCGTCTATAACTTGTTTATAGATGCTGATTCTTGATGTTTACTCGGCGTAATAGTCAACCATCTTGTTGTAGAGAGTCTCTGTGATATAGGTGTCAAGTTCCTCTTGTGATTGAGGAGCGTCTTCCATTGCTCCTGCGCGGTATATTTGCATCCAGATCTCATAGAAGCTTGAATCTAGCAGATCTTTATCGCCCGCAATCCAAGTGTATGCCTTGATTTCATCTTCCATGATGTCTTGAGTGAATCCAGCATCGGTGTTTACAGGAACATATCCTTTATCAACGATGATTTGTGCGCACTCCTCAGGGTTTGCGGCGATGTATTCGGTTGCCTTTTTAAATGCACGAGAGAGTTTTTCACCCAATTCAGGATTATTCTCAAGTGCTCTTGTCGAGCAACCCACGAAGCAGCAAAGATTGTCTTTTAATCCCTCGTCAAAAGTGTCAGAGAAGAATTTCACAGCACCATATTTTGCAACTGCAATATCTGCCCAAGGATCATACTGTGCAAATGCGTCAACTTCACCATTCAGCATTGCGTCAATGCGTTGGGCTGTTGGATAAGAGAGCCATTCAACTTTGTTTGGGTCTTTGCCAGCTAAAACCATCTGTGATGCAATTTGGATCTGCGGAATAGATCCGATGTCAGCTGCAACTTTTTTACCCTCAAGATCTTCGACTGATTTGATGCCAGACTCAGGCGTTGCGGCTCCTTGGATGCAACCGATGTGCAAAGAGTCTATAATTTTGCATTCTAGGCCTTGTTCCATTGGTTTGAACTTATCAGGAGTAAGCTCAAAGCAATCAAGTTCGCCACTTGCCATAAGTGGTGCAACATCTTGGGTGATGAGTAGCATCTCTGGGTCAAGGCCTTCTTCTTGGAAGAATCCCTTTTCGTAGCCGATATAAATTGGAGCTTCGCAAGTTCCACCCCAATAACCAAGGATGACTTTGTTGCTGCCATCTGCAGATGCTTGAGCTGTAGTATTAGAGGCGGTATTTGATGATCCGCCCGAGCTTGAGCACCCGGCAACAAGGCCGCAAAGGGCAACTGTGGCAAAAGCCAGTGCTGCACCTTTTGCAATTAGCTTTCCGATACTTTTCTTCATTCGTTTCCTTTCTCCTAAAATGTCTGATACCTACAGGTTGGGTTTATGCAGTGAATGCGATATGAATTTGGGTTAACTACCTGACTTATCGTCCAATTATCATTCACTGTTGATGAGCGCAAGCAGCTGCTTACGCACAGCAACAAATTCAGGAGATGTTCTATCTCGTGGATGAGGAAGGTCAATTGGAACTTCAGCTTTGAGCGTTCCTGGTCTTGGAGTCATGACTATCACTCGATCACATAGATACACTGCCTCTTCTATGTCATGAGTAACTAAAAGTATGGAAGTATGAGCTTTTTGTTGCATTGCTAAAAACTCGTCTTGCAGAGTTGCGCGAGTGAAAGCATCAAGTGCGGATAGTGGTTCATCAAAACAGATGAGACTTGGATTCATGACAAAGCATCTAGCTATCGCACATCTGCTTGCCATGCCTCCAGAGATTTGTGCAGGGTATGCATATTCAAAATCGGTAAGCTCCATCATCTCTATTAGTCGCGGGATTTTGTAGCACATCTCGTCGTATGTGTTTGTAGCACGAAGACCAAAGGCTATATTGTCTTCAACGGTTAACCATTCGAAGAGATTTGCATTTTGAAACACCATAGCGCGATGCCAATCAGGCCCCTCAATTGGCTTACCGTCAAATTCAAGTGTTCCGGAAAGAGGTTTGTCAAGTCCAACAACAAGGCGAAGAAATGATGATTTACCGCATCCTGAAGGACCAATGATTCCAACAATTTCCTGACCTTGTACTTCTAGTGAAAAATCATCTAGTGCCCAAACTTCATTGTCTCCATCAAGAAATGTCTGAGTGATATTTCTTGCTACAAGTTTGTGTGTGCCGGTCGACTCAAAAAGCGGAAGGTCGGGCTTAGGGTCAATAGCTTTATTCTTATGTTTAATGAAGCTCATTTACCATCTCACCACCGATTCTTGCCATTTCATTACGTGATCTCGAATCTTAAACAGGATGTTTATGAGCACGTAGAAGATGATGATGAAAAGTCCGACTGTAGCAAACACCTTGTAGTATTCTCCCCACGAGCTTGCCCAGTTTATATACCATCCAAGGCCGGCTTTTACGCCAAGTTGTTCAGATATGATCAATGCGCCAAACGATGATGAAAGCCCCATGAATAAGGCAGTAAAAATATCTGGCACAGCAGCAGGAAGCGCAACATGAAAAAGGATGTAACCTTCGCTTGCTCCCATTGTGCGTGCTGCTTCAATTTTGCGCTTATCAGTTGAGCGTATGGCAGAAGAGAGCATTAGTGCCAGTGGGAACCAAATAGCAACTGCTATAAGAAGAACACCCGCCATATGTGCGGTTGGCATGAGTACTACAGAAATTGGCAGCCATGCAGCAGATGGGACAGGTCCAATTATTTTGAGAAGTGGTGCAAACCAGTAATTGGCAATTTGCGACCATCCCATAAGAATGCCGGTCAAAAACCCGGTGATAAGTCCCCAAAATACTCCTTCTGCGAGAAGTGCCATAGAGGCTGCAAGATTGTTTAGATATGTTTCAAAATTATTTGGAATTGCTTGAAGTATGCGATCGGGCGATGGTGCGAAAGGAAGCAATAGAACCCCTGATTTTACGGTCAGTATATCTAGCGCCTCTATGCAAACAAACAATGCTGCAATTAGATATGCCCAGCTAAGTAATTTATTACGAAGAGGTGGTAAAAACACAGAAAGCAATACAAAAAAGGTGTAAATACTGCCCATAACTATCAAAAATACTGGGTAGTATTCCATGTGATAATCAACTGGGTATATGTTCGGAGTACCCAGAGTAACTCCATAGCAAATCATAATGATAGCTATGGGAACAATTAGTTTTAATAACTCACGCGCGGTAATTATTCTACGCTGTACCTTTTTTCTTGTTGGAGGCTGTTCATGTTTGAGTCGAGGGCGGCAGGCTATTGCGCTGATGTCTTTATTGATGTCAGTTTGAACACTTTTGTTTTCGTCTAGCTGCTGATAATTATTTTGTTTATCTGATTCGGCCATTAAGTGTTACCTCGTATCTGGACCCGCATAACACATGTGATGACTAGTATAGGATATAATCTACTAATGACCTAAGTCTATTTAATTTACAAACGGTAATTCTAAAAAATGATGTGATTCATCAAACTAAAGCCTGCTCCTATAACTTCAGGCATAAAACCAGCTTCCGATAGTCTATGCGTGACTTGTGGGTTTGTAGGTTTGTGGCTTTGTAAGTTCGATTCTATTCTTCGTTTAGTGGAAGCTTCAGCGTGAACTCGGTGATTCCAAAATCGGATATTAATTCGTTTACGGTCGGTTCTTTAATGTTTACGTTATGCGATATGTCTTGGGAATCATTCGTTATAGGCGTGCTTGTGACTAGAATCTTTATATTATTTTTATCCGCAATACCTTTGGCTATAGAAAGTCCAAGTCCGTGTCCAGAACCTCGCGTTCTTGCAGAATCTACTCGATAAAACCTATCAAAAATATGAGGCAATGCGTCATCTGGAATAACTAGCCCAGTATTTTTGATAACGACGATAGCGTTTTTTGCATCATGGGTTGCATTTACAGATACGCTACCTTCATCATTTATATATTTGCAGGCATTATCCAATAGGATTTCTACAAGTCGGTATGTGTCATTTTTAGAGCAATTGATATTAATGTCTGGCTCGATTTGCGTATTAATAGAAAATCCACGCTCAAAAGCAATTGACTCAAATTGAAGTATCGATGCTTCAAGGATCCTTGATAAGTTAGTCGTATTTTCAGTTGAGGAGATGTTTGCATCTTCAGAAGAATATGCACTATCTACAGAGGAATCATCGTCACCATTTATTGTTTTATCCGTTACTGCAGTTTTCTGCTTCTTTTTATTGGTGTTATCGATGGATGCGAGATCAAGCATTTCCTCTACAAGATTTCGCATGTCTTCTGTAGCTCGCGTTGTGCTCTTTAGCCATTCTTGACGATCTTCTGCGGTCATCGATGGCTCGTCTGTAAGTATTGATGTGTTTGCCGATATAACACTTAATGGAGTTTTTAACTCATGGGAAGCGTCGGCTATGAATTGCCGCTGTTGTTCCCATGCTTTTTCGACCGGCCGTAAAGCCCATCTTGCAAAAAGAATCGCAATGACAAAGAAAATGGCTAAAACAATGATTTCAACTATAAATAAAGTGATAGCAAGAGACTGCCATCCATCAAGTAATGATATGTCTGCAAATGCAATATATGTGCCATCTTCCTCAGACCTAAGCATATAAGCAAGACCCTCTGATGGAAGTGTTCCCATGCCAGAATCAAGCTCAAAGACAACAGAAGAAAGATCTGAAAGTACATCTTCTCGAATCCATCCCGTCGATTCTTCGACTTGTACCAATTGACCATCAATGAAGACAAATACCGCAATAGGGGTGTTTATTGGTGGTCGATCATGCTTGCGGTCGAAAGGCATCTTTGGACCTTTGCCTTCACCTTGTTTTGCTGTGTAATCATTTGTTGGGCTTTCATCTATGTGCGGCCGTTCAATAGCGGCGTCAATAGATGTATTAAATTCATGTTCAAGATTTGAAACCTCGTTTTGCCAATCCATATAGCAAGCAATAGCAAAGACGCACGTTAAGACGATGGTGAGCATAACCATAATCAATGCTATGAATTTACGCCTTAAATTTTTAAGCATCTAAGCCATCCTGTGTGTTGGTAAGTTTGTATCCTATATTGCGGATATTTTCTATTCTCATACATGAATTAAGGAATTTGAATTTTTTGCGCAACATAGAAACATAGGCCTCAAAAGAGTTGTCTTCGACATTTTCTGCATTGTCCCAAGCTGTGTCCGCCATTTGTTTTCGTGTAAGAACATTGCCTGCATTGTTGAGAAAAAGTTCAGCTAAAAGATATTCTTTGTTTGATAGCTGGACTGTCTCATCCTTGCATTTGAGTCCATGAATTGATGGATCCAAAGTTAGATCCCCTGCAGAAATCTCTTTAAATTCTGGAGTTGTTTTGCGTCTAAGCAATGCGCGCAGGCGAGCGAGTAATTCTTTGGGAGCAAATGGCTTAATCATATATGAATCAGCTCCAGCATCAAGCCCTTCTATTCGATCCGGAATCGCACCTTTTGCAGTCAGCATTAATACAGGCGTGTGATGATCAGTCTCGCGAAGTGTCTCCACTGCGTCAAAACCATTCATTTTGGGAAGCATTACATCAAAAATGATTGCGTCATATATTCCGCTTTGTGCGTAGTAAAGACCATCTTCGCCGTCATAGACCACATCTACTTCATATCCTTCTCTAAGAAGGATATGCCTAATCGCATTGGCTAAATCTGCATCATCTTCAACAACAAGAATGTTTGTCATTTGCTATGCCTTCCACTGGTTTTAGTGGGATTGTGCAACAGAAACCTGAAATTACCCTTTAAATGGCCAACCAACACACATGTAAACACACATTGAAACACATATGGTCACGCACATGTAAACACGCACAAGAACATATGCAGGCTTTGTTGTTTTAAGGATAAATTCAGAAAGCAATTTTATTATTCGCGCCGATCAAAAGTTCTCACTAAAGACATTTATGTCAAACGTGAGTTATCAAAAGATCGGAGAATGTATGCCAAGTTATATAGAAAGCTTTAATCGCCGTGAGATTAAATACATAGTGAATGCGGATGAATTCGCGAATATTAAATACGAAATAAGCAGGCGATTAAACGAAAGTGAATTCAGCAGGTGTAAGGTTTCCAGCCTTTATATTGATACGCCATCCCGAAGCCTAATTGCAAGGTCATTAGAAAAACCAATTTATAAAGAAAAGCTCCGTCTTCGATGGTATGAGCACATGAATGGAAACGACGAGCCCTCAGTCTTTCTTGAATTGAAAAAGAAATTTAAGGGCATAGTCTATAAAAGGCGACTTTGCATTTTAGAAGAATTAGCGGAAGACTTAATGGCAGACGGATTTTCTTTAGAGAGATTTCATGCAGTAAAACGAAGCGAAACGGATGCCCAAATCGCTTCAGAAATAGCTGCATTTATAAAGCGCAATAGTTGCTTTGAAAAACTTGTAGCAACTGCACTGATCACTTGTAAACGGCAAGCTTTCGGATGCGAAGATGATCTTCGCGTTACTTTTGACACAAATCTTATGGGTGCAGATATCTATCCCAATATGTATGCATCAAAAAACTGCAATCAGAGCTTCAATCTAATATCTTTATCAAACAATATGGAGAACAAAATTCAACTTCTCGACAGTGACACGGTGGTTGTTGAAATCAAATGCAGACATTCATATCCATTGTGGCTTACGGAAACGCTAAGCCAGCTACATGTTTATCCAACTTCATTTTCAAAGTATGGACAACTCTATAAATTGGGGGCATGAGATGCAGGATTTTACTTTTACGTCCATATTTGGAACAACCGATTCGGCAATGCCAAGTGTTACAAGTATTGAGTTTCTGTATTGCTGCATTGCTTCTATCGTACTTGGCGCAATTGCTGCTTTTGTATACATGTTTCGCCATGAACACTCAAGAAATTTCGTTATTACACTTGCCCTTTTACCATTGATCGTACAGATGGTGATAACTCTTGTAAATGGAAATATAGGCGCAGGTATCGCTGTTATGGGTGTGTTTAATTTAGTGAGGTTTCGTTCTATTCCGGGTAGCGCTAAAGATATAGGAAGTGTGTTTTTCGCAATGGCCATAGGTCTTGCTACCGGAATGGGTTTTATAGGGCTCGCGGTTTTATTCACTGCTGTGGTTTCGATTGCAAATGTTGTGTATGTGCTATCACCTTTTGGTTCGCAAAGGCATTCTCAAAAGATGTTAACGGTGACGGTTCCTGAGGACTTAGAGTTTGAAGGAATGTTTGATGACATTTTTAAGCGTTTTGCAAATTCATATGAACTGACAGAAGTGTCGACAACAAATATGGGAAGCCTGTACCAATTAAAGTACATATTAACCATGAAAGATACAGGAGAAACTAAACAAATGATAGATCACTTGAGGTGCTTGAACGGCAATTTGAAAATCACGTTAGGTGCGATTCCCCAAGGGAAAGATGTTCTTTAAGGAGAGACAACATGAAGACAAGTTTATTGTATAAAGCTCTATCAGTTGGACTTGTGGCCTTGCTGGGTTTTGGGCTTGCAGGATGTGGAGCGCAGGCAGGGAAAAATACTGGTAATTTGGGTGGACGATCAGATTCACGCGGTAGCTCTTCTAGTCAAAGTGCCCTAGAAGATCTTGACTTGGAATTTTCTGATAGAGATTTGGATCCCACTTACGATGATTCCAGCGCTATCAAAATATCGCTTACTGGAAGCAGCGCTGAGATTGAAGGCGGGGGAGCTGTAGCAGATGGATCTACAGTTTTAATCAATGGTGAAGGCACATATCTTTTAACAGGCACCTTAGATGACGGAAGCATTGTTGTAGAGGCATCCGATGAAGCAAAAGTGCAACTTGTACTTGGTGGTGTTCAGATTAGTAATTCTGCAGGTTCTGCATTGATGGTTGAGAATGCGGATAAATGTTTCATAACGCTTGCGGAAGGTACATCGAATGTTTTATCTGATGGCAAAACATATACGCTAAATGGCGATGATGACAATAGAGATGGCACAGTCTTTTCTCGTGATGATTTAACCATAAATGGTACTGGCACTCTTGAAGTTTATGGTAACTATCAACATGGTGTTGTGTGCAAAGACGAGTTCGTAATTGGGAATGGAAATATTGCCATCACTTCAGTAGAGGACGCCTTTCAAGGGAAAGACTGCATCAAAATTGCAGATGGTGAAATAGTGGTAAATGCAGGAGATGATGCATTTCATTCCGATGGTTATTTCTATGCAAAAGACGGTCGTATTGATGTCCAGAGTTGTTATGAAGGATATGAAGCTGAGCAGATTATTATTGATGGTGGAGATCATTCAATTGTGGCATCTGATGATGGAATAAATGCTTCAGTATCTGAATCATCTGGCGATACAACAAACGGTACAACAAATGGTACACCTGGAAGAGGCACGCCTGCGCAAGGTGGAAAAGGGCAACACGAATTCGCACCTGATAATCATGGATTTGAAGCAGGCGCGCGTGCAGGTGGGCAGATGTCTGAGACAAGCGATCAATGTATTATTCAAATAAATGGTGGCACAGTAAATGTAACGGGTGCTAATGATGGGCTTGATAGCAACGGCAACGTTGAGATTAATGGCGGAATGGTATTAGTGTGCGGTCCTTCAAATGGGATGGATGGCTGCTTTGATTATGATTTAAGCGCCCAGATTAATGGCGGATGTGTTTTGATGCTTGGAGCTGTAGGAAATGTCAATGGTTTAGATGAATCTGAGCAGCCATGGTCTGTCATACAGGTTTATGGTTTGGAAGGTCAAAGTGTGGAGCTGTGCACTGATAGTGGTACTCAACTAGCAAGTTTGACAGCATCTATGAATTTCTCATCTGCTTTAGTGTCTAGTCCAGAAATAGCTGAAGAAGAGTCTTTCAAATTAATAATTGATAAAGAAGAGGTGCTCCAGTTCCAACAGAGCAACAAGATTGCATCCTAGGTTATTTGTATGGCGGATTCGTATTAATGTACATAACGCCAAAGCATACGGAAAGGATGTCATCATGCTTAAAGGAGAAGCCATCTGGGTAGCTCAAGGAGAGAATCCATGTTACTTACGACTTGATCAAGCTAACCGTCATGGACTTATTGCTGGTGCATCCGGAACAGGAAAAACCGTTACATAAAAACCCTTGCTGAAGGATTTTCTCAAGCAGGGGTTCCTGTTTTTATGGCTGATGTTAAAGGTGGTGTCACAGGCATGGCACAAGCTGGCGAAGATACCGATAAGCTTCGTGAGCGACTTGCAAAAATTGGTGTAGATGGATGGTCGCCTACAGCTTGCCCTGTTCGAATATGGGAGATGACAGGGGATGTGGGCATCCCCGTTCGTATAACGGCATCGGACATGGGACCAGATTTGCTTTCTCGTTTGCTTGGGCTTACAGATACCCAAAAAGGTGTGCTAAATATCGTTTTTCGTATTACTGATTACGCGTCCGGCTTCTTTTCTCGCTCCGTTTCGTCGTTTTTTGTTTGCATATTTTTGTTTCAGATAGCTTTTGGCTTCGCACTTCGCTTTGGCGAGATAGACGGTGCGTCTCCTTTTGCGAATTACAACTTAGTGTTTGTTGCAGCGGTATGTATCTGTGCGATTGCGACTCATGAAAAACTTCCATTAGATGGTTTAGTCAGGCTTTCTGCACTTGCAATAATTGGTGGATTTTTGTTTATATCATCAGCGGGAAGTCAGTATCATCAAATTGCAGTTGCCCTTCTGTATGCGGGCAATGAAGTATTTACGATCGTATCTTGGATTGTTTTGATCGCTATTGCATCAAGAAGCATTTCTGGATCGGTAACTGTTCTTGCATGGGGTTTAGGTATTCGATCATTTGGCTCAGTTGTAGGGGCTGCTTTTGGAGTTTTGTGCAATGGGGAGCTTAATGAAAACCAAAGCCTGATTTTTCTTATACCATGCATCATGATTATGGTGTTTGCTGCGTATATGTTTTTTGGAATGCGAACACTTTCATTTACTGACACTATTAAAGATATAGAGCCAATAATTTTAGATACAAAACCATCTGGGTATGGCGATCAGTGGGATGCGCGATGCAAGAGTATAGGTGAACAATTTGGCCTGTCTCCAAGAGAATTGGAAGTGTTCTGCATGCTTGCTCGCGGGCGAGACCGTGCATACATTGAGGAAAACTTAGTAATTTCTAAAAACACTGTAAAGGCACATGTAAAGCATATTTATGCAAAACTTGGCATCCATTCTCATCAAGAGCTTTTGGATCTACTAGATGTATAACTTTTGGATATGGAATTAGATATCCATCCAACACCAATGCCAATCAAGGCGCCAAGTATGATGCCGGCTAGAACATCTGTTGGGTAATGTACAAATAAATATACTCTGGATATACATATGAGTACAGCCAAAATACCAGAAGATATGCATAGCCATTTTGGTGCACGCAAATAAATCATTACTACAAACGCTGCAAAAGCAGACGTTGCATGTCCTGAGGGAAAAGATGATCCGAATGGACGAGGAATCAGTAGGGCTACTTCAGGGGATATGTCGCAAGGTCTTGATCGCATTACAATGCTTCCGATAATTATTTTTGATAGAAGTCCGGATAGAGCTACTGCGACAATAATTACTATCCCCATTTTGCGGTACTTCTTTATAAACAAACAGATTATTCCTATCGCAATCCAGACCGCTCCAATGTTGCCAATGAAAGATAAGGCTACCATCAATGGATCAAGCCAAGGTGATGTGATTGCGCTTCGAATGCTCTCAAGAAGTATCAGCTCGTTCAAGTAAGTGATCTTTCAACTTAGTGGCGGCTAGCTCAGTTTCATGTAAATACAAGTTTGCGCAAACTGCTATATACACATTGCTATATATAAACTATGTCTAAAACTGCTATACAAACCTGCTATACAAACCTGCTATACAAAAGATGCTCCCTCTATTGTAAATAAAGGGAGCATCAACCTGACCTTAAGAGTGTTTACTTCTAAGTGCGATGGGCAAATCTTAAGGATGAACCATCTAGATTAATCTATTCTCGCTTCGTATAAGAGCCAGTGTTGCCATTGATATCGACTGCTACATATTCAAATCCAACCTTTCCATCAACAGGGACATCGTTATAGGCAACCATCATTGCAATTTCTTCAGGAGTTGCGCCTTTGGGTTCTGTTTCAAGCAAGTAATCGGTTGTAGCACGGCGCTCCATAGCTTTGCGGAAATCCTTAGTGCCAACGAAGACTTCTTGCTTATAAGGATTAACCTTAAGTTTGCGTGACCTGTAGATGATGTAGGCTAGAGCTGCAATATTTGCAATAAGCGCAATGGATGCAACAACAGTGTTTACTGCAGGGTTGTTTACTGATTGCACTGCAAAGACTGAGTCGTTTACAAACATTGGAACCATCTGGCAGAACATGCACCATATTGAAAGAGTGAATGCGCGGTTTTGAATCCATCCGCCTTTATTCCAGAGAAGTCCTGCGATTGTCGGCGCTAAAAGAAGTGCAATTCCGCAGTACCAAGAATGTGTTGGCAGGCAGTTGTAGGTGTAGCAGAAGTTCCAAAGATCATATGCAATGATGAACACCCATGTCATGTCTGGCCAAAGCATATCTTGGCGTTTCTTTGAGATGTAGATTCCAAACCATCCGGTCATGCATGCGATGTTTAAAAGACCAGCAATGCCATTAAAGACATTGAAGATACCGCCGTTTAGGACAACGCCTTCTGAAGATACCCAGCTAGAATCCCATGCACGTACTGCACTTTCGAAATCACTGACGACAGCAATTAGTATATTGATCGCAACGATCACAAACGGGAAAGCTTTAAACCAGTGCGAACGTCCGATCTTGCCCCAGCTGTATTTGATCATCATAAAACCGATGCACCCAGCGGTGGCTGCATAGACTTTTGCATAATGGAACCAACTATTCATGTCTGTGTGAGTTGGGTTGTTGACTGCCCACTCAGCTCCGGCGGCTGCGCCGACACCAATTGCTATGCAATAAATTGTCATAGCGGCGCACACGCCGAAGAACATGAAGCATCCTCCAAATTTTGTACGTCTAGCGAATTCGTTCAACAGAATTAATGCGACAAGAACAACAACGAGTCCTAGCCATTGAAATCCTGCATTTGGGCCATAAACGTCGAATAACATCTTTACCTCCTTTTCTTATGGCCTATCCATGTGAAGGGTTTGCGCGATGATGTCGGCGATTACTTCATCGTCTGCATCGGGGTGTTTGCGCAAATACCCAATTACACCCAAGATGAGTACGTAGAACGTCTCATACAGGTGCTCCACTCTGATTTCATGGAGCTGTCTGTAATCTTCAACAGTTGTGTCTATGATGTAATTTGCTGTGTGGTGTGCGACCTTGTTAACGAATTCGAGATAAAGTGCAGCATTTTCCGAAGATGTCAAGGCTTTATGAAACGGGTCATTTTCAAAAAGACCTACGCGAAGAAGTTTCACAATCGTACGGAGTGCATGATCAATGTCTCCAACATGACGCTGTTCATTCCAATATGCTAGAGATTCAATGTAATCGTTAATGTAGTCATCTAAAACGGCAGATGTGACATCGGCCTTGTTTTTAAAATAATGGTAGAAGAGAGATCGAGTGACTCCCAATCGATTAGTTATATCTTGAACAGAAGTGTGGGTGAGTCCCTTTTCCTCGTATAGTTCCCGTGCAGCTTCTATGATTTGAGCTTTGCGCTCATCTGCATTGGTGTAAATGGTGTTTGTTGTGACCATTTTTACCCCTAAGCCAATACCTTGTATTTCCGCATCTTTATTAACTCACTAGAAGCTTGGTTGCACCAAAATATCGCGAAAATTGACAGAGCGTCAATGAACAAAATTGACGATCCGTCAATTCGAAATGAAACGGTAAGAATTTCAAAAGAATGAAGGGTTTATTTAGTTATTGCTACCAAAAAATATTAAGGTTTTCGCCATTTATCTGGCTTACTACAGGTATGGCAGATGCCGTTATCAGTTATATTTGTACAAGACTTAAATGTGTGAAAACACACTTAAATAATGCTTTTGGCGGAAGACAAACATATAACTTGAAAAGTTCAAGTTATATGATGTAACGTTTGTAACGCAGATACAGTATCGAGGAGGCATTTATGGGTTTACTAGACAGTGTGACATCAGCGGTTAATAGGGGGTCTGCGTCAGCTGGAAGAGCAGTCGAAAAGACTAAACTAAAAACCCAGCTCAACGATCTAAATAAGAGACGTCAGAGCCTTGCCGCCCAGTTAGGGGCAAGCTTATACGAGGCTACTAAAGATGATGCAAATCTACGAGCGGGGCGCGAAGCCTTATATGATGGAATCGCTCAAATCGACAATGAGCGCATTCAGGTTCAAAATCAAATTCAAGAAATTGATGCAGAAGGCCAGGCGTCTGCAACAGCGGCAGCTACATTTAACTGCGTTGTCTGCGGCGCACGTATGTCAGGAGCAGATCTATTCTGCAGTGGATGTGGAACCCCGATTGCGCAAGCCGCTCCTGCTCAGGTTGCACAACCTCAAGCTGCATATTCTGCGCAAGCAGTGACAGGTCCTGTGTGCGCAAGCTGTGGTGCTCCTATGACTGAAGGAGATATGTTCTGCATGTCTTGTGGCGCTAAGGTTGAAGCTGCTCCTGTAGCAGACGATGCGCCAGCTGCTGTTACTGTTGAAGAGGTTGATGTCGTAACAACAGAGGCAGGAGAGCCGGTTGCTGTTGAGGTAACTGAGACCACAACTTGGACTAGCGGAAATCCCAGAGCATCAGAATAGTTTGTTCATGCAATAAAACTTTTATTAACAAGGGGTGTTTGCGGTTATGACGTTCCCTAGGCTTTAATAAAGCTTAAAAAATCCGGCTTCACATATTTGCGAAGCCGGATTTTTATTTCTCAAGTCTTTTTGATATCAAAATTAGACTATCTAAAGGCAAGGATTAAAGTACATGGTTAAAGGACAAAAGCAAACCTAATCAAGATGCTTTATAAGTGATTTTAGATACTTCGCATATTCTGTTTTTAAGCTCTTAGGTGTTGCAATGCGAACGCATCCACCAAGTCCAGCAATCCAGCCAAAAAACTGCTCAGATTTGCAAACTTTTACTGCCGCCTTTGCCGTTGTTGCGTTTTTCCGTGAAATCTCTGCAGCATTTCCAAAGCGATCACGAATGATATCAACTTTATCGCTATCAACAAGAAGTGTTGTCGTTATGCAATCGCCACCGAAGTGTCCAAACATTGCATATTGGGATGTAGCTTCATAGTTAGAAATAGCTTGATTTTTTGTGGCGCGTTCGCTTGTGAGCTTGAGTTTACCCATTCGGTCAATGCGATATTCGCATATTTTTTCGTGCTCATCTGACCATGCACTTAGGTAGTAATAGCCATTATCAAAGGCGATTGACACAGGAGTTACTATATAAGTGTTTCCATCATTCGTTGGGTAGCACTCACCATCAACACCTGTTTTGTAGTAAAGAAATTCTATCTTTAACTTTCTGTGAAGAGCATCATGGATCATGTCTATATAGTTAAAGACATTATCGTTTTTAGAAGTCACTCTATTTTCAACATGAATTTGTCTATTTAATAATGCACGTTGCGGTTCGCTTGTTAAATGCTTGATGTTATTGGTTAGAGTTTTTACCTGTTTTTTGGTTAGGAATCGGCATGACTCAACTGCATCTACAAGTAACATCAGCTCATTAAGTGAAAAATCGCGCTTGGCAATAGCATATTGAACTGGGTTTCTTTGATAAGTTTGGATATCTACTCCAAACTCTCTAAGGGTTTCTATGTCTCGATAAATTCCTTTACGCTCAGAATCTATACCGAACTCCTTAAGGCGTTCCATAATCTGCCTTAAAGATAGGCCATGTTCTGTGTCGGTTTCGTTTTGGAGAATTTGTAATACATAAAGTATCTTAAGTTTTGATTTGCCGTTGTTTGCCATCTTTGCATCTCCTTCATCAGCGATACTTTGTTTGTTGGATTAAGCAGTTTATAAACATTGAAGCATGTAAACATTCAATAACATTGTATCTAAAATTATCTTTAACGGTGTATGGGTGTACCATAAAAGTACGCATATTACAAAACCGTTCAAACGTGCCGAATTAATATCGGTTCTAGAAGAGTTTCTCTAATCACTTGCACGAGATGTGTTCTGTGGTAAAGTACTCACAGCAATTGAATACCTTAAACCGATGAGGCGAAAGTCAAGCTATCAAAGCACTCACAGAGAGCGGGCGGTGCTGAGAGTCCCGTAGGAACGCTGGATAGTAAATGGGTCGCCGAGGGAAAGGGGAAAGGCTCGAAAGTTTAGAAGTTTCGAGCTGAGTATCTGGACCGTGAGCCTGCGTCAATGGCAGAACATGTGATGGCATGTTCATGAGAGGGTTTGTGAAAGCAAACCAATTAAAGGTGGCACCGCAGATCAAAGATCTGTCCTTTAACCCAAGGACAGATCTTTTTGTTTTGTATGGGCAATTGCAGGGCATAAAGATTTATCGGAAAGGCTCAATTGCAAAAAAGACAGCTAGCACAAAGGGTGCTGGCAGAAGGTGAAGCCAAAGGTGGCGACACATGAAAGGACTGATTGCAATGGCAGAGCTTAGAGTATCGGCAGATCAGATGAATGATCAAACAAAAACGACAAAGACATTAAAGTCTAACGGTACAACAGAGACCAAAAAGACATCGACCACAGACAAATCAAAGCGTGAAATATCAAGTAAAGAAACTAAAGGTCTAGGTGTTCAAGACTTAATTTTAGTAGCGGTTCTTCTTGCAGCAAGTGCAGTTTTAAAGCTTACAGTTGGATCGCTTTTGGCGTCTTTCGGGATGAAGCCGAATTTCATTATTGCAGCGTATTGTTTGGCAATTATCCTTATTCGTCCGAGCATTCTGCAATCTGTAGTGATTGGACTCATTGCTGGTCTTGTGTGCCAAATACCAATGCTTAATGCAACTCCGCTTTTAAATATTCCATCAGAGATACTTGGCGCGTTGGTGTGTGGTCTTTTAATTCATGTACCAATGAAGATTTCTAAATTGGACATAAATCCGCTGGTTAATACGTTTATCTCCACATGTGTTTCAGGATTTACATTCGCAGCACTTTCTGTATATATCAACGTTGTCTCTGTAGGGGGAGACTTCATGGTGGCCATGGCCGCTTATGTTGCTATAGTTTTCGGAACAGCACTCTTTAACTGTATCTTTGTTCAGATTCTTGTTCCTCCGATGAAGAAGGTTTTGAAGCGTTAAATGCTCTTGTATGTAGGGGCTATTTCGGAAGGGATGTCACAGTGATTGAGTTTAAAGAATTCAGTTTTCGCTATCGTGAGGGCACAAGCCCAGCTATTGGCGAGATAAATCTATTAATTCCTGATGGTTGTTTTGTGGGTGTTACAGGTGCTGCTGGGTCTGGCAAATCTACACTAACGTATGCGATTAACGGGATCATTCCGCATTGCTATCCTGGGGATTTTTATGGTGCTGTCGAAGTGGATGGACTTGATACGGTAGATACTTCGCTTACCGATATCTCAAAAGTCGTTGGGAGTGTTTGTCAAGATATTGATTCCCAGATGGTGTGCACGATCGTTGAAGATGAAGTGCTTTATGGCCTAGAGAATTTCGCTGTTCCTAAAGATGAAATTCCGCAACGCTTAGATGAGGCTTTAGCTTCAATGGGTATAGAAGATTTGAGGGATCGCCCCATCGCTTCTCTTTCTGGAGGTCAAAAACAAAAGGTAGCCGTTGCGTCAATTTTGGCACTAAGACCAAGCATCCTTGTATTGGATGAACCAACGGCTGAACTTGATCCTGCCTCATCAATCACGGTATTTGAGCTGCTTACTCAATATGCAAAGAATCACGGAACAACAGTGATCGTGGTGGAGCAAAAAATAGCATTGTTATCTAATTATTCAGACATGTTGATAATTATGAATAATGGCCAGATTGTGTTTGCTGACTCTCCTGATGTTGTTCTTGAGCATTCGGATGAATTGCTTGAAATCGGAGTGAATTGCCCACGTTCAACGACGCTTATGAATGATCTTAAAAAGCGGGGGCTATATTCAGGGGCTGCCGTTAGAAATGTCGCTCAAGCAAGTGAAGCTCTAAGAAAGGTGCTCGCATGATTGAATTCAAAAATGTTTGTGCCTCTTACGATGGCGAACTTGCTGTACTTACAGATGTTAACTTCAAGATCAATGACGGTGAATTTGTTGCATTTGTTGGGACTAATGGCGCTGGAAAATCCACCGCTATGAGACTTGCCAATGGACTTTTGAAGCCAACATCAGGCGAGGTGTTAATTGACGGCATCCCAACGACGCAGCTTAAAACAAGTGAAATTGCTCGTAAGGTTGGTTTTCTTTTCCAAAACCCAGATAGACAAATATGTTGCAACACGATTTACGAAGAGCTGATGTTTGGGTTTAAAGCTTTAGGGGATGAAACTAAGGAAGCTAAAGAGCGTGTTGAGGATATAATTGCTCGCTTTGAATTTGACAGAGATGCAGAACCATATCTACTAAATAGAGGAACCAGGCAACTTTTAGCGCTAGCATCCATAATCGTGCTCGCGCCCCCATGTGTAATTTTGGATGAACCGACTACAGGCCTTGATTATCGCGAATGCATGAAGGTGATGGAGATTATAGAGAACCTGAATGCTTCCGGAACAACAGTCATTATGGTTTGTCATGACATGGAAATAGTCGGGGATTTCGCTCGGCGTGTGATTGCTATGACTGCAGGTCAAATAGTAGATGATGGATCAACTTTTGATGTTCTTCGCAACGACCATACGTTAAAGAAAGCGCATATTCTTCCACCCCAGATTACAGAAATTTCCATGATCCTTAAAAACTCTGTGCCTGATTTATCGCCATCTATTGCATCGGCAAATCTTATTAATCAAATGGAGTTGGCTATTGAAGAAACAATAAGTAATACCGATGTTACTCAGAGTCATGGCGATGCTTTCCAGCGAAACATTGTGTCAAAAGGAGATGAATAGCATGGCGAAGTTCTTAGAGTATGTCCCCGGAACAAGCTTGCTTCATAGGTTAAATCCAACGGTGAAGCTAATTTGTGCTGTGATATTTGCAATTGCTTGCTTTGTGACATCAAATCCGTTTTATCTAGTAGGCATGCTTGCCATTGCACTTTGCTTTGCTCTATCAAGTGGACTTGGGCACGAGACAGCTGGTCTTTGCAAGGCTGTATTTGTGTTTTCACTTATTTTGGCGATCGTGATATTGCTTACTGCGCCATCCGGTCAAGTTCTTGTGGAACTCCCTTGGGGCTACATTGGTACAGGAAGTATTGTGGCAGCGTTGACTGTAATAGTACGTTTGATGGCTGCTGCAATTCCTTTGTTTTTAGTCTTTTATGTAACCAAGATGAATGATCTTACAAATTCTGTAGTTAAGCAGCTACATGTTCCATATAAATATGCGTTTACTTTTACGTCCACTGTGCATTTCATTCCCGTATTTATGAATGATATGTCAGGCATTATGGAGGCTCAGACGGCACGTGGTGTTCAGTTTGACGGAGGCATTGTGAAGCGTATCCGCTTGATGGTGCCTCTTTGTGTTCCTTTACTTGTTAGCTCTGTCAGAAAGACCAATTCTGCATCGATTGCTGCAGAAGTCCGTGGGTTCGATTTACGAACACGCGACAGCGGCTACAAAGATTATCCTGTAAAGGGAGTGGATGCATGCGCGATCGTCTTATGTCTTTTGCTTTTAGGCGCGGGCATAGCGGTTAATTCTATTTAGGACTTTATAGACTTTAAATTTGAATCGTCGGTTTGGATTTTGATTTTAGACTTCTAAAATTGAATAGACCTCAGCGTCTGTATAGGTTGCAATCTCGGATCGGGCGTTTAGGTCTTTCAATTCTAGAAGGAATCCGAATCCGGCAATTTTTGCGCCAGTCATACTTACAAGTTTTGCCATTGCAAGCGCTGTCCCTCCAGTAGCTGCGAGGTCGTCAACTATTAAAACAACGTCGTCTTTGCAAAGTGCGTCTTTATGGATTTCTATGGAGGCTTTTCCATATTCCAAATCATATTCTTCTGAAAAAACTTCTCGTGGAAGCTTGCCTGGTTTTCTTGCTGGGACAAATCCTGCATGCATTGCATATGCAACCGCAGAACCAATTATGAATCCTCTGGCTTCTGCACCGATTACTTTGGTGACATTACGTTTTTCGAAATGCGTACTTATCAAATTAACGGCTCCTGAAAAGGCGTCGTAATCACCAAAGACAGGTGTAACATCACGAAAGATGATGCCAGGTTTTGGGTAATTAGGGATATCTATAACCAACGAATTAATCAGATCAATTGTGGCGCCATTGTCCATTTGCATTCCTCTATATCATTTTTATATGACATAAAAATAAACTGAAAAGAACTGAAGAATTGATCCTGCGAGTGCGAATACATGAAATATAGAATGCATCCATTTCACTTTTTTTAGTATGTATAAAACAGCGCCAATCGTGTACGCTATGCCGCCTGCAAGTAGCAACCAAAATCCTACCGGATCCATAACTTCTAATAGAGTTGGAATATACATGACGATACACCAGCCCATGGCAACATAGAGAACAGCTGATACCCACCTAGGTCTAAATGTCCAGAATGCTTCGCATGCAACACCAGCTAAAGCCATGACCCAAATTGCGATAAACAACCAAAATCCACCATATGGCATAAGTGTGATTAAACAATAAGGTGTATATGTGCCCGCGATCAGAAGATATATACAACTATGATCAAGCACTTTAAATACTCTTTTGGCTCCTTCTGGAGCTAAGGCATGATAAAGCGTAGACATTAGATATTCAATCAAGAGACATATGCCAAAGAAAAGTGCAGCTAAAAGATTAAGGCCTGCGCCATCTATTACGGCTTTAACTATCAAAAGCACTAACGCAGCAATGGCAAGTCCAGCCCCTATACCGTGAGTTATAGCATTTGCAATTTCTTCACCAAGAGTATATTCACGGGCTTTTTTATCTTTAGACGTAACTTTGAAGCTTTTACGTTTATCAATGTCGCATGCGGCGCTATGTATTTCAGATGATTTTTGTATTTCGGATGAGGCACTCATTCGCATTCACTTTCTGTCATAAACAGTATCCCGAGAGTACCAGGTCCGCAGTGACTTGAGATGGTGCAACTTGCAGTTGTTGTATATATGTTCTTGAAGCCTTTATCTTCAAGCATATGGCGTATGTCGTGCTCTACTTCATCGGGAACGCCTGAATGGGTGATGAAAATCTCGTCTTTGATTACATCTGGATATTTTGCGAGAGTGTCGTTGACGTATTTTTCTAATACTTTTCGCATGCTACCGCGATAGATTTTGCCGACCTTCATGGCTCCACTTTGATTGTCAACTAGAATTCCTGGACGGAATTTAATCATCTTTCCGATGTATGCAAGAATAGATGGACACCTTCCACCAGCTGCTAAAAACTCCATCGTATCCAAAACAAAAGATGCATGTGATTTTGAATGTAAATCCTTGGCTGACTCAGCAATTTCTCTTGCGGTCATCCCTTTATCTCGCATGCGACATGCTGCAAGTACCTGAAGTCCAACGCCGCTTGACAAACTCTTGCCATCTATAACGTATACGCCATCAAGTTCTTCTGCTGCAAGGGAAGCGTTGTCAAAAGCCGCAGATAATGCACTTCCAAGGTTAAAGTGAACAACCTCTGCTCCATCTTTTGTCAGATCCTTGAAGTACTCTTTGTATTGATCTTTCGTGCAAGCGCCTGTTGTTGGAAGTGACTTGTCTTCGTAAAACCCCTCAAAAAGCACATCAGGAGTGATATCTATATTGTCCAAGTAGTCTTTTTCCCTATATGCGATATGAAATGGGAAAGAATGCACTTTTAAAGTTTCTTTTTGTGTATTAGATAAATCACAAGTGCTGTCAGCGCTAACGATGACCTGTGGCATGTACTCTCCTTGTTACTGCGATAGTTTTAGTTTTTTATTATCTAGTATATTCTGGCCAATAGACAACAGGATCTTGGTGGATCTTGGTCAAATTATCTAGCATGTAGACAACAAGAAACCCCACGAACATGAGCGATCCGTGAGGTTTCTTGTTGTAAGGCGTAGGTGAGACTTCAAGCATACATGGTTGGGGACATGTAGAGGAGAGAGGAGGGAAATAAGCAGTCTCACCAAGTGTTAACTAGAAAGAAAGTGGAGTTCTGGTTGCTCCTTTTCTGCGAGAGGTAGTTAATTTTTGCCTTGTGCTTTATAGCGATCTAAGAATAATACTAAACTGAGAATAAATCAAGCAGTATTTAAGAATTTGTTGAAGGAGCCTACAATTACTAGCGTAATAAAGAATTGTAGGGGTATAGGTATTTCTTGCACTACAATTGACAAATAGGGAGTTAGCTTCGTTTTCGTAGATGGGGAACTGGTCTGAATAGGCGAAAATATATCCTTTTAGTTGTAGCCGCCGCCGCTTTAATTTCTGTTGTCATTTATGTCTATATGAGCCAGCTCTCAAACACCGTTAATCAAAACCTGATGAGTTCGGTCAATGAGATTTCTGAGCATGATGTAGAAACAATCGAGGGATCACTTAACGACACATATAGTCGCCTTGAGTCTGTTGCTGAACGCATGACTGTTTATGATGTTCAAACAACAGAAGAAGCGCAAGAGCAACTTAATCTTGAGTCTGCTGCCTCATCAATTTTTAACGCTATATACCTAATGGATAGCGAAGGGAATTTATTCGGCAGCTCTTATCTGCATATGGATGCCGATGAGCATGTATATGATGAGTTATTTAATGATGGTAGAAAACGCTTTGTTATGCGTTACGACCAAGAAAACGGTGTTCTGGAAACAAATAAAGAATCCCTTATTTTTGGTGTCAGAATGCCAGATTTAAATATTGGGGATAAGACTTTTATTGCACTTCTTGGAAGATCAGATCTTTCTATGATCAGTGACCAATTGTTGGTAGAAAGTTTCAATGGTCAAGGAATATCTAGCGTGGTTAACGCTCGCGGATATTACATCGTAAGTGAATCCCAAACCACCGATGTTGATATGGCGAGCAATTTTTACGATTATCTTGAAGAAGGTTCAATCGGAGATGGGGTTACCGTTGCTGATGTTCGTCAAAACATTGCGGAAGGCAAAAGTTTTGCAATTAATTGTGTTACCGCCGAAGGCGAAAGTATGGTGCTTAGTTTTGCTCCGGTTGCAGGAACTGAATGGTCGTTCGTTATGTCAGTTCCCGCCAGTGTATTTGACGCTAGGTTCGCGCCATTTGTGACCATGACGGTTTGGATGCTTGTGTTTATAGTATTCGGCTTGGTCGTTTTGACATTTGTGATCTATTTCTTGATGAGACGAACTGTTACTGCTAATGCACAGGCGAAGGCCAGATCTGAACTTTTATCCAACATGAGCCATGAGATAAGGACTCCTCTAAACGGAATCATCGGTCTTGGACACTTAATGTCGACACATCTAGATGATCGCAAAGCAATGGGAGAGTATGTGAACAAGCTTGGCAAAGTGGCCAATTATCTGCTTTCTCTTGTTAACGACATTCTTGATATGTCAAAACTTCAAGCAGGAAAAGTTGAGCTTGTGCAAGCACCGTTTAATCTCAAAGACTTATTAAATAATGTATGTGAGATGCAGCACGATCAGCTAAAAGAGCGTGGCATTAACTTCGAATTTAACGACCAGGCCGTAACGCATCCATATCTTATAGGTGATGAGATTCGAATTAGTCAAATCATTATGAACATTCTCTCAAATGCAGTGAAATTCACCCCTGCAGATGGGTATGTATCACTTAGTGCTGAGCAGCAAATAATCGGCTACGGAGAAATTGCAAACACGGTGATTCGCGTATCTGATACTGGTTGTGGCATGTCTCCTGAATTTTGTGAGCATATATTTGAGTCGTTCTCTCAAGAGAGAAACTCTAATAGTGAAAGTCAAAAGGGCACGGGACTAGGCATGGCGATTAGCCATCTTTTGTCATCGGTTATGGGTGGCACGATTGACATCGAGAGCGAACTTGAAAAGGGTTCTGTATTTACGGTAACGCTTCCACTTAAGATAGATAATGCAGCAGGTCGTAGGAAAGAGTCGTTAGAAAAGACAACTTGTGCAGAAAAGTTGATCATGGACTCAAATATAGAAAACCAGATTGGTAAACTTCCAGGTGATTTTTCAAATAGAAGCAGACATATACTTGTTGCTGAAGACAATGATTTGAATGCGGATATACTAGAATCTATCCTTGTTCAAGAAGGATACGAAATCACTATAGCTAACAACGGATTAGAAGCGGTTAAGGCTTTTTCGGAATCTGATGAATTTGAGTTTATGGCAATTTTTATGGATATGCAGATGCCTAAGATGGATGGCTATGACGCTGCAAAAGAGATTCGTAAATTAGATCGAGCAGATGCTAAGAGTGTAAGAATATTTGCTTGTACGGCTTCAACATTTGCAGATGATCGTAAACTTGCGCTTAAGAGCGGGATGGATGATTTTCTTGCGAAGCCTTTAAATGTTCCGGATATGCTAAATAAACTTAAAGCGTTAGAAGAAAACTTAGGCATACGAAATGAGAACAAAGAAGGCGATGATGTTGATAGGACATGAAAGCCTTAAATTAAGCTTTTCGAAATTATTTTGGATACTAGTGTCTTTAGTCCTTGCGCTAGTGCTGTTTTTTGCACTTGCTATGTTTACAGGTTGCTCTAAATCATCCAATGAAACAACTGAGCTATTGATAAAAATTCCCCGCACAAGTCATGAATCTTTAAGTGATCCCGATATAAAAACCATAGATGAAGCTATATCAAAAATGGCAGATTCTTTTGAGCAAGAATATGAAAAGTCAGATGTAGATATAACAATTGAAGTATTTGAACAAGATCAATATGACGAAGCTATATTAAACAAACTATATACAGAGGGAAGTCCCGATATAGTTTATGGCGATTATTTCAATATTTCCACTTATGTACATACAGGAAAAGTCGTGCCACTTGATGACATTATCACCGATGAAATAAAAAGCAGCATCTTTAAAGAGCTGTGGGATGATAGCACGTTCGAAAATCGCGTTTATATGATGCCTTATCTATCTAGACAAAATGTTTTGGCATACAACAAGGAGCTTTTTAGAGAAGCGGGGTTGGAACGATATATTGATGATTCAAAAATTCAGTCATGGACCTATGACGAGTGGACAGAAATCCTTGATACATTAGCCAATAATCTTCCAGATTCTGTGTATCCGATGTTGATGTATGCAGCAAATTCGCAAGGTGACACACATATTCGTACACTTCTCCGTGTGGCAGGTTCTAATCTTTTTGATGAGACAGGAAAGTTTAATCTAGATACTCCAGAAGGTATTGAGGCTCTTAGATGGATCCAGGATGGTGTTGCAAAGGGGTGGTATCCACCTCATGCGGAAAATCTGCAGATAGAGGATTGTTCTCGTCTATTTAAGAATAGTCAACTTGCAATATATATGCTTAACAATGTATCGGTTGGAAAGTATTGGGATAATGTGGGGCTTGTGAACTTCCCTTCAAAAGACGGGAATGGATATGCCACGGAATTTGTTTCTGGGTTTCAGATTTTTGATAATGGTGACCAGAACAAGATAGATATTGCAAAGGATTTCTTGTCATATATTTATTCAAACGATGAGCTGTTGTCTTATTCAGCAGGTGTTCTTCCGGCATCTAAAAAAGTTTCAGAGCAGTACAGAGATGAAATAGTCGGCTTTGATATGTTCGACGATAATCGCGACAATGTTGTTGATTTTAATGGGAACAATCCAAATACGCTTGCTGTGCGCGAAGTGTTTTATACATGCATACACGATCTTTTAATGGGTAGGACTACCCCAGAAGAAACGGCAAAGCTGATAGACACAAAATGCAATGCAATAATTGATGATGGCTTAGCTTCAAGCAGCCTTCACCCGTAGGTCATTCCTCAAGCAGATTGTGACTTTAGGGTGTTTTGCAAGAGACTAGATCCTTATTAATACTTTGAAAGGTAATCAAATGATTGCATCCCATCAAGCGATGGAAACTGCGAAGAATTATCTAGCTAGATGCGTTCCACTTCGTGAAGCGCTTGAAATTCCGGAGGGTGCGATTCTTGAGCCGCATCCATTAGGAGAAGGCGAGCATAATCTCAATTTTTGGTTTGAGTATCCAGATAGCGATAACAGGCTAATCAAGTATGTTTTGCGTATTAATGTTTTACCGCAACCATTTCATATAGATCAAATTGGATATGAGTATTCAGCGCTTTCTGCATTAAGTGAAAGTCACAGAACGCCACTTCCATTGTTTTTGGATAATAGCGAAGATGCGCCAGGTAAAGGAGCGCTTGTAATTAGTTATTGCGAAGGTGAGATGCTTAACTTTGATTCGCACAATCTGAAAGATATGAAATGCGTGGCGCATATTTTGGCGGACATTCATGCGACAGACCCTTCAAAGGGTAAAGCTTTATTTCACCCCAATGATGCAATGGTTGATCTTTTTAATGAATGCATAGAGCGCTTTGATTTGTACTATGCCTCTGCTTACGAAGATCCGCGCATAACAAAATGGGCGCGTGCGTTTATCGATATTGCAAAGCATGTCCTTGATGATATGCCACCTGCAAATACTTGCGCAAGAATCATAAATACCGAACCGCTGCCATCTCATTTTTTACTCCCACAAGGATCGGGGGAGTTTCCCTATCTAGGTTACTTTGTTGATTGGGAGCGCCCTTTAGTTGGTGAAGTGGCACAAGACCTTGCTTTTTTCACCTCGCCGGCAGTGTCTTTTTGGGATAGCGGCTATATATTTGAGCGTGACCTTGCCGATACCTTTCTAGAGATGTATCGGGATGCGGTGGGTATACGTTTTGATTATGGCAATGCTGCAACAAGGTATATCGGATACAGGATTATGACGGCACTTAGGTCAGTTACATGGTGTTGTAAGGCACTTTTGCGATATGGCAACTTAGATTCTTCTCAGAATAGTGAACAGCACACAACTGATAAGACCATCGAGAAGCTTCCGATTTATCTGTCAGATGAATTTATGGAAATGCTTTATTTGGATTGTCGGTCATTGGTAAAGTGATTAGATATTTCCTTAATCAAGACATAAAGTATTCAAGGCATAAATGGATGGACTATTAACTCACTCAAATCCGAAAACTATTGCATAGCTAACAAGCACATGCTGCGAGTTCGGGTTCAGTTTTCCTGACAGTAAAGCGATCAATTAAAGATTGTCTAACAACAGGTGTAATTCCTAGACCCGTTTCTAAGAAATTATCAAATGTCCCAAATGTCTCACACATTGAATCGCGAAAAACGATGAGACATTCTGTACGCGCCCTGTGTGCAGCACACAATTTCTTTGCTTCCGCTTCGTCGCCTTTGGCAAACTTAATATATTTCGCAAGCTCTGATTCGTATTTAGCATCACGGGCTATGTTGGTATACATGTAGTCGGTAAGGATATCGCTATCGTGTGCTCCCAGAATATGAAGCACAAGTGCCGCAATTATGCCTGTACGATCTTTGCCACCTGAGCAATGTATGTATATTGGATGATCAATATCAGCTTTTGAAAATACTGTTTCTATGCATTTACGAATTTGATTTACAACTATCGGATGAGAAAGCGATGCGTAATACATCTCAGGTATACATGGAACGTCGCGTCCAATAACTTTGCCCTCAAGGCCAGGTTGCGTATATTCAAGACCTAAGGTTTCTTTGTCATAGAAAGGGATATGGAAGACTTCGCAACTTTGATGGATATCGGTAGGCTTTGATTCGCGTTCCCAGCTAGTTCTGAAGTCAA
Source organism: uncultured Eggerthellaceae bacterium (assembly GCA_964631345.1). Taxonomy (GTDB): domain Bacteria; phylum Actinomycetota; class Coriobacteriia; order Coriobacteriales; family Eggerthellaceae; genus MGBC163016. Next base: position 65,421 of record CAZVWE010000001.1, on the reverse strand, counting down.
CCATGCACGTAATTCCAAGAGTATTGAGTAACGTGTCGGCATCTTTTGCTGTTATGGAACATGGTGCACTTCCGCGATAAAAAATGCCATGTGGCAACATGCGGCCATTGATTGTTGAGACTCCACCAAAGTCCCTAACATTATCTATGCCTTCAAGCTCGATTGGCCTCATATTGTTATTTCCCCTGATCTAATTCTTGATATGTATATATTGGAACATATTTGGCATTTGCACAAGTCATGTATTGGATCATGTCATCTAAATAGCTGTTAATGGAAGAGCTGATTTATGCATGGTTTCTCAATGGTCTAACCAAACAACCCGACTGACCTGATCAAACAAGCTGATCAAACAGTCTAGTCAAACAATTTGACCAACGAGTCAATGTCTGGGCATACAAAATCAGGATGCATTGCTAAAAGTTCGGCTTCTGGAAACATGCCCCAAAGAACAGCCACTGTGGTACATCCTGCTGAATTTCCTGCTTGGATATCGTATGGGCTATCACCTACATATACACATTTTTCGGGGTTTGTATGCATGAGATCACATGCATAAAGGATAGGGCCTGGATCAGGTTTATGTTTTTCGCAATCATCTGATCCGATAAGAATTTCAAAGAAGTTGGCAATGCCTGTTACTTCTAGTCCGCGCTCGGCCATAAAGTGGCGCTTTGATGTAACGACGCCCAACTTATATCCATCAGCTGCGAGTTTACTAAGAGCATCTTTCATTTTTGGGAAGGCTTTTACCCCTTCATCATGGATTACGTCGTTGTGCTTTCTATAGAGCGCTGTTAAACGCTGCCCATCTTCGGGATTTCCGGCAAAGGCTGTCATTTGATCAAGTAGAGGAGTGCCAACAAGTGACATTAACTTTGCATCATCAAAGTTTTTCCCGAGGATACCGTTTACTGTGTGTCTCATCGACGTCAAGATTATGTCGTATGTATCTATGAGTGTTCCATCAGCATCAAAAAGGATGCAGTCGATATTCTTTATCTTATTTGGTTTATGTTCGTTTACGTTTATGCGCTTGTCCATATTTTGATCCATTAAGCCTTCTTATAATAAGTGTGTCTTTATGGGTTATTCATCCAGTAAGCATTTTACTTACGAATAACCATTGGGATATACATCGGATGAATAAAGTCTGAAAGATTACGCTCAGAAGCTACGCAGCCTTCGCTCCATCTTCCAGACTTTATTCATAACATGGATGCCAGAGTTAGGCGGAGCTCATTATGAGAGAAAACGATCTAGATTACTCATGTAATTATGTTGAATGCGATGTTTGTCCTCATAGATGCAAAATAAAACAGGGAAACATTGGTATTTGCGGTGCTCGGGGAAATGAAGATGGAAGGATTATTGACCTTAATTACGGACGAGCTACGGCTCTTGCGTTGGACCCCATAGAGAAAAAGCCACTGCACGATTTTTTTCCTGGTTCCAAAATTCTTTCATATGGCAGTTTTGGCTGCAATCTTAGATGTAAGTTTTGCCAGAATAGTGATATATCTATGGTGGATGTTTGCTCTGTTATAAATACAGCAGATATATTGCCAGAAGCTTTGGTTAAGAAAGCAAAAGAGCTTGTATCGTTTGGAAATATCGGTGTTGCATTTACCTACAATGAGCCTCTAATAGCACCTGAGTTTTTTGTGGATACAGCGCTCTTATTGCATGAAGCTGGGCTTAAAAGTGTAGCTGTCGCAAACGGCTATATAACTAATAAAACACTTAATTTGGTAGCACCTTTTATGGATGCCGCAAATGTTGATCTGAAATCATTTACTGAAGAGGGTTACAAAAAAGTTGGTGCACCGTATGGTCTTGAGACTGTTAAAACAACAATCAAAGGTTTATTGGAGGCAGGCGTGCATGTTGAGGTTACAACACTAGTTGTGCCAGGAATATCTGATTCAGAAAACGATTTTGAGCAAGAATGCAAATGGTTGTCTTCTTTAGATCCATCTATCACTCTTCATATCTCAAGATTCTTTCCTACATACAAAATGACAAGTGAAAATCCAACAGATCTATTACTTATGAGGCGATTTGAGGATATCGCTTCGACTTTCTTGAAAAACGTGCATTTGGGAAATATTTAGCATTACAAAGGCGTGTATGCAGGGATGATTGGGATGTGATTGATTAGGTGTCCTAGCACATCCCAAGCGCCCCAATTATTATTCATGCCTTATTACTTCAAAACGTTCGATCTCAAGTCTTGAAGGGTCTATGTCTCGTGGGATACCTGCCTTCATGCATGCGATTGATAGTTGCTCTGATACTGTGTCAACTCCCTCAAGATCTGGAAGTAGTAATCCTCGACGCATTCCAAGAGTTACGATCACTCCGTATCTTTTTGGATCAAGCATGTCTACAGTTGCTGGCTCAGGCTCAAAGAGCACATCCACATTTACTCTGAGGTCATTCAGTTCTGATTTACTAATAGGATGAAATCTTGGATCTCGTGTGGATGCAGATATGGCATTTGCAATAATCTCATCGGCAAGTGTAGGCTGGGTTGGCTCTATCGTTCCAATACAACCACGCAGATCTCCGGTACTTGCAACATGTATAGACACGAAGCATCCTGCACGATCCGGTTCATCCGGCGGAAGCTCTGGAGTTTCTGGTATTGTTTTGTTTTCGACATACTGATTAATGGTTGCAACTGCAAGTGCAACTAGTGGATCAGCATCGTTGCAGTAATCCTCTGATTTGTCGGTGCAATCGCTAATACGTTCAGCAACGTCTTCACGCTCATATACAGCAACTCCATAGCCTACTCCGAAAGGGCCTTCGTGCGAGATTAACTCTGACGTAAATGATTTACCCGATATCGTGCTGGCTTCATCAATAGCTCCTGCCATCATGATGAAACCTGAAAGTCCGCATTCTGCGGCATCTTCACACATTTTGTTGTCTAAGTTTGCAAACCCTGTAGGATCGTGTGACTGAACAACTTTTACAAATGCCTCATCGAAATCAGGTCCTGCAGGATCGAAGCCATAAGGGCCGTCTTCTTTTAGCTTATGTGAAAGATCGCCACTTACAAGTAAGACGCATTTTCTATCTATGGCATTTGTTGCATCTGCAAGACATTTTCCAAACTCAAGAAGTTTCTCACGAGGGAGCGCTGAGCCACCTATTGATACGGCTTCATATTTGTCTGTAGAGTATTCTTTGTCTATGTAGTAAAGCGGAACCATCATTCCATGATCTAGCGGCTTTCCGCCTTGATCAACAGATCCTGCAGGCACACCTGCATCTTTTGCCAAGCGTTCTATTTTTGATCTAAGCTCCGTATCATATGCAAGTTTGATTTGTACTTGCGGAGCTCGAAATTGAGAGAGTGAACCGCTGGCATCATTTCCGCCTGCAATATATATCCAATCTGCAAAATAAGCTGTATGAGGGCTGATTATTATGATGTCATCAGGAGCAATTTCTGCGATACGTGATGCTACATATTCATATCCACGTATTGTGTCCGCAATTCCGTTTTCTTCGCCTCGTCCAACCTCAGGAACTGCAAGAGGGGGATGTGGAACTATATATGCTGCCTCAAGTGACATTGCGTCTCCTTCCAAATACAAAAGGCAAAGTAATTACTTTGCCTTTTGATTCTAAGTGGCGCATATATTATGTATGCCAACTTCTAGATATTGTTTCGAATCCTTTATAAACGTTGTTTTAAGGACACCACCAAACTAAGTTGTTTTGAAGCTTTATGGACGCTGACCCATGCCGCCTTCAAGAGTTAGAGTTTCTCCACTCATAAACTTGAAGTCAGGGTTTGCAAGCTGCACAACTACACGTCCAATTTCCGCCTCAACATCACCATAATGTCCCATTGGAGGCATATGGACATTTGCCTCAAAGGCATCCGGATACTGCTCTTGGAACTTCTCAAGCGCTGAAGTCCATGCAAGCGGGCAGACAACATTTACATTAATTCCGTCAGGACCCCATTCTGTTGCTGCTACTCTACTCATTCCGCGGATACCTTCTTTTGCAGCTGCGTAAGCGCTTTGTCCATAGTTGCCAAAAAGCCCGGCGCCTGATGCAAAGTTAATGACAGATCCCTTGGTTTCTTTGAGATATGGATAGCAGGCTTGCATGTAATAGAAGGCAGCATACAATCCGGAATAAATTGCAAGATTGAATTGGTCGGTTGTGTGGTCAGCAAGTGTGACACCTGATGCAGAGGCTTGAGCATTGTTTACTAAAACATCGATGCGACCAAATTTTTCTATGGCTTTATCAATAACGTTTTGTACGATAGCTTTGTTGTCTGCACCGGCACTCACATCGGCTTGAACAGGAAGTACTTGAATCCCATATTCAGCTTCAAGTTCAGCTTTAGCATTTTCGAGCTTTTCAACATTGCGCCCAGTGATTACAAGGTTTGCGCCTTCTTTTGCATATGCAATTGCTATGCCATATCCGATAGCACCTGGCGCTCCGCTTTTAAGCTTGGCCATTCCAGCACCTGTAATAATTGCTGTTTTTCCTTCCAGAAATCCCATTTAGTCTCCTTGTAGATGTTGGTTAAGATGGCTTTTCGATTTGTCTTTCGCCACAGATTAACTGCAGATTAGACCAAGACAAAGTCGTATATCTATTCTATGGAAGCACCTAGCTTAAAGGCTTCTTCAAGCCCTGGATTTTCGGCAATAGCGCCTTTTTCATAAACACCATTGACAACAACTTCTCCGATGCTTTCTTGCTTGCAATATTCATTGCATACGCGAAATACATCTAGAAGTGGTGTTGCGCGGTTGATGTCTTTGTCTTCAAAGCAAAGCAAAAGACCCGTTTTGGTGATACTAAAGGGCTTGCCGATTGCGCAAAACATTCTGTCTTGGAATGCGCGAAGTTGAGCTGGATAGTTATACCAATACATTGGGGTTGCCCAAACAATGATGTCCGCTTCATGAAGCAGAGGATAATAGTTCTGCATATCATCTTGTTGAATGCATTGCCCATCATGTTTAAAGCAATACTCGCATGCTTTGCAACCACTGATATTAGCGTTACCGATATCAATCCTTGTTACTTTGTGGCCAACACTCTCTGCCCCTTTGATAAATTCATCAGCCAACATCGAGGAATTGCCACCTTTTCGGGGGCTGGCATGAACAACCAGAATGTTTTTAGACATATCTAGCCTCTTTTCTTTGAATGCACTTGAAATGATTTGCAATTAAAAGTGTAACGCTGAGTAACCACAGAACTGATGTGTATTTCACATTAGTTTATAAAATTCAGTTTGGTTAGTACCTTGTAACAGTTTGGTAAAAGTCAATGAATCACTTGGTGGAAATTTTTCAAACTATTAGTGTCTTACTAATACTTTTTGTTGGACGAAATCCTGCAGAAGCGGCAAGTTTGAGGCATAGGGGCTATAAGCCTCTGGTTTCAAAGGAGGATTTAAAAATGATGGTTGTGGATAAGCTCAAAAAACTGGCCATGTACAAGACGATAGATCACGTCTTGGAAAATCCTGAGGAAAATATCAGGGGTATGGCAACAAAAATTAACTCCATGGTTCCCGATTCGCTTTATCCATCACAGCGTAAAGCAATTGTGAATGCCATTGATGAAAAGAATAATTGGTATGAGCTTCTAATGAAGGTTATGCACTTAAATCCAGTGGTTGCAAATGGGCTTCTAAAGACATTCGTAGTTGACGCAAACCTTCTTGCTTGGAATAAACAAGAAAAGATGCGCGATAAATATAAGTGTAATATTCCTTGGGCTATTCTCCTTGATCCAACAAGTGCATGTAATTTGAACTGTGTTGGCTGCTGGGCAGCAGAATATGGACACAGCCTAAATCTTTCGTATGAGACGATCAATTCAATCATTGAGCAAGGGAAAGCGCTTGGAGTCCAAATTTATATTTATACAGGCGGGGAGCCTTTGGTTCGTAAAAAGGATCTGATTAAACTTTGTGAGGCTCATCCGGACTGCGCGTTTTTATGCTTTACAAATGGCACTCTTATTGATGAAGGTTTTTGCCAAGAAATGATACGAGTGAAAAACTTCATTCCCGCGATTAGTGCAGAAGGTTTTGAAGAGGCAACTGATGCTCGTCGAGGAGATGGCACTTACAAGCGTGTAGAGAAAGCGATGGATCTTCTTAAAGAGTATGGTCTTCCGTTTGGTGTTTCTTGCTGCTTTACAAGCGAAAATGCATCTTCAATTGCATCAGAGGAATATCTTGACTACTTAATTGATAAAGGCGCACTTTTCCAATGGATATTTACATACATGCCAATCGGTGTTGGCGCTCCAACAAATTTGATGGCAACGCCGGAACAGCGCGAGTATCTCTATCACTTTGTTCGCGAAGAGCGCAAGAAAAAGCCTATCTTTACTATGGACTTTTGGAATGATGGCGAATTTGTTGGCGGATGCATTGCTGGAGGCCGTAGGTATCTACACATTAATGCTGCAGGTGATGTTGAGCCATGCGTGTTCTGTCATTATTCAAATGCCAACATTCACGATACGAGCCTACTTGATGCTTTGCGCTCACCAATATTTATGGCTTACTACAATAATCAGCCGTTTAATGACAATCTACTCCGCCCATGCCCGATTCTTGATAATGATGGCAAGCTTGCGGAGATGATAGATGCAACAGGGGCTCATTCAACAGATCTTACAGAGCCAGAAGATGCCCATGATCTTTGTGCAAAATGCAGCCCATCTGCTGAGGCTTGGGCGCCAGTCGCACAAAGACTTTGGGATAATCCAGAAGATGAGCGCTTTGAAGCGCGGCAAGCAGAATATGTTGGACAAGCAACTACAGATATTACAAAGCTTAAAGCTCGTGAGGCTAAAACTGAATGCGTAAAAGAGGAAAACGCTGCTTAGGGTAATTAAATTCTTATAGAAATAGATTTTATTGATCAACGATACCCTAGATTGAAACTTCAGAACGAGATCTCGGTGATCCGGGGTCTCGTTCTGAAATGTATTCATCGTTTACTCTGTTAATCTGTCACATCCTGTGCGGTTTTGGCAGCCTCAAGAGCTAATCGAATTCTGTTTTCTCGATTCAATTCAGATGATTCTGGATCATAGTCAAGCACAGAAATCGTGATGTTTGGGAAGCGATCTTTTAATGAGTGGATATGTCCGCGCATCTGCGAATTAGCTTTAAGGCAACTAAAACTTTGAAGATATATAACGTGATGCACTCCTAGCTTTTCAAACCTAGCGAGTTCATCTGTGTATTCAACAGTATCGCAAAATAATGAATTAATGTTTGGAAACACGGCTTTGCAGCCAAGTGATTCAATTATGTTCGCTAAGTTTTCATTCATTAAAGGATCAAAACAAAGTAAAGAATTACCGAGAATCCCAATTAGTGGTTTATTGTCTGGGTTATCTATCGAACTGACTTCATCCTGTTCAAGCTTGCTTAGTTTTTGGGAAGACTTTATTGCAAAAAAGTCGCTTTCTGTTGGATATTGAGTGAATTCGAAATTTGGGGTTTTTCCATCAGTAAGTTCAACTAATGTAGGAACAGCGTCCACTAAACATTGCTCACATATATAAGGGAGTTTTACTACTTTTGCATTTGGATGCTTGTCGAGTTCACATAAGGTCTTTGCGGCAATTGCTCTTGCTGCAAAACACACATCGCTAGTAGAAAGCTTTCGTGCACGCTCTATGCTTTCGGTATCCATTGGAGTGCTTAGTGGATAAATAGTTAAGTTGTCACCGTCTTTTTGCTTAGGGTCAAGCTCAACTTTAGATTCGGATCTATTGTCCACTGATGCAATATGGTCAGATTCATCATTTGCAGGTTCAGCTTGTGAATCATCAAAGATCATCTCTGCTAGAGTTCTTAGACGTATTCTTATGTGAGAGAGATCTACCATTTCATCAAGCTTTAACGTAGTAAATGGCTTGCCAGCGTCTTTTATTACTACTTCAGCTTGATTGATAGCCACAGCATCATAGCCACAGCCAAATGACTGCAAGCACAACAGATCTAAATCGGGATGTGTAGCAACAAATTCAGCTGCACGAACATCTCTTTTTCCTGGTTTCCAGACGGTTTCAAAAGGAACAAGACCTTTTACTGATTCCCATGAACGAGCAATTTGCTTCTTTAGTCCCAATAATCCAAGAACCGCAAAACCATAACCTGCAAGCATTTCATCTATCCCATTCATTAAGGCAGGATCGCTATGGTAGGGTCTTGCTGCAATTACGATTCCTCTACGACATGGTTTTGTACCAATCCAGTCAAGCGCTTCGATTGCATCTTGTGCACTATCGTTTAAAAACTCTGTGTATGCGCTATATGCCACATCAATTGCTTCTTCGAATTTCTGGAAATCTAGGGCATTATTTGCTTTAGAAATTTCAGAAAAAGCCTTAAACAAACTCTGTCTGTCTTCTGCGTTGGAAACGATTCGCTCAGGTTCATAACTTGAAAGCTCAGGTGCAATAAGTTTGACATCACCATTTCTAATAAAGTCGATACTATCGTTTAAGACACCTGAATAGCCACTGGAAACTGGACAGTGAATGCCTCTATCAAATGATGTTGCGAATATATGAGTAACATTTTTGTCCCTAAGAGAGAAAGCGCGCGCATGGGTGATTTTTGCTGGATAGCAAATAGATTCTGCTGGGACTGATTCCCATGCAGTATGCCCTAAAAGATGTTCGCAGTTAGGTTCTGGAACCCTGACATTAAATCCGCATTCTGAAATTAGCGTATGCCAAAATGGAAGGTTTTCGTATTGGTCAAGCGATGCCAAAAGTCCAATCGTTGCAACGTCTTTTGTTTTATTCTCTGCATCAATATCACCAAAAGCAGCTATGCGTATTTGCTCACGCTGTATTGTGTTGATGGGTGTATCTTTTTCGGTTTGCTTGTTTGGAGCATCAAGAATTGCCTCTGAAACAAGACGCCCGTGTTCGCATTTATTGCCACCTATATATCGCCTGCCATTACCGAATGAAAGTATGGAAAGTGCGCATGCATTTTGACATCCCGTGCATTCGGCGGTTTTGCGAGTGATTTTAAGATCTTTGAGCTCGTTTAATGTAATAAGGTTTCCAGGGTGTGGGAGCCCTTGTGATTCAGCACGCTTCTTAGCAATAAACGCAGCTCCAATTGCACCCATCAGGTGAGCTTCTCTTGGTCTTACTGCAGTTTGTCCACTTATCAATTCAAATGCTCTAAGAATGGCATTCGATTTAAAAGTTCCGCCACCCACTAAAATCTTGTCTCCCAGGTTGCGAGCTCGTTTTGATCCAATGATTCTAAATAGAGCATTTTGGATTACAGAATAAGCAACGCCTGCTGCAATGTCTTCAACCGGCGTGCCTGCTTTTTGTGCATGTTTGACCTTAGAGGACATAAAAACTGTGCACTTTGTTCCAAGATCCACCGGGTTTTTGGATTCAAGGGCTTTCCTGGCGAAGTCTTCTTTACTTGAGCGAACAGCGTATGCGGTTCCGCTGACAAATGCTCCACATCCAGATGAGCATGCTTCGTTCAAAACAGCGTCAACTACCTGCCCATCTTCTATCCAAAGAGCCTTCATATCTTGACCGCCAATATCAAGCATAAAAGTAACTCCGGGAAGTGCGATCTGTGCAGCGGTGGCATGAGCCATGGTTTCCACAACTCCGGAATCTACACCAAAGCCTGCTTGCAGGAGACCTTCCCCATATCCAGTTGCACAAGAAGCGGCAATATAGGGTGCGTTGTTTTCCTCTTTTCTCATGTGCTTTGGAAAAGTCATGTACATTCCCATAAGCATTTCTTTGACGGTATCTATAGTGTCGCCTTTGTTTTCTTGGTAATCGCTATAGATAAGGTTTCCATCTGAATCTATTAGGGCAATCTTTGATGTAGTTGAACCTGCATCGATTCCCAAATAAAGAGCACCCCTAGATTCAAATAATGTCTTTTTAGGAAACGCTTGGAAATCATGGTCAGAAACGAATTTCCCAATTTCGTTTGTGTCGGTAAATAGAGGCTCAAGAGTAGACATTTGATCAGCTGCATCTTGGAGATCGGTTGTCTTTATCTTGTCTTCTACCGTTGAAAGCGAAATAGTTTTTGCTTCTTTTGCTGCTGTTAGTGCTGCTCCATATGCAGGGAATAAATGTGCGTTCTCGGGGCGGATTCCACTGCTAGCATCCAGGCCAAGGGCGTTTCTGAATCTGAAGAGTAAATCGCAGTTAAATTGGAAAGGGCCTCCAAGGAAAACCACTTTTCCTCTGATTGGCCTTCCGCAGGCAAGGCCTCCCAGTGTTTGCCTTACAACTGCTTCATGAACGCTTGCTGCGATATCTGCCTTAGATGCTCCTGCGTTTAGCAGTGGGCGCACATCGGTTTGTGCAAATACCGCACACCTAGATGCGATCGGGTACGTTTTGAGAGCCCCCATAGCCAATCGCTCCATTTGAGATGCACGAACTCCGAGCATATATGAAATAGAATCAATGAATCCACCTGTGCCACCTGCACATGTTGAGTTCATGCGCTGCTCAAGGCCTCCGGTTAAATAAACTATTTTGGAATCTTCACCACCGAGTTCAATCACAGCATCTGCATCGGGGATTTTATCTTTTACAGCATCTGTGAGAGCGATCACTTCTTGAACAAAAGGAACGTCAAGTAGTTTTGCTACTTCTATTCCAGCAGAGCCTGTAACTGCTATGCGAGCATTTAAATCTCCGCGTCTCCAAACAACATCATGGATTGTTTCTTGGAGTGTTTTTTGAATATTGGTGCCATGGCGCCTATATGAGTCATGAATAAGATTCCCGTCTTCATCTAGCACTACAACTTTTATGGTTTTAGATCCAGCATCTATACCTATATCAAAGATGCCTTCTGGTTTATTTAAAGTCATATGTTCCGATCGATCAGGGTTTGCCTACAAATTTGTTTGTCTATAAAGATAGTTGTATATACGAAGTGATACAACAACCGGCAAATCCAAGCAAGACCAAAGCAAAAATAATATTTGCAGTACGTGGTTTAACGAGGTCGAGCCATTCGCATATGATCGGGTATACGATCCAAACGTAAACCATGGCTGCTATACCTATAGATACATCATTTACAAGCCACGCTTGTCCAAGGATATTAAAAGGAAGTGTCGAGTTATCCCAAAATGGATATTCACCAAATTCATCTGGTTGATTCACTAAAAGACCAATAATTAGCTCAGCTGCCATGCTCAGCAACACCATGATAAGAAATGATTCAGCGATTGCTCCGAGTATTGTTTTGCACCGTTTGATGATGGATTCTTTCAAAGGTTCAATTGCGAATGTCATGATTACGGCACCCACTCCGTATACCCAGTAGGGGTGATACCATGGGTCAGTCCAAACGGCATAGTCGCTGTCAACTATTCCGAATGCGCTATCCATCAGTAGACAATATGGAATCTCAAGCCAATGGCCTATTAGACACATAAGGCAAAAACATATTATTAGACTTCTCCAAAATGCCCATGTGCGCGGCTTAAAATACCCTGTTTGGTTTTTTATCGAAATCCTATGAAATAAATCATCTGTCAATTTCAAGCATCCCCAACCCAAGGTTGTAAACTATCGCTAAGCATGTCTTTGCATGCAAGAAATCTTAGTGATCAACTAATATATTTCTTAATGACAATCTAGTCCTATAGGGGACGTTTATTAACGCATTTTTTGATATTTCCACATAACGTTTCCACACTGTTTAGCAATTGGGGAAATAAGGAAAATGTGATTATTTAGATATCTTTAGATACCTTCTTGAGCGTAGTTGTCAATGCAAAGGCGGATATTGCAAAGATAAGTCAATCGAGCTTATAACCCTAAAGCATTAAGAACTGCATATCGCCCTTCTTCGTCAGGAAGGATGCATTTTATTGTGTCTACTTTTTTAGCAAATCTTTGTTCTGCAAGTGGAAGCAGTTTTTCTCTAACCACTATTAGTGTGTGGCGATCATTACAAAGAGCAATATCTACCGCTCGAAGTGCGTCTGTAAGTCCCTCATTTAATTCAAGTTCTAAGTATCCTAATTCATCCACTACTAAAAGATGCGGTGGGTTGTTCGTAGAGCAATCAGTAGAGCAATCAGTAGAGCATTCGGAACTTTTTGTGGCAGCTTTTTGATTGCAATTTTGCGAATCTGCGGTGTTCGAATTTGTGGGTTGTGTAGCTGCTGTGTTCCAGGAATTTATAATCCTTTTGAAATGATTATTTACAGCGTCTATTGCAGCATCTTCGATCGCCCATTTTAGGTTCGCTGTTTTGCTTTCCGATGATTCAGAAGTGCTTTTATCTTCACAGAGCAAATCTCTTCTTGTTGCAAATCTGATCCTTTTACTTTCTGGAAGTAAAACGTTGTCTATCCCCAGTTTTTCAAAACTTGGTTTATCCGACTCGTTATTGTTTTGCTCAACCCATATTCCGGGCGCAATAACGCCTTCGCAAATACCTCCTGCGTTTGTTGTATCAGTTACCAGACGCTCTAGAAAGCGGGTTTTGCCTGTCTGAATATTGCCCGTAAGTATAAAAAGCACCCCATATCCTTTCTTGGCAGCGGTTGGGTGGTTTTAAGATGAGGAAAGAATTTCTGCCCCTGCAAGAACTGTGTCGCCATCGTATAGAACCAATGATTGTCCTTTTGCTGGAATAGTTTGGAGATCATCAAATTCTATTTTTATACTATCGTGTTCGGCCTGTATGACAGTTGCCCATGCAGGATCTTGTCTATATCGGCACTTTGCTTGCACACGTGTTGTTTCAAACAGCGATTCAGTAGATATGAAGTTTGCGGATTTTCCCTCTACGATTTTGCAAAATGTCAGATGTCTCGATCCTACCACGAGGACATTTCTTTGTATGTCTTTGTCTATTACATATAAAGGCTCAGATGCTGCAACTCCAATTCCTTTTCGCTGCCCGATTGTGTATCCTGCAAGCCCAGAGTGTTCTCCTATGATGTTTCCCTCTGTATCTTCAATATCTCCTGGCATAAGTAAATCGGTGGCTTCTGTATGTGATTGCAAATTCGCCCATTGTTGAACAACGCTTAAATAGTCTCCATCGGGCACAAAGCAAACGTCTTGACTTTCAGGTTTTTGTGCAGAAATAAATCCCAGTTGTGAGGCCATTTCTTTAGTTGCTGTCTTAGGTGTATCTCCTAAAGGAAAAATCGTATGGGCTAATACATCTTGTGTTGTTTTCCATAAAAAGTAGCTCTGGTCTTTTGATAAATCTTTAGCCTTGAGCAGCTCCCAGCGGTTTGTGTTTGGATTGAATCGTCGTCGTGCATAGTGTCCTGTCGCTAAGAATTCTGCACCATAAGATTTTCTGGTGTCGTGCAGAAGTCCCAGTTTAAATACCTTGTTGCATTCAACGCAAGGGTTTGGTGTTTTCCCGCGCATGTAGCTTTCGCAAAAATTACGTATGACTACATCTTCAAATTCGCTGCGTGCATCAATAGTTAAATGCTTCATACCGATTTGCGAGCATTGGTTTTTTGCGTTTGATGCTTCCTCTTCGCATTGTTTTCCTGGTGCGAGCAAAAGGGTTACACCGAAAGACTCTGAATTAGCATCGTGAGCCATATAAGCAACGACAGAACTATCAATGCCACCTGACATGGCTACTAATATTGGCGATTTTATGGTTTTGAAGCTGTGCATTTACGCATGATAATACAGTAGTAAATATACTCATTTCTAATAGAAATGCTGTGGATTATTATTTGCGGTATATTGTCTATTATGACAACAGTGTGGATAAGGTTGGTGAAGCAGGAATGACAGACAACGGTTTAATGCCTGCACAAGATGAGCCTGAAGATATGCTGAATTTGCTGCTCGAGAATATTCCAAGTGGGTTATTTAGGTATGAGGCCGACGATACAGGAAAGATAGATTTTGTAAGTCAAGATTTGATAGGTATGCTTGGCTGTGCTAATCGTGAAGAATTCAATGAGCTTACGGGTGGAGTCTTTGAAGGCATAGTTCATCCTGATGATCGTAGAGAAACCATAAAGTCTATCGATGAACAAATCGAACATGGATCCGATGATGCAGTTATATATAGACTGAATCATAAAGAGGACAAGCTTGTTTGGGTTGATGACCGAGGAAGACACGTTGTTGATGCTGATGGCAAACCTTGGTTTTACGTTACGCTTATAGACATTACTGAAAAAGTTAAAAGCCAGGCGGAGTTGGAGCGGGCAAGTGAGAGGATAGAGATTCTCACTGAGCTTAGTAATGACATTCTTTTTGATATTGAATGCGAAACCGGTAACGCCGATGTCTATGGAGATTTTGAAGGTAGATTTGGCCGAAAGCCCGAGCATCGCGATTTTGTTGTAAACAAAAGATGTAAACGTGACTGCAATCTAACTATTACACAACATGATATAGATACCTTGAGACAGCATATGCGCGATGGCGGCTTGGTGGATTTTGAGACGTCAACACCAGGCCCTGATGGTGAAGCCATTTGGTATAGGTATCAATCTGTGGTTCTTTATGATGAAGATGGTCAAGCGTTTCGCCATGTAGGCCGTTTATTAGACACTCACGAGATGATGATTCGCGAAACCATGTTTAAGCATAAGGCAGAACGCGATGGGCTAACAGGTATATATAATCGTGAAACTGCCGTTGAGATGATAGATACGAAATTACTTACAGGCGTGGTTCCGTATACTTTTATTCTTATAGATGTGGATGACTTTAAGTCAATAAATGACACATACGGACATCCTGAAGGAGACTTCGTGCTTAAGTCCCTTGCGTTGTTCCTTACTAATGTTATGAGAAAAGAAGATATAGTTGCGCGTCTCGGTGGAGACGAATTTGCTGTATTTGCACCTGGTTTAGGAAGCGATGAAGCGCTTGAGCGTATTTTGTCTCATATCGCTAGGGGGCCTTTTGCAACACAGAGATCCGTTGATGAGCCTCTAAAGAATAGTGTTGATCGTCCTGAACCAACAGTGTCTATAGGTGCTATTACAACTGATAGTTCCGATTTTTCTTTTGATGAAATTTACTCAATGGCAGATGATGCGCTGTACGAGAGTAAAGGACATGGTAAAGCCGGATATACCCTAAGGCATATATAGACACTATAACCAGTGCTTCTTTTTGAATAGTATCAAGAAAAAGACGGTAAATATTACGGCGAAGACTATCAGGGTTAACCACATCCACTGAAAATCTATTCCCGGGATAACGGACAGATTCATGCCAAACCATCCAGTGATAAGGGTTAATGGCGCGAACAAAACAGTCATTATGGTAAATACCTGCATGATCGAGTTCTGCTTTAGATCAATCTGAGTTTGCTGTAATTCATAAAGCTGAAGGCTGTATTCTTTTAAAGACTCTGCACGTGAGGCAAGCTTGTCTGCAAGGCTTTCAATATGGTCAAATGCATGTGCTTCCTCGCGAGTCATCAACCCATTTTCGTTATCTGATATTGCAGAAACCATAGTTGCCATTTGCTGATAATACGAATTGAATCTAAGAGATTTGCGACGAAATTCCATAATTTTAGTCGTATCAATATCAGCCCCTGAAGCGACAAGACTTTCTTCCATGCGCTCCATTTTTGCTTCAATCCATGTAAGATATGAAAGGTCATTTACTAGGATGTGCTTGCAAAAAAGATACAGACAATGCGCAGGGGTTGTGTCTTTAAGAACAGGGCTTTTAGCAAGCAAATTCAATATTTGCTCTGCGGTATTTTTGTTATCAATAAAGACAAGCCGCTCTTTGTCCATATAGAAGGCGAAGAGGTCAGACACTTTTGCCTGTTGCTCTTTTGTTGGAACTGCAAAAGAACCAACGATATAACCAGGAAATTCGTCGACATAGTTACTTGCTGTTCCCATTAATGTGGATATTAAATCTTTAACGTCGTCGTTTTTCTCATAGTCTGCGAATTCTTCTTCGTCCATGCATACGATTATCGGTCCTGACCCTGAGCATGCGTTTATGCCATCAACTTTTACGAGCGAAGATGCCTTGTGATTTTTCTGTTTGATGCTTGATGGTTCCGTGTTTGCTTCACGTAGTTCATAACAAATGCCCATGGTTAGGCTCCTGAAGTGTTGTTGTCATTATTTGTGTCGAAATTATATGACTCTTTAAGAGCGGACTTGCTTTGCCTTGATTACATGTTGACAAAGTGGATTATGCCGATACCCTAATCGCTGTCTAAATCGTATGTTTAAAGCATCATTTTGTTCTTGGCGTTAAAAGCTCAACTACGCTTACATCTAAAGCGTCAGCAACACGCTTCATTAATGAGAGTTTAATATCTGCCTCTCCGCGTTCAATTTTGTAAAGCGTAGGTCTTGAAATGCCTGCAACTTTAGAGAAAACAGATCGATTCATTCCTTGAAGAATGCGCAAATGTTCAACATTGCCTCCGAAAATTATGGATTCAATAGATCCAAAGATAGGATGATCCCCGAGTGGTTTTGGTTCGAATTCTGTCTGTTTATCGGGCATTTAAATAGGGTAGATTAGCGAAAGTGCTCAAGTGTAAGCGGACATTTACATATGAGCGAGATCAGCGAAAGAAATATCTAGCACAAACTTTTCTAGGTGTCCCAAATGCAGAACAGTTAAATTTGGCGTTGCCCTTAAACTCGAATCACTGCAAACATAAGTGAGTCAGAGGATGCAAAATGAAAAACGAGCAAATGTTAATTGGTGGGATGACGGCTACTCAGTTTAGACACTATTTAAAACGCGCTGTTCGTGACATGAAGGCGATAGATTCCAAAATGGATAAGGCTTATATGGGGCGCATTAAAGAGCGTGAGAACAATCTGGAATTATTGTTTTTAAAAATGAACAATCAAGGTTTAAAAGAAACCATCATAGTGCCACTTTTACCTGCACCACCGCTTGCGCTGCCGGAGCCAAATTGTACGCTAGTACCACTTGCAACAAGTGCGTAGTTTATGTCCTTGATGAATTTGAGCTAGATTTATTGCTTTAGCTTTCAGCGTAAGTTCTATGGGTGTGTCTGTGTGAGTTTATTTGGCTCGGTTTATTTAGAGATAAACTTATATAAAACAACTGAGGCTCTTATTTAAAACAATTGAAACTTGTAGCAGGAGTCTTTGGCAGTGATATTTAACAGCATTTTCAACAGCGGTTTTTAATAGTGAATGGGTAAGACGTGCCTTTAGATGCTAAAAACAATCTAAGAAGTGAGTGCAAGAAGAATCGCGATAGTCTTTCAACTGCTGAAAGAAAGACGAAATCTCTTGAAATTTCATCGATGATTGTTGCGCTTCCTGAATACAAACAGGCAAGCTATTTACTTGCGTATAATGCGACGGGATCTGAGGTTGATGTATCTTCTGTGATTCTAGATGCGCTTGCAAAAGATATGAAAGTAGCTTTACCTGGAGTTTTGCCCAGGAGTCGACTTCGATGGAATTGGATCAGTTCTCTAGATGACCTTGTTGCAGGATCATTTGGGATTTATGAGCCAAAAGATGACCCAAGTACTACCGTTGATGATTGCTTTTTATCAGGAGCTGAAAGCAAAAGTGGAATTGCAATTGTTCCTGGTGTAGCTTTCGATTCTAAGGGTTTTAGAATTGGCTATGGCAAAGGTTATTACGATCGCTTTTTGTGTAACTTTTTAGGCACAAGCATTGGAGTGTGTTTTGATTGTCAGCTATATACTCAATTGACCGGCATCGAAAGTTTCGATATACCGGTCAATCAGGTTATTTATGCTTAAGAGTGTTCATTTAGAGTTTATCGAGAAAATACTATGCTATCTAATTGAGCAAGAGCTTCTGCTGCATTAGTTGGCTTCCATACATTTCCCGAAAGTTCATAATTAATAACGGCCACATCGTTGGTTGTTTCTGTTTCAGCAAATGCGCTCATTATTTTTTGTCCAATTGCCTTTGTTGCATCTTCTTCGCTCATTGCTGCAAGATCTGTGTCTTCAGCTATGCTATTGCGGATTTCATTAACTTTTTGTTCAAACTGCGAATAACTCTTTGATGCGATAGTGACTGTGGCAACAGCCTTATTGCCATCAACCTCAACACTATCAATGTTGTAATCAAAACCATCCAAAACAGCAGCAGCAAATTCCATGCCGTCAATGCCAAGTCTGTCGAGTCCTTCGTTTTCGACCATTTCGGCAATTTCTGACATAGCGGAGTCATCCGCATTTTTGAATGCATCAAGTTGGCTTGCTATGGATTCTCGGATAACTTCTTCGTTGTTTTGTCCGCATCCTGCAAGCCCCAACACGGTGCCGCATGCAAGAATCAAAGACATAATGCAAAGGGCTAATTTTTTATTCATATCAATATCCCTTCATCTTCTATGTTCTTTCGAAAGTATTTGTAGATAGTAGTTTAATATTCATTGCTAGCTGTGACTATTTTTGCTGTGTTTTCAAATTGCTAAAGGGAGAAAATAAGCCGATTGCCAGATCAGCCTATTCAATTGATAACAACTAGTGTGATACTTAGTTAAAACCAACTGTTAACGCCCGGAATTCCGGGCGTTATTTATTGCATTAATTGTACGTTTTTAGAATTGGAAGTGAAGAATGGCTTTAGGTGTTGGAAGAAAAGAAATGGTTATGGTGACAGTGCTATTGGCTGGCACCTTATTGGCAGTTCTTAATCAAACGTTATTGTCGCCGGCTCTCCCAGCGATTATGCGCGACTTGAATGTTGATGCAACTACTGTCCAGTGGTTAACAAGTGGTTATTCGCTTGTAGAGGCCGTCACCATACCGCTTTCTGCATATTTAATTGGAAGATTTACGACAAGGCAGCTCTTTATAACTGCAGTAAGTATCTTTACGGTTGGAAGTGCCGCCGCTACGATTGCGCCAAATTTTGGAGTACTTTTATTGGGACGTGTCCTCCAGGCAATTTGTACGGGCGTGGCAATGCCTATGGTGTTTACGGTGATCCTTTTGATATTTCCGCGTGAAAGACGTGGTGCAGCTATGGGTGTAATAGGGCTAATCATAGGATTTGCCCCTGCTGTAGGTCCTTCTTTGGCAGGCTTGCTTGTGGATTCTGTTGGATGGCGCGCGTTGTTTGCACTTGTGACTGTTTTGGCTGCAGTTGTGATTGTTGTTTCTGTTGTTAGCCTTAAGAATTATGGCAACTTCAAGAGATCGAAATTTGATTTACTGTCAGTTGTGCTATCAACAATGGGTCTAGTTTGCCTACTTTATGGTCTTTCGACTTTTTCCTCATCGACCAATCTTTTATTTACTTTGGTGCTTATTTTTGTAGGCATCGTGTTTGTTGGGTTATATGTTTTGCGTCAGACAAAGCTTCCAACTCCTATGCTTGATATGAAGGTGCTTAAGAGTAGCAAGTATGCAATAACAGTGATCATCATAGTAATAATTCAAGCTTCCATAATGGGCACAGGAGTTATTACGCCTTTATATATTCAAGGAGTTCGTGGGTTCTCTGCAACTATGTCTGGCGTTGCCATGCTTCCAGGTGCACTCATTGGCGCATTCATGGGAATGATTTCTGGGCGCTTGTTTGATAGATATGGGATCAGAAAAACTGTAATCCCAGGTGCGGTCGGTGCAGTGCTTGGAGTTATTGCGCTTACGATGCTTTCGATGGATTCGAGTTTTGTGGCAATT
Source organism: uncultured Eggerthellaceae bacterium (assembly GCA_964631345.1). Taxonomy (GTDB): domain Bacteria; phylum Actinomycetota; class Coriobacteriia; order Coriobacteriales; family Eggerthellaceae; genus MGBC163016. The sequence continues at coordinate 45,722 of CAZVWE010000001.1, read as the reverse complement.
ATGCTTTCGTATACGTTATTAGTTGCATGCTTACAGTTTGCGATGACGCCATTGAATACTTGGGGTGTTAATTCATTAGACAATGCACTTATACAACATGCGCAAAGTTTTTCGAACACCTTAAATCAGGTTGCGGCTTCTGTTGGGACGGCTCTTTTGGTATCCATTTCAGCTTTGTCTCCATCTATATATCCAGATTTGGGACAGACAGAACAGACATTTATGGGGTACCACCTTTCGTTTTGTGCAACCGCAGTCATTATGGTGATAGCTTTTCTTGTCATACTGTTCTTTGCGCGTGACAGCATCTCGAAAGGTCAAGCGATTGTAGGGGATGAGGCGGTCTCTGGATGTGCTGAAAAGACTGGCAACATAGATTATGCAGCCGGGTTTGATGGCGCAACCATTGATTCACCTACAGGTGATAAATCTGGTTATTCTGAAGAGGATCTTGGAAATGCAAACGATAGGATCACTGTGTTGGATACGATGAATCCAGAGCCTGTTTGCATTCGATCTGATGCAAAGATGATTGATGTTGTAAGACTTATGTCTAAAACAGACACAAGTGGACTTCCAATTATCGACGATAAAGGTGCGCTTTGTGGTTTTATATCTGATGGAGACATCGCGCACTTCCTTGGTAAAAATGAAATGACATTTTTTGATTCGTCGATGAACTTATACAAGTTTTCAGACGATTCAGCGATGCAATCAAAGTTGACTGATCTTATGAATTTAAGCGTCATGGATATTGCCACTAAGCGAGTAATTTATGTGCGTCAGTCTGATTCGTTAGATTCTGCGTTAACCATATTGGGAGAAAAGCGCATTAAAAAGGTGCCGGTTGTAGATTCAGATGGAAAGTTTGTCGGTACCTTAAGTAGACGTGACGCCTTAAGCCGTATTGCATCAATTATGGACGAAATGGAAGGCGCAAGCGCATAAACATTCGATTGTAAAAATTGGGATAGTTCCATATCAGTTGCTACCGCAGCCTTCATTTCACTATCCCAATTTTACAGTTGCTATGTATATCAGCATAAAGTAGCAAAGTACTAATTACTAATTACGGGTCACTACTTATGTGATGCGGGTTTTAGCCACTCTAACCATTGAATAGCTGCATCTTCAGAGACATCCTTAAGCCCTATAGATGTGCCCCCAACGCCTGCGGCAGTCCTCGCGCTAATAGTTGAGACCTTTGACATTCTTTGGAGAGGGTTTGTTTTTATATAACCCGATTGAATTTTAGATCTGGCAAAAAGAACGGTTGCAATAGAATAGCCGCCTTCAGTAATAGTCATAAATTTGCGGTTTACCCCAAAGGACGACTTCTTAAACCAAAGGATTGCCCCAATAATATCCACCACAATCCAAAAGATACATAGACAAATAACAATAAGGACGACTTGCTCAATGGTGGCATAAACGAAAGCATCGTTGCCTATACCATCTGTGACCGAAACATCGTTAGCTTGCATAAAGCTAAGAATGACCTGAAACACAAGTGTTAATACAAGAAACCAAAATCCTGCACCTTGGAAAAATCCACGTCTGGTGATCGCTCTTCTAAGGGATCGTTTTGGAAGAGGAATGCTCTCTGTTGGAAAATCTGAAATCTCTGGTGTGAGATTTGCAACAATTTGTCTGGCTTGGTCAATCTTAAGGAAAGGATGAACTACAACAGCACCTTGAGACTGTATAGATTTCGAATTCGACTGGGACGATCCTTGGTCTGCAGCATCAACTTTACCAAGCGTAATTTCGCAATATCCAATTAGTCTTCTTATAAATGTTTGTTTGATATTGACACTTTGGATGCGCTCAATACTTATGCTTTGTACTTGATGTTGAAGAAGTCCCCGTTCAACTTCTATTCGATCTCCGCGTCTCCTTGCGTGAAAACCGCCATATGAAAGAAGTGATCCTACAGCTGAGATTACCCAAATGAATATGACAAATAAAGACACTATTGCTACGATCCCTGAAGCTAGAAGTGCTGGGTCAACTGATTCAGCAAAAGTAGTTCCGGCATCTATTGCAGAGTCCATATTATCTGGGAACAAATCGAACGCCGCGCTTAGGATTTGGCTTGCAGCGGCAAGAGCTCCAAGAATAAGTGCCGCCATTCCAGTGTTATTGGAAAGCCCTGCGAAAAATAGTTCCTTGTTAGATAGACCATATTCATAAGTAACAGGAGTATCAAAATCAGAGTGTCCTGCAAAAACCCCACCTAAACTATCCCAAATTTCATCCCCAACGTCCAAAACGTTGCCTTTTTGTGTGGCAGGTGGGACAACAGGTTGCGAAACAGGTGGTGGATAAGATTGAGCGGCCTGCGACACACCTTGGGTATATTGCGCAGCCTGCACTCCGCCTTGAGGATTTTGCGCAGCTTGTGTTGTGCTTTGGCTGTCTTGTGCGAAAGAGACAATATAGCTTTTTCTCTCATAGAGTTCACGGCGAAGATTTTCTGCATCTGATTTAGTAAGGCATGGAACAATTATTGCCTTGTTGGATACACCACCTGCTGTATCGATCGATAAATCACAGATCCCAAATATCCGTTGAACGAGATTGGCAGATTGATCGATAGATTGAATTCGCTGATATGGAACATGCACGCGTCTTTTGCTAATAACGCCCGAACACAAGGTGAACTCTTCAGTGCCCACTTCATACCATAAGAATTGATAGCCAATAGCATTAAATAAAACTATCAGTGCATAAATAATCATAGTTGCAATAAACGCAAGTATGATTACAAACCCAATCCCTAATGCACTTGCTAAAAAGGGAGGAATTACTTCATATATCTCTTCTTCATAGAGCAAAGGAAATGTTCCAAAAATAAATGCAATAAGCATTATCGGAACAGCTCGAATTCCTCCAAGCCAGATATAGCTATGGTGTACGCGATGGTGTGCTGTGTTGTCCTTATATGTTTCAGAAGTCATTTATACGTCCTCGCGTGCTAGTCGTGCTAACTCGGCCGCGCGATCACGAAGTATATCTGCTTGTGTACGATCAATTCCTGGAATTTGATGCGAACCGCCTGCAGTAGATACGGTGACCGAAGAGAGCTTAAACGCTCTAAGAACAGGTCCTTGCACTGTATCTGTGTTTTGAACTCTGATAAATGGAACAAGAATGCGTTTTTTCCATATGACACCGTATGCAAGTTCAAGAAAATCCTCAGTTAACTGATAGCGCCAATTGGCATAACGAATGGTTGGCCAAACGATCACGAAGATCACCATAAAGATGATATAGGCAATCACTGATAGGACAAAAAATATCTGCACTTCATCTACATCAGTTGAAATAATCGCAAGCGGAATTATGAAAAACGCAAATATGAATGTTATTAACAAGGCGGAGTCTATTCGCCAAACTGCTTTTACTTTTGGATCTAGTTTTTCTTGTGGATAGGTACGATTATCTGGCATCGTATGACTCCTTAAGTGCACGAAGTGCTGGGAAAGAATTTCTGATGGTATCTTCTGCGATGCAATATGAAAGACGCACCCATCCATCCATGCCAAAGCTTACAGATGGTACAAGCAAAAGTTCAAAGTCTTTTGCGCGCTCAGAAAATGCATTGGAATCGGGTTCAAGCGCTTTCATCCAAAGATAAAATGCTCCTTCTGGTTCCACGAATTCGTATCCAATATCTTTAAGTCCATCCATTAAAAGCTTGCGGTTGTTCGCATAAGATTCAATATCTGCTGGCACATCAAGGCATTTTGCTACAACTCTTTGAAGGCTAACGGATGCACATATATATCCCAAAGCTCTCCCTGCACCACATACTGCTAAAAATACATCTGCAGCATTTTTCATCTTATCGCTTACATATATGTATCCGATACGCTCCCCTGGAAGAGAAAGTGATTTTGACCAGGTGTAACAAACAATCGTATCGTCATAAAGCTCGGTTATATTTGTTACCTCTGCGCCGTATGTAAGTTCTCTATAAGGCTCATCGCTGATTATGAAAATCTGGTGTCCATATTCGGCTTCTTTTGCTTTAAGCATTTCTGCAAGCTCGCATAATGATTTGCGTGTATAAATTGTGCCTGCTGGGTTGTTGGGGCTGTTGATTATGATGGCGCTCGTGCGTTCGGTTATAGCGTTTTTGATTGCATCAACATCGATCTGAAAATCACCAACGTGAGTCATAACTTCAATTACCGAGCATCCTGCATTTTCTGACCAGGTTTTGTATTCTGGAAAATACGGCACTAATACGATGACTTCATCGCCTGGATTCGATATTGCTGCAAGTGAAATTGCGATTGCACTTGATGCGCCAGATGTCATATAGACATTCCCAGCGCTTGCATTTATACCTGTTCGTTTCGATATATTCTCGGCAATAGCCTGTCTTACTGCTGGGTCTCCAGGAGAAGGGGTATATTCGTGTGCTTTTACAGGATCTGCGGAAAGAATCTCATCAAAGGCGGCTTTAACTTCAGCTGGTGCAGGAACGCTTGGATTTCCTATGCTGTAGTCAAATACGTTTTCTGCCCCGATTTCTGCTTTTCTCTGCATACCATAAGCAAAAAGCTCTCTAATTTTGTTAGGTTCATTTCCAAGTGCTGCCATTTTTTGATTGATCATCATTTCTCCTTAAAGACCTGTGTGTATAGCATTGTAGCTTTTAGGGCGGTTTCATTTACGGGGTGTCTGTCTGCGATACAATCAATTGTGATCATGAACACATATGATTAAACGCATGCATTTAGAGTATTTATGTATGCAGGATATTTAGATTCAGTATATGCATTTAATTTGATGAAGAATAGTTGGGTAGGGAACAATCAGATAGGGGAAATCATGAAGGTGATGTTGGTAAACGGAAGTCCTCATCCAAAAGGTATGACTGCACTTACTTTAGATGAAATGCAAAAAACCTTTGAAGAAGAGGGTATTGAGGTTGGAAGATTTTGGGTAGGGGCAAAGCCGATTTCTGGGTGCCTTGGATGTGGATATTGTGCGAAACACGAAGGGAAATGCACAATCGATGACTGTGTGAATGAATTCAATGCACAAGCAGGTGATTATGATGGATTTATCTTTGCAACACCTGTCCATTATGCAGCTGCATCAGGCGCACTTACGTCATTTATGGATAGGTCATTTTATTCGCAAGCGATGGGCGGCTTAAAGCTTTATGAATACAAGCCTGCAGCAGGTATAAATGTTGCAAGGCGCGGCGGATGCAGCTCAACATATGACCAGTTAAATAAGTATTTCGGTATTTTGCAGATGCCGATAATTTCAGCATCGTATTGGAATATGGTTTACGGAAGGTCTGCTGAAGATTTTGGAGTGGATGAAGAGGGGCTGTATACAGTCAGAACGCTTGCGCACAACATGGCATACTTTCTTAGATGTAAAGAGGCGGCAGATAAGTTAGGTGTTGAAGGACCTAAACAAGAAGAGCCATCTAGGACTAATTTTGTGAGATAGCTAGGCTGTGGCGTTAGGTTATAGCTATGCTATAGCGTTAGGTTGTAGCAATATTTACGTTGTGTATAAAAGAGATCAGATAAAAAAGACATCCCGAATAGGGATGTCTTTTTTATATAGATGATTATTGTTTTGTTTTATTCTTGAGCTTGCTCAAACTCGAATGCGGTTTCAGCAGCTTCAGCAGCATCTTCTTCGCGTCCCATAGCATCGAAATCCTCAACGGAGGCCTCAGCCTCAGCGACGACTTCCTGCTCGATACGCTTAAGATCTGCCATAGCATCTTCTGTTTTAGCAGCTTCAGATTGTGCAAAATCATTCAATGCGGTGTCAGCCATGGTGGACTCCTTTTCCCGATGTTTGACGTTACCGCCATTGTAGGACGCGACGATAAACTCAAAATATATTGCATTCACTTGTAATTGCGACGTTACTCATCCATAAACAATCATACAAAAGTGTAATGTTATGTTTTTTAAACCTGTGCTCTGGTTTTATCTTTATACTAATCACGAAAAGCAGGTTTGTAATTTAGAGTTTCTCAGGACAGAAATGAATTTTGTTTTGAGTAGCATGTGTGTTGCAATATGTCGTTTTGCACTTGTCATTCAAAACAACATAAAAAACAGCACGGAATAAAAGGCGTAGTTTAAATGCTTCAACTTAAAAATATTTCAAAGTCATATACAACAGGTGGATTCACTCAACAGGCACTTGATGATGTTTCAATAAGCTTCCGCGACAATGAATTCGCTGCAATTTTAGGTCCTTCAGGTTCAGGGAAAACTACTCTTCTAAATATAATCGGAGGCCTTGATCACTACGATACTGGAGATCTTATTATCGATGGTGTTTCTACCAAAGATTATACGGATCGTGATTGGGATACTTTTAGAAACAACCGCATAGGTTTTGTTTTTCAAAGCTACAACCTAATTCCGCATCAAACGATTTTGTCCAATGTTGAACTTGCTCTTACGCTTTCAGGCGTGGACAAGGAAGAGCGAACTCGTCGCGCAACTGAAGCGCTTGAACGTGTTGGGCTTCGCGAACATATGAAGAAACGTCCAAACCAGCTATCTGGTGGTCAAATGCAGCGCGTTGCAATTGCTCGTGCGCTTGTAAATGACCCGGAAATTCTTCTTGCAGATGAACCTACCGGTGCACTTGACTCAAAGACATCGGTTCAAATTATGGATCTGCTTACAGAAATTGCATCGGATCGCTTGGTGATTATGGTGACGCATAATCCCGAGCTTGCCAACGAGTATGCGACTCGTATCGTGAATCTTGCAGATGGCGAAATCTTAAACGATACAGATCCATTTGTTCCAACGTCTGAAGATCTAAAAAAGGTCTCCAACAAAAAGATTCGTCGCACATCCATGAGCTTCTTAACTGCCCTTGGTCTTTCGTTTAACAACCTTATGACCAAAAAAGGCAGAACGATAATGACAGCATTTGCGGGTTCGATTGGAATCATTGGAATCGCTGCAATTCTGGCGCTCGCAAATGGCGTGGATAACTACATTGCATCTGTTGAAGAGGAAACATTGTCGTCGTATCCCCTTCAAATTACATCTACCGGGTTTGACATTACATCCATGATGATGAGTAGCGTTGATATGCACAATTCTGCTATCGACGACTCTGCTGTGGAAGACAAAGGCGATGAAACGGTTGTTGGTGAAACTGAGATCATGGGACGTATGTTTGACTCTGTAGGATCAAACGATTTGAAGTCCTTAAAAGAATACCTAGACAGCGATGAATGCGACATTGATAAATACGCCAAAGCCATTGAATACAAGTACAACGTAACTCCATATGTATATAGGGCTGATACTACAGATGGCATTGACCAAATAAACCCTGATACGACATTTAGTTCTTTAGGCATTGGTTCTAGCCTTTCTTCTAGCAGCATAATGTCTTCGATGATGTCTACAGACATGATTGCTCAGATGCTTGGCACTCTTGATATGGCTAAAGAGGGCTATGAACTAAAAGCGGGACATTGGCCTGAGAAATACAATGAATGTGTATTAGTGCTTTCAAAAAACGGAAGTGTGCCTGATTTTCTTTTGTACCTTTTAGGTCTTAGGGATCGTACCGTGATGGATGACATGGTGCGTGCATTTGTAAATGATGAAGAGATCGTAACTGAGGTCAACGATGGTGCGGAATTTACGTATAAGGATTTCCTTAATCTGAAAATGAAGATCGTAAATTCTGCTGATTTTTATCAAAAGGACGACGAGTTTGGCGTCTGGGTTGATAAATCGGGTGATGAGGATTACATGAAAGATCTAATCGCTAAAAGCGATGATCTTGTAATTTCTGGAATCATCCAAGCAAAGCCCGATAGCAGTGCTTCATTTATGAGCAGCGGGATTTTTTATACCTCTGAGTTGACTGATCATTTGATCGAAGAAGCGGGTAAGACCCAGATTGTCCAAGAGCAAATAGCTGATCCCAAGATTGATGTTTTCAATGGAAAGTCCTTTGCTGAAGAAGACAAAGATGGGTCTGATTTTAACATGGGGGATCTTTTCACAATTGATACCGATGCAATATCAGCCGCTTTTAAATTTGATCAGTCGAAGATGAAACTTGACTTAGATGGTTTGGATATTAACTTCGATTCTTCAAGTTTACCTGCTCCCCCTGAGATGGATATGTCGCAGATAGGCGGAGGGTCAGATAGTTCTGAAGGAACTAAGGCAGCACAAAAAATGGTAAGCAGTTTAATGGCTGATTTCATGATGACACCAGGAAATATTCCTGCAATTATGGCAAATCCAGATGATGCCCCAAAGATAATTCAACAGTATATGCAAAGCGATTCTGCATTGGCCATCATGCAGGAATATGCCGATACTATGCAAACTATCCAACAAGGGCAGATGGCTGCACTTCAGGAATATATGCAGCAATACATGCAGGACTACATGAGTGAAGTCATGGGGGCTCTATCAAATCAGATGCAAACGGTGATGACGGCGGCAATGCAAAAGGCTATGGGGTCTTTGGCATCTAGCATGTCAGATGCCATGAGCATTGATGAGGAGGCTTTTAAAAATGCTTTTTCATTTGATATGGATGAGGATGAATTAACAGAACTTATCATGTCGTTTATGGTTCCTGAAGAGGCATCATTTGATGGCAACTTGGCCAAACTTGATTATGCATTTTTGGATAAGCCTTATGAGATAGATATATTTGCTTACGATTTCGATGGCAAGCAAGACATCATTGACATCTTAGATGCCTACAATGATCGCATGAACTCAACGGGTGAAGAATCAAAAGCTATCACTTATACAGATATCGTTGGTGCTCTTATGAGTTCAGTTACAACCATTATTGACATGATTTCTTATGTATTGATTGCATTTGTTTCGATCAGCTTAATAGTAAGCTCAATCATGATTGGCGTTATTACATATATAAGTGTTTTGGAACGCAGAAAAGAAATTGGTATTCTTCGTGCAATTGGTGCATCGAAGCGCAATGTCTCTGAGATATTCAATGCCGAAACTGTGATAGAGGGTTTGATTGCGGGTGTGCTCGGTGTTGGGATTACTGCTATTTGTTGTATTCCAGCAAGCGCTATAGTGTATGCACTATTTGATGTACCAAATGTTGCCATACTTCCTTGGCAAGCTGGACTTATACTCGTAATAATCAGTGTGTTCTTGTCATTTATCGCAGGACTCATCCCAGCAAGCTCTGCAAGCCGAAGCGATCCTGTTGAGGCATTGCGAAGCGAATAATAACTTGAAGATCACAGGTTTTGAGAATCGAGCGCGCGCTTTAAGTGGGCTGCATAATCGTTTGCGACATCAGCTGGTTTTTCGATGCGAACGTCTCCTGCAAATTGGGCGATCTTTCCAAAGAGGACAGGCGAGGGTGATGCTTTAACAGACACCCGTGCCCACTTACGTGACTCTTGCGGCTCTTCTGGACGATCATCGGCTTCAGATGATCGTCCAGCGATTGTTCCATTGGTCAACTCAGAGGGTAGTTCAGAGGGTAGTTCGGGAATGTCCTTGGCTTCTACAGCATCAGGGCCGTCTTCTCCAAAAAGATCAATCACGGCACTCATTGCATTTTCTGCGACAAGAAGTTCTATACGAATGGGTGGTTTGTTGAACATCCCTAAAGCAACGCGTTCAAATTTTGCAAGATCAAAGCTTGCACTTGCTTTATGCGATGGATCAGATGCATCCCCGATTAACACGTTGCGCATTCTATCTACTCTGTATACGCGAATGTTGTAGGTAGAGTTTTCATCGTAGGCAAGCATGTAATAACGTCCATCATCGTATGCCAAAAATAAAGGCGTTTTCGTGCGCCTGACTCCATCGGCACTTTCAACTTCTTGCAGGCGACCTTCTATGTTGTGACGTACATACGAAAATGAGATATCGCGCGTCTGGGATATTGCGTTTCTAATTGATGATGTGGTTTTGAGTATCTCTGGCCGTGAATATTTATTGTTGGCTGCATGTGGAGCATGTACTTTTGTTTCAAGGGATTTTGCTTGAGATACGGAAGCTAGTCGCATAACTTGGCTAAGCAACTTGTCTGCTTCTGCAGTAGTTAACGATTTTGAAGTTTGTATAGCATCGGAAAGCAACATTAGCTCGTCATGGGTAAACAGCCTGTTTGTAATTGCATAGCTTACGGGGCGAGTTTTAAGGCGAGCTACCTCAATTCCAACATCGCGAAGTGCATCTAAGTCTCTATATAATGCTTTGCGCTCAACTGTGATGTTGAATCCAGCAAGTTGTTCTTGGATTTGCGGTAGGGTAAGACCATTTTCTTCATCTGTCATTTCAAATAAAATACGTGCAAGTAGTAACAATCTTATTTTTCTTATATCTGTCACGGATGCCCTTTCGAATAAGGATTTTCCACGTCCTTTTTAAAGTGCGCTCAATGGTGCTTCTTTGCGATTTTGATACCTGTTAGAATGAGCAAAAACATTTTAGTGCTTGGCTGAATATTGGAATCGAAGATTAGGGATAGATATTAGCAATGCCAAGCAGGATTGCACGTTAGAATTGCACGTTAGGCCTATACGTTTGGACTGCACGTTAGAGGAGTACAGTCAATTGAATTCAGGAAAAGATCGTCAGACGATTCTAATTGTTGATGACAGCGCGATGAATCGCTGTCTTCTTGCGGATATGTTGTCAGACTATGAAGTAATCGAAGCTGAAAATGGCGAACAGGCGGTGCTTGCACTTCAAGAGCACGGTATGAGCATATCTTTAATGTTGCTTGATATTGTTATGCCTGAAATGGATGGCTTTGGAGTTCTTGAAGTCATGAAGAGGCAGGGGTGGATTGATAGTATCCCTGTAATCATGGTTTCATCTGAAACAAATTCCGCCTCTGTTGAGCGAGCATTATCTTTCGGCGTAACTGACTTTATTAGTCGCCCATTTGATACATCAATTGTAAGAAGGCGTGTTGTAAATACGCTTACTCTTTATGCCAAACAGCAAGAGTTAAGCAATATGGTTGAAGAGCAGGTTCGTGAGCGCGAAAACTCTGTTAATCAGATGATCGCTATCTTGAGCCATATCGTTGAGTTTAGAAATGGCGAAAGCGGTCAGCATGTTCAAAATGTAAACATGATCACAGACACTTTAATCAGACGTGTTAATGCGGCAACCGACAAACATGGTCTGTCGGATAAAGATATGCAGTTGATAACCATGGCGTCGAGTTTGCATGATATTGGAAAGATTAGTATCCCTGAAGAGGTTTTGAACAAACCAGGTAAGCTTACAGATGAAGAGTTTGAACTAATGAAAACGCATTCAGCTGTAGGCTCTGAAATGCTTCAAGACTTAGACGGATATCCTGATGAGCCGCTTATACGTTATGCATATGAGATATGTCGTTGGCATCACGAAAGATATGATGGTAGAGGATATCCTGATGGCCTTAAAGGCGATGATATTCCTATAAGTGCGCAAGTCGTGTCAATTGCAGATGTTTATGACGCGCTTACATCAAAGCGGGTCTACAAACCACCTATTCCGCATGATGAAGCTATGGAAATGATCTTTAACGGGGAATGTGGTGCGTTTGACCCGTTCCTTTTGGAGTGCTTCAAGGATGCCTCTGATGAAATACGAGAACGACTTAAAAATCCAAACATATCTTCTAGCATCTCTCATTCAGAATCGCTCTCTGGCGAGGTGGTGCCAAGTTCAGATATAGCCCCCTCAAGTCGTACGCTCGATTTACTTGATTATGAACGAATAAAGTATCGATTCTTTGCAATGATGTCTAATGAGGTTCAGTTTGAGTTTACCTCTGAGCCTGATGTGCTTGTCGTATCGGATTGTGGTACTAAAAAACTGGGATTTCCTGAGATCATACAAGACCCAATGCATGATGCAAAAATGATAGAGGTTTTTGGAGAAGATCAGCTTATTAAATTTAAAGAAGCAATCAGATCAACCGATATAGATGACCCGATCGTTCAATTTGACTTTCAAGCAAATGTTGCTGGCGAGCCTAGATGGTTTCATCTTGCTGCGCGTGCAATGTGGGTTGAGAGTGATAATGGGGTTGACTATAGAGGCTGCATTGGAAAACTTATTGATATTCAAGAATCAAGACTCATGCTTGATGAACTTGAAAACAAGGCGTCAAGAGATTCGTTAACTGGAATTTACAATCATGCATATGCCGCGAATATGATTGAATCTGAACTTCAATCTCATCCAGATGATACCTTTGTGCTTATGGTTTTAGACATGGATCATTTCAAGCAAATAAATGATACATATGGTCATCTTGTTGGTGATGAAGTTCTGAAAGAGATGGCTCGAAGGCTAACAGATAGCGTGCGTGAAAACGATGTGGTTTCTCGTGTGGGTGGCGATGAATTCATGATATGCATGAGAATGAAAGCTGACCCAAAGCCTTTGATTGGGCGTGTGTATGAGTCGCTTTTAGGCTCTTATGATGGACATGATTTATCTCTTAGTATGGGAGTTGTTTGCGAAAGAGGTGAAGGTCAAGACTTAAACGACCTTTTCAATCGCGCAGATTATGCACTTTATGAGGTTAAACATGCAGGTGGTGGAGGATACAAACTCTCTGATGTCAAAAGTGTTCCAGAGGGAAGCTTTGCATCCACTATTTCAAAAATAGATAGCGCAGAATAGGGGGAGCGTATGGCTTTAGAGGAATTCTATAGTGTTGTTGGTGGCGATTTGCCAGGAGTTCGTTCTCGTCTTCTTGATGATGCTCGTATAGAAAAGTTTTTAGGAATTTTCTTTGCCGATCCCACATTTGATACTCTTACGAAATCTATGGCAGAAGGGGATGCTGAAACCGCATTTCGTGCAGCACATACACTTAAAGGTATAAGCCGCGACATGGGATTCAATACTTTATCTGACAAAGCAAGCGTACTTACAGATGCACTTCGCGTAACAGATGAAAATCCAACTCCTGACACAGATACTGCTCAGGTTTATATGCATCCAGTAGTTGAGGAATATGCGAAAATTGCTGGAGCTAAGGAATTGATTTAACAGCTTTGGGTGATCAAATAGGGTAAGCAGCTTTAACAAGTTAAGCAGCTTAAACAGATTAAGCGAGTTGTATGGGGATCTCAAGAAGAGGAAATGCACATAAATGGTAAATGATCAGAACCATAAATTGCTTAGAAATAGAATAATAGCCGTCGCTTTAGCAATCCTTGCAGTGGTTATTGCGCTATTGGTGTTTCTCACAATGAATAGGGCTCGTATTGAAGACCAAAACTCTGATTATTTACAAGGATCCACCCAACAAACTACAAGACGCATTGATGATATGTTAAGTAGCGCACTGTCTTCGATACGTGCAGATGCGATGGTGTTCGAAGACATGCTTACATCTCCTGAGGTTGATCCTATACAGGCAACAACTTTGGTTGAAACGAATAATTTTGACTATATGGCCTATACAGATCCATCTGGCATTACCTATAACAACAATGGTGATTCTGGTCTTGCAACCGATCGCCAGTATTACATAGAAGGTATGAAGGGTAATTACGGAATGTGTGCTGTCGAAGAGGCAATCTTTGAAGAGCGCAACGTGATCATCTTTTATGCCCCTCTTTACTATGAAGGCCAAATAGTAGGTGTGCTATCTGGCGCATATAGAGAAGACACGTTGTCACAAATTATGACTACATATTTCTTTGGGGAACAGACGACAACATATCTTTGTGAAAACGATGGCGCCATTATTGCTCGATCTTCGGTATTTGAAGTAAAAGCTGAAAATGCGTTAGATATATACGATTATTCAAATGAAACGAGTGTGTCTTTAGAAGAGCTAGAGCAAGATTTCCAAGATGGAACCACGGTAAACTTCTCGTACACATCATCTTCGGGTAAAGGTAGCGCATGCTTGATGAAGCTTCCATCGTATGATTGGCTAATTCTGCGTACGTTTCCTGAGTCAATTACAAATGCAATGGTTGGTAGAGCCGATCAGGCAGGGCTTGTGCTTGCGCTTGGTGTGATTGTTGCTGGCTTGATCGTGATTGGGCTTATGATGACCCAAGCAAGGCGTCAGCGTAATCAGTTGCTTTTGGAAGGCCAAAGAGCAAACCGCATCATTGATGCATCTATGAATCTGTATACAGGCCTTATTTCTATAAATCTCAAAGACGATACATATGAATATCTCAAAGGCGATTGTATGAGTGGGGATATCTCTCCGAGAGGAACCTATACAAAGCTTCGGGATTATTGGGATATGACTTCCCATGAGCTTGATAGAGAAGCTTTTAACAAAGCTGTTGAGCCAGAAGCGTTGGCAAAGCGCCTAACCGAAGATGTTCCTTTTATCCAAGTTGAGCAGCGTGCTTATCGTAATGGTGAACAAAGATGGCTGCAGTTTGAGTTCCTTTGCTTAAACAGGCTTGAAGATGGAACTCCGGAAAATGTTCTCGTTGCGGTTCAGGATGAAACTCAAACGAAACAGGAAAAAGCTGCGGCGCATGAAGCTTTGGAAGAAGCATATCGCGCTGCTGAAAATGCATCGAAGGCGAAAAGCGATTTCTTGAATTCTATGAGCCATGACATACGAACTCCTATGAATTCAATAATGGGTTTAACGGCAATAGCCAGTATGTATATTGATGATAAAAACCGTGTAAAAGAATGTTTAAGCAACATTTCAAGTGCATCTAAACATCTGTTAGGTCTTATCAACGAAGTGCTAGATATGGCAAAGATCGAATCAGGTTCTATTAGCCTTGCTGATGAAGAATTCGATCTCCCCCAAGCAATTGAAAGTCTGCTGACTATTATTAATCCACAGGTTGAGGCGAAAAAGCTTAATCTTAGAGTTGACCTTGTCGATATAAAACACGAGCACGTTATAGGAGATCCGACGCGTCTTCAGCAAGTGTTTGTAAATATCATGGGTAACTCCGTTAAATTCACTCCTGAAGGTGGAAATTTAACGCTTCGCATAGAAGAGCTTCCGAGCAGGATTTCAGATTTTGGATGCTATGAATTCACATTCACTGATACCGGATGCGGAATGGATGAGGAATTCGTAAAGAGAGTTTTTGAGCCATTCTCTCGTGCAAATGATTCTCGCGTTACAAAAATTGAAGGTACTGGCCTTGGTATGGCAATCGTTAAAAGCGTTGTCAGCCTCATGAATGGCACGGTGGATGTTGAGTCAAAAGTTGGAGAAGGAACAAAGTTCACAGTAACTGTGCACCTGCGTCTTCGCGATGGCGCATCGGAGGATTTGAGCGAACTCGAGGGACTTCGCGTGCTTGTTGTTGACGATGAAGAATCGGCATGTGAAGGTGCTTGCATCATGTTGAAGGATATCGGAATGGATCCTGAATATAGACTTTCAGGTGCAGAGGGAGTAGAAGCTGTTGAAGCATCTATAAATACTGATCATCCGTTTAGTGCCGTAATACTTGACTGGAGAATGCCGGGAATGAGTGGTATTGAAACCGCTCGAAAGATTAAAGAAGTTGCTGAAGGTAATGTTCCAGTGATTATATTTTCAGGCTATGACTGGTCGATGATTGAGCAAGAAGCACGCGCTGTTGGCGTGGATGCATTTATATCGAAGCCACTTTTCCGATCTCGCCTTATCCAGGTGATGAAGGATTTGTTGGGTGGAGGTAAGGATGATTCTGTAAGCGACAAAGACATACTTGAAGGTTGTAGGTTCAATGGTAGACGCATTCTTCTTGTTGAAGACAACGCTATGGCGGCAACCATTGCTGAAGAGCTCTTAGGCCTTACAGGTGCAGATGTAGATCACGCAGAAAATGGAAAAATAGCCGTTGACATGCTCGTATCTCAGGAGCCTGGTACATACGATCTAGTGCTTATGGATATTCAAATGCCTGTCATGAATGGATATGAGGCTACTGAGTCTATCCGTAAACATGGAGCGCTTGATAGGCCAGACTTGATAGACATTCCTATAATTGCGCTTTCTGCAGATGCGTTTAGCGAAGACGTCAAACATGCGAAATCGTCTGGCATGAATGCGCATATGTCTAAACCTTTGGAAATCGATACACTTGTGAGTGTACTTGGTACATGGATGCCCAAGGCGTGAAAATAAAGGCGACACTAGTTTCCTGTTTATTTTTGCTGTGTGCCCTACTTCTTGTAGGGTGCTCTGGTGGGTCGTCTAGCTCGAGTGCAGGTGGTGCAGAAGAAGATGGCCTTGATGGCACAACTTCAGGACCTACATATTCAGAACCACAAAATGTTACGACCTCTACGTTTGATGCATCCACGTCTAAGCTTGCTGATAATGTGTCTATTGATACTACAACATGTACACAGGGCTATGTTGGAGCATCGGCTCAAGCAACATCTAGACTTAAGCTTTTGGTTACTAAAGATGATATGAGTTATAACTACGATATGCCACAGGATGGAACACCAATAATTGCACCCATTAATATGGGATCTGGGAATTATAAATTTCAGGTTATGCAAAACACATCGGGTTCAAGTTATGTTGAGGTTGCATCCACGCAAGAAAACGTACAGCTTGAAAGCGAATTTGCACCGTTTTTGCATCCCAATATTTTCTGCGATTTCACATCAGATAGCGAATGCGTAAAACGCGCTTTTGAGCTTGCGGCAGATGCTGAAAACGAAGGCGATGTTGTGCGGGCAATATATGATTTCATAACGTCTACCATTACCTACGATAAGCAAAAGGCACAAGAACTTGCAAACACTACTGGATATATACCGAATCCCGATCATACATATGAAACCCAAAGTGGAATTTGTTTTGACTACGCATCTCTTGCAGCTGCAATGTTTCGAAGTCTAGGAATTCCATGTCAGATAGTTACTGGTTATGTTTCTCCGACAAACCTATATCATGCATGGAATATGATTTATATAGATGGTCAGTGGGTAAGTGCGGCTATTACGGTAGAGCCAGATGAATGGACAAGAATTGACCTTACATTTGCCTCCGCCGGGAATTCCGAAACAATAGGAGATGGCAAAACGTATACTGATAGGTATATTTACTGAATG
The DNA here is from genome assembly GCA_964631345.1 of uncultured Eggerthellaceae bacterium. Classification (GTDB taxonomy): domain Bacteria; phylum Actinomycetota; class Coriobacteriia; order Coriobacteriales; family Eggerthellaceae; genus MGBC163016. The sequence goes on along the minus strand of CAZVWE010000001.1, from coordinate 28,665 downwards.
AGAGGATGTCTACGTTGACAGGTCCTATGCTGAAAAGTTCAGAATTACGAGCGTTTTTTGAAAATCTTGCCTTGATGCAATCGGTTGGCATTCAGCTTGACGAGGCTGTTCACATGCTTGCTGACAACAGTGAGGAGCGAAGGCTTGAGGATGTTTGCCGTGAAATTTATGTTCCATTAATACACGGCAAAAAGTTATCAGTTGCTATGGAAGAGACAGAAAGTTTTCCAGTATACGCAATTGATATGGTGAAAACTGGTGAGCGCACAGGACGTATTGAAGACACAATGGCGTCTCTTGCGACTTATTATGATGAAGAGGATAGACTTTTTAAGCGTCTTAGATCTTCTGTTGCATACCCTGCAATCATTTTATGCGTGATGACAATTGTGCTTGCGTTTACTGTTGGAGCAATTCTTCCAGTGTTTATGGACGTTTACACGAATATGGCAGGTGGCCTTGTTGCATCATCATATTCAATGGTAAATGCAGGCATAATTATTGGATGGATTGCTTTAGGTATAACGATTGTCTGTACTTTGATTGCTATTGGTGCGTTTATTCGCTCAAGGTCGGTTAAAGGTCGTGCGAAATTGATGTCGACCTTTGAGAAGATTCCAGGTGCACGCAAAACCTTTTATGACTTAGCCCTTTCGCGCTTTACATCCACTTTGGCAGTTTATACAGCAAGTGGAGTTAACAGCGATGACGCAATGGCAGCATCGCTAAAAACTATCGATAATAAAAATCTTCGATTGCGTGTAAAGGCTGCATATGAAGCAATGATTGAACCAATACGTGCAAAGAGTTTGATTCAAGCAGTGGGAGATTTTCAGGTTTATGAGCCAATGCATATAAGAATGCTCACATTCGGCATGAGATCTGGGCGCCTTGATGAAGTACTTTCCACTTTATCCGAAAATCTTTTTCGCGATTCCATTGATGACTTTGATGCTTTCATCGATAGGATCGAGCCACTTTTGGCCGCATTTGTGACCATAGCGGTTGGGCTTACGCTTATAGCTGTAATGCTTCCGCTTGTTGGAATTATGGGAAGTATTGGGTAGATGTCTGAGATAGCTACAAAAAGTAAGCAAATTGAGTTGCCAATGAATGTGCACAAACAACATTCAGCCGTTGGCACATGGCTAATTGCCATAGTACTTGCAGTGGTTGTAGTTATCGCTCTTTGGATATGCGTTGGTGTGGCGCAAATTCAAGCAAAAGAACAAGCTGCATCATCGGTTAGGCAGGCTGTGCTTGATTCCGCGATGCAGTGTTTTGCTATTGAGGGCGCATATCCTTCAAGCATTACATATCTTGAAGAAAATTATGGGCTTTCCCTTAATAAAGATGACTATCAGATAATGTATGAAGCTTTCGCTGGGAACTTGCCACCAACAGTTAAGGTGGTGGCAAAGTGAGAGCGCATAATCTTACAAAAATTCTCTCTCTGGCGCTTTTTGCGTTGTTTATTTGCGCATTGCTACTAACACTTGTCGCAGGTGCCCTCGTATATTCGCAGCTAATCTCTGAAAAAGCTGTAACCGATGAAAGTCGGTATGCAAACGGCGTGCTTGTTAACAGCGTGCGTGGCGCTGATGTGTTTGATGCTATTACAGAGGCCACAGGCCCTGAAGGGGAAGCACTTGTGTTGGTTGAGCGTACTGATTCTGGTGTGTTTGAGACAAGAATATATGGATATGAAGGTGCAATCGTTCAAGAATATTCTCCAGAAAACAAGGACTTCATGCCAGAGGATGCAATTGAAATCATGAAATCATCCACGTTTGATTTTCAGTATGAGGATGGACTACTGACAATCGAGACCGATGAAGGCGAAACGGATATATATATTCGAAGTGCTGGTCGTTTTGAGGAGAAAGAATAGCTATGGCATCTTCTCAGATCGATACGCAAATGTTTGAAAACACACAGGCAGTTGATGCTTTACTTGTGCAGCGCCGCCATCGGGATACAGGTGCTTCTGCGAGAAACACATTTATCATCGAAGCGCTTTTGCTTTTAGCAATTGTGGTTATTCTTGTCGCGGCTGCAATGGCTATATTTGCACAGTCTTTACAGATGGGTAAACAATCTGCACTCATGAACGAAGCTATGGTGATTGCCCAAAATACAGCTGAGCGATTTATGGCAAATCCAACATTGGCGGTTGAACATGAAGGCAGTGGTAACTATATAGTTGAATGTATAACTACTGCAGAAGATACAGGGTCAGGCACAATGTATACAGCGGAGATTTATGTTTTTGCAAGATCTCAAGGGGGTCAATCTGCAAAAACTGATGATGTCACAACTGTTGAAGGTGAATCTGCAAAAACTGATGATGTCACAACTGTTGAAGGTGAATCTGCAACAGATGATCAGAATACGGAAAGAGACTTGGCCTACTCGCTTTCTGTAAACAAATATGTAAGTGATTCAGATGCAGATGATGCGAGTGCCAAAGATACAAGCACTCAAGCATCTACTCGGATATTGGGGGCAAATTAGATGGCCGCTCGCACAAACATAAAGATGGGCTCTCTCAATTTGCTAATTATGGTGATCTCTATTTCGCTTGCTGTATTAAGCGTGCTTTCTATTGTGACAGCTATGGCCTCTAAAAATCTAACGAGTAGGCAATCTGAAACGACGATTGAGGCTTATTTGGAAGATAGTGCAGCTCAAAACTTCCTATCGTATATAGACAATGACCTTGAGCGTGTGCGCAACGGATCAACCAATGCAAGGATGGCATTAGCCTCGCTTTCTGCAACTCTTCCTGGGTATATCGAAGATGCTTTATCTGCTGTTGATATTGCAGACACAGACGATATCGTTATGGCAGGTGAAGCTAAAACAGTCACGCTAGACGAACTTTTGCAAGTTGTAAGGATTCGTGAAGACACGTATGACACACAAGGTGATGATTGGGTAATCGATACCGGTGCTTTCGAGGAGCCTGAAGGTGAAACTTCATTTTGGGGAGCATTGCCTACAAGTGACGACTTATATGTAGGTAATAAAACTGGATCGATTCAGGATGACCCTGACTTTGAACCGATTTTTGATGAGGATTCAGTTACCTATACAAGTGCTGAGGAGAAAACGAGCGTTCATATTGAAAACCTGGCTTCTACATGTGTTGGCGGTATAAGTGCCACATTTTCTACGGAGTCAGGACGGATACTTAACTGTCTTATAGGTGTTAGAGATGATGGCACTTATGTGATTGTTCGCTGGCAGTCATCAAGATCATGGGGAAGTGAAGATGCAGCAGATGCAATTTGGCTTGGAGATTAGTAATTTATAGATTTGTATTTGGGATAGATAGCTTGTATTTTGGCCTTGGGATTTAAAGGAGACAGAATGAAACTGGAAGAGTTCCTAAAAAGCATGATCGATGCGCATGCCTCAGATATTTTTATCGAAGCAGGTCTGCCTCTTACATATAAAGCAAGCGGGCGGCAAATTCGCTTAGATGTACCTCCGCTGAAACCTGCTGATACAGAGGCGATTATTGAAGAGATTTATACGCTTGCGCATAAATCAATGGATCATATCAAGGATTCAAGAAACGAGGATGAAGATTTCTCCTTTGCAGTTCCAGGAATTGGACGCTTTCGTGCAAATGTATTCCGCCAACGCGGTTCGTTTGGTGCTGTTATCCGTGTGATTCCGTTTGAGCTCCCAAGCCCACAGGCTTTTAATATTCCTGATGTTGTAATGGATCTTGCAAAACTTCAGAAAGGTCTTGTTTTAGTAACTGGACCTGCAGGTGCTGGTAAATCATCGACGCTTGCTTGTTTAATCGATGAGCTGAATCACACTCGCCAATGCCATATCATTACTATGGAAGACCCGATTGAATATATTCATTCACACGATAAATCAATCGTAACTCAGCGTGAAATCCCAACAGATGTTGAAACATATGCACTTGCTATGCGATCTGCAATGAGAGAGTCACCCGATATTGTACTTCTAGGTGAGATGCGCGATCCGGATACGATATCAACTGCTATGACAGCAGCCGAGATGGCACAACTTTTGTTCTCAACATTACATACAACATCAGCATCGAACACGATCGACCGCATAATTGATGCATTTCCGGCTACTCAACAGCGTCAAATCAGAATGCAACTTTCTATGGTGCTTCAAGCAGTTGTTAGCCAGCAGCTTGTACCAACGCTTGATGGCAGAGTAGTCCCAGCATTTGAAATTATGATTGCAACTCCTGCGATTAGAAATTTGGTACGTGAGGGTAAGACGCATCAAATTGATAGCATTATTGCCTCAAGCGCAGATGAGGGAATGGTAACCATGGATCAAAGTCTGTATGACCTATTGATGAGTGGAACGATTTCTCGCGATACTGCACTTCAACATGCAATTCATCAAGAGGCGTTGCTTACAAGACTTGAAGTAGAGGGCGTTTAACAAGCCAAGATAAAATGTGAATTGACGCGAATTAAGATTGATGGTAGATCAAATTTGTATTTTTTATGAATCCGTGATGAATTCGCATAAGAAATGCCAGCAAAACGACACCACTCTGTGATAGGTGAGTTGAAATAACGTCACTTGCATGTAATATATGCTATAGGCAACTAGCAGTGTGCCTATATATGCACGCATAAATACACCCGAGGCACTTCTGCTTGTGGTAGTCAAGTTAATAAATTGGTCTTTATTTGGCTACCCTTTTTGTTTAGATATTGGGAGGCATTGAGACGTGGGATGTTAAGGGATCCCACAGTTGAGGGAAGTGGTGAGTGCCTATGGTGTTAGTCGACAAAGCCATTGAGCTCTACAAAACCCGTCTCGGCAAATTCCTCGCAGTAGCTCTTGCACTAGTTGTCATCTTCGCCTTTAGTAATTTTGCTTATGGTGTTGATGGGGAGAATGCATCTACTGGGGAAGAGGCAAATTTAGCCGACACAGGAGATGAAAATTCAGGAGACGACAGCCTTGATGACAGCTTAGAGACATCGGGTGAAAATGTATTTCCTGAAATCCCGGGTAATGATGTAGAGGAAAATGAAGAGTCTACAGATGGAACCGTTATTACGGATACTCCTGAGGATGAGGCTAATGCTGAGGATGAAAATATTGATGCGGTAGATCCCGAATTTGCCTACATCAAATTTAACCTCAAAGATCCCGCTAATATGACACTTGATTTTGATGTGCCTGATGGGGTTGAACAGACTCACGATGGTGAAGCTGTAGGGGATAATGAAGTCATAGTCACATCGGGTGAAGAATATTCATTTAGGGTTACATATGAAAGTGGATATTTGGCGAAACCCGCTGAGGTGACTTCTACCGTTTTGGCTGATACTCCTGATGAGGAGACGGTTCCTGCTCGTGAGGTTGCAGCTCTAACAATTGATCCTGCAGATGTTCCTGAGGCTACATATTCAGAGCAGGCCAAAGATATTCAGTTGTTCACGATTCCAGCTGATGCGATCCAGGGCAATGTTGTAGTTACCCTTTCAACCGATATTCGTGAGGTTGCATACACTTGGGATCAAGTCAAAGATGCGCTTGAAGCTGGAAATGATATCCGACTTGGTGCAGATATCGAAATTCCTGAAGGTGCACAAGGTGTTATGGTGTGCGACAACGCTAACACAGCAGCTGTAACGCTTGATCTTTATGGAAACTCGATCCAGAATCCTAAAAAGGTAAATGTGGAAGATCTATTCCATATTCCCTCTGGAATTACTTTCACAGTTAAGGACTCATCTGGCGCTGGAAGCGCTGAGCATAAATCAGACCCAGTTGGCGGATATACAGTAGGAAGCGCTATTCCTGAGGTTGGATATTCAGATGGCACGCTTACTTATTACAAGGTTTTAAGTACGGCTGGTAATGGTCAGACCGCAGAGACTCTCTACAAATGCACAATTAAATACAACCTTGGTGGGTTTACTCCATTAAGCGAAGAGGATGCAAAAGAGGCCGATAGCACAGAGGTGCAAAATGGCGATGGTCTCGGAAGCATCATCTGTGACAACATGGATGATCTTTTCTATAACCAAGGAACTCTAAACCTCGAAGGTGTTTTCCTTAAGAGCACAGGCGTTGACGGTGGGGCTTGTGGAAATGCAATTTATAACAAAGGTGCTTTGAACCTTAATGGCGCGCACATTGTTGGATGCTCTGTGAAATCCGACTATAAAGGCGCGACGATGATTGCATCTGGTGCAGTCACCAGCTTAGGTGGTAGCGTGAATGTGTCAGGCGATTCAGTAATTGCTGCAAATGACTCAGTTGGAAGCGGCGCTGGAATTTATGCAAGCTCTACATCTGTATCTGTTAAGGATGCTGTAATTGCTGCAAATGTGGCCACTAGCTATGAGTTCAATGGGAATAACACCCAGAATTGGACAGAAGGTGGATCAGGCGGTGGCATTTGCATCGATAAGGGCTCAAGCCTAAATGTTTCTGGAAATGCAATGATCGCATCGAATCAGGCCAACCATTTTGGTGGTGGCATTATCGGTGCAACGGGAACATCTATTAATGTATCTGGAAACAATGCCTATATAACCGCTAACAGCACATTGTTTACTCCATCATTTGAGCAGCAGGGATATCTTGCGAGTCGAGGTGGAGCTGGAATATGCTCACTTGGGGCATTGACTTTAGATGACTGCTACATTACCGGCAATCTATCAGGTGATGCTGGCGGTGGAGTTATGATTCCAACAAGCACAGGTACGCTTGTTATGGATGGTGCTATTGTGGCGTCAAACTACGCTAAGGCAAGCGAGGGCGGTGGTCTTTACTGCAGAACTGGTGAGGGCAGTAAAATCAAGTCTGGATACATCACAAACAATAGAACCGATACTGAGTTTGACTACGGTGGAGGCGCAATCTTTGTTTCAAACGCGGGCTCTACTGATCGCGGTAAGCTCTTGGTTTACAACCCGATTGTTACAGACAACACAGCCGATGGTTATGGCGGAGGTCTTGCGGGTTGTAAGAATGCAATGACTGTAACCAACAGCGCTGCCATCTTTAACAACAATGCAAAAGAGACCCAGAACACTACGAACTCAAATGTTGAGTTAGGTGATGGTTGGGGTAAAGCTGTAAACGATAGGGTGTCACAACTTAAGGGCTCTTCGCAGGATTACTTTTGTGCAGGCGAGAGCTGGATTTACAATCAGATGCTCGGCGGCGGTGAGTATGACTGGACTGGATATATGACAGGTGATGCCGCTGCTGCAAAGGGCAAAGGTACTGCAACTGCGGTAATGAGTAATTCCTCTGTATTAAAAAACAACAAGGTAACTTTCCCAGATGGTTCTACACAGCAAGGGTTCTATGCAACTCTTCAAAAGACCATAGGAAACAGCGTTTTTTCTTCTGACTTCAATAATGATAATGAGGTTAGGATCACTGTTAAGAATGACCTTGACTTTGCTAAGAGGATCATTGAAGACTTTACTGGATCTAAAGTAACTATCAAGCGTACTCATAATTTAAGTTTTACAAAGAGCGGTCTTGCATATCTTGCTCCTGAAGGTATGTATGGCAACAAAGAAGTAAAGGCTGACTCAGATGGTTATCGCTATGCGCTAGAAACTGCTGGTGCAGATACGTACTATCATATCTACTTCGTTGTTGCTGATATTCCATCTGGTGGCATGTTGGCGAATGGCGGTCATTTTGTAGATGGTTATAATCACAGCACTTATGAAGGCATGAACTACATGACTTCTATTCCAGTTAAGTACAACAATTCAACAAACAACGCTGGAATCTTCTCAATTAGTGAAGATGGATTCCCGAAAGATATTGCCAGTGAACCTGTGGCGCACTTACAGTCAGGTTTATTTGGTCAGTATTTAGGCATTGTTGCTTTGACAGCGAATCCCACAGATGATGAGATTTCTGCTGCATACAACGCTGCAAGGTTTAACCTGTTCATCACCGGCAACTACTCTCATGCTAATGGTGGCGGTATTGCAGTTAATGGTGAGGTAACAGTCGGCAACGATCCAAGAAAACCTGAAAACCCTGATGACAAGCCACAGTCAAAGGTTGGATCGCTCACACTTACAAAGACGATCAATGCAAGCGAATACACTGAGACTGCAGGTGATGTCACGGTAGTGTTCAACGTTGCTGGATATGAGAACAAGGCTTCTTATGAAGATGGAAGTGTTGCTCCAATCTATGAAAACGTTGTAACGATGACATTCACCGCTGATGAATTAAAAGATAAATCCCAGTCGGTTACAAAGGCTTGGGTATTGAAGAACTTAAAGCGCGGTTGGTTCTTCGTAATTGAAGAGGTGACTGGAAACGGCAACTTTGACTTCAGTGGTGCTGAAGGTACAAACGCAACCGTTACTAATGCCCATGTTGAAGTTCTGATTAACGTTGACAATCCAAATGATTATGAAGCCGATCACGATGTAAGTGTCACCTTTACAAATATGTTCAAAGATAAGGAGACTTACTCAACAAATGCTGTCAATCGCTATTCAGGTAGTGACGGCGCATATAGCTGGCAAAGAATTCCCGGAAATGATGCCAGCAGAGAAATAGACTATACGACTGGATCCGCAACGGAGAACGCTCCAGCGGATGAGCAAGAGTAGGCAAGGAGGTTGATGATGAAACGCATTGGAATTTCAAAGCGCACTGGCCTTGCTTGCCTAGCTATTACTCTTTGTCTCTGCATGGGAGTTGGAACAGCGTTTGCTTACTACACCGACACCACTAAAGCCCAGGGCACTATCCCTGTAACGTTTGAGAATCCTGGTACTCATATTGAAGAGGAACCCGATGGCTTAAATAAAGACATCACGATTGTAAGTGACTCTGATGTTCCGGTTCTTGTTCGTGTGAAACTTTATTATGCAGAGCATGACGCATCGGTCACTCTTGTTCCAGAAACTGCAGGGGATTGGGCAACAGTTGGTGATGATGGTTGGATTTATTACACAAAGCCACTTGCAGCAAAAGGCGACATGTCTTCGGTGCTTAAGGCATCAGTTGTGCTTGGTGCGAATGCTAATCCTGAGTTTGATCTAGTGGTTGAACAGCAGGCAACTAAAGCATATTGGAATGAAACCGAAGATAGCGGAAGCTATGCAGGTAAATTCCTTGGTGTTGAAATTGATATGTCAGGCGCAACTCCAATCCCTGAGGATGGCCTTGCACTTAAGGGGTTGGCGATGACCCCTGCTAGCGTTGAAGGGAAGGAGGGCGAATAATGGAAAGAACAAGAAAATTTACTCTTTCTAGGCGTACACTTATCTTGTTGGTTTCAGCAGCCGTCCTCTGCCTAGTAGGACTTTTGGGAGCAGTTGGTGCTACACAGGCGCAACTCGTCTACCAAAGTCAGATTTATCAAGCTGACATGGAGCAAACCCATCTTGGTATAGCGCTTACTGAAAAGACTGGATCAGAAGAAACTGCGCGTATTGTAAATGTTGGTGAAACAAGCGCAGTTGATCTTGAGGTCACAGGAGAGAAAGAAGTTCTTCTTCCTGCAACTGAAGTATCTGCAGTTGATGATGAATCAAGCGAACAGGTGCAGTACACCTTGCTTGATGGTGACAAAGCTATGATTCCTGGTAAGACCTACAAGGAAGAAATTAATGTAGCTAATGCTTCTAATTTAGGGCAATTCGTTCGTGTCACGATTCGCAAGAATTGGGCAGATGAAAATGGAGTAAAAACTGCTGATTCTGCCAAGATTGATCCTTCTCTTATTGAGTTAGATTTTGACGAGTCTGGTATATGGGTTAAATCTGAAGCAGAAAGCACAGACGAGCGCATGGTGTTTTACTTAGTACCACAGCTTGGTGCTGATAATGGTGTAATGCCAGAAGCCCCGTTGGTAACAGGCATTCGTCTTGCTAAATCTGTTGTAGATAATCCGCTTCCGGAAGGTAAATACCACATAGCGTTATATGCTCAAGTTGATTCTCTGCAGACAGAAAACGCAATTGCAGCAGCTAAGAGTGCTTGGGGCATTGATTTGACTGCAGATGGATTATCAAGTGTGGGTGCATCATGGGCAGCGCCTGTAAACAATGAGAGAGAGGGGGAATGAGATGAAGACATTAGATAAGATCAAAGCGTCTGTTGTTTCATTTGCCCTTGCATCTTGTATGTTTGGCATTCCTGGTGTTGCTTTTGCTGATGAGGGCACTGTGGACAACGCAGGCACGGATGCGCCAGTTGTAGCCCCAGATGAAACTGAAGGCACGACTTATCACTACACATGGGAAGTTACGTTTGTAGGCGATGGCATGAAGGAAACAGGTAATGGAGATTTAGTCCAGATGCTTTCTAACCTTCAGCCTGGAAGTTCAGCTGAATACACAATTTACCTGTTCAATGATTGTGATGAAGATGTTGACTGGTATATGTGGAATAAAGTCTGGAAGACAATGGAAGACATGGGTGCTGCAAAAGATGGTGGATATACCTATGAGCTTCTCTACTTTGATGATCCGGATTCCGATGAAGCAACTGTGATTTATTCAAATGCTCAAGTTGGTGGCGTTGAGCCTTCTGTAGAGGAGACGCCTACACCGGAAACACCTTCTCCAATTGCACGTAATATCGCTTCGAATGCTGGAACTGATGCACAGGAAGAAACCACTCCATCAAGCGGTGGTCTTTTCAATGCAACACAGAGAAGCGGCATGGAAGATTATTTCCATCTAGGAACATTTGCACCAGGTGCAAAGAAGTCCATGAAACTTACTATGGCAATCGATGGTGAAACTCATGCCAATAACTATTTTGACACTATGGCAGGAACTCAACTTAGATTTGCTGCTGAGCCAGTAGATGAAGGCGGAGAAACCATCTATCAGGATGTTCCAGGTGAGCCTACATACCAAACAGATCCTTCACGTACACGTTATGTTGGTGGCAACCTTCCGCAAACTGGAGATATGCTTCCGGCAATTTCTATCCTGTGCTTATTTGCAGGATGCATTGTTCTTGCGATTGGAGCTACAAGCTATCTGAATGATCGCAAGAAGAGAAAGGAGGCAAACCATGATTAAAAAATGTTTGTCTGTGGTTGTCTCCGCTTTGATTGTAGCTTCTCTTTGTATCATGCCTGCTTTTGCATCGAATGGGTCTGTGAAGCAGGATGCAAGAACCTATCGCGTAACGCTCTATGCTGGAAATTCTGGTGTATTCAGCGATGGGTCAGACGCTATTACGTGGGATGTTCCGTTTGGCGGAAGCGTAGATTTTGGTGCAAGAGGAATAACTGTAACTTGCCCTGAAAAATACTACATAAAGGGCGTCCGTTTAGCGGCTGATAATAGTTCTAAGGTTGCGGCAAGCATGGATGCTTCAACCGAGTCTGTAAATGCCCCAATTCCTGGAGGAGCAAACAACGTTACGCAAGATGAGGATTTTGTAGTTACTTATGGCATCAAGGCAAACCGTACAGCTTTTACTGCGAAATACGTTGACGCCAATGGCAATGAAATTGTGTCGTCCGATACATATTATGGTGAGATTGGCGACAAGGTTGCCCCAGTAGCTAAATATGTTGAAGGTTACTTGCCTCGTGAAAACTCACAGACGCTCACGCTTTCAGGAGCAGCGGATGCGGATAACACGATCGTGTTCAATTATCAAAAGATTGCCGATCCAAATTATGTAATTCGCATTATTGAGAACAACACGGTGATTATTCTGCCTGGTGGTGAAGAAGTTGTTATCACTCCAACTCCAATTGCAGAGGGTGAAGAGGCGGCACCAGTAACTACACCTGAAGGAGAAGTAATTCTTGCCGATGATGGAACTCCTTTGGCAACGCCTATTGATGAGGTTGATCTTGACGACAATGAGACGCCTCTAGCTGATGCGGGCGATGGTATTGTTGAAGGTAATCAAGCAACAGGACTTGCTATTGAATCACCTCTTGGGTGGATCATCCCTGCACTGCTTGCTTGCGTTGTTTGTTCACTCGCAGTGTTCTTTGCACTGCTTTTAAGAAATCGTCGTCGCGATGCACAAGAGGCAAATGTTGCTACATCGAATGAGGATCCTAATAATTGGCAATAGATCACATCTAACAAGCAGGGTTTTGGGTTGAAACTAACGTGATAGAGAAAAGTTATGAATTAAATGAGACCCCTGATGCTCCTCAAAAAAAAGGAGGATCAGGGGTTTTGTTTGGGAGAATACTAGTTGCATTCGGAATGGCCGTTGTGGTTGTATGTTTGGCGCTTTGTGTTGCGATCGTTGTGCCTCCTATGTTCGGGTCTTCTCCATATAATGTTGTAACTGCATCTATGACACCAGCAATTACTCCTGGGAGTTTGGTTTATTCGCAATCTGTTGATCCTGCTACTTTGCAAGTTGGAGATATTGTCACCTTTCATGAACCTCTTGAAAGCGCGGTGAGTTCTACGGGTCAGGGGACAAATGCTCAAAATGCAGGGCGCATCATCACTCATAGAGTGACTCAAAATGACACTGATTTAAGAGAGCTTAGGACTAAAGGAGATGCAAACCCAGACGAAGACTTAGCTCCGGTTGGGTATTCGAATGTAATTGGTAAAGTGACTATAGTAGTTCCGTTTATCGGATCTGTTGCGACAGCTCTTTCCTCGTGGATGGGCAAGATTTTTATGGTGTGTTTGATCATTGGGGGAATGCTTTTAGCGCTTGCAGGAGATACAATTATTCGTCGCGCGAACAAACCTTCAAATTAATTCTGAAAAATATATTAAGAGAGCCATGCTCTAGAAAATGCCTAGCAAAAAGAGTGTAAAATCACAACTAATTATTTGGTGTTCATTTGGGTATTAAAGCCACTTGATTTAAACGAAGGAAAAACGCATCAGTGGGGTCTGTGCAGGTTAACACATTAGAAAATCCTGAATTGAATGGCAAGCACGTTGCTGTTCAGCTTGCGCCTACTCCTCCTCCCGTAGGTCGTCCACGTGCGCGTCGTAGACCTATAAAAAAATGGTTTATAGCAGTTTGCATTATGGTGCTAGTTTTAGCTGTCTCCGGAGTGGTTGCATATGCTTATCCTTGGCCATACGAGGCAACGATTAATGGTAAGCAATATGAAGTAAAACGTTTCATGACAGTAGATCAAGCTATAGCTAGCGCAAATCTAAAAACTGAGGCGGGAAACTTTCTTGCTATTGATGGCAAAATTCTAGAAGCCGGTAAAGGTGAACCATACACTGCTTTTGTAAATGGCGAAGAGGTTGATCCTGCCGAGTATAAGCTTAGGTTTGGGGATTCTATTGAGGTGTCAATAGGAGCCGATATCGTTGAGGATTCATCTGTAGAAGAAATTCCAATTGCGCCAACTGTGACTGTTTCTGGCTCGGGTGCAATACATGAATTCGCAGGTGATAAACAAACAGGAGTTTTAAAGCGCAAGACTGGGCTTACGTCTGGGACAGTGATCGATGAACAAACAACAGACCCAGGAAGTATACTAGAAAACCACTACAACATTGATACTGGTGGCGATAAAGTCATCGCCCTTACATTTGATGATGGACCTTGGCCTGAGACTACTTCTCAAGTTTTGGATCTTCTTGAAGCAAACGATGCCAAAGCTACGTTTTTTATGATTGGCACACAGGTTGAGGATCATGCTGATCAAGTTAAACGCTCTAATGAAATGGGAAATCAGCTGTGTACTCACAGCTGGGACCATGCACAAGGAAGTGGTCAAAGAGTAAATCTTGGTCTTATGACACCGGATGAGATAGTTGCTGAGATTACAGATGGACAGCAAGTCATAGTTGATGTTGTTGGTGGAGATACAGAACGAGTAATCCGCGCTCCGGGTGGCAACCTTCCTGAAAATGTTACGCAGGTAATATATCCCTATGCTGACTATGAAATAGGTTGGAATATAGACACTATGGATTGGTCGCGCCCAGGGGTTCAGCATATTATTGATCAACTTATGTCTGCACAACCAGGGGATATCATTCTTATGCATGACGGTGGTGGCGATAGATCACAGACAATTGAAGCTTTAGCTGCGTGCCTTCCAGAGCTTAAAGATCAAGGATATAAATTTGTCACAATTGATGAGTTATTGGAATACGCCAAGTGAGCGATCCTGTAAGTGATATGTCTATATCTAGTGAAGTATTGGATGCTGTTTTTAGGCAATTTAAACAGACCATACAATACAGACAGCTATTTGATTCAACTTGCGCATGTTTGTTAATGGTATCCGGTGGGTCTGATTCAACAGCTCTTGCATATCTTATGTCTAAACTTCGAGACGATGGGGAAGTAGGGGCGCTCGCTGTTCTCCATGTAAATCATAAACTGCGTGGGGAAGAAGCCGAGGCGGATGCGCGTTTTGTTAAATGTCTTGCCGATGAACTCTCTTTGCCATTTTTCTTATGTGAGATTGATGTTAAGGGTGAAGCTTTAAGAACTGGTGAAAATATAGAAGCACTTGCAAGGCATGAGAGATACAAAGCGGCAAATGAGGCTTTGGAATCTATGTGTTTGCATGAGGCATATCCGCTCTCAAAAGGAAGAATCGTAACTGCGCATACAGCTGATGATCGTATTGAGAACTTTTATATGAGATCAATTGTGGGTACAGGTCCTGGTGGATTTCGAGGAATGCTTTTCGAAAATGGAAAAGTTGTAAGACCGCTTTTGGATTGCACTCGTGTAGAGCTTAGGGATTACATAAATGCCCGAGCTTTAGCGGCAGATGCTTTGGATGCAGATGGTCTATCGTGCGGAGTTACAAAATATCCGGTTGTGAAAGACGATAGTGGGACACTTTGGAGAGAAGATGCCACAAATGCTCATACTGATAGATTTCGAGCATATGTAAGGCATGCTATAGTCCCAAAAGCTCGTGAGTGGAACTCTGGGTCTGATAGGGCACTTATCCGTACGATGGATTTAATTGCGGATGAAGATGACATGCTTGATGATTTTGCTTTGGATGTATTAAGAAAGCATGTAAGGCGCCTTGATGATATTGAATTTTGTGAGTTTGATGATTTTGACGCGTCAACTTTTGTAATTGATGGATTTGTTCTCCAACCTGAGTTTGGTGAAATCCCGCACCCTTTGCAGAGACGTTGTGTACATAAACTTTTGAAGGGAATGCAAGGCATCGAAGAACGTATTGATGCCGCATCGGTTGAAGCAGTACTTGATGCGTTTTGTGAAGGTATTCCGATCAGTGGTTATGTGACAAACATCCAAGGGGACTTAGCCGTTAGCTCCAATAAACGTGGTGTTAGGGTTGAGCGTATGGAAGAATATAGATCAAGGCGTAAAGGACACAAGGCATAATACGCAGGCGATACAAGACAAAGAATAACTCGCAGATCGACAATATATTAAGACATCACAGATAAGTCATAGAGGATACAAAGTGACAGATAATCAATCTACGGATAAGAATACAAACCCATATGGATCGTTGAAGGTGCTGCTTGCAAGTTCAAGCCCTAGAAGACATGAGCTTTTAAAAGGAGCAGGTATTAGGTTTGATGTTCGCCTTCCGCAAAATCCAATTGATGAATCGCTTGATCCTGACCAACTTCAGGTTCCAGTTGAGGCTGCTAAAAAACTTGCTGAGCAAAAGGCAGGGAGCGTCGTACAAGAGCTTCTCGCTGAGAATAGACAAGGATTGTTCATGGTTATTGGCGCCGATACTATGGTTGTTAAAGATGGCGAGATATTCGGAAAGCCCAGAAATTTAGATGATGCAAAAAGGATGCTTAATTGTCTTTCTAACGATACGCATGATGTAATCACAGCAGTATCCGTTTGGATGGTTGCAAGCGATGGGCACGAGGACGTGACTGTTGGGTATAGGACGTTTTGCGAAAAGAGTGAAGTTAGATTTAAGGTGCTAACTGAATCTCAGATTGAGGATTACCTGAGACAAGGTGAGTCATTTGACAAGGCGGGCGCATATGCCATTCAGGGTAAAGGCGCAGAACTTGTGGAGGACTATAAGGGAGACTTCGACAATATCGTAGGGTTGCCCGTTACTCGCTTGCTCAAAGAATTTCCAGAACTTAAATGCGAGGGTTAGCACATAAGAGATGAGGCGCACTTCCGATTCTACTTAACTCTTTGATTAATACAAGACGAGCATTCTCCCATTTCACGCTTGGTGTTACCGCCGTTTGCAAGTAACCTTTATTACAAGTTTATGTGACTTAAGCGGCGTCAATGGATGCAATGGTAAACTTGTTCGATGTCGATTTGACAATGCTATTTAGCAGATAAGGAAGATAGTGCACGAAGATATAAAAGAAGTTTTATTCACTGCTGAAGAAATTGCAAAGCGAGTGAATGAAATCGGGGAACAGATAACTCAAGATTTTGCCTCAAAGGTACAAAAGGGGCAGGGTATAGTGCTTGTCTGTGTGCTTCGTGGATCAGCCATCTTTGCATCTGATCTTGTGAGAAGCATTAATCTTCCGCTAGAGATGGATTTTATGGCCATATCTTCTTATGGAAGTGGCACTAAAAGCTCTGGGATGGTTCGAATCGAAAAGGATTTGAGTTCCGATATTGAAGGTAAGCACGTGATAATTATTGAAGACATTATCGATTCAGGCTTGACGCTTTCATTCTTGCGGAAAGATTTTGTGGCAAGAAAGCCTGCTTCAGTTACATGTGCGTCTTTTTTATATAAAAAAGGTTCTGCCTATCCTAAAGATGATGTGGAATATATAGGTTTTGAATGCCCAGATGAATTCATAGTTGGATATGGGCTTGACTATGCACAGCACTATCGTAATCTCCCTTGTGCTTGTGTACTTAAGCCAGAAGTCTATGGACAGTAAGTGAAGGTAAGGCAAAATGCCCGACAATCAAAAAAACATGCCCAATAAACCCGAGACACCCTCAGGAAACCAGGGGAGTCATCAAAATTCTCCGCAGCGTATGAGAACTACCATCATCATGGTTATCTTGTTATGTTTGATCGGAGTTTTTCTTGGTAGTCAGTTTTTAGGAATGAGCCAGGAAAACACAGTTGATACATTGGATACTAGCGAATTTGTAGATGCTGTTCAGCAAGATAGAGTGTCTTCTGTTACCTACGCAGCTAATGACTACACAGTAACGGGTAAGTATTATCCTGCAGCTACTGCGGGGGCTAAAATCGCAGATGCTTTTAACACATCTTTCGATTCTATGAATGCACTTATGGCTGAGCATCGCGGAAGTGATGGCGATAAGCTATCAGGAATTTCGACTGAACAACTCGAGACTTATACTCTTGGCACTGAGCGTAATTACACAAGTGTTTACGTTGGCGCAGATTCTCTGGGAAATCTTTTAGCACGTCATCCAAATGTGCAATATGAAATCACTCTTCCAAATGGATGGACATCTATTCTTGTAAGTTTGATTCCATTTTTATTGCTGGGCGCTTTGCTGATATTTTTCTTCTCCCAAATGCAGAAGGCCAATAACTCTCAAATGAGTTTTGGGAAGAATAAAGCAAAGAAAACCACAGAAGAGCGACCTGACGTTAAGTTTTCAGATGTTGCTGGAGTTGATGAGGCTGTTGAGGAAATGCAAGAGGTGAAGGACTTTCTTGCAAATCCTGAGAAGTATCAATCAATCGGTGCAAAGATTCCAAGAGGATGTCTTTTAGTTGGCCCTCCAGGTACAGGTAAAACTCTTCTTGCGCGTGCTGTTGCAGGTGAGGCAGGCGTTCCGTTTTTCTCTATTTCGGGTTCTGATTTTGTTGAGATGTTTGTCGGTGTCGGCGCTAGCCGTGTTCGCGATCTGTTCAAGGATGCAAAAGAGGCAGCACCTTCAATTGTGTTTATCGACGAGATTGATGCTGTTGGACGTCAAAGAGGTACAGGCCTTGGCGGTGGACACGACGAACGTGAACAAACATTAAACCAGTTGCTTGTTGAGATGGACGGCTTTGAGGCCAATGAATCAGTAGTTTTGATCGCAGCTACTAACCGTGCCGATGTGCTTGACCCTGCACTCTTGCGTCCTGGTCGTTTCGATCGTCAGATTGTTGTAGACACACCAGATGTTCGAGGGCGTCGCCGTATTCTTGAAGTGCATTCTAAAGATAAGCCAATCGGAAGCGATGTTGATCTAGACGCAATCGCAAAGATAACCCCTGGATTTACGGGAGCAGATTTAGCGAACCTGATGAATGAGTCAGCACTTCTTACTGCACGTAAATCAAAGAGAATAATCAGCATGCGTGAGGTAAACGAGTCTCTTGAACGCGTGATTGCAGGTCCTGAGCGTAAGGGTCGCGTCATGAACGAAAAGACCAAGCACACGATTGCTTATCACGAAAGTGGACATGCTCTTGTTGGGCATTTGCTTGATAGCGCTGATCCTGTGCATAAGATATCTATCATTTCTCGTGGTCGTGCGTTGGGGTACACCCTGTCGATTCCCGATGATGACAAGGTGCTAAATACGCTTACTGAAATGAAGGATGAACTGGCTGTATTCCTTGGTGGTCGTGTTGCGGAAGAAATCTTTTGCGATGACATCACAACGGGCGCTTCGAATGACCTTGAGCGTGCGTCCAAGATGGCACGTGCGATTGTTACGCAATATGGCATGAGTGAGCTTGGAGTTCAGGTATTTGGACAGCCAAATCACGAAGTGTTCCTTGGTCGTGATTATGGAAATACTCAAGACTACTCAGAAGAAACCGCCCGTAAGATTGATGAGCAAGTTGCTGTCATTATGAAAGAGGCTCATGACAGAGCGTATGCAATTCTTTCTAGCCATTCTGATCAAATGGATTTGATGGCAAAGGTGCTACTTGAGCGTGAGACAGTTGAGGGTGAGGCATGCCAGGCGCTTCTTGATAATAAGTGGGATGAATATCTTGCACGTGAAGGAGATATCATTGCTGCAAAGGAGAAAGAAGAGCAAGAAGCAAGGCGTAAGGATGCTGAGCAACACCCAGAACTCGCTGATCCAAATTGGATGAATGAGCATGTAGAACCAGGGGATCAAAATCCAAATGGTCCTTTCTGGACGCCAGCTAAGAATGCAGATACATCCGATGAACCAACACAAACTCAGGTGGATGCCGAGATTAGACGCGAAGACATTATGTCGTCGTCCCCTTACGTGATAATTCCCGGGTTTGATGATGATATAAAGCCACCTGTTATTCCAGAGGCACCTGACAATCAATCGAAAACCAGTATTCCGCTTGAGGACTACATAGCTGCACCTGCTCCAGGAACGTTAATAAGTAAGCTTCCCCCTGAGGCTTATTACGAAAGGCAAAGCGAAACACCTTTAGGCAATGCGGGGGATGCAACTGACATAGCAGCAGGTACGGAAACTACTGCAATTGCAAAAGACACTGATAATGCAGCTAGCTCAAGCAAAATTGAAAGCATTTATGCAGATCCATATGGGTTAGCGAAAGATGCATCTGCTGAAAATGCCGATGCCGATATGCCTGCTGAACAAAAAACTACTGACAATGATTTATCAAACAACGATGCGGAAACTCAAGGGTTGGATAACCAGCCATCAGATGATCAAACATCAGATGACCAAGCTTTGGATAGCCAAACACCAGAAAGCAACGAGTCAAGCAATCAATGATCTGGCGATGTGCACAATTTGAGTTCGATACAAATATCCCCATTTTGATGGGGATATTAAATATGACTCCTGACTCTTTTACCGATGGCGGTAAGTTTCTTGATCCTGCGCGTGCGTTAGAACATGCAGAACAACTTATTGCAGACGGTGCATCCATCATAGATGTTGGAGGGGAATCAACAAGACCTGGTGCGATGCCGGTTGACGTTGATGAAGAGTGGGCGCGTATTGAGCCCGTGGTCGGTGCACTTGCTGATAAGGGAATATGCGTATCTGTAGACACTCGTCATGCATATGTTGCGCAGAAGGCTATCGCAGAGGGCGCTTCAATCATTAACGATGTATCAGGGTTTACTGATCCGGATATGGCAAATCTTGCGGCCAATGCCGATGTGGGTCTTGTTGTTATGCATATGCAGGGCATTCCTGAAAACATGCAAGATGCACCCACTTATTCGGATGTGGTAACAGACGTCAAAGACTTCTTGGTTACGCAATGCAAGATGCTTGAAAAACTGGGAGTTGAACACGATAGGATTTGCGTTGATCCAGGCCCTGGTTTTGGGAAAGACTTTTCGCAAACTATAGAATTGATGCGCAACATTCATGAGTTTCGTCATCTTGGATACCCTGTTATGGCTGCAGTTTCTCGTAAGAGCTACATCACACATGCGTACAAGCTTGATAAATCTGATATGGATGCACGTGATGCGGCCTCTGCTGAAGAAGCATTACTTGCGTGCGAACTTGGTGCAACTGTTGTTCGTACACATAATGTAAAGGTAACAGCCGAAGCCCTTTCGAATCTTCGACCTTATGTGATTCTATCTGCTGGTTCAAATGTTGCACTTGTGGCAGAGCCAGGGGAAGAAGATGAAGCAAAGATGGCTCAGATAAATCTTGCTGTTGGCAAGCTTTGTCAGCTTCCCGATTCTCAGATAATTGATATCGCACCTTTTTATAAAAGTGAGCCTGCGTACAAAGAAGATCAGGATGATTTCATAAATACGGCGATACTTTTGCGTACAGGAATTCCGCCTCTGGAGTTGCTTGATTATTTGCATGCTATTGAAGGAATGCTTGGTCGTGTTAGACATGAAGAAAATGGACCACGCACGCTTGATTTAGATATAGTGGACTACCAGATGTATGCTTTTGAAGGCGAGCGCCTAACGCTTCCGCATCCGCGTGCAACAGAGAGAGACTTTGTCGTTAAGCCGATTTTGGATATTTTGCCTGGACACGTACTTGCTAATGGGCATGCGATTGACGAGCTTTG
Source organism: uncultured Eggerthellaceae bacterium (assembly GCA_964631345.1). Taxonomy (GTDB): domain Bacteria; phylum Actinomycetota; class Coriobacteriia; order Coriobacteriales; family Eggerthellaceae; genus MGBC163016. The sequence goes on along the minus strand of CAZVWE010000001.1, from coordinate 7,778 downwards.
TGAGGAGTCGAGAGTCGGACGTTCATGGAAGATTTGATGGGACGTTTTAGGCTTGAGCAACGACTCGAGGTAACTTCTACCAACGATGTAGTAAAAGAAGCTATTAGAAATGATGTCTCAGAAGGCTATGCAATATGCGCAAAGAGACAAACTGCTGGGTATGGAAGGCGCGGACATGTTTGGTCTAGCCCTGAAGGTGGGCTTTATGTATCGGTACTGCTTAGGCCGGCCATACACGGAATTGATGCTTCACGTCTAACTACGTTAGGTCTTTTAGCAAGCATTGCAGTACAGCGAACATTGTGCAGTCTCTGCGATGATTCGCAGAAATCTTTTATCAGAATCAAATGGCCAAACGATGTTGTGTTTTCTAAAGACAAAGTGTCATCTGACGGGAAGCTTGCGTACAGTAAATTATGTGGGATATCGGTTGAGGCAATTGGGGATGCGGTATGCATTGGAATTGGAATTAATATTTTGCACGCCGATGATTCTGTAGCTGATGGTTCTCTGACTAGTTTTACAGACAGACCCAAAGCATACATCGAAGATATGTTGCCTGAAGGTGTCAATATTTCTATAGATGATGTGCTTGTTGAACTGTTGAAGCAGCTAGATGAGCAATATTCAAAATGGCTTGAAGAGTCTTTTTCTAGTTTTGTTGATGAATATAACAAAGCATTAATGCTTTGTGGGCATAGAGTTTCAGTTGAATGTTTAGATAATAAAAGAGGCATAGTTGATGGTGTCGTCATTGGAGTTGATGCTTCAGCTAGATTGTTGCTTCAAACAAACGACTATAGCGAAGGCAGTGTTTTAGCTGTTATTGCCAATGAAGCACATATACTATGAGAAATTTCGAACAATCCGAACATTCCAAGATATTCCGAGGTGTCTCAAGAGGATAAACTAATCTAGGTTATAAGGGGGAAGGTATGGCATTAAAAGAGAAGAACCCTATTTCTGCACAAAGTGAGTCTGCGGCAGGTCTTGGTGATAGCACCGTGCTTACACAGGACGGAAATGTAGTTATTAAGTCCAATTCATCAACCCATGCAAAAGATGTTGCAATGGTTGGACTTGCGATTGCTCTGTATGCCGTAAGCGCTTGGATCGTTGTTCCTATAGGCCCTATTCCTTTTACGTTGCAGATGTTTGCAGTACCTTTGATGATGTGCGTACTTACTCCTAAACAAGCGATAAGTGCAATATTTCTATATGTCTTGCTTGGAACTTTAGGCGTTCCGGTTTTTTCAGGAATGCGGGGTGGCTTAGGAGTTATATTTGGCCCCACAGGAGGATTTCTCCTAGGATACTTAGTCGGTGTAAGTATTGCGGTTGCGATTCTTTGGGTTATTAGATTGCATGTATCAAAAGTTTTAACTTCAAGAAAAACATCCATCTCGCCTTCTGTTGTATCAGTCATTCAAGTAGCTTCATATATTCTGGCTGGAGTGGTATTTACTGTCTGTGCTTATACGGTAGGCTGCATCCAATATGCATATGTGGCAAGTGTTGAAATTGGGCAGGCCTTCGCTGTGTCATGTGCTCCTTTTATAATTCCTGATTTAATCAAAATTATCTGCGCTGCAGCTTGTGCTAAAGCGGTGAATATGGCGCTTGGTAGAAATTTTTGCAGCACATGTGACAACATGTAATTTGGAAATAGGCGCTTAGATAAGAACACACTTTCTGCTCGAAGACGTCGAGGCGTCGGTTTGATAAAGACGCCAGTTTAATAGTAAACAACTTGGAAATAAGTACTTATATGACATTTTGGGTGATTAAATATGATTCAGATTGCATTGCTTGAACCAGAGATTCCTCAAAACACGGGAAACATTGCTCGTACTTGTGCCTGTCTGGGAGCTGTTTTACACATCACAGAACCTATGGGATTTGTTCTTACCGAAAGAAATCTAAAGCGAGCAGGATGCGATTATTGGAACGAAGTAGAAATTAAGCATTGGCCAAGTACAGATAAATTTTTAGAAGCAACAGAGGGTATGAAGCTTCATTTATTTACAGGTTCTGCGACGAAGTTTTATACAGATGTGACTTATTCAGATGAAGATATTTTGGTTTTTGGACGCGAAAGCGCAGGTATTTCGCCAGAGATTCTAACGGCCAGACAAGATGATTGTGTGCGCATTCCTATGCGCGAAGATCTGCGTTCCTTGAATTTGTCAAACGCTGTTGCGATTGCTGCATATGAGGCATCTAGGCAGTTGGGATTTAATGGTTTGGTATGATGCCGTTAGTCCTGAAAAAGCCCCTATAAATCCATAGATGACCCTATAAAACCCCATAAAGTTCCTCCATTGAACTAAAGTATTCATACTTATAAGTCAGATGAAGGGACTTAGATGGAAGGCTTCGAGCTTGTCTCCAGCGGAGCATGGTCTATTGTGCCACCTCTTTTGGCGCTTGCGTTAGCCATGATCACGAAGGAAGTATATTCTTCTCTAACTGTCGGTGTTTTTGTGGGCATGATAATTTATCAGTTCACAGCAAATGGCGCGGGTGTGGAGCAATTGGTTGCATCGTTTACGATGGTTCCACAGATGATGGCCGAACAAATCGCCGGAAATGGGGCGTTACTCTTATTCCTTGCGCTACTGGGTGCACTCACGGTTGTGATTGCAGTGTCTGGTGGATCAAAAGCATATGCGGAATGGGTTTCAGTTCATATTAAAAATGCTAAGGTTGCACAAATTCTAACAGCGGTGCTTGGAATCATAATTTTTGTTGATGACTACTTCAATTGTTTAACTGTCGGTGCCGTCATGCGTCCGATCACTGATCGCTTCCATATAAGTCGTGAGAAACTTGCATGGATTATTGACTCAACAGCAGCACCTGTTTGCATCATTGCTCCTGTTTCTTCGTGGGCAGTAGCTGTGGGTGGTTATTTAGGAGAAGGTGGCTTCAATACCTTTGTTGCATCTATTCCTTATAACTTCTATGCGCTGCTTACGATATTCTTTGTGTTCTTTATGTTGGTTACTAATTTAGATTACGGTCCGATGCTTGCAGCGCAATCAGCTTCTAATCACAACGCAGTGCCAGCAGAGGATGCTGTTGAAGAAGAAAAGCTTGAAGAAGCTGCAGGGCATGCAGAAGAGAAACTTTTATCAGGCGCTGGTAATTTACCAGAGGGTAAGGTTGGCAAGATTGAAGCAATTCTATCTGCTCCTACTGAAGATGGTAGCGAATTTAACCCTGGGCTTCCGCCTAAAGTTACAGAACGCGCCGATATAGAAGAGGCTGCTGCGACTACTCTTGAGGAATACAAAGGTCTTAATATTTCTGAAAAAGGCAAAGTTTATGACCTGATCATTCCAATCATTGTTTTGATAGTTTTCTCTATTCTTGGAATGCTTTATTGTGGCGGATTCTTCGAAGGTGTGGACTTTGCAACAGCTGTTGGCGAAAACCCGGTAATGGGTCTTTGCGTTGGTGTATGCGTAGCTCTTTGTGTCGCAGGAATTATGTTCTTACCGCGTAAGTTGACAACACTTGGTGGGTTTATGGACGCCATGTCTGAAGGCGTTCGCTCTATGGTTGGCGCAATTATGATTCTTGTTCTTGCGTGGAGCCTTGGTGGTGTTTGTCGTTATTTGCTTGGCACAGGAGAATTTGTTTCAGGATTTATTGATAACTTGGGTGTGGGGCTTGATATCTTGCCAGGGATCATTTTTGTGATTGCTGCATTTATTGGATTTGCTATGGGAACCTCATGGGGAACTGTTGCTTTAATTCTTCCGATTGTTATTGGCATCTTTGATGCGAGCGATCCGCTGTTTTTGGTTGCTGTTGGCTCAACGTTGGCAGGCGCTGTTTATGGTGACCATATTTCACCAATCTCAGATACGACAATTTTGTCTTCTGCTGGAGCTAAATGTAATCACTTACGCCATGTGGCAACACAGATTCCTTATGCAACACTCGTTATGGTTGTTTGCCTGATTTGCTACATAATTGCTGGCTTTATAAAGAGTCCTTGGATTCCACTTTTAATAGGACTTGTTCTTGTCGTAGTAGGCACTTTAGTGCTTCATAAAATTGCAGGGGCGAAAGCGAAGTCTAAGAAAGCATAGTTTTTGTTTAGATAGACAGATTTTAGTTGGGTGTGATTTTAGGTGCGCAGGTTATATCTGCGCACCTTTTTATGTAAGCATTTCGGGACATGAACAATTGTTTCTAGGATTACCTATTTGCTTTATTCGATGTTTTATTTTTACGTGCAAGTGAATCGTTCTTAATAACTTGTTGTCAAATTTAATATGCCGTGCTTTTAAGGGGTGACAAACGGTAATTTTTTGCTACGTACTTTGTATAGGAGGCATTAAGTTGCAACTAAAAGCATCCACAGACTATGCTCTTCGCACGGTTTTGTATTTAGCAATGAATGGCGGCATATATTCTTCTAAGGAAATCTCAACCGCTATTGCAGTTCCAAGGGATTATCTAATTCAACTCGCACAACTTCTTAGAAATGCAGGCATCATAGAAGCCAAAGCAGGAAAAACTGGCGGATATATGCTAGCAAAGCCTATAGATGGCATCACATTTTTAGATGTTATCAACGCTGTAAAAGAGGATAAACCACAGCACAAAGACAATTCGCAAAAAGATGCAGGACAGCAAAAAGATGCAGTTCAATACAATGATGCAGGGCAACGTCAAGACAAAGTACAGTGCAATTTGATAAATGTTGATGAAGAAGAGTCGCCAGATAATCATCTAGACATCGGGCATGCTCAGGCTCAAACTAAAGCACTTCCACAAATGGTTGAGAGCATGAATGTAGCTATGTCCTTTGCTCTTACAAGTTACGAGGCATACCTTAACAGCATAACAATGGACATGCTTATTCGTTGCATAAAGGATGAGTCTCGTATTGGGGATTATCTTTCAGATAGATTGCGAGCAGAAAGCGATCGTTTACATGAATGCAAGCTTGCATGAAAACACGCGTGGCATAAACGTAGTTACGTAAGCCTTAGTGCTTGCATTGTAAAAGTTGCAACTGTGAGAATGGCTACAACTATTACAGTAGTCCAAATAAGAACAGTCGATATTTTTCCAACTTTAAGTTTTCCCATGATGCGTGAATCAGATGCAATCAGTGCCATAAATGCAAGAAGCACAGGAAGTATTACTCCATTTACAAATTGAGAAGTTAGCATCATTGCTAAAAGATTCACGTTTGGAATCAACACAACTAGAGCTGCAAAAACGATCACAAAGGTAAATATACCTTTGAACAAAGGAGCTTCTTTCCATTTAAAAGAAACTCCAGCTTCCCAGCCAAATGCCTCACACACTACAAAAGCTGTTGTTAGCGGAAGTACGCATGCTGCAAGAAATGATGCTGCGATCAATCCGATTGCAAATAATGCTTTTGCATATTCGCCAGCAAATGGCTCTAGTGCAATCGCGGCATCGGCGGCATTTTCTATCTGGATTCCTGCTGGAAATAACACTGATCCTGTAGTTACGATGATGAACCATGCGACTAAGCAAGCCGCTATCGTTCCTGATATAGCATCCACTTTTTGTGAAAACATGTCATCAGGGGTAAGTCCTTTTTCAACAACATTGGATTGATTGAAAAACATCATCCATGGGGCAATAGTGGTTCCAACCATTGCTATCAAAAGGGAAGCATAGCTTGCATTGGATTCAAAAGAAGGCATAACAGTGGCTTCTAGTGCACTTGTCCAATCGGGCTGTGCCATAAAAGCAGCAATAACGTATGTTAAAAACACAAATGAAAGTGCGATAAAGACATTTTGAACCCGTTTATACGATCCGCCCACTATCAAGATCCATACAGCAATAGCTGCCACAGGCACTGAGATGTATTTTGAGACCCCAAACATCTCCATCCCTGATGCAATGCCCGCAAATTCAGAAAACGTGGTTGCAACGTTTCCTATGAGCAGCGCGGCCATGGCAAGTGCAGTAAGGCGGATTCCGAATTTCTCACGTATAAGAGCAGCAAAACCTTTGCCTGTGACTGCCCCCATTCGCGCAGCCGTAATCTCTACTATGGCAAGCATGATGCACATTATTGGGATTACCCAAAGTGTCTTGAAACCAAATGTAGCACCTGCGCTTGAATAGGTTGATATTCCACCAGCATCATTTCCGGCCATTGCCGTGACAATGCCAGGCCCCATTGCGGTAAGTGCCATGAGCAGTTTATTGCGATGTGGTTTTGAATTGTCGTTCGTAATGTTTTTTTGAGACTCTTCAGGGAGCACTAATTTGTTCAATTTCATTTTGCCCCCTTCTTAAAATCAGTCCCCCAGCATGCCTGTGGCAGCAAGGATTTGAACGAGTACTATGGTGTAGAGTGCAAGTATTGCAATAGTGCCAAAGATTATGCCTAATACACGCAAGATGTTGGATTGCTTTTTCTCGCTTGCAGCTTCTTCTTCGATCGCATCCCACGCATCTTCTGTAGTAACAATGCCTAACATAAATCCGTTTTCATCTATGACAGGCATTGCTGGAATGTCATATTTGAAGATGTCTTCAACAACATCAGTTTCAACTTCATCAGGAGTTACAGAGATTACGTCTGTATACATAATTTCGGATATTTTTGTTGTTGCCGATGCAAGTACTAAGGTTCGAAGTGAAAGCACACCTATTAGCTTTCCGTATGCGTCAGATACATAAACATAATGAACGGTCGGAAAGTCCTCTTCGAGATCACGCAAAACCTCAATTGTGTCTTGCACGGTTGCATCTTCGGAAACCAAAACGTACTGAGTGGTCATCATGCCACCTGCAGTGCCATCTTTAAATCCTAGAAGCTCTCGTATCTCCTTTGCGTCCTCAACGCCCATAAGGCGCAAAAGCGTTTCTGCCTTTTCATAGGGAAGGTCACGCACGATGTCAGCAGCATCGTCAGGATCCATGTTGCCGATAAGTTGTGCAGCGGTTGCGTCATCTAGGTCATCTAAGAATTCAGCTTGAACGTCATCTTCCATCTCAGATATTGCATCAGATGCAGAGGCTTCATCTAGATGCTTGAAAACACTTGCTCGCTGTTGGGGATCAAGTTGTTCGAGAATATCTGCAACATCTGCCGGATGCAGTTCGTCTAAACGCTTATGAGAGACAGAAAGCTGTACTTCCGATAGATCTCGATCAAGTAGATCCATGTAGTTCCAAGCAATTATTTGTTCATCAAATCTTTGCTTGAACAATTTGGAAATTCGAACAACTATGCGTTCAAGCAGGGGATGGAGACCTCGCAAAATTCCACGCACTCCCACTTCGGCACCTAAAAGTCGAAGCTGGGTTCCTGATTGAGAAAGCTTGAGATCGTTTACGCGGACAACTTTCATGCCTTGAGTATCCACAATCTGGCGGTTCATTAAATCGCGCGCAAGCAATACCTCATCGGGTTGAAGGTAGCTAAAGCGGATGTCTTTTGCATCCACAGAAAGCACGATCCCGTCTTCATCAAAGCGATTCACGTACTTTCGCCATGAGATCATAAATGGAACATGCCCTGGCCCTTTGAATGCAAGGCTAGTAATGCGTGGGAAAACCTCGCCAGTGGAAATGGCTAGATCTGATATCGTACCGATCTTTTCACCTGCAGCATCGACCACAGGCTTGCCGATCATTTGAGATAGATAAAGCAAGTTAACAACCCTTCGTGTTGCAGTATGCTCCGACTGCCGACACGACGGATTGCCGAGTTAGAGCCGGAAAGCTACATACTTTGAGGTTTCTTTTTTCGAACCTTCAAG